>JANQPV010000023.1 GCA_028285305.1 Alphaproteobacteria bacterium | reverse complement strand
GGAGGCCATCTCCATGCTTTAGTGAATTTCGAAGGCAAGGGCCGTCCGCTCCTTGTCATGCATGACCCCGCCGGATCAAGCGCGCTTGTGCGTTCGTTTACGCACCCCATGATAGGTGATCGCCCCGTAATCGCCATCGATATGCCGGGCAATGGTGAGTCAGACAAGATTATCGATCACTCGAATGTAAGCTCAGCGGACTATGCCGAAGTTGTTCTTGAAGCCCTTGTGTCACTTGGCATTTCGGAAGTAGATGTTATCGGACGCTACTCTGGGGGTCCGGTCGGGATGGAAATGAGCTTTCAACGACCCGATGTCGTAAAGCACCTAATTCAGGCCGCTACCGCGATCTACGACCCAGCTGACGTAGAGGACATCTTGGTCCATTACACACCAGACATGACTCCCAGAGTTGATGGTTCGCATCTAAACTTGGCTTGGCTCAATATGAAGAACCAGGCGCTATTTTGGCCTTGGTTTAGACAGACGCGGGAAGGGATTGTCTGGGGCGAGCCACAGATTGACCCGGCACTAATCCACCAACGCGTGTTTGACCTGTTGCAAACAGGCAATATGTACCAAAAGGCCTACAAAGCGATGTGGGTTTATCCTATGGAAGAAAAGCTGCCGCAGCTAAAGGTGCCTACGCTACTTTGCGCACCTCAATGGGACCCGATCTTTGACCAAATGGCTGATCTCAAGTCTATTGCACCTCAATGTGCAACCGCGACACTGCCCGACCAATTCGCCGATTGGCGCATCGTTTTCGAGGAGTTTCTCCAGGGAACCCACTAGCCTGTGACGATCGATGTATCGATCGTATGGGAGACTTCAGGGTTTTCGTCAATCTTTGAATCCCTCTGGGTGGTTTTTTTCGCCGCGTGAGTCGATCAGCTTTTTTCGGCAGAGAGGCCAGACCTGGGCTATCGAGCAGGAAAGAAATCCTCAGCCCGAACTCTGCTCGCGTCCCGGGACCGGTGGAGACAATCGAAGCTGTGTTTGGGTCCCTACCAAGAGACTTAAGACCAGCATGACAGCGACGGACGAGAAGGCCAACTCATAGCTTCCCGTGAGATCGTACAGCTTTCCCGTCATCCAGCTGCCGAGGCCGGTTCCGATCGCTTCGAAAAAAATGATGAAACCGATGATGCGGCCTATCTCGCGTAGTCCAAAATTGTTGACTGCAAGCAAGTTGTAAAGCGTGAACAAGCCACCCCAGCCAATTGCGATCGCAACGACGGCCATCGGTAGAAGCCCTCTTTCCATTGATGCAAGCAAAACCGTCCCCACGAGCATGATCACAAGACAAGTGAGAAAGACCGCATGACGATTGATGTGGTCCGCCAGTGCGCCCCCGACCAGTTTCGCAATCATTGCGATAACACTGAACAACAGTAGAAACTGCGCGGCGGCCGATAGCGAGAAATCAAGGCTCTTCGTCATATGAAGTACAAGGTTCTGCAGTACGCCGAAGATTGAGGCATAGGTTAGGAATCCGGACGCGCAGATTGCCCAAAACGCCCTCGTCCGTATAGCTTCAGCGAAAGTGAAGCCGGCAGCTGCTGGAGTTTGCGCATCGACTGTTCCGCGTGGCGTCTGCTGGGGAAGGCCGCGCACTACCAAAAGCACGATGACGGCACCGAAAATGGGGAGTGCGGCACATATACGCATGGCGAACTGCCAGCCATGAGATTCGATCAGTGCGGCATTCATTATTGGCAGGGTCGCGCTCCCAAGACTTGTTCCGACCAGTGCGATACCGATAGCAAGACCGCGGTGTTTATGGGCCCAACTCGAAACCAGAACCAGGACCACTGAGCCGCCGGCACACGAGATGACGACTGAGAACAATACGTGAATCGCATAGGATTGATGTAACGCTTGTCCATCAACGTACGACACGCCTTTCCAGGCTGCCGCCATAGCCAACACAACCAATCCAGAGATCACAATAAGCCGCGGGACGCGTGGCTGGAACATGCGAATCGCCACATAGGCAAATCCGGCGAGCACCGAGCAAGCTAGAACGACGATTAGAACAATCAACGGGGCTGTGTGCCCCTGTTGCAAGAGGCTGTACCCGAACAATCCGATCGACAGGCAAGTCAGGCCAAATAGCAAAAGATATTTTGGGTTGATTCGATCGACAAGGATACCGACCACGGGCGCTATGATCGCCGACGGCCAAAAGGTCAACGGATCCCGAAA
>JANQPV010000015.1 GCA_028285305.1 Alphaproteobacteria bacterium | reverse complement strand
GAATATCAGTTTAGTGGCCTACGGACGATAATCAGATGCGCCTAAAGACACAGTGCTCGTTGATGGGCGGCATCCCCATGGGACATCACGGTCTGCACGACCGACGATGCTCAAGTGCTTTTATGCTCCGTATACGGTAGATTATCGGGACGATTCAATAATCGTCTTCGCACACATTCTAGATCGATTTTCTCCTCTTCGTGCAGCTCTTTAATGGACTGAACGAACTCTATGGAATATCAATTCAAAACAGAATGCAACTAAAGATTTTGTTCAACGAAAGATACAGCCTACAGGCTATCTCTACCAGCACGTCGGACGCCGACGGTCGTGTGGCAGGTTCCCTCGGCTTGGAATTCGTCTAACACAAGAGACCTAAAGAGTTTTTTCGGTCCGGTGCGGTGTCGTGTTCACGCCGCTGTTCCCATGCGCGAGTTGTCGACAAATTTTTCCGTACTGTCGTCGATCTGGCGCCCCTTTCGGCCTCTGGAGCCATGGACGTAGAGCGACTTGGGATCAATTTTGTCTTGGGCCGCAGGTTGTTCTGGAATTTGGTAGGCAAGCGGACGTTTGTGGTCCGCGAGGAGTAAGTCCTTGTCATATATGGAATTGAATTTCCAAAGCATCTGAAAGAAATTGGTCTGGCCATGGGCGAGCCGGTTGGCAAGGACGGGCAAAAAGTCCCGAGCCGCCTTCCATCTCAGGTGCTTCTTGTTCATCACTTGCTGTGTTTTGACGAGCTCGGCGTAAAACCGATCGAGCGGCAGTTTGGTTGGTAAGACCGCATGCTGAATATCGAACAGTCGATAGTCGCGCGTCGTCAACCGGCGATTGTCCGTATGCCAGAGCTCGGTGCCTGGGTAGGGGGTTGCAACGGAGATGTTCACCACTTCCGGGACTTCCATCACCCACTGGCGAATGGTCTCAAAGCGCGCTTCGTCCCAATCGGGATCGGCGATGATATTGATCGCAACGGTCATGCCCAACGAGCGCGCGAATTCCAGCGCTTCAAAATTTGTCCCCAAAGGCACACGCTTGCGGAATTTTTTCAGTCCCTCTTCGTCGATGGCTTCAAGGCCGAGGAACATGTACTGAACTCCCAAATCCCGCCAGAGTTTGAAGACCTCTTTGTTTCTGAGAAGGACGTCGCCCCGCGTTTCGAGATAGTATTCCTTTTTGATCCCGGCGCGGGCGATGGCTTCGCCGATTCTGAGGCCTTGCTGGGACTGGATGAACGCCACGTCATCGACAATAAAGATACCTTTTTGCTTAATGGCTTTCAACTCGTCCACGGCTGCCTCAGGGCTCACCATTCGGTAGCTGCGTCCGTAAAAGGTCCAGGCGCTGCAAAAGTTGCAGTCCCAGGGGCACCCGCGCGAAAACTCGATGGACGCCGCCGGGTCGAGCAAACCGATGAAATACTTATTCCTTTTACGGAGGAGGTCGCGCGCCGGTCTGTGGTTCTCGAGACTGTCGACAAAAATAGGGGCCGGTCCTTCGCCGTCCAATGTCACAGCGCCCGGAATGTGGCTGACCGCTGCACGATCGTCACCCACCGTCTCCAAAAGTTGTGCGATGACCGCTTCGCCTTCTCCTTTCAGTATACAGTCGATCGCGCCTTCACTGTGTTCCAGAAACTCCTTGGCAACAAAGGACGCGCTGTGACCGCCGACCATGACGAAAACATCAGGCGTCTCAAGCTTAATCGCCTTGGATAGATCGACAATCTCCGGCAGGTTCGCAAGATAGTTGCAGGAAAAGGCGATGACGTCGGGCCGCCAATCCCTAATCGTCTGGAAAAGAAACTTGTGGTCATCTACTTGCAGATCGATCAGCCGCACTTCATGACCGGACGATCGAGCGGCACCCGCAATAATCTCAAGTCCCAGCGGCTCCAGCCGCAAGAAGATTTTGGTATACATCAATGGGCCGGGGTGAACGGCGAGAAATCGCATAGATGCCTCCTGTCGCGTTGGGGGGAGTAGACAGTTGGGCCACCGCCAAAATCAAGTTAAGGTATGTTAATGAACTTTTCGCAATGTCTGCAAGGACGTGTGCGTTCCTTTTCTCGGCCGCATTGATGTGATGCATTAATATTCTCTCTCAAGCCGCTTACGGACATATGCTTTTTCCTGACATCACAATTAAGTGGAACCGGTGACACTGGGATCGTGATTGTTTCGTAGGCAAGAGTCTCACCTACATGCCTAGTTCCCAAAGCTGCCACACAGCTATTCGCAGCTTGGTGCTGGAGCGCAGCTGAATCATAAATGAAGACTGATCCAACTGAATCGCGTCTCAGGCAGCCGCTGGTTCCATCCACGTCCCCCGAGGCATTAAGCGCCCGAGATCCATTTGAACGCGCGCATGACATCTTCTTTCGCGCCGCCCTGGACGCAATGACCGTGCGCGATGATGAGATTCACGAAATCCCACTTAAGAATCGTGTCAATGCTCCGCCGAAATGCCGTCTTATTCCGAATGCTGAGCTTAATGTCCAAGGGAACACCGCCGCTCTCGCCCAAGACGCCCGCCATGTGTTTTACGCCGCGCCAAATGCACGATTCACCGGAGATTTCATGCTTCTGGATCAGGTCGGTGATGATAAGCGTCTTTGACGCTTTGTGCAAAAATGCGACCTCATCGAGAACGGTATGTCCTTCAATCACACAATGATCGATTTCACTGATCCAAGGGGCTCTCACATCGTTCGTCAGCACCGTGTCGACGGCTATATCTGGATGACGCTTGGTGAATTCCGGCGAGGCCCAGATCTTGGCGGAAGGGTACAAGGCCTTCCATGGCTTGAGGCCGAGGCTATGGATCTTGTTGGGAGCAACGAGATGCTCCACCGGGCCCAACTGGTCAACGGCGCGCTGACGTTCCGGTGTCGGCGATACGGGAGAGTGAAGCCAGACCCCTCCCGAGTCCAGCTGGATGACGGTCATCCGTGTCGTGAACGGCAGTATCCCATACATGCGAACATCGTCGCCGTTCATTGTCCATATCTTCTGCCCAAAAGACTGCATATTACTCATTGTATGGAGTGTTCATTTATTTCGCCGAAACTCTCAAATAGCTTGT
Source organism: Alphaproteobacteria bacterium (assembly GCA_028285305.1). Taxonomy (GTDB): domain Bacteria; phylum Pseudomonadota; class Alphaproteobacteria; order SMXP01; family SMXP01; genus JANQPV01. The sequence goes on along the minus strand of JANQPV010000015.1, from coordinate 54,465 downwards.
CTCTTTGAGTTTAAAGCTCGCGAAGCCGACTGTCTATGCAGTTGCTTCCATCGGCAAAACGACTAGACGCACAAGCGGTTCGAGCCTTGGGTTGATCTTGACCGGCCGCTATTGCGGTAAGATCGGTGACCAGCGTTCCATTGGTGAGGTATTATTTGATGTATGTCCGCCGTCCGCTTTCGTTTGTGGATCAATGAAAATTACGCCCTTTGGGGAGTACACGCACGTTTCGGGGATGGCGCCACTGTGTTGTCTGATGTGTTGCCTGATGTGTCGTTTGCGCGGCGTGGGGCGTGAACTCATCCTCTTCTCCCATACGGTCAAGCAACCAGTCCGTATGGTCTGTGATATGACCGGCGACCACATGAATAACGCCTTCTTCCCGTTGGAGGTGTCCCTTCACGGAGATAAGGCGGCCACTCATAACGGTCTTCCGGTACCGCTCAAAAGTTTTCGGCCAGACGACAATGTTAGCTATACCCGTCTCGTCTTCCAAAGTGAGGAAGATCACGCCGCTGGCCGTGCCGGGACGTTGGCGAACAAGGATGAGACCGGCTACATGGGTCCGGTGCCCATTGGCATACTGTTCCAATCTCTTGTTGGTGATCACGCCTTGGGCGGAGAGCTGGCCCCTGACAAACGTGACGGGGTGGGCTTTGAGTGAGAGTTTAAGAGCACTGTAATCTTCAAAAACATGTTGGCCGAGGGCCATAGGCCGCAAGGTCACCGGATCTTCCTGTTGAAAGGGCACCGGGCGCTGGTCTCGCTCCATTGTACGTGCCTTCTCAAAGAGAGGAAGGTCTTCGATGGCGGCATTCTTTTGTGCATGACCGATCAGCCCACGAATAGCCCATTGCGCCTCTCGCCGGTCAATGCCGATCGAGCGGAAAGCATCGGCTTCGGCAAGCTTTTCCATATGATTTTTGTTGAGTTTTGTCCGCCGGTAAAAGTCTTGAATGGAAGAAAAGGCGCCGTTCTCGCGTTCCGCTTCGATCCCTTCGCCTGCATCCGTGCTCAAGCCGTCCACTTGGCGCAACCCCAAACGCAAGGCAAACCCATTGCCGCCCTCATCTGTTTTTGCCCCACAATTTTCACACGTCTCCAGAGAGTGATCCAACCTGCTGTGATTGATATCGACGGGCAAGACGGTACCTTGATGATCGCGTAAATCGCGAACAATCGCGCCGCTTGAATAAAACCCCATGGGTTGAGAGTTGAGGAGGGCGCACGCAAAAACTTCCGGATAATGACATTTCAGCCAAGACGAAGCATAGGCAAGCAAAGCAAAGCTGGCCGAATGGCTCTCCGGGAACCCGTAATCGCTAAAGCCTTCGATCTGCTTGAAGCATCCTTGGGCAAACGCCTCATCATAGCCGTTTGCGAGCATGCCTTGAATAAACTTCTCTTTATAATGACCGATCGTGCCGTTGCGGCGGAAGGTGGCCATGGCGCGGCGCAGACCGTTGGATTCTTCCGGCGTAAAACTGGCTCCCACAATGGCGATATTCATGGCTTGCTCTTGGAACAGAGGAACGCCCAAGGTTTTCTCCAAAATACCGCGCAGCGCCTCGGAGCGGTATTCGACCGGCTCCAGTCCTTGGCGCCGGCGCAGATAAGGATGCACCATATCCCCTTGAATGGGGCCGGGGCGCACAAGAGCGATTTCGATAACAAGATCATAAAAATTGACCGGTTTGAGACGGGGAAGCATGGACATTTGGGCCCGGCTCTCGATCTGAAAAACGCCGACCGTGTCCGCTTTTTGCATCATGTGATAGACCCTTGGGTCTTCTCTGGGCATGGACGCAAGATCAAGGGGCCGGCGATAATGGCGCCCAAGAAGATCGAATGCTTTTTTAAGACACGTGAGCATGCCAAGAGCGAGAACGTCGATCTTGAGAATACCGAGGGCGTCCAAATCGTCCTTGTCCCATTCGACGATGGTGCGGTCTTCCATAGCGGCGTTCGCAATGGGCACGACGTCTTCCAAGTCATCGCGGGTAATGACAAAACCTCCTACATGCTGGGAAAGATGACGGGGAAACCCCAAAAGCTGGAAGGCAAGGGAAAGGGTTTGCTGTAAATGATCGTCACACGGATCGAGACCGGCTTCTTTGACTTTGGCCGTATCGATACCGGTGGATGCGCTGCCCCAAATCGTGCCGGACAGAGCGCCGACCGTATCGGGGGAAAGACCCATGGCTTTGCCGACTTCGCGGACCGCGCTGCGGGTGCGATAGCTGATAACGGTAGCGGTGATACCGGCCCGGCGCCGGGTATATTTGTCGTAAATGTACTGGATCACCTCTTCGCGGCGTTCGTGTTCGAAATCCACATCGATGTCGGGAGGCTCTTTACGCTCTGAAGAAACAAACCGTTCAAAGAGCAAATCCACCTCCGCCGGATTGACCGAAGTAATACCTAAACAATAGCAGACGGCGGAGTTGGCCGCCGATCCCCGTCCCTGGCACAAAATATCCCGGGACCGAGCGAAACTCACAATATCGTGGACAGTTAAAAAGTAAGGCGCAAAAGCGAGCTGGTCGATCAGTTTGAGTTCATGTGTAAGCGTGGCCCGGACTTTCTCATCGAAACCCTCTGGGTACCTCTCTTTGGCTCCAATCCAAGTCAGGCGTTCAAGCTCTTCTTGGGGCGTCGCGCTGTTGCCGGAAGGCTCATCAGGATATTGATAAGAAATCTCATCCAGAGAAAAGGTGCAGCGCTCGGCGATGGCGCAAGTGCGCGCGACCGCCTCTTCATATCCGGCGAAGAGGCGCGCCATCTCGTCCGGCGGCTTAAGATGACGTTCGGCATTGGCTTCAAGACGAAAGCCGGCCTCGTGGATGGTGCAATGCTCGCGGATACAGGTGAGTACATCCTGCAACGGCCGCCGCTCCGGATGGTGATAAAGAACGTCATTGGTCGCAACGAGAGGCGTTTCGCAAGACGCGGCAAGATCGGCTAACTCGCTCAACCGGCCATGCGGGTTGCCGCCATAGGTAAAACGGCCGGCGAGAAAGACCCCGCCCGGAAACAGTCTGTGTACATCTAGGAGAGAGCGGCGAAAATCGTCATCGGGCTCCACCGGCGGCATAGCAATGAGATTTTGATCCGCTCCAAGATCGCCTAAATCTTCCATATGCAAATGGCACTCGCCCTTTGGCGCGCGCAGGTTGCCTTTGGAAAGCAGTTTGGTCAGACGGCCATAGGCCGCGCGGTTTTCCGGATAGCACAGGACTTCAAAGCCGCTAAGGAGCACGAGCCGGGCGCCAAGGAGGAGCTGGATCTCTTGTCCCCGGGCGGCGCATTCTTTGGCTGCTGTATGGGCGCGCACAATCCCCGCCATGGAATTGCGGTCGGCAATGGCAATGGCTTTAAGGCCAAGGGAAACAGCCTTTTTCACCAACTCTTGTGGGTGTGAGGCGCCGCGTAAAAAACTGAAATTACTGGTGACGGCCAGTTCGGCATAAGAAGTCATGCGAATGTCCCGTGAATAAGCCAATGGGGGGACTCGTGCGGATAAAGTCCTTCCCGGAAGACCCAAAATCGGTAGCCGTTTTCATCCTCAACCCGGTAATAGTCACGGGTCAGACGACTGTCCCCAGTGAGCCACCATTCCGGCGACAAGCGTTCCGGCCCGTCCGAGCGGACGACTTTATGGGAGGCCTTGCGCCATTCAAAGCGCAAGGGCGGGCCGTCGGGCACTTCGGCAAGGGCTTTTATGGGCTCGGGCGGGTCGAGCAGCAAAAGAGGCCGGCCCAAATATGTCTTGCGCCCAAGCATCTCGAAATAGGCTTGCCAATCGGGGTCTTCGTGTGTGTCGAGGGCGGGAATGTGTTTGACGCTGTCTTCCGGAATGTAGCTCTCATGAGGGCAAAAGCGCGTGACTTTATCGAACCCAAATCGATTGCCAAAACGGTCAAAGAGATGGTCCATATCCGCGCCGCCTGAGTTTGTGTGATGACTTTTGGGCAGGCAGGGTTGTTGAGCATGGGCCTCTTCGACATCAAAAGCGTGCAAAGCGAGGACATCAAACCCGAAACCCACATCCAAGTCTTCTTGGAGCTGATCGAGGCGCTCTTGAAACAAGCGGACAATCTGGACGGTGCGGCTTTGGCGCATCCGGATCGTCAAAGCTTTGACTTTTCCATCGACACGGTAGAGATAAAGGGTAAGGCGGCGCGCAAGTTTCCCATCTTCCTCAAGCTCGCGGGACAGCTGTGCTGCGAGATCATCTACAATTTGGCAAATGCTTTCCGCTTGGCTCACCGGCTCCGCAAAACGCCGTTCGCTGCGATAATGGGGAGAGGGCAGAAGAGGGTTGAACACTTCCGCCTCTTTCCCCGTGGCCTGATCGAGCCTTCGGGTGAGGTCTACGCCGAACCGGGCGACAAAGGGCGCGCGCGGTTGGTTGAGCAGGTCTCTTATCGTTCGAAAGCCGAGTTGCCGTAACTTTTGGGCGCTGGCGTCTTCTAGCCGCAGGGCCGCAAGAGGAAGGGGAGCAAGCGCTTCTACGGTATGGCTGTTCGCAATGATGGCCTGAGAGTTGGCGCCATATCGGGCGAGGCCCCAAGCGGCGCCGATGGTTGAGGCAATGCACAACCGGGCCGTTAAGTTGAACGTCTCAAGAAAACGCCTGAGATCCGACAAAAGAGCGTCTTCGCCGCCAAAAAGATGAGCGCACCCGGTAATATCAATGCCGATGCCGTCCCGTCCTTGTAGCGTCGTCCACGGACTATACCGTCCGCACCAAAGAGCCAGCTTGCGCAAAGCATGCGTGTCGCCCCCCGGATCGGCTTCTTGGGTCATCAGATGGGGGCAAATGGCCCGGGCATCAGCCAACGAGAGGTTGTGGCTCACGCCCGCTTCGTCCGCTGCCGGATTGGTGGCGGTAATCCGCAAGCCGTGCTGTCCGGCCAAAACCTGAGCGAGGGGCAGGCCCGTCGACGGCCCGTCGTCCTGGTAGCGGCGCTCGATCGGCCACCGGGGCAGCCAGATTGAGAGATAGCGTTTCATAATCCCACTCCACAACCCATGACCGTGGTCGGCCATTTTTTGATTTTAAAAGGTCGAGCGCAAACCGGGCCGGTCCGAGCCCAGACATGGAACGGCCGTGATAGGAAAGGGGCCGGCTGGGCGCGCTGGAGACAGACCAGCGGGTATGTGCAGCTGTTGTTTTGCGCAGATCTCCATGCTGACGAATAAAGAAAGCGGTCATGCCGGTTTGAGCCGCGCGCAGGGTCAAGCGCTGGCTTGCGGAAAACCCGTAAACCTGCTCCTCTCTCGGCAGCAGTGTGACGATGGCAGCGGCGTGCGCATGGCTGAGGCTTTCCTCCATGACCCAAAGCATGTCCTTCTCGCTCGGCACGTCCACATGGATAAGCCGGCCCGGGTCGATCCCGTAGCAGGCCAACCCAGAGGCAAAAAGATGCCCCCGGCGGTTGGGGTCAAACCCAAGGGCACAAAAGATCACGGGCCCATTTTTGGCGCGTATGAACTGATGAAGAAGGGCAAGGCAGAACCCTAAAACAGCCGTTGAGGAGCCATAGTTGGCGGGAAGCAGCTCATGTACTTTCCCGGTCAAAAGCCCGCCGTCCGGCAAATGGGCGTCGATCTCCGGGGTGCCCGTAGAAATGACATCTGGGCGCAGCTCCTCCACGGGACCGGTCAAACCAGCAATCGTTTGGCGCAATTTTTCAACAGGGCTTCTCATGGAACAAAATTAGAACAAATAAAGAACATGTCAAGATTTTCTTCGCCTTATGGTTAACTTCAATTTTACGGGGGTGTCCTAATTTGGTCAGTGAAACCAAGGCGTTAGAACACAATCAAGAATTGGCAGATCATGTTGAAACCGCAGGCCCCCCTCGCTCTCGATGAGCCGGCGACCCCGGCAAAGCGATTGGGTTGGTACGAAGAGCGACTAAAGAGCGATATCTCCCTTGAGCACGCCATCAAATGGCTCGACTCGCTAAATCTTCACCACACAAACTATACGATCGCTCTGGCGGATCAACTCCACCAACAAAGGGACATCGCGGGTGCCTTGGAACTTCTGCGAACGTTCATTTGCGCAAACTTAAAGCAGCAAAACTACGACGCGGCAATCATGGGGCTCGACACCTTCCACTCGACCTGCCTAAAGAGCGGCCAATCTCCCCGGGATCTTTTTGTTGACGACTATCTCAATCTCTATCTCCCGAGGGAGAAACAAGCGAGGGTTCCCTCCGGTGCAGCCGACAAAATCAAGATCGGCTATATGGTGCCGCTGGCCCTTGATCAGAACAGCACAATCCCTCCCGTCGCCGCTGAGCTCGCCTGTCAGCACAGCGATCAGTTTGAGGCCTATGTGCTTGTCCCGTTCACGAGGGAGCAGATCGAGAAAGCAAACCCGCGTCTCAATACAATCATGGAAGACCTCTTAGAGAGTACACGGATCGTCTACAATGACGCCGAGTATCAAACGGAATGGCAACGGGTTCGCGCCTTCACTGGCAAACTTGAGGCTCTTGAGCTTGAAGCGCTCATTGCAATGCTGTCGATTTTTTCAGATTCAGCGATCGCCTTTATGAGGCCTGCACATCAAGTTCTGGCCGTAGATTTAGGCAATCCCCACTGGTATGCACACAAATATATCGACACCGTCTTTTCCACGCATCCTCATTTTCATTTGGAAGCACAGACCGAGAGCCTCTATGCGCCGCTTGGATTCACACGAAAACAATCTCTCGGCAAAACAAACACCGCAAGCGAACAAAAAGTCCCAGAAATCAAATTTAAAGATGAGCGCTCACTAACCTTGTTTTCGTCCGGATCGACCGACAAATTTCAGAACGAATGGATCTGGAAGATTTACAACTCTGTCTTGGAAGACGCAGACGTAAATTGGGTCTTCTTAGGTCCCGAGCCGGCGTTCATCATGAACAATATCAGCCCGCGATTTCACAATCGCGTTAATGCGTTTCCGCGCTCACCAAACTTTACTTGGTTTCTAAGTCAAGCCGATCTCTATGTGGATACATTTCCTATTGGAGGCGGCTACAGTTTACTCGAGGCATTCGAAACCGGAATTCCCTGCGCTTTGTTTCACCACGACACCAACAAGCCGTTTAACAAAGGCACCAATTTCGCGCCATACTCTCATATCTCGGACGATCGTTCGTTCGCATGCGAACCTTCAGATGACGAGTTTAAACGCCAAATCTTGACCCTCGTTCAATCGTCGGAGGCCCGTAAAAAGCAAGCCGCGCTCCAACATGAGAACTGCGGCCAAGTCCTGTCCAGCAAAGGGCTCATCCAAAGGATGGAGGAAACCATCCGCCAAAATATGGGCCAGACTGATGACTAGTCTCATCCCGTTTAATCGGCCCAGACTTTCGGGCAAAGAAATGCGCCATATCCAGGAGGCGCTCACGCGGGGGCATCTTGCGGGCGTCGGCTCGTTCACGAAAAAATGTGAGCATCTTCTCGAGGAAAACTTGGGTGAAACCCGTGTGCTCCTCACCAACTCATGCACGTCGGCCCTAGAAATTACCGCTCTCGCCTTGGGGCTCGGACCAGGGGATGAAGTGATCATCCCGTCCTACACATTTGTGAGTACGGCGAACGCGTTCTACAAATTCGGCGCCACGCCTATTCTTTGCGATATCCGCGCCAGCGATTTGACACTGGATGTGGAGAAGGCTGCGGAGCTCATCTCACCACGGACGAAAGCCATCGTGCCAGTGCACTATGCAGGTGTTGAAGGGGATTCGCAGGCCCTCCAAAGGCTCTGCGAAAACAACGGAATTACGCTCATTGAAGATGCAGCCCACTGCGATGTGACCGCGAGCGTGCACACCGGATTAGGCCTTAAGGGAGCTTTTTCCACGTTCAGCTTTCACGAAACGAAAAATCTCACCTGCGGGGAGGGCGGGGCGCTGTTCGTCAACGACCCCCAATATGTGGCGGCGGCCGAGATCATCAGAGAGAAAGGCACCGACCGATCACGCTTTTTGCGCGGCGAAGTCGACAAGTACAGTTGGGTGTCCGCCGGATCTTCCTATGTTCTATCCGATATATTGGCGGGCTTTCTCTATGGCCAGTTCGAAGAAGCTGAAGCCATCCGCAAAGAACGCGCCGAAGTGTTTGAGCGGTACGCGCCCCGACTGCAGCGATTGGAAGCAATGGGGTACATCGAATTCCCATTGAGCCGGCAAAACCATAGCGTCCACATGTGCTATATTCTTCTCGACTCCCACGAAACCCAGCAGCAGCTTCTCGCTTACTTTCGAGATTTCGGAATTCATGCGGTCTTTCACTACGTGCCGCTGCATACATCGAAAGTCGGAGAGAGCTTAGGGTATAAGGCGGGAGACTTACCGGTATCATTAGACATCAGTGAGCGGATTGTTCGCTTGCCCTTTTTCTGTGGCTTGTCAGAAGCTGAGATCGATTTAGTCTGCCACGGGATCGAGTGTTTCTTTTCCGCAGAACGTCAAACGTTCAGTGAGTTTGTAGAGAAGTTCAAGGTGGACGCCGCTGCCATCGAGGCCCCAAGGTTGAAGCAGGCTTAACGATCTCAGCTGTCTCGTGTGAGGTAACAATTGGCGACTGTACGCACAGACTTAATTGATTGCCAGAATCTGGTACTGGGTGACGGCGTCGTGATCGATGAGAACGTGGTCATACGCGGGCCCGATGGTCCGGCCGGCCGGGTGATCATCGGTGACCAGACCTATATCGGCAAGAATGTCCAGATCATCTGTGATGATGTAGAGATTGGCGAATATGGAAAGGTCCATCACGACACGAACATTCATGGGTACAAGCCGTTTCGTTTGGGCCATAACGCATGGGTGGGACAATTTTGTGTCTTGGACAGCGTGGGCGGCGCAACGATTGGCGACAATTGCGGGATCGGTGCGCACAGCCAGCTCTGGAGCCACATCAAGTATGGAGACACATTAGAAGGGTGCCGGTTCAATTCCGCCGCCCCCCTTACTATTGGCAATGACGTCTGGTTCGTTGGCCACTGTATAGTCTCGCCGATCACGGCCCACGACAAATCCATGGCCTTTGTTGGATCCGTTATCACGCGCGACATGGAACCTAATCACGTGTATGGCGGCTCGCCGGCGGTCGACCTGACCGACAAGGTCGGTCCCCAATTCGATATGATTGACCTGGACACCAAATTTGCGCGGCTAACAGCTTACTTTGAGCAGTTTCAATTGACCCACCCTGAAGCAAGCCAATTCCTCAAGGTGGTGAAAACGAGCGCAGATATGGAAGAGACAGCGCTCACCTACTTTGTCGCAGAAGACCGCACCTATACAAAACGCTCAACCGAGGCGGAAGTGTCCTTTATGAGGTTTCTGCTTCCTGAGAAGGCAAAGTTCACACCGCGGGTCGAAGAACACGACTGAAAGCTCTCCCAGAAAACGATCAGACCAGAAAACGATCAGAGACGTGCCGCGCGTCAAATCGAAGCGACTTTCGACACCGACCAAGCAGGCGGGCGCGGTCCGCCTTCACAACAGTGCGCATGAACTCTCAATTCCCAGATAGATTGTCCGGAACACGGACTCCGCCATTCCGTTTTGGCCGCGATGTGCTATAACAGTTCCGCTGGTGTGGGTTGGAATGCGAATGTTAAGTCGGTCATTGCAATTTCTTTGCGTCCTTATCGCTGCGACCATCATGATGGCGGACGGCGCTGTTTTGGCAAACGAGAAAGATCGGAGCGTTTCTCTTGTCATCGAGAACGATGTCATTGCCGGAACGGACCGCAACTATACAAACGGCTTCCAGCTTTCTTATTTATTTCCGCAGTCTGATCTTTCGGGCTTCTTCGATAAGTTGGGTCAGAAGACGGCCGGACAATTCGGCGGGGATGTGACCTATTTCAAACTCTCTTTCGGCCAAAGCATCTTTACGCCGGAAGATATTAGCACACCTCTCCCGCTTCCTGACCAACATCCCTACGCAGGTTGGTTGTACACAAACCTTACGTATTTTGCAGAACGCAAGAGTGTACTCGATACATTCTCGCTCGATCTGGGCGTCGTGGGACCGATCGCGCAGGGCGAGAGCGTGCAAAGGGAGTTTCACCAACTGATCGATGGCGAGGACCCATTGGGGTGGGACAATCAACTTGAGAATGAATTCGGCCTAACGGCCGGTTTCGAACGAAAATGGCGAGCGCGGCCCTTTTCGGTGGGACCGGTCGAGGCGGACATCACGCCAAGCGTTGGCGTCAATCTCGGCAATGTGTTGACCCAGGGCAAAGGCGGTGTAACTTTGAGAATAGGCGAGGACTTGCAAAGGGATTTCGGGCCGCCGCGCGTCCGTCCGGCCCTTGCGGGCAGTGGCATGTTTCGCCCTACGGGCCAGTTTTCTTGGTATGTGTTCGGCGGCTCGGAGGGCCGCGTTATAGGCCGGAACATCTTTCTGGATGGGAACACGTTCCGCGACAGTCTGAGCGTGGATAAGAAGCGCTTTGTCGCAGATTTTCAAGTTGGCCTGGTTATTCAAGGCGGACCCGTTCAGGTTTCCTATACTTGGGTGGCGCGCACCGAAGAATACGATACCCAAAGCGAAGAGCAGCAATTCGGTGCTGTGTCGCTCTCCTATGCATGGTGAAGTTCGGTAAAGAGTATTTTGTTAATATCTAGTATGGTGAAGGTTTCCGAAGCTGACGGTTGTTGAAGAAAGCGCCGTTGGTAGAACGAAAAGTGATGGTTTTCGTTCGCGCGGCACCGCACCATTGGCCTGAAAGTCGCGAAGTATGGAGCTCGCGCGGGAACCGCAAACGTTCATAATATGATTGGCAAACTGTTCCGGTCCACACTTGGCAAGTCGATTCCGCACTCCGCGCCGAATGGCATGCGGATATATGCGATTGGCGATATTCACGGACGCTTGGACCTGTTGAAGAAGATGCAGCGCCTCATTTTCGAGGATGTGTCCGTCAAGGGCGCGGAGCGGAATGTCGTTGTCTATTTGGGCGATTACATTGACCGGGGGATGGACAGCAAAGGGGTGATCGATCACCTGATGCAGGAGACGATTTCAGGCGTCGAGTCGGTTTTTCTAAAAGGCAATCATGAAGAAGCTCTGATCAGTTTCTTGTCCGATGCCCGCTACGCACGCGTCTGGAAGAATTTTGGAGGCTTTGAAACGCTCTTGAGTTACGGTGTGACGCCGCCTGTGAAAGTGGATGACCCTGACGACTTCAAGAGTGTACGTGATCAGTTTGCTGAAAAATTACCCAAGGAGCATTTGGATTTCATCAACGGCCTCAAACTGAGCGAGACCTTTGGCGATTACATGTTCGTTCACGCCGGCGTGCGTCCTGGGATCGAGCTGGACAAACAGCGCGTCGAGGACTTGCTTTGGATCCGCGGCGACTTTCTTCGGTCCAAGGAGGATTTCGGCAAAGTCATCGTGCATGGCCATACGCCTCAACCCAAGCCCGAATTTCATTCCAATCGCATCAACGTGGATACGGGCGCGTATATCACCAACGAACTGACGGCCGTGGTCCTCGAAGGGGAAGAGCATTCGTTCTTGAAGGCGGGTCTGACGGGCTCCTAAAGCCTATTTCTCATCAGCTCAGGGAATTTTTGTGGCATGGCCGCTGATGCCCTCACACGCGCCGCACATTGGTCAAGAAGTGCCCGCTGATCCGGGCGAGATCGAACATCAAGAAACTGAAACCCTGAAACGGGTTCGCGGCGGTATTGCGCGCAAACCAATAGCGTGTCTCCAAGTGAGCGTTCGATTTGATGTCGAAGAAATAGCGTCCAATCTCGGACAAGTGATATCTGGTTCGCTTATTGATGTTCTGCAGATCATCGTCCGTATCGTACGTGACGAGGTCATAGTGGACGTAGAGCGGCACACCTTGAAGGGAAGCCCGCCGGGGCAGGTCTGCGTCGGCACCGCCTTGCTTCAGATGCTTTTCATCGTACAGCCCGACTTTTTCGAACACCCACTTCGGGGAGACCATGCCACGACCCACTAAGACCGAGACGGGCTCATAATGGCCGCTTGCGAAGTCGTCGATATGCTTCATGCGGTTCACATTGCGGTATTTGGCCGTATACCAATTGATGACCGTTCCGCCGTGATAGATCTTGCCTTTCTTATCGGCCAGGACCGAGCCGATCATCGCCCCCGGCAATTCCTCGGTGACGCGTCGGCAATTGGCGATAAAGTCTGGCTTGTACAGAGTATCGTTGTTGACTGTGATGATGTAGTCGTCTTCACCGGCAAGAGTAAGGGCATGACGGATGCCCTTATTGATGCCGCCGGACCACCAGAGATTTCCATCTCCCTTTTGAATGATGACTTCCGGATAGCCGGTCTTGAGGATGTCCTCAGTGCCATCTGTGGAGCCATCATCTACAACGATGACCGAAAAGTCCTGATCGGTTTGTGCACGCAGACTGTCCAGACACTTCGTGGTCAGGGCGATACGGTTGAAGACCGGAATAATGATGTAAAAGTGTCTCATAAGTTCCCCACACGGCAGATCTCCGCCGCAATCCCCGATACCCTTAGAGCTGGTTGGTCCGACTGGTTCTTGGCGCCAGAGATCCGTTAGCCCCGGTAATAGGCCTTGATCTTCCCTTCATAATACCCGGAATCGCCGTAATCGTATTTGGCGTGCTGGGTCGTATCCACCCGTGTAAGCAAGATCCCCGAAATATGGCAGCCCGTCTTTTGCAGCTGATTGAGAGCATGAACCGCCACTTGGCGCTTGGTTTTTGCCCAACGCAACGCAAACACAACGCCGTCGACATACCGCGCTAGGATACGGGCATCGGTCACGGCAAGGACGGGCGGGGTATCGATAATGACCATATCGTAGCTCTCGGCCAATTGACTGAGCAGCTCTTTCATATTGTTGGACGAGAGCAAGTCGGGCGCGTTGGTAACTTCTGCCCCGGCGGACAGAACATGAAGCCCCGACCCCTTATCGGTTTTGATCGCTTGATTAAGTGAACACTTGCCGGCCACAACTTCGACGAGGCCTGGCGCCCGTTTCATCCCAAGCATAACATGAATGCGGGGACGGCGCAGGTCCGCGTCGATGACAATGACACGCTTGCCGGAACTCGCCTGGAGCCGAGCCAGTGACAGCGAGCCGGTCGATTTGGCTTCGCCCGGCTGGGCGGACGTGAACATGATGACCCGGGGCGGTTGATCGACATTTGACAAGGTTAAACTTGTATTCAGAGTCCGTACAGACTCAGACAAAGGAGATAGCGGCTCCGACAGGACATGATCGGCCACAGAGCGCGCCCGCAATTTCGCGTTCGTAACTTGCGGCATCAAGGAGAGGACAGAAACGCCTGAGATTTTTTCGATCTCGTCGCTGCTTCTGAAACCTTGATTTAGGTGTTCCGTACCCAAAGCTGCGAGAACGCCAATGACGAAGGCGGCGGCAAAAGCGACCGCAAGCATGAGCTTTCTATTGGGCCCGGAGGGCGTAAGCTTTAGGGGCGCCTCGGACACGATGCGAGCGTCAGATTGCTGGATATCAAAGTCAGCCTTGGCTCCAACTTGTTTGAAGGTTGCCAGGAAACTCTCCAGCAACGTCCGGCTCGCATTGGATTCACGCTCCAGCGCCCGCAATTGGACCTCCGCTGTGTTGAGATCCGCAGACCGGTTCTTGAGCTGCTCGAGATCTTCATCAAGGGAAGCTGTTCGGGCCCGTGCAACATCCACATCGTACTCAAGACTGCCGATAATCTTGCCAACCTCTGCTTGGATCTTGCGGCGGACGTCGGACAGTTCCGCCCGGGCATTCATCATGGTTGGGTGGCGGCGTCCATACTCAGTTGCAAGTTCGGCAACGCGCTGCTGGATCGCGGTCTCTCTCTTGCGCAAGTCTTGGATCAACGGCGAGTCGAGGACTTCACTGACGGCCCAGACGCCTTGAGATGAGTTCATCAACCGTTTGACCTGGAGCAAACGTGACTCTGCTTCCGACTGAGAAGTTCGAGCCAGGACAAGTTGTGTATTCAGTTCGGCAATCTGTTGGCTGGTCAGACTAACGCCCTTGGCTTCGAGAAGCCCGGATTCACGCTTGAAAGCCTCCACAGCATTTTCCGCGGCCTGCACTTGTTCTTGCATCTCGGAAATGCGCCGGCTCAGCCAGTCGTTGATACGCCGGGTCGCGTCGAGCTTCGATTCCAGTTGTTGGACAATATACTCATTCGCGATCGCATTTGCCGCATCCGTGGACGTGCGGGGGTTTTGAGATGTGAAGGAAATTTCAATGACCAGCGACTCGCCTTTGCGCGCGATGTCGACATTGTCCATGAAGTTCTTCACCACTTTCAGGCGGCGCAGTTCATCTTCTTCTCGCAGATTACTCTCAGAAGGATTGAGAGCAAACTGCCCAGGATCGTCCTCACCGTCGGAACTGCCTCCGAAGATCGCCGAGGTGATCGAACCGATGAACCCAGTGATGTTGCCGGTCATCGTTGTGGGTCGGAGCGCCGGATTGAACTCTGGATCTGTGTCCAGGCCAAGTTCATCCACAACGGCCGCCGCCAGCGCCCGTGTTTTGATGAGCTCCATCTGGCTCTCAAAGATCTCGTTATCCGGCGGCGTGCCGGAAATTATGTCTTCAACGTCGAAGGCGTTGTTTGTCGGGGCTTCGATCAAAACAAGAGCTGTCGATGTGTAAACATCTTCCAACTGCATAACGAACAGCGCCGCAAGAGTCGTCAACGCGACCGTTATGATACCGATGATGTATTTCCGCCGATCAAGAATCTTGAAGAATTCGAGGAAGGAAAGATGTTCTTGTTCAGTGCCTATGCCTGAAACTCGGTCCGCAGCGGATCTGACTTGCTCAGGGAGCTGAAAAACATTTGACGACATCGAGTTTTGATTCCTATTTCGATGGGCAGCAAGACCAACCTACCATTGCTGCCCGTAATATATTTACACTGCGCGTTACTCAGGACACCGAAACCGGCTCCCGCGCACATTTGTTTACCCTGCTGGTAAGGTGTTCCGCCTTTCACATTCGGAACCCAGACCCGCGTCAGAACTCAACTCAACTCCAGAACTTTCCCCAGAATAGGATTTCGTACCCGTTAATCAAATACG
Source organism: Alphaproteobacteria bacterium (assembly GCA_028285305.1). GTDB lineage: Bacteria > Pseudomonadota > Alphaproteobacteria > SMXP01 > SMXP01 > JANQPV01. Next base: position 39,354 of record JANQPV010000015.1, on the reverse strand, counting down.
CCGTGAGTGTTGTCCTTCCGTTAAAAATACCGCTCTTTGACCGTAATAACGTCGCCAGGTTGAATGAAGGTCGTAGCGTGGAACTTCTTTTTTACCTTTACTCCGCCGTCATCGCTACAATTGCCGTCGGTTTCCGCGATTTCATCACCGCCGTCGCGTTTTAGGCAAACATATTTCTTTTGCCCGCGAAAGGAAATCCCGCCAGCTGTTGCGAGCGCCTGACTGATCGTCATGCGCGTATCGAATTCGTAGGCACCCGCCTTGTTGACTTCTCCGGTGACGAAGAAACTGCCATAGCTAGCGATATCCACCGTCACTTGAGGGTTTCTAAGGTAGTCTGCTTGGATAAGCTTTGTACGGATTTGTTGTTCCAATTGCCGCGTGGTCAAGCCGGCCGCTTTGACGTCTCCGATCAACTGCATGGACAATATGCCGTTGCTGTCGATCGCATATTGGCCCGACAGATCCGGCTGCTGAAACACCGTGACTTGAACTTGTTGACCCGCCGCCAATCGGACGTCGGCGCCGGAAGATTGGGCTGAGGCCCCATGACTGAGTAGAACAAGTGCACTAAAGAGCAAAGCTAGCTTTTGAAACATGTAATTCACTTTCCCGAATGATCTTGTCATCTGAGCTTTTCCACATTCTAATGGTTTCCACTCATTAGACAACGTTGGTTTCCCTTAATTCTGGTCATTTTTTGACAATGGCCAGAACCGTCCTGCGTCCTTTGAAGCCGTGTCCCTTCAAGTTGTATTCCACACTCGCAAATGTTCTTAGAAAGCGCGTTGGCCAGCCTCGACCAATTCCTTGCGGACCAGTATGCCAAACTCGGCTATTTCCGCAGACCGGCTCCCCAGGTGGTGGTACAAACGCGCCTATTGTCTGGTAATCAAGTAACATTTATTTGGCTCGTTATAGTCAAAATACTCTTAATCTCTTGCTGATATGACGGAGGTCAAAGGTGAACCGCCAAACCATTGGTAATAGCCTCTAGTAGAACTCGCCCAGGTTTCATTGGAAAATGCCGCGCGAAGTCTACATTTGGGTCTGGTATCCAGAGAAAAGATGTCGAGAATTTGGAGACGTTAATAATGTCAAAGCCGAAATTTCTGTTTGTTGGATTTGATTCTGCCGAGCCTACGCTTTTGGACAAGTGGAGCGAGAACGGAAAACTGCCGACGCTTCAGCGGCTTCGCCAGCAGGGGCTTTGGGGAATGGCGACCACGCCGCCGGGCTTTGGCAACGGGGTCATGTGGCCGACTATGTTTACCGGCGTGAACGCAGGACGCCACGGACGTTTCTTCTTTCGCCAACTTAAGCCTGGTGACTATGGAACTTCCCCATTCGTCGAAGACACAGACTTTGGCTTCGAGCCGATTTGGACTCAGTTAAGCCGCGCCGGAAAGCGCTGCGCAGTGATCGATATGGTCCGTGCACCCCTGAGCCCAACGATCAATGGTGTCCAGGTTGTGGATTGGATCACGCACGACCGCACCGGTGTTGCCCGCAGTGCGCCGTCGGACCTTATCGGTCAGGTGATCTCCAAGTATGGCGACGATGCACTCGGTGGAGCCAGTGACGCGGCGCATCGCAAAGGCGATGATTACGTCAAGCTTTGTCAGGATATCGTTGGCAGAGTTGAAACGAAAACCAAAATGTCGCTGGACCTCTTGGATCAAGAAGATTGGGATCTGTTCATGACCGTCTACGCGGATCCGCACGATATTGGGCATCAATGTTGGCACATTCACGACGAGACATTTGATCTCCACGATCCCCAGCTCAAAGCTGAAATTGGCGATCCGGTGTTTGATGTGTACGCTGCGATCGATGCATCCATTGCGCAATTGATCGAGAAGGCCGGTCCGGATACCACGGTGTTTGTATTTTCCGGACCTGGCATGGGACCGGGTCACACGGCCAATCCGTGGCTGGACCAGATCCTCAGACGAATCGAGTTCGGTGTGGAACAGACCGATATCACCTATGTTGACACCCTAAAGTCCCTTTATCGAAAGGTCGTACCACCAATTGTTCGTACACATATTAAGTCATTCGCCGAAAAAGCCGACGAGGCCATGAGCGAGTCCGATCGCGCCGGACGGACGTATTTTTCGGTTCCCCATAACGAGAACAGCGGTGCTATTCGAATTAACCTGAAGGGCCGCGAGCGCGAAGGGAAAGTGGAGCCTGGAGCCGAATACGATCAAGTCTGCGACGAGCTGATCAAGGAACTCATGGAGATCAAGAATTTGGAAACGGGCGAACCGTTGGTCGAGCGCGTAGTGAAGGTGCGCTCAGAGTTTCATGGACCGCTGTTGGATAATCTTCCCGATCTGCTCGCCATTTGGCATAGGCCAAAAGCGATCAACAAGATCGGCTCCGACAAGATCGGTACGATAGATTTCGAGTATCCGGGAACCCGGACGGGCGACCATACCCCGCGTGCCATCTATTTCTGCACCGGCCCAAGCGTCTCGCCTGGTCACCGCGAGACGCCAATTGACGTGTTGGATATCGCACCCTCTATTGCATCCGCTTTAGGCGTTTCTGTTGTTGGACTGGACGGAAAGGCGGTTCAGGAAATCACCGGAGCAGGTGAAGCGGAAGTTCGTTCGGCCGGTTAAACGTTAAAGAGCGAATGCTCGATAGCGATGCGGTTATTGCAGTTTGATTGACAGGCACGAGCATGCGGGTCTTGGTTGCTCACAACTATTATCAACAGCGTGGTGGCGAAGACCAGGTTTTTGAATCCGAATGCTCCCTTCTGAGAGAACACGGTGTCGAAGTCGAACAGTTCTCCGTGCACAACGACGAAATCGGTGACAAAGGCAAGCTCAAAACTTTTACAAACGCCATTTGGAACGGGGAAGTTCAGACCGCAATCGAAAACCAACTCGACGCATTTTCGCCGGATTTGGTTCACTTTCACAACACCTGGCCGATTATTTCACCTGCCGCCCACTATGCGTGCAAACGATTTGGTGCCAAGGTCGTCCAAACGCTTCACAACTACCGTATGATCTGCCCAGCGGCCACGCTCTACCGGAACGGCGAGTTATGTACGACATGCAGCCGCAATTTTTTTGCCTGGCCGGGAGTGCTTAACCGCTGCTATCGAGGGGACTTAGGGGCAAGTGCGGCAATCGCAATGAGTTACAGTTCCCATCGCGCACTTGGAACCTGGCGAAATCAGGTTGATCTCTTCCTGGCTCTGAGCGCATTTCAAAAGCAGTTGCTCACGGCAGCGGGCCTGCCGGAGCCTGCGGTCAAGATCAAGCCGAACTTTCTACCGGAAGATCCAGGTATGGGTAACGGAGCAGGGGGATATGTGCTCTTCGCCGGCCGCTTGGTCGAGGAGAAAGGCATCAGGACCGCGGTGCGGGTCTGGCAAGAAGGTGATCTACCGGCACCGCTTTACATCGCTGGAGATGGTCCGCTTAAGGACGAGTTGGAGACTCAGACGAGCGAGTGTTCGAACATCAGATGGCTTGGATTTCAGTCAAAAGCCGAACTCAAAAAGTTAACGCAGGACGCCCTGTTGGCCTTAGCCCCGTCCGAATGGCCGGAACCTTTCGGCCTCGTGGCGATCGAGGCCTTGGCTTGCGGTACACCGGTTGCGGCAGCGCGATCAGGGGCTCTGCCGGAAATAGTTGTGGACGGAGACAACGGAATCCTGTTCGAACCTCGACAATCTGGCGAACTTCGTCAAAAGGTACATTCGCTATTGGAGAATGACCGGCTCGGCAGAGAGATGCGGAAGGCTGCGCGCGAGACTTACTTAGACAAGTATACAGCACAGTTGAACGCGAAGCTGCTTCTCAAATACTACGAAGAGACTCTAAGTTAATCGTCATGCACTCGCGTTTGTACTTACGCGGATCAACGATTACACGCTATGGCCTGAACGGCACCCAGCACTGGTTGTGCCAATTCGAACAAATTCCCTTGGCAGTTGCGCCATTTTGAGGCGCCATTTGTGGCGCAAATAAGTCCTTAAAACCGCGTATTTATTACTTGTTCACCATAACGAATTAGGTAATGAGTAAATTCGTGCGGATAAGGGACAAAGGTGTTGGACCCTAGTTTGCATTTGACACCTGCAATCGGCCGCGAGTTTGGGCCCCTTGTTCGTATTGTGATGGGTTGGGTGTAAATGATTACGAGAAAGAAAGTAGATTACTCTACAGAGAGTGACGCTAAGCCGGCGAACTTCTATGTGTCGGTCTACTTCACCGTTTTGCGTTTTATGGACGTGATTCTGGTTGGGTTAACCGCGCTCGCCGCGTATCAAATTTATCCGGAAACGGTAAAGAACCCGCTGGATCAAACGTATGTGGCGTCGATCCTACTTGGGATGCTTGTTGCAAGTCTTTTCCTTGAGTCAGCAGGTGTTTACGAAGGGAACATCATCGGACCCAGAACAGCGATCATTCGCAAAATCGCTATTTCCTTGATCGGCACGTTCGGCGTCATTCTGTTTCTTGGCTTCGCCTTCAAAATTACCGACCAATTCTCAAGAGCGTGGGGCCTCATTTGGTTTTCGTTCGCACTTACGGCCATGAGCATTACGCACAGTATCTTGCAGAGCTATGTCCGTGAACAAGCCAGGCGCGGCCGCTTCTCGAATCGAACGGTCATTTACGGAATGACGGAAATCGGTGCCAGCCTCGTGAAGCACCTTCGTCAGCTTAATGACTATGACACCGACGTGATCGGTTTCGTTGACGATCGCTTAGAGCGGGTCCCGGATGAATGCGAAGACGTGCCATTGCTCGGAAATGCCGATAGCTTATTCCAACTGGTCCGCGAGGGACATGTTGATCAGGTAATTGTCGCACTGCCTTGGAGTGCCCGTGAGCGCCAAAGAGACATTCTTAAGAAACTCGCGATGATGCCGGTCCATGTTCGGATCGCGCCCGATCTGGTCGGAATGGAGTTTTTCACGAGCCGGACCACGCGTCTGGGTGGCTTGCCCATGCTCGCGGTGTTTGACACACCGATTTCAGGTTGGGCGTCCGTTGTGAAGTCCATCGAGGATAAGATGCTGGCGGCGCTTATGCTGATTGCGCTGGCACCGGTGATGGCTCTGGCAGCCCTTGCGATTAAGCTGGACTCAAAGGGTCCTGTAATCTTCAAGCAGAGGCGCCACGGTTTCAACCACAAGCTCATCACCGTTTGGAAGTTCCGCACCATGCATGCGGATATGAGCGATGCAAACTGTGAACGCCAGACAACCAAAGATGATCCGCGCGTGACGCGGGTAGGGAACTTCCTACGCAGGACCAGCTTGGACGAGCTGCCTCAACTGATCAACGTTCTCAAAGGCGATATGTCTGTGGTGGGTCCCAGGCCCCATGCCTTGTCCACCAAAGCAGATGGGCGTCCCTTTGAAGAAGTGGTCGAGGAATATGCCGCACGCCACAAGGTCAAGCCCGGCATCACCGGATGGGCGCAAGTCAATGGCTGGCGCGGCGAAACCGATACGGTCGAGAAGATCGAAAAGCGTGTTCAGTACGATCTCTACTACATCGAAAACTGGTCAGTGCTGTTCGATATTCTCATTTTGTTCAAGACAGCGTTTCTTGTCTTCAACGACGATACCGCATACTGATTAACGCGGCACCGCGTCGAAACTCTCAAAAGGCAGCCGAAGAGCTGCCTTTTCGTTTGGTGCGCGACAATGTCCGCTTCTTGTTGCGCCGCGCGGACACGAAATCACTGGGGGCTACATGAGGTGCTACGCCGCCCTCAGGAGCGCCGAATTCTCCTGCACGCCGTCCCACCAAAGGGCCACGTTCATGAGCGCATAGTACTGCCGCGTATTGTGGGCATGGTCTGCTTCGCGCCGCTGTGCGAGAGCCTCAACCGCGGACAAGTCGTATAAGTCCGTTTGTGCACAAAAGTTTTTAAGGCTTTCTCGCGCCACGTCGCCCAATTTGTCGAAGAACCATTCATGCACCGGAAGACCAAGGCCCTGCTTGGGGCGATCGATGATATCGTCTGGGATTAGTCCGCGGGCCCCCATTTTGAAGAGATACTTCAGAGTTCCGTCCCCAACTTTGTCGACTTCTGGAATGCTCATCATGAACTGGATGAAGTGGTGGTCGAGAAAAGGAAATCGTGCCTCAACACCTGACGCCATTGCCATCTTCTCGATCCGCATCAAAAGCCAATCCGGAAATCTAAGATTCAGATCGACATAGGTCATCCAGGCCAGAGGCGATTTTTCCCATGCCCTGTCTTCGAACCGCGTGCGTATGTCCCTGACCGCCTCCCAAGAAGAGAAGCCTTTGAATTGCTCCCGCAATCGGGGTGAGAGAATCCGAAGTTTTTGTTCGTGGGTAAAGGTTTCACCGCCGCTCCAGAACACCGCTTCATTGTTCACGGTGCGTCTGAGGCGCTCATAGGCAAAAGTATCCGACTTGCCCATGCTCTGCATGGCGCTGAGACCAAGGGCCTTGAAAGCCCGCGGTATGGGCATTCCGTCCAGATGCTGCAGTTTGCGCAGCTTTTGCGCACCCGCCGTTCCGAGAAAAAGTCCGTCCGCGCCCTCACCCGATTGAAAGGCCGCCACGCCTTCGTGATGGGCAAGTTGACCGAGAAAGAACAAGGGCACGGCACCCGGGTCGGCGACGGGCTCATCCAAGTGCCAGATCATTTTCGGTAGTCCTTCAATGACCTCGTCCATCGTCAGCATCTTTTCGCAATAAGTGATGTGGGACCGTTCGGCCATCATGCGGGCATAATCTATTTCGTTCGCATACGACGCACCCTTGCGGTTCATTTCGCCAGTCGGGTCATAGTCTCCGGCATAACCGGCCGTAAACGACTTGACGGGTTGGTCCGATTCCTCGGACAGCAACTTCGCATTGACACTGGAATCAACGCCGCCCGACAACAGCACTCCAACGGGTGTGTCGGCATGGCTGGCCGCCTTTACGGAGTCACGCAACTTCGCAATCAGAGATTCCGATAGATCCTTGTGCGAAACGTTGACACGCGGATTCAGGTCATCGAAGACATCCCAATACCGACCTGACTTCACATTGCCGGAGGTATCCACACGCAGCCAAGAACTGCTCTGTAACTTCGAGATCGATTTGAGGAATGTGAGGGGCGCAGGCGAAGCCTGAAAGGTCATGTAATGGTAGAGGGCTTCTTCTTCTATTTCGATCGGACACTCCGGATCAGCAAGAATGGCCTTGAGTTCGTTCGCAAAGACAATCTTGTTTTCAGTCTTTCGAAAGTAGAGGTGTTTCGCTCCGACTCGGTCACGGATGAGCCATAAAGCCTTTTCTCGCTCATCCCAAAACGCAATGGCAAACACACCACGAAAACGCGTCAGAGCTTCTATTCCCCATACGCGCAGTGCTTGTGCCACGATATCGTATTGGGTGGGCTCTCCGCTAAAATCCGCATTCCCACTGGCCAAGAGTTCTTGCTTGATATCATGTGCGTTGTAGATGGTTCCGTCGAAGACGACGACAAGACTGCCATCGGAGGAAAAGGCAGGTTGGTTCGCGTTTCCTGCGCGCTGAGCGGCCGCGTCCCGAAAGGCAACGCCAACAGAGCCGCTTTCGCTGATCCAGTCGGCCTGTCCAGCTTCTCCGCGATGTTCAATGGAATGTCCCAGTCGGCCCAAATACTGACAGTCAGCTTTGGACTTCGAATCTTCGAAATGAAAACAACCCGCAAATCCCGACATGAACTACCCTTCGACTGAGCAGCGGCCTCTTTTTTGAGCGGGCCGCCTTGTTTGCAACACTAGCGCATTTAAATTGCCTAATCACTAAGCATTGCAGGTTCTGATGGAGTCGCGTGGACTGCGCAATCAGTGAGATCGAATACACACCACGCAAAAGCGCGGCGCAAGGAAGCTGAATATTAACCACAATAAGGAAATGTCTAACGAACAGTATAACTGGACATAGCATTGCCCAGTTATTTTGGTATTTTCGAGGCTGAGAAAGGATCCAGCCTCGATCGGGGATGCAGGCGCGACCCCGTCAAGCACTGAGAGAAAGCAGTGAGAGTTGAGTGACGAACCAAATTGAACTTCCCGAAAATAGGCGACGCCGAAGCGTTTGGCTGGAATACTTTTTGGTCGCAATGTTGATCAATTTCTCCGGCAACACCACGTTCTCGGCTTTTGGTCGGACGGATGCATTTCTATTGGTCGCTGCAGCGATTGTGTTGTTCGTCTTCTTCTGGCGCCGCAAACCGATCTTGACCAAACCGTTTCTAGTGTTTGCCGGCTTTTTTGCGGTTTTGTTCTGCATCCAATGCATAATGTTCGACTTTTATCCGTATTACACGCTGCTCGGATGGTACATCCGCTTGTTGATCGGATATGGCGTCGTGGTCAACGTCATAGATTTTCCGAGGAAGTTCGTAGACGTTATGGTCGCGTCTGCCATTCTGGGGCTTGGTTTTTATGCGGTCGAACAAGCAGGACTGTTTGTCGGTTTTGACATTAAGAATTTGTTTGGCTGGCTCGAGGCGATTGTCGCGGTCCCGGGCGACTATCATATCGGCATTTATAATTTCGACGTGGCTTACGAGAGAGACCGGAATTCGGGATATTTTTCGGAACCCGGTGCGTTTGCCGGCTATTTGATGGTGGCGGCGATTTTCCTTGGCCTGACAAGGGATTTATACGACCAACGGATTTACAGACGCCAGCTCATTATCTTGGTGGTCGCAATCGTGTCGACATTCTCGACGACGTCAATTCTCCTGACACCTCTGATCTTGTTGTTGCAATTTAAAAGGGCAAACAATTGGCGGGAGCTGACTTCTCGCACGTACACTCAGGCCACGCTTGGCTTGGCGATCCTCGTGACCGGCATTATTGCGCTGAATATGGACAATGCCCTCTCGCACAAGATTTCACATCAGTTGAATGAGGCGGTAACTGCATCGGGGAACTATCATTTGACGCGATTTGGCTCTTGGCTCGTGGACTGGCAGTATCTGGAGCGTCAGCCCTTTGTAGGCTGGGGCATCGCAACGGAAACCCGCTTCATGTTCCATCCGGCCATGGAATCGATGAAGGACAACAATGGTGTCTCCGGTTCGCTCGTGAAATACGGACTGTTCGGCTTTGGGTTTTATCTCTTCTGGATGGGCCGCGCCCTATACAGAATGTCCGGTGGAAACGGTCTTAAAGTTGGGCTCGCGATTCCAATCATCCTTGGGATAATGTTTACACAGAACTTATTGAACTTTCCACTTTTCTGGGGCATCGCGCTGATGCCCTTCGCCACTAGGCTGCAGATGGGGACGTTCACCCAGCGCGAGTATGAAGAGCTGAGCCAATGGGGTCGGCGAGTTATGCCCGCTGCGACTTAGCTCAGGGGCTTATCAATGTCAGACGGCTGAGTACATCGGGGAGATAGCTATAGCGCGGGCTAATCGCTAACAGCAGCAGAGGGCCGCGAACGTCCTGGTTCCTCCAGCCGAGCGGAGTCGCTGGGCGTTTGCGCGTGAACAAGAGCCCCCGAGCAGAGCTCAAGAACAGCTTCCGCGGTCTGTGCCCAAGTGGGGGCTTTGGCTTTTGCTCTCTCTCCAAATGAACGACGCAAGATCTCTTCGTTCGCCAGTTGAACAATGGCGTCTGCGAGCGCATCGACGTTTCCGGGCTCGACCAATAAGGCGTCTTCTTCGTTTTCCAGCATCATGGAAATCTGGCCTTGATCAGAAGCGATAATCGCAAGTCCATGCGCCATGTAGTCCAGAACCTTGACGGGCTCAAAATAGAAATTTTCAATTTTGGCGTAGGGCGCCACACCAACATCGGCCGCCAAGAGTCGCTCGGAAACCTCGTGTTTGGGCAGCCACCCGGTGAGTGTCGCACTGTCGGAGAGTCCCAATTCTTGGAGCCGCACTTCACAGCGCGCACGTTCGATGCCGTCACCGACGAGCGTGAGGTGGATGTTTTGCGTTTGGCGGCGGGCCTTCGCGAAAGCATCGATCAAATCAAGAATACCGTGCCAACCATAAAAGCTCCCCACAAAGACGAAATTGACGACGTCCTCAGGCAAGGTCCTTTGCTGGGCAACGGCCGTTGGGGCGGGGACACCCCAAGGTATGATTTCGATCCGCGAAGAGGCCGCATCTTCTGACACAATGCGCTTCAATTCGTGTGTGTGAACCCAAAGTCCATCTGCATGGCGCCACATGGCCCCTTCCAGACTTCTGAAGAACTTGGACTCCTTTCCCCCTCTCAATAGACGCTCTTTGTACAACGGGGCATGAATCTCCAAGACCAAAGGACGCTTCAAGATCTTCGATACCAGTGTCGGCGTCCATTCGTACTCGAACGTTCTGGCAAGAATGACGTCGCAATCGTATTTCTGGCGATTGAGCAGGATACGAGCGCTGGTTACAGCCGTCTTGGCAAGTCCGCGCACAACCATAAAGGACTCAATGATTAAGTCCCTCAACCAAGGGGGCAGGTCTTCCTTTACCAACTGTTTCAGCGACGACGTATTCTCCTTTGCGTCAGGCTTCGCATCAGAGGTGGGGGAGGGTGGGCCGTAAGAGGGGAACGATGTGATTTCAGCACCTTGATCCTGCAACGCGCTCACAAGCTGACGGCCGCGCTCCCCGGTCCAAAAATCGTATCTGCCCAGGAATGAGTTAATATAGAGGATACGCATGACCGGTGCCGATATGTTGAGCCAGGAGACCTAACCGAATAAGAGACCAGATTCAGATCGCTTCAAGCGCGTTTTCTATACCGTCGGCAAACCGCTGAGCCATGTTCTCCACGGTGAGTGTCGAAGCTCGCTGCGTGCAGGCATCGGCAAGTTTCAGCCGAAGAGGTTCATCCATCAGCAGGCGAATGATACCATCCGCATAACTATCACTATTGTTTTCCGTGATGATTGCGTTTTGCTCATGATCCAGGTAGCCGAACTCGGGACTGTGGTAGGGGAAATCAGGTGCCACCGGCGGCAGGCCAAAGTGAAACGCGTCTACAACGCCAAGTCCAACCAAACCGGACATCGCTACAACGTGACCCAACGAAAAGACAGCCGCTTTCTTCTCGTCGCGGACGGGGCCGACGAAACTAATGTAATCATGCTCGCGGGCGGACCGAACGGCCTTTTCTTCTTCTTCGCCGGCTCCGGCTATAATAAGGCGGAACTTGGGAACCTGTTGGTGGATGCGGTGAGCGGCCTCCAACAGAAGGTCAATCTGTTTAAGGCCGTAGATTTTTCCGCAAAAAACGGCAACTCGCGAATCGGGATCCAGATTTAGCTCGGCACGCAACTGCTCTTTATACGTATCGTCGACGGCGGAAACCGGCGGTGTTACAGCATTTTCGACAGCTGTGATTCTGTCGGGATTGTATCCCATCTCGCTAACCAGCCGATCTCTTACTTTCTCAGTATACGCAAAGTACCAGTGAGCCTGTTTACCCATCCAAATTTTGAAGGGCTCGTGGCCCTTGCTGATATCATGCTTCTGATGGTCCCAACCGTGTCCCCAAAACGCGAGTTTCGAGCGGTCGAGCATGGGCAAAAGAAAGGAGTGATAACTCATGATATTCTTGATCGCATGCTCGACGATAACGAGATCAGAAGTGCTGGTGGCCTTGATGTACGGTTGCCACCTAAGTCGGTTCGGAAACACGCGAACCGGGATCTTCTCTCCCCAAGGTACGTCATCGTAGAGATGCTTGATCAAGTTGCCGCGCTTGGGATCGGTGGGCGGGCCCGAATAGAGCAGCCGAAGATTAATGTCTTTGTCGCGAAGTATTCGCTTAAGTTCTTCGTAGAAGTTCACCCGGTAATGCGTGATGCAATACTGGACGATGGTGACTTCTTTTGACGCGCCGGAAAGGCGCGGGGACAGGCGCCCGACATTGTGAACGTTGGGAGATTTCTCTTCCAGCCCAAGTTCCTTTTTACTGTAAGTAGTTACTGACATTTAACTTTGCGCCTTACCAATTTGTATATTCGTCCGTCATAGCCAAATTGGTTTAACGATAACTTATTGGCCGATATTGGGCGGGTAGCAATAAACCCTTGTACGATCTTCGCCTTTCATACGTACCAATTCCCGACCAGTTCAATAGCAAGAATCCGGCTTATTTGATAGCATTGCCCTATAGATCCGCGAGACAATCGTAACACTCGCTCAATTGATGATCGCGCTAGGACGGCCCAAGGCATATTTTCATCGGATCTTGGATGATCGAGCCAAGCGACATTCTGCTTTCGGATCAAATGGTCTTAAAATAACCTGTATGAGCCCTTTTCGTGACCCGCAAATCCCGGCAAACCAGGCCCGAATCACATCGTATTCAACGCACAGTTGTTTGGCCCCACACATTCTTAGAATTAAGACTAACGCGACACGAAATCTACTTGCGATGTGGTTAAAAACCTCGCTTTAGTAAATGGAAGCGCCGTGTTATTGCGGTGCGTACAAACGGAGAATCCATTTCTTACTAACTGTTAACCATTTAGCTGCAGTAAGGAATAAGGTAAATCAGCTCTAAAAGGGGATGAGTCAGAGTCATGAAGCCCAAAGGTCACATTTCACAGCTGGCGTTGGTGGCGAGCCTTGCTGCCGGAACCAGCTTAATCGGCGCCTCGGCGGCGTTAGCTAAGGACTACAAGTCGGCTAACGGCGAATTCCAAGTCGCCCAGGTGTCAGGAATTCAAGTGCCCAGCGCGCCCTCTGCAGCTCAAGCTGGCGCATATCAGGCTTCACAAGAAAGACGCGGACAGACGGTTCGAGAACGTCCGCGGCCAGATTACGACGCAAAAGGAATTCTCTTCGGGGGTCTGGTCTTCACACCGGAACTGCGGATCCAAGAAGAGTATAATGACAATATCTTCGCCGATGAGAATAACGAAGAAAGCGATTTCATCACGAAGATCCGCCCGAGAATTGTGGGGCGGGATGATGAAGGATTGCATAGGTTTCGCGTGAGCGGCGAAGCTGACATCGGCATCTATGCGGATAACGATGACGAAAACTATGAGGACTATGCCTTTGCAGGTGGCTATCGCTACGGTACGCCAGAGTTCATTTTGCTGTTCCTCGATGCAGGTTACCGACAGAGCCACGAGAATCGCGGATCGCCTGACGATGTGAACGGCGTTGAACCCACTGAATTCGATACGACCTCGGCTTCAATCGCAATCGAACGCGGCGTGCGCAGGCTCAAGCTGCGTTTAAGCGGTACCTACGATGAGCTCGATTTCGACGACGTTCAAACCTCTGTCGGAACGACCATCAACAACGACGACAGGGACCGCACCGTTTACGGCGCGAATGCCCAAGTGACGTTCGAGTTCTCTGAGAACTACAAGCCGTTTGTCCGCGGTGGTTGGAACAAGCGCGAATATGACAGCGCGCTTGATGACAACGGCTTTAATCGCGACTCTGACGGCTATACAGTTGTCGGCGGTGTTGAACTGGACTTCGGCGGAGTCACATTTGGCGAATTTTACGCCGGATATCTCTCGCAATCTTACGATGATGCAAGGCTTTCGGAAGCCGACGGCTATACAGCGGGGGCGACCATCTATTGGAATCCTACAGGCTTGACGAGCGTGACGTTTGATGCGGACCGTACCGTTCAGGAAACCACCGTTGTTGATGGCGCAACTGCGGCAACGGCGACGTTGGACAATTCCGTGGGGATTCGTGTCGACCACGAGTTTCTGAGGAACTTGATTGCCTCGCTCGAAGGCAACTATCTCAGACGGAATTTCGAAGGGATCGGCCGCACGGATGATGAGTATCAAGTCGGCGTATCTGCCCGCTACCTTCTCAATCAATATTTTGAGGCCGGTCTGAGCTATCGCCACCGCACCCGGAACTCGGACCTCGCAACGGTCGAAGAGTTCGGACAAAATATTGTACGCATCGAGATTGTCGGAAAACTGTAAGAACCGGCACTTCAACAAAACGTGAAAAGAGCCCGCACAACGCGGGCTCTTTTTTGTGATTGGCGAACCAAAAATGCCGATTTCGTTCGGATAAAGAATGACAGCGTCACAACTATATCACAAGCCGCGACCCAATTGATTTCAGAAAAGGCTCGGTTTTCCGACGTGTACCTCGTGTGCAACCGCGGCGAATTGGGGGATTGTTAAGTATTCTCTGGTTACCTGAGGACTGTCTGACGCCAGAAAGATAATTCCTTATAAAAGGGGCAGTGCGGCATCAGACGAGTGGGTAAAGTCGTTAGGTAAGTGGTGCTGCCATGCTCGATATTTTGCGGGCAGGCTCGAAGCTATTGCTTGGGCCTGTAGCGGAATTTATTTCTTCTCCTTTGAAATCTTTGACGTCCTCGCGGGAGGATTCCTTCTTTCGCAACACAAGTCCGATTGAACCGGACTTTTCCAGCACGCAAAGTACATTTAGCGTTGCTGAGGGCGGCGAAAATTCCGGCGGGTTTCTGTCCCGTTTTGTGGGTGGTTTTGTCTCCGACATTCCGATCGTGGGCCCGTTCTTGTCTCCGGTCGTTAGCCGGCTTTTCGGCTCTGACGGCGACCGAAACGAGCAGAATCGCCGTGACAATGATCCTTTGGCCGACGAGGGCGATACGCTGTTCGATACAATCGAAGATTTCATCGAAGATCCGATTGGAACTGGGTTTGAGATCGCGACGTCTCTGTTGACCGACGCCGATCAAAACGAGCAGGGCCCGCTTGCTGTACAACAGGCCATTGTCGATGAGGAAAACGAAGGAGATCTCGAGCAAGGAAGCGGAGTTCCGATCGACACCACCGTTGACGAAGAAGACTCGCCACCGCAACAGATCCTGGAATTGCTCGATGAAGCGAATGTTCTGCGGCCGGTGGCTAATCTCGCCACAGAAGCGGTTGCGGCTTCCGTTCCGCCGATTGCATCTCCCATCGTGCGTTCAGTGGCAGACCGGCTCATCGATGCGTTCGACGAAGCCAATTTAATCCGCTCAGGGATCAGCACGATTGCAAATCTTGGTTCTCGAAATGTAGATGAGCCAGCTGAAAAAGCGCCCGAGCAGAGCCAGAACACTGAAGAAAAGGACTCTCAGCCTGAAAAGGAAGACGCAGAAAAGAATGCGGTTCCCAACCAGCCACAGGAGAGCGAGAACAATCCCCTTGTTCAAGAGCAAGAGGCCGAGCCTGTGGCCATTGTCGAACCGGCAGAAATCGTCGAGCCCAAAGAGCCGGAGACCGAAGAAGTCGAAGAGGAAGCGCCCGCTCAGGAACCACCTCCTGTACAGGTGGAAGAGCCCCAAAAGGCGGAACAACCTGTCGTGGATCCCGAACCTCAGCCGGAGCCTGAGGAAGAAGAAAAGCCGGAAGAGACTGCGGCCGAGGAACCCGTTCAGGAAGAAACCGTCACAATTGAAGAAAAGGTTGAGACACCTGAAGTTGAAACGCCGGCTGTTGAAGAACAAAAGCAAGAAGAGGCGGTCGAGAGCCCCCCGGTCGAGCAAACACCTCCACAAGTCCAAGTCCCTGAGCCCGTACAAGAGCCGCCAGCTCCTGAACCCGTAGAAGTTCAGCAGCCCGCAACACCGGCAGCTCCGCCCTCTGGCCCTGCCTTTTATGTTGCGCCAAACGGCAGCGACAACAATCCAGGCACGATTGATCGCCCCTTTGCGACCTTGGAAGCCGCACGCAATGCGATGCGCGACAATCCAAACATCGACACGACCTATATTCGCGAAGGGACCTACCATCTGGACGAGACGCTTCGCCTGGACGGCCGGGACAATGGTGTATCCTTTGAAGCCTATCCAGGCGAAAAACCCGTGATCAGCGGCGGTGAAGTCGTAAGAGACTTCTCTTACGAAGGAAACGGCATCTACTCCGCAAAGGTTAGCGAGCCCACCAAGTTTGACCTCACCATTGGCGGCGAGCGCCAAAAGGTCTCTCAGACGGGCGATTGGAATCCCAACGATCCTTATGACACCGGGTGGCTCATCGCGGATGGTTCGACAAGCAATGGAAGCAAGAGCTCCTTCCGTTATGACGGCAGCGACATGTCTTCCAGCGACGTCAAAAAGGGCATGTACATCGAGGTTGCCGCACCCGGCCGATGGGAAACCCACATCACGAAAGTCAGCGGTGTGGATTACAATTCCAAAACCGTATACCTGGAAAGTGATAGCAAGTTTCGCCTTGAAGACGGCAGCACCTACCGCATTATGGGCGAGCCGAGGCACATTCGTGACGAAGGTGAATTCGCCTACAGATCATCGGATGGCAAACTGCTGGTGAAACCGGAAAACCGCGATACATTTGAAAGTGACGGCGTCGTCGTTCCGCGGTTGGACGAAATTGTCCGCATCGATAACGCGAACGACATCAGCTTCATCGGCCTCAGCTTTCAAGACGGCATGTCTGAAGGCGAGGCGATCTATGCCAGAAATTCAAAGGACATCACCGTAGCTTATAGCGAATTCACCAATGTTGGAGCGGCGGTCAAGCTGTCCGGCACGGACTACTCTCATCTTGTCGGCAACACGTTAGAAAGCATGGGCCGCAGCGGATTCGAGATGTTTGGTGGGTCCCATCACAATGTGATTAGCGGCAACGATATCAGCCATGTCGGCGACATTATCAAGCACTATGGCGCTATCTTCAGTAACAATGCCGCCTATAACACCATTTCGTACAACGACATTTCGTATGTGAGCCGTTACGGTGTGTCGTTCAAAGACAGTGGGAACTCCTCCAACGTTGGCAATGTGATTGAATACAATTCAATCAAGCACACCAACCAGGAAACGGCCGACACAGGTGCCATTGAGTTTCTTGGCCGCACGGCCATCGATACGAACTCCATCATCCGTCACAACTATATCGAAGACACTGGCGGGCTGGGAACGGACTCCAATGGAAACTGGAAGTATGGCTATCAGTCCAGCGGGATCTACTTGGACGATTCCACCAGCGGCGTGGACATATACGGCAACTTCATCAAAGATGTCGGCCGATACGGTATCCATGTTCACGGCGGCGACGAGGTCAACATCTACAACAATATCGGTATTTTGCGCGACGGCAGCGAAGACTTCGTCTTCCTGCAAGACTGGAAGAACCAGCCGACAGGCAAACTATACGATACCTCGATCACGCAAAACATTATCTACAGCGAGGAGCCGTCCGGCAGCTATGTTCGCTATCAACGCGGCGGCAACCCAGAGGTTGACGACAACATCTTGTTCAACGTGAGCAAGTACAGCGTCAGCAGCGACGCGAACCGGGACCGAAACTCGATTATCGCCGATCCGCGGTTCAACAATCCAGCTGCTGGGGATTATACGTTGGCGGATAATAGTGCGGCCTTCTCCAAAGGGTTCAAACCGTTGGAGACCGAGATCGGTGCCAACTACTTCAATGCCGTCGAAATCCTGGGTGTGAAACTCGCTAGCGAATTCGAAGACTATATCGTTTAGCCGCCTCTCTTGGGGATCCCACAATGGAAGCAGTGCTCGGCACTGCTTCCTTGTGCCACATCACCGCCGTTTTAACTCTATTT
Source organism: Alphaproteobacteria bacterium (assembly GCA_028285305.1). Classification (GTDB taxonomy): domain Bacteria; phylum Pseudomonadota; class Alphaproteobacteria; order SMXP01; family SMXP01; genus JANQPV01. The sequence continues at coordinate 21,843 of JANQPV010000015.1, read as the reverse complement.
TATGGGGATTAACCCTAAGATTTCAGCCGAATAAGGCTTTTGATCTTGGAATTTCCCAAACCCAAGTTTCTTCCGGGTGGACGTTGAAAGGTAGTACTCATGGCAGGCAAAGTGGCTCTCATCACGGGCGTGACCGGACAAGACGGAGCATTGTTGGCGGAATCGCTTCTGAAAAAAGGATACGTCGTTCACGGTATCAAGCGCAGATCTTCGTCCTTCAATGCCGAACGCATCGATCACATCTACGTTGATCCGCACCAGGCCAAAACACGCTTCTTCATGCACTATGGCGATATGACGGACGCCACAAATCTGATTAGAATTGTGCAAGAGACCCAACCGGATGAAATCTACAACCTAGCAGCCCAGAGCCATGTGCGCGTCAGTTTTGAGACGCCCGAATACACAGCCAATGCGGACGCTTTGGGGACGCTCAGACTTCTTGAGGCTATACGCATACTGAATATGACCGAAAACGTGCGGATCTATCAGGCGTCCACATCTGAACTCTATGGCAGCACACCCCCACCGCAAAATGAGGATACGCTTTTTCATCCGCGTAGCCCCTATGCGGTTGCCAAAATGTACGCATACTGGATCACCGTAAATTACAGAGAAGCGTACGGCATGTTCGCGTCGAACGGTATCCTTTTCAACCACGAAGGTCCCACGCGCGGTGAAACATTTGTCACACGAAAGATCACCCGCGCGGTTGCGGCGATTGAGGCCGGATGGCAGGAGATGCTCTATCTCGGCAATCTCGACGCCAAACGCGACTGGGGCTCGGCCAAGGATTATGTCGAAGGTATGTGGCAGATTTTGCAACATTCGGAAGCGGACGACTTCGTACTAGCGACAGGCGAAGCCCATTCCGTGCGCGAGTTCGTCGAAATCGCTTTCGGACATGTTGGTCACCAAATAGAATGGCGAGGGGAGGGCATCGACGAAGAAGGCGTGGATGCTAAATCTGGCCGTGTTCTGATCAAAATTGATCCGCGGTACTATCGTCCTACCGAAGTTGATTACCTGTTGGGCGATCCGGCCAAAGCCATGAAAGTCTTAGGCTGGCAGCACAAGACCACGTTCACTGAACTTGTTGAAGAAATGGTCGAATCCGATTTGGAGCAGGTGAAGAATTCGCAACCACGCCACTCATCTTTAGAAGACTAAACGGGAACCTCTGGGCCGTTTGATGAGTTCAGCCGTGTGCGCTATGCAATCGGCCGCAGGACGGTCCAAATAGAGTATCGGAGCCATGGTGGAGTTTGACCTTTCAGAAAAGCGGATTTGGGTGGCAGGACACCGCGGTATGGTGGGCAGCGCGATCTGCCGGCGTTTGGGGGAAATGGGCTGCGAGGTTGTGACCGCCGGCCGGGACCAGGTCGATCTTGTTCGCCAGTCGGAGACCGAGGCCTGGATTGCCGATACGAAGCCCGATGTGATCTTTCTCGCGGCAGCGAAAGTCGGTGGTATCCTGGCCAACGATACTTATCCCGCGGATTTCATTTATGAGAACCTCGCCATTGAACTGAACATCATTCACAGCGCCTATCAGGCCGGTGTTGAAAAACTGATCATGCTGGGCTCCTCGTGCATCTACCCCCGGCTTGCCCCTCAGCCAATTGCAGAAGACGCCTTGTTGACGGGGCCGCTGGAACCCACCAATGAGTGGTACGCGATTGCCAAAATTGCGGGCATCAAATTGTGCCAAGCCTACCGCAAACAGCACGGGTGCGACTTCATCTCAGCGATGCCAACAAACCTGTATGGAATTGGAGATAATTTCAATCTGGAGACCAGTCACGTGGTGCCCGCGCTCATCCGCAAATTCCACGAAGCCAAAGTTTCCGGTGCAGAAACCGTGACGGTGTGGGGAACCGGAAAGCCGAGACGGGAGTTCATGTATGCCGATGACTGCGCAGACGCTCTGGTCCATCTGGCTCAACACTATTCTGATATGTCGCACGTGAATGTCGGCGTCGGTCAAGATGTCACCATCAAGGACTTGGCCTCTACGGTGCAACAGACGGTGAAGTTCGAAGGCGAAATCGTGTATGACACCAGCAAGCCGGATGGGACACCGCGCAAGCTAATGGATACGCGGCTGCTGAACTCCTTAGGCTGGACTCCCAAAACGTCTCTCGAGCAGGGACTCAGCCAGTCTTACGAATGGTTTCTGTCTCAAGAAAGTTGAGAACTCGCCCCAAACACCGTTAAGCTGGCGGCAAAGGCCCGAATCATAGACGCTGCGGGCTGAGCAGTATGGTGTCATTTGTAAAGAGGGGTGTATGGACTATCGGTTGCCGCTGGTTGCTGGTATTTTGGGTTTGGTCGCAGTGGCGTGGATCGGACTTAGCGGTTCGGGATCCGATGCGGCGGCAACGTCTCCCTACGACACATTAGAGACGGCACCCTGGGGCAGCGCACTTTGGAGCACAACCGATCTCAGCTCGGCTGCAGAGTGCAATTCAACAAAGATTGTTCATTCGGCCGACTTCATTGAGAAAGCCCGGAACGGTTACACCTTGGCCGAAGTGGACAAGTCCGCCAACGAAGTCTCTGCGCTGCTGAAGAAGTCGATCTCGGACCGGCTCAGCGATTTCACGGATACCAGCGCGTTTTTGGGCGCCGTTTCCGGCAAGGCTGTCTTTGTCTCCCCCGACGGAAGTGATGAATGGTCAGGCGGGCTTGCATCTCCGAATGACCAAGCCGATGATGGCCCCTTTTTTACGTTGCGTCACGCTGTCGACTTCGCACGCAAGAAAGGTCGCATACGCCTCATTTTTGTGCGAGAGGGGACATATTTTGTGGGGGCGCCCCTGCGTCTGAACCGTTCAAACAACGAGCTGGTCATTGCGGCTTATCCCGGCGAGACACCGGTCCTCAGCGGCGGGGAAATAATCGAGAAGTTGGAACCCCTGGGTAAGGGGGTGATGGGAGCAAATCTCGGTACGCCCACTGGCCTCGACCTCATCATAGACGGCGTCCGCACGCACGTTGCGCAATCTCCCCCTGTGAAATCGTCCGATCGCAGGCGGACCGGTTGGCATATCGTTCGCGAAGCGGGCGAAGAAGGGAGCAAAAAGAACCGCTTCCAATTGCCGGGTGGCGCACCCAAACCGAGCGAACTGTCGGATCAGGCCCTCATCCAGGTTCTGGCGCGCAAGCGATGGACCGACCACTTCTCCGCCATCGACCCGGAACTAACCAAGGGACGCAACGTCGTTCTCAAAGACGCGGCGCGCTATGCGATAAAAGACGGAGCGACCGTCCGCATTCTGAATGATCCGAGTTTCTTGGATAAGTCCGGAGGCTTTGCTTGGGATCCCGGCGGCGCGCAACTCTTGGTCGCGTCCTCGGCCCTTCAGGAAGATTCTGAAGTCATTGTGCCGCGATTTGGACCCGTCATTGATGTAGCGGGGGCAAAGGATGTGGCCATCCTGGGCCTGACCATCGCCCATGTCCCCTACGATCAGTCGGCGATCCAGCTTTCCGATGCGACCCGAACAACCATCGCGTACAACACGTTCACGAATGTGGGGACCGGCGTTAAGGTCAGTGAGAGCACAAGCAGTTCCATCATCGGCAATCGATTGGAGCACTTGGGCAAAACGGGAGTTCAGTTCAACCCTGGAAGTCGGCGGTTCTACGTTGCGGGAAATATGTTCTCTTCGATCGGTGAAGTTGAAGTCGACGGTGCGGGGATTTGGGCAATCGGACTGCACGACAGCGTCATCGCCCATAATGAGTTCTACAACGCTTCAAGATATGGGATTTCCTTGAAGGACGCAGGTAACACACCCAACACCAACAATCTTATCGAATTCAACCGATTGATCCGCACAAACATGCAAACCTCGGACACGGGCGCAATCGAGATGCTGGGTCGGAGTGCGGAGAATACGCGAACGATCATTCGCCAGAACTTCATCTACGACACCGGCGGGCTGGCCACAGACAAGAACGGCAAATGGCTGGAAAGATACCAAAGCAGCGGGATCTACCTGGACGACTCAACAAGCGGCGTGACGGTGAACCACAATTATATGGGCCGTGTCGGTTGGGGAGGGGTGCACGTTCACGGCGGTGATGACGTCACCATAACCAACAATATCGCCATCCTTGACACCGAACGGGGCAAGTTCCTCAGGCTCCAGGACTGGCGAGATCAAGAAACGGGTATGCTGGAGCGGATCAGCATCTCCAAGAACATTGTCTATGGCACGAAGCGCATTGGTCCGTACTGGGATTTCAATCGCGGTGGAGAGCCGCGAGTTGATCGCAATCTTCTCTACAACGTGTCGAAATACCGTGTAAAAGCCATGCCCGAATATGGCGTTGTTGCGCACGCGGGAGATCAAGAGTCGATCGTTGCAAATCCAGGTTTCAGGAACGTCAAAGCGTCGGACTTCAGATTGACGGATGCCTCGCCGGCCCAGCAATTGGGCATTGAGGATTTGGAGTGGACGCTGATGGGCGCGGGCCCTTTTGCTGACGTTCCGAACACGTATCGTTGTGCGGCGACAGTGGGGTTGGATTAGCGTGTGATATCTATGCTGACGAACGGTGCGAGACAATCTGGCGTGCGCACGTCCTACGGCTGAGACATCTCGCTGCGTAAACGATCCTCGAGCAATCGGCCCGCCTGATCATACCGTTCTACCAATCGATCATGGTCCAAAGTCAGCTGGAACATCGTTGCTCGGTTAAAGCGGTTGTCCGCATATTTGACTATGACCGCTTCAATCGAGCCGGAGTTGCTAAGTCGTTCGATCCAGTCCGAATATGTGAGCGAACGGTCTCGCGTCACCTCCTTGACCCAGCCGATGCTCGAAAGAGATATGCCTCGGTCACGGAGCGATCGGGGCGTTGCCCACGTGTCTTCAAGCGCGTCGTGCAGATATCCGGCTGCGATAATTTCGTCGGAACAGTCTGGAAAGAGGAGCTGCAGCATCGAAACAACACCCTCGATATGGCTTTCGAAATAGTCGAGGCCGTGTTTCGTCAATTGCCCGCGATGCAACTCTCTCGCTAGCGCCGCCGCCGCAGAGATAGTCTCGTTAGTCATGGATTAATTGGATAAGTATTTCCGAGGAGATGACGTCGTCAGCAAAGATGTATGCGCTGGGGCTGCGCGTTACAAGAGCTATCTCGTAAAGCGTTTAAGTCCCAGCAATTGCATGCCAAACAGATAGAGAAAACGGGGGTTCGTTTTTAGATAGCGCCGACCTACATGACCTGGTTCCGTGACCAATCGGAAGAGCCATTCAAGGGCGAAATCTTGCATCCACTTGGGGGCTTCTTTCTTTTCGTCCGCATGAATGTCGAACGCGGCGCCCACGCCGAGCATAACCGTGTTGGTCTTGCTGCAGTTTTCCGACATCCATTTTTCTTGCTTGGGGCAACCCAGCCCCACGAACAAAATCTTTACGCCTGACAGATTGATTTTCTCGAGCGTGTCCGCATGTTCCCGGTCGCTCAGTTCGCGAAAGGGGGGAGATTCGGAGTAACGAATGTCGAGCAAGGGATAAAGCTCGGTGAGCTTCGTTTTGAGAGTGTCGAGCGTCTCCGGTTTGCCGCCATAAAGTCCAACGGGGATCCCTTCTGCTTCCGCCATTTGACAGATTTCTTTCATCATGTCGGGACCGCGGACTTGCTGCTGTTTGGTCTTAGAGATGATACTGAGCCCAAGAGAAAGCGGACGGCCATCTGGGATCACCAAATCTGCAAAGCTGAGGATCTCCGCAAAGTCGGCGTCGTCATAGGCTTCCATGAGCATGTGCACGTTCGCCACACAAACATAACGCGCCTCTGCCTCTTCGGCCCAATGGCGAACCCGTTCGATGGTTCGGGTCTTGGAGACCGCGTCCACACGCAGACCCAAAATGCGGTAGTAAGGAATAGAAGATTCGTCTGCCAAGTTAGCTACAACATCGGTATAGCTTGGCCGGTAGCTGTCCGGCTTGAGTACGACGTTGGTCAATGTTCCCCCCACCGCAAGATTTGTCTGTCCATATATACTTACTCAGCAACTTGTAACTCTTCTGATTTATTGGTTACTCTTTGGTTAATACTTTCGCTTTGCTTTATTGTAAACTCGTCGAATAGTTTACGTTCGCCGGTCGGACCAAAGACTTGATAGACCCGTGTATTGAGTTCTCCGGCGGCGGTGACTGTCACAATCGCATAATGATGGGATGAGCAGTCCCGAATGGCCATAAAGTCTTGTTGAGGCTCGGTGAAGTATGAGAAGTAGAAATCACGGGCCGTTTCAGGATTTTGCTCGTACTCAGGTCCAGCCGTTTTTCCGCTCGGGCTCACCTTGGCATAAATGACTCCCTTTTGCGCCTCATAAGTTGTCATGTCCTTTGATCGGATGACAGGATCGTCATGCACGTTAGTGAGAGGGAAGGTCCGTTCGTAGCTTTGATCGTGACCGCTCAAATGAAGATCAAGATTGTGCTTATCGAAGAGGGGGCCAAGCTTCTCCCTTACGATCTTCTTTGACGGGTGCGTTTTGCCGTGAGCGTACATTGCATCATGTTGATAGGCGATAAGCCATTTCTTGCCACGCGCGCGCGCGTCGCTCATATCCTGGTCGAGCCAAGCGAGTTGCTCTTCATCCGGACCGCTGCAATGGCGGCTGCCTGGACAAAAGATGGATATGAAATGAGCATCGCCGATATCAAACGAGTAGAAGCGATTGCCTTGCGGTCCCTCCGGCAAAGAAAAACGAGGTGACCAGTCATCGAAACACTCGTGGTGAAAGATTTCGTGGTTTCCATAACCGAACATGCAAGGATATTTGGTGATGAGCGGCTGCATTTGCCGCATAAAGGCATCAATGGCTGACGGCGTATCCGGAAAACGAAAATCCCGGTTGGCGTAGGCATAGTCTCCCGCAGCGAGGATAAACAGCGGATCGTCTTTTTCGATGTAGTTCATGATCGGCTCAACGCCGTCGGTCAGTAAATCGCGTCGCCCCTTAATGCCAACATCGCAAATGAACGCAAAGGAGAAAGTGGCAGGACCTGGTTCGGGGGCCGTCTTGGTGCTGAATTGCATAGGCCCGTCTTCGTTTTCGAAAGCGGACCTGACACTGTACTCATACTCCGTATCCGGAGCAAGTTTTCGTGCTTTCGCCTTGTGAATAAAACCGTGACCCGGCGACGGGACGGTTTCGGCATCAAACACGTCCCACTCTGCATCGCCTGCCTTGCGAACACGAATGGCCGCCTTGGGATCAGCCATGTCCGTTTGCCACGTGACATCGAAACTCGAAGATGGATCGCCGCTCCACGACGCGTGGATCTGTTCAGGAGGCGTAGGCTTGGCGCGATAGAAGGGTTTCTTAACCGCAAACTTCAATCGCTTATAGGGATCCAGCATAGAACGGTACCGTTCCGCGGCGACGATCCACACAGGTTTGGCCCACATAAAATACTTGTCTCGAATGTTCCTGACCAAAGTCAGGAGAGCAATAATCTTGCGTCGATTGGAGGTGGGAGTACTGTTACTCATGTTTCGTCCCCTGATGACCCAACGTTCGGCCCGGTTTTCACTCCGTTTTGTTTTGCGGCTCGTCTGAAATGCGGCGAACGCTACAAATGGCCAAATTTGCGATTAGATAAACCAAGTGTGTAGGGGCTAGTTTAGCGTCAACCTGGTTAAGCAAGTTTTACACAGGCCACTTGAAGGAGGCGCCGCGCGGCGTTAAATCGCCGTTTTTTAGAACTTGCGATTGCCACAGAGCCCAACTCATCACATGCCACGTGACCTGACCCAAAGCTGCGCTCGGATAATTTTCTTTGCAGCTGCTCTGAATGGATTTCCTTAATCGCTCTGGAACGAAATCTGGAATGACATGTTCATCCCAGAAATCGGCAAAATGACCTTGCCTATAGATCTCTGCCATTGAAATACCCGTGATACCTTTACGCCGCTCATGAGGATATTGCGGAACCCGTCTTCGAAGCAAGGATTTGAGCAAGTGTTTTGTCTGAATTCCCTTTAAATACCTGTGTTTAGGCGAAACACTTAAGGCAGCGTTCACCACGGGCTTCGCTAAGAAGGGGCAAATAAGTGTTTTCCCGTATGTGTGTGCAAGCTGACGAATTCTCAGCAGCACATCTTCGCAGAAGTAATCGATCCAATGGGCAAACTCTAAGTGGCGTAGAGCGGGAGAAAGACCAGAATCGAGTTCGACCCTTGAGCGCGTAAACTCTTGCCGAGCGAGCAGGCGGCGCTCAAGTGCAGATTTGCCGAAAATCTCCTCCAGGAGAGCGAAATCCGTGTAGCCGTCGCACGCCATCATCGATGCATAGCCCCACGGGTCCTCAAGCGTTTGACCAAGTTGGGTAGCCACGTCGCTCAGTTGATCGGCACGCACTTTCACCCGTCCTCGGGCAAGCTTTCCCAATGCGGTTGCAGCGGGAGCAAGCAGAAACAAAGGAAACCGATCGGCGATCCCGACGAGCCGGGTTCCCACCGCCCCAAACAGTGCATCCGCCCGTTCGCCGATCGTATATCCCTCGAACCGTGTGGTGAATGCCTCCGCATACATGCCTGTTTTTACGTCTCGCAGCGGCACACCGAGCCGAACCGTCATATCGTCCACTTGTGCACGAATATCGCCCGACAACACTGGTAGTGTTTCTAGAGGAACGCTTAGAAGATCTGCGGTTGTTGAGGCGTAGTCTTTCTGAAACTCCCATTCAGCGGAAAAAGAGCCCGGCACGAGATTGAGTGCTCCATTGTCCGCATTGAGAAACGAGTGGATGACCGTGGAATCGACTCCGCCGGAAAACAGTCCTGCTACGGAGGGTTGGCCTCTCATGGGGCCTAGGGCTGATTCAAGCCCGGCTTCCAATCCGTCAAGCTGACGCTCGGGATCGAGTATGAGGTCCCTGGCGGCAAGCGTATCAAACTGATTGGTTTCGAAAGATCCGGCCTTAAAATCGATAGAGAGATGCGTGCCACCACCCAAACGATGTACGCCCTCGATATAGCTCACATCACCGGGCACCGTTCTGAACAGCATATGGTCAATGGCGGCGTGGGGCGCGATGCGGCGTTCGACGACCGGCAAGAACGAAAGCAAGTCGGCGACATTGTCGCATACGATCGCTCCGTGCTCGGGGTGAAAGGTGTAAAACAAGTCGTAGCAGGACGTGATGCCCTTCCAAATATCTACGGACACCGGCAGGCCACCTTCAAGATGAATCCTGATCACCGTGACATCGCCAAACTGTGTACAGAAATCAGCCTCAGCAGCGGTGTCACCTGCATGGCTCTCAAGCGTGCTGACGGCCTCCCGAGTGGCGCCCAGGCTGAGCCAAGTCGAGGAGCCGGCGTCCCATTGCTGCCGAGGGCTGCCTTGCAGACAGACCTTAAGAGTCTGTGGAAATACTCGGAGAAAGGCCTGAGCGTTCACTCTCTTGTTCCTTGAATCGCACCCAAACTATAGGGCGCACACTTCAAAGAACACTTAAGCGATTCTCAATCTAGGAGGTAAGCCTTGGGCAGGCACCATCTAAAGCGCATCCAGGTTAAGTGGAAGTCGGCTAACCGTCCGGATGCGCGCAATTGTAGGGATCTAGAGCTCGATTTTGATTCCATCAAAATCTGATAAACTCTAGTCTACCATCCACGGCGGAAGCGGCAGCCATCCGATCGGATCCGCGCTGTATTGGCCAATACCTGGACACCACCACGCATCTTCACGAGAATTAAACGTGCCAATCGTGATATTGTACCCGTACTGATCTCGGGCTTTGGGATTCAACCGCAACAAGACCAGTTTTTGAGAAGGCGCTAGATGAATCGGCCGCCAGCCGGTCTTAACATCGTGCAGCCACAATGAGTACTGATCATCCAAGTCGGGTTTGATAAAGCCGGCGTCTTCCAAGCGCTCGAGAACGTTTCTCGCAACACAGTCGCTGATCTCCGCCGCCACCACTCGCGTTCCCTCATCAGCCTGACCTTGTGCTGTGCCATTTCGATCCAACGGGCCAAAACCACGTGCGTAAAATGTCATAAATCGGCTCCCTCAAAACGTGTTCAAGGCATGCAAAGCAACAACTTTGCCGGAAATTCGAACCGAACTGTTTGTTAAGCTGTTCTGACGGGGACGTGTGCGCGCGCCCCGCTAGTCGGTCTCAAATTTGGCGACCACCTGGCCTTCCTTGACCTCATCGCCCTCGCCAACCAGAACTTCTATGACACGGCCGTCCGCGGGAGCCGGGACGGGGATTTCCATTTTCATGCTCTCGAGGATCAAAATCGGATCATCTTCATCTAACGCGGCACCTGCTGCGGCTTCCACTTTCCACACGCGCCCGTTGATCTCTGACTTGATATCTTTTGCAGCCATTCGGCGCAGCCTCCTCTGCTCTTCGTGTCCGGGCGCCCCTCTTGGCTGGCGGATCCGTTGTTAAAGAGCATGAAGCAAGCAGCGGTCAAGTAGCGAACGGTATGGTTCGGCGCGAATGCGCTTCACTACCGTCCGGAAACACGCAAAACAAGGAATCTTTAGCCGCTGCGTCTCTACCAAATCAAAAACGGCTCTAGGCAAAAACAGCGAACGCGGCCTCAAGATCCGCGATCAAGTCATCGGGATCCTCAAGCCCTGCGCTGATCCGAAATGCGGGCCCTGTGGCCTTCCACTGGGTCGCGGTACGGTATGGGGCGATGTCGATTGGAATCAGCAGACTTTCATAGCCGCCCCAGGAAAAGCCCATCCCAAAAAGAGTGAGGGCATCTTGGAACGCGCTGACTTGGCCCTCGCTCGCAGTCTTTAGGACGAACCCCAATAGTCCGGTTCCGCCGGCGAAATCTCGCCGCCAAATCCCGTGTCCCGGGTCGGACTGAAGAGGCGGATACATAACACGTTGCACCTCCTTGCGTCGTTCAAGCCACTCCGCGATACGAAGCGCGTTCTGACCATGAACCTTAAGGCGCGCTGACAGGCTGCGCAGACCGCGCTGCGCCAAATACACATCGTCCGCACCAACGCTGTTTCCCATGAGCCTCCGTGTGCGATCTATTGCCGGCCAGTGCTTGGCCTGGCACGATATGGTGCCCAGCAACAAATCCGCATGGCCCCCAACATATTTGGTGATGGATTGAAGTGAAACATCCACGCCAAAGTCGAGCGGCTTGAAATAGAGCGGCGTGGCCCACGTATTGTCCATAATGGTGACGATGTCTCTTTCGCCGGCGGTCGACTTTGTTGCGCTGACGATTGCAGCCACATCTTGCACTTCGAATGTACGCGAACCGGGCGACTCCAAATACACCACCCGCGTATTGGGTTTGATTAGAGACTTAATGTCAGCTCCAATCAGCGGGTCGTAATAGGTCGTCTCAATGCCACATCGAGTGAGGAGCTGATCGCAAACGCTGCGCGCCGGGTCATAGGTCGTATCGACCATCAAGAGATGGTCTCCGGTCTTGAGAAAACTCAAGAGTGAGATTGAAATAGCCGCCAGCCCGCTTGGAACAATGACGCAGTGATCGGCGTGTTCGACGTCCGCGATGGCTCGTGCAAATGCATCCGTCCCCGGCGTCCCGTGCCGGCCGTAATAGGTTGGCGCCGATCTATGATTCTGCAAGTCTTCATGCGTCTCAAACAAGATTGTGGATGCATGATAGACGGGCGGATTTACGGCTCCCACATTCTCGAATGGCGCGCGGCCCGCGTGAACGAGCTTGGTGTCGTCTTTCATCAGTCCACCACCAGAACACGTTCGCTTTGGCCGTAAGGTTCAAATCCGAACTTTTGATAGAGGGGAAGGGCGCGCGGATGATCGAGCGTACACGTCTCAAGCGTCGCCCGCTGAATGTCGCGGGCCGACAGGCCGAGCAAAACTTGATCGAGGAAATAGGCGCCGAGACCTTTGCCGACGAGTTCGGGAATGAGACCAAAGAAGCTAATCTCAAAATGGCTTGGATCGTGGGCTTTCAATTCCGCTAAGCCCGCAGGCGCACCTTCAAACATCGGCACGAATATCTCACAGCTCCTATGATGAATAAGCGAGCGCAAATTGTCGTCGTCCAGACCCTTGCGCGAAACCCAGTAATAGTCCGAACCAATTGTGTCAAAGAGATAGCGATAGAAGTGCAGGGGAGGACTTTCCGCGCGGAGCAATGCCACTTGTCCTTGAGCCCGGCCAACCAGTACTCGACGATACGGAAAATTGAGCTGTAGATAAGTTACGGTGGTTTTGATTTCACGTGGCATGGGCCTCGCCCGCGCCACCTCGCTCAACCGGCAATTCGTCTTGAGCGCCCCATTCGGCCCAAGAGCCATCATACATTGCCACTTCGCGCACGCCCGCAAGTGCAAATGCGAGTTGTAAGATCGCAGCGGTGACACCGGATCCGCAGGTGGTGATAATCGGCCTGGAGACGTCAACTTTCGACTGCCCAATCAGTCCACGAAGCTCATCGATCGATCTAAAGGTTCCGTCCTCGTTCAAAAGAGATCGATAGTGCAGATTCAGGCTGCCGGGGATATGACCGGCTCGTACGTTTGGCCGGGGCTCTTCTTCGGCTCCCGAAAATCGGCCGGGACTGCGTGCGTCGACGATTTGCTCTTCCCGCGCATCCAGAGTAGCAACGATATCGCTCTTTTTGCGGAGCAAAGTCGTATTGACCCTTGCCGTGAAATGGCGCTGCTGTGGATGGGGCGGCAGATCTTCGATCGGACGATTCTCGGCTCGCCACTTGGGAAATCCACCATCTAGAACCGCCACATCATTGTGCCCCATGATCCTGAACATCCACCACACACGCGCCGCACTGAACAAGCCCGCACCATCGTAAACAATGATACGGTTTCCGTCTCCAAGCCCAAGATTGCGGACCCGGGACGAAAACTTCTCGGCACTGGGAAGCATGTGAGGAAGCGGGGACTCGGTATCGCAAATCTCATCAATATCAAAAAACACCGCGTTCGGAATATGTGCCGTTTCGTATTCCGGTTTTGGATCTCGGCCAGCGTCCGGCAAATACCAAGACCCATCCACGATGCGAACATCTGGGGACCGCAAATGGTCCTCCAGCCATTGAGTACTGACAAGCGTATTCGGTGGGAAATTACTCATGGAGACTTCGATCTTGTTCTTTCGGGCGAACCTAGTCCCGCACAGCCGAAGGTTCAAGACCTTCGCCCCACGCATTTTTGATTTTCTCTCGGTTTCGGGCGAGCCAATTCAGACAGATCTGTGCCGGCGCTGCTTTGATTAAACCGCGGTCGAGCGCATTGAGTGCATCATCGAAAGAGACGATGATGGCCTGGATATTTTCACCTTCTTCTTCGAGTCCATGAATTCGAGTGCGGGGCACATTGTCAAACTTTGCGCAGAACAAATGCACAAATTCAGCAAATGCACCTGGGGAGGCAAAAGCATCCGAAACTTTGACAATGTCGGAAATCATCAGCCCCGCCTCTTCGTCCGCCTCGCGGATTGCCGTTTGTTCAGGCGGTTCGTTTTGGCTGATTCTCCCGGCAATGCATTCGATGAGCCAAGGCTGCATGGACCGATGATAGGCGGGCAGGCGAAATTGTTTGACGAGCACGACTTCCTCTGTGTGAGGATTGTAAGGCAGAACCGCGACGGCATCACCGGTATCGTAGATCTCGCGGTCTAGAATGTTGCTCCATCCGCCGTCGAACAATCTATGTTTCAACGAGTAGAGTGAGAGTTTCCCAAACCGCTGATACTCCAACGACACGCCCGAACGCTCGACATCGCTGAGCGAGAATTGCGGTTTAAAAGGATCTTTCGACATGAACAGCCACCCAAAAACGCCCCGCCGGCACGAACGTGCGAGTTGGCGGAGACAATCCGGTGGCTGTTTAGCGGGATTCCATGGGCCTCGCCAGGGTTATCTGCCCAACGTCTACCGTCCCGGCTCGAAAGCCAGCCTCACAGTAGGAAAGATAGTATTTCCAGAGCAATCTGAATCTTTCGTCGAAACCGAGCGTCTGGATTTTGGGCCACGCGTCCTGAAACCGTTCCCGCCACGTTGCCAGCGTACGCGCATAATCGAGACCGAACGTGGCGCTGTCCTTCCAGGATAGTCCTGCCTTTTCGATGGTTTCTCTGAGCACTGTCGGAGAGGGCAACATACCGCCTGGAAAGATATAGCGTTGTATGAAATCCGATCCACGTTTGTAAGCTTCAAACCGGGAATCATCAATTGTGATGATCTGCAAGCCGGCGATGCCTCCTGGCTTCAAGCACTCATAAACCTTGCCAAAATAGGCTTTCCAATATTCCAGTCCTACCGCCTCGAACATTTCGATTGAGGCAATGCGATCGTAGTGGCCCTTCACATCACGATAGTCTGTCAGCTGAAGATCGACCCTATCAGAGAGCCCCTTGTCTTCAATGCGTCTTTTTGAGTAGGCCAATTGTTCTTGGCTAATCGTAATTCCAGTAACCTTGCAGCCGATTTCGCTTGCTGCATATTCCGCAAAACCGCCCCAGCCGCTGCCAATTTCCAGAAGATGATGGTGAGACTGAAGATCGATTTTCTCCGCCAACGAGTGGTACTTGTTCAGCTGCGCCTCGCTGAGGTCCTTCGTTTCCGATCCGAACTTTGCCGAGGAATAGGTCATCGTTCGATCCAGCCAGGACTCGTAAAACGCATTTCCCAAATCGTAATGCGCAGATATATTTCGTTTAGAGCCCTTCTTGGTATTCTTGTTCATCGCGTGGACAAGTTTCTGAAGCCATCCGGTTATTGGGCTAGCATTCCAAAGTTCTTCCAAACTGGCGCTGTTGACTGCGGTCACTTCCAAGAGGTCGGAGATATTGGGGCTCACCCAGTCACCGTCGAAATAGGATTCAGCAAAGCCGGTTGTTGCACCCGTCAACAATCGCCGGGCGAACCGATGATCGTTGATCTTCATCACTCCCTCAGTACCCGGTTCTTTTCCCTTAAATCTAATCCCGCGTCCGTCCGGTAAGATAAACAGGTAACTTCCCCATCGGATCCTGTTGGCGAGATGAAAAACCACGCGCGTAAGCCGCGGCAGTCCAGCCAAATCAAGACTGTCACCCCGATGATAGGTCGTGATGTCTTTTGGGATTTGGACATCATGGTCCAAATGAATGGAAGCTATGTTGACGCTCATCTGTCATCCCCGATTCTTGGTTACCGACCCTGTACGTCACTAACCACTTTACGGTTTGATGAGAGATGATTCAAATCAACTCGTAACCCTTATTACGAGTGTTTTAGAAAACGATCTTCGCGTCAACGGCCAAACCTATTGCTTACGAAAGGTCAGTTTGGTCGTCAGTCGCTGCGGCGCGGGGTTTTGCTGCGCTGCAGGTTGCTGTCTTGCGGGCTGAGGCTCAGCCGCAGCTTGAGCCTGAACCGGCTGCTTCCGAATCGAAGGACGGGCGGGCTGTTGCTGCACTGCACTTGGCTCTTGCACCGGTGCTTGCAGTTGTGCGTTGTCGGGTTGTGCCGATTGGCGCACATGTTCCGCAACGATATCTTTTTGTGATCTGTGCTGCGCGCGCCACCGTTCGATCACATTTTCTAAGAAGTCGGGCTTGGACATATCGACATGAACTGTCTGGCGGCTACGAGCGTCTCTAGTTGCAGGGATGGCGTCCTCAGGAAGCCTGTCGAGGATGATGCGCATGGGGAATGGCACGCCTTCACCGAACGCAATTGCTTCTGCATTCCCCATAGTCGGCAGGAATTCGAGCATCGACATCGCGGAATCCGAACAGGCAGTGCGCACGAATTGCTGGTCAATTTCGTTGGTCAGGCGCAGTGCAAACACCGTGTTGCACTGGGACATGATCGTGGCATCGAGTTCCGACGGGCGCTGACTGATGACGCACAAGGAAACCCCATATTTGCGGCCCTCTTTGGCGATGCGTTCGATAGCCCGCTTGGTGGGCTCAAACCCTTTGCTGTGGTCTTGCGGCACGTAAAGGTGGGCCTCTTCGCAGACCAAAGTGATCGGAACGCTCTTTTCGCTCCACAGGGCCAGGTCGAAGGCCATGCGGGCAATCACAGAGACGACCACATTGACGATTTCAGAAGGGACGCCCGACAAGTCAATGATGCTGATCGGTCTGCCAAGCATGGGAATTCTGAAAATCCGGCTGATCACTTCCGACATGGAGTCGGTAACTGTCAGACCACCGAACATAAATCCATATCTTGTATCGGTCGTGAGGGCTTCGAACCTGGCTTTCAGTCTCTTATAGAGAATTGTACTTTCCGATTTTTCCAAACGGCCCATTTCTTGATCAAGCATCGAAACCACATCTGAGACCCGGAATGGGGTTGGCGTGTCGACGGAGATTTGGGGCTCGTTACCGGTTTGTTGTTCCTTCAATAAAAGACTGTTCGACTTGGCCGCGCGCGAAGTGGGATTCTTGGAATACACAACCTTCGCCTGTCTGACGAGCTCGCGGAGCACCTCGGTTTCAGCACGGCGTTTATCTTTGTCGGGACCGACGATGACTTCGGATAGCTCTTCGAAGGTCAGCAACCAATAAGGGAGGTTAAGATTCGTTGGCGAAATATACTCGGCCTGATCGCCGAAAGATGAGGAGTACTCATTGTGCGGATCTAAAAGAACGAGATGGGTATCCGGGCTCTGGTTGAGCACGGCCCTCAAGATCAGCGCCACGGCGCAGGACTTGCCGGTTCCCGTCGTGCCAACGACGGCGAAGTGTTTGGCGATCAAATCGGTTACGTCGACCTTTGCGGGGATGGTCTTATCTTGGTGGATGACCCCGATTTTAATCGTCTCGTTGTCTTGCAAGTCGAAGATTTCGCCCAAATCGGTTTTGTCGGTTGCGTAGACCCGGTCCTCCAGCGTTGGATACACCGACACGCCGCGGCGAAACTCGTTTTCGCCATGTTCGTTCACATAAAGCTCACCCAACAGCTCGATCTCAGCGATCCGAAGCTCTGCGTCTAAACTATTTTGCGCCGGAACGGGCACGCTGGCGCCGGAGACCAGGCCGATGATGATCGTTGTCGGGGTGACGACCTTAACAAACGAGCCCATGGCCACTGAAGTATCCAAGGCTTCTTCTTGCGTTTGATCGATTCCCTGGGCCTTGATCAGAACAATGGCCTGGGAGCCAGACACTGAAACGATGCGCCCAACCAGATTGTTTGCGGAGTGTGTCCGCAAAATGGACGTGTCGGAAATGGTGAGTGCTTGGTCTTGCATGAGATGCCTCTTTGGCCCTTAGATTACCTGTTGTTGCTGTTCCGCGCTGCATGAGTGGGGAAAGCGAAGCCGCACGCAGGTTCCAACTCCCGGTTCGCTGCGGATTGTCAATCGTCCGTCATGAAGTTCGGTGAAGGCTTTGGCGATGGGCAAGCCAAGGCCGGTGCCTTCAAATTTTTTGGTGAGGCAGTCTTCGATTTGTTGAAACGGCGTCAACGCCATGGGGATTTCATCATCCGACATGCCGATCCCGGTGTCTTCAACTTCGATGGAGATGGCCTCCTTGAGCTGAAAGTTGGCGCGAAGGGTGACGCGCCCGCCTTCCGGCGTGAATTTAATCGCGTTCGAAATGAGATTGAGGAGAACCTGCTTAATCTTGGTGCGGTCTATGACGAGTGTGGGAGGCTGACCGATGATTTCCACATTGAGCAGGATTGAGGCAGAGGCCGCCGTTTCCTGGAACAGGCGCTGAATCTCTCCAACGAGTTCGGCAAAGTCGACATCGGACTTGGAGAGCTCCAGTTTGCCGGCCTCGATTTTTGACAGATCGAGAACTTCTTCGATCAGGGACAATAAGTGTTTGCCGGAGGAATGGATGTCACCGGCATATTCCGCCACTTTTGAATGCTCAGCCGATTTGGCCAACTGCGCGGCAATGATCTCGGAGAAGCCCAAAATTGCGTTCAATGGCGTGCGCAATTCATGGCTCATATTGGCTAGGAACTCGCTCTTGGCCTTGTTGGCTTTTTCGGCATCTTGCTTGGCAGCCAGAAGCGCCAGCTCCGCCTGGTGACGCGGCACCACGACGCCGAGCCGCGAAGCATAAGCTTCCAACAGTGTTTTGCGTGTTCGGGACTGGCCCCACCGAGATTGCATTACCCAATAGTCTGCGTTTCTCTACTCTACGGGGCTGAGCCTAGCGGAAAAGTTGAAAGTACTGGTTAATGGCCAATGGGCGCAGAAAGGTAAACTTCGGTGAGCCATGCGATGGTTGTGCTAGTCAGTTTTGGAAGTGTTTGTTAGCGTTTCACGTTCCACGGGGGAGAGACGGATGGAAATCGCAAAGTCTTTGTTAAGCAATATCGCGCTGTTCGGATTTCTCGCGACTGCCGCGCACGCCCAACAGCTCGTTTTTAGGGGTGACCAAACGGGCGTCGTCAATCTGAGGAACCCGGAAAACAAGTGAAAGAGGATGTGGATCACCCCGATTCCGACTCGAATGTGTGACCCATTTGACCCCCAACTCCCGCTATTGAATTTGCTCAAATAACCTGCGACAGTCATCAACTAACTATAACCGATGGTTGAGCTGGGGTATGAGCTGTGGGGAGCATTCAACCGGGAATAACCTGGATTCTGACGTCTTTTTTGCTCGCAACTACTGCGTCTGCGCAAGTTTCACCGTCTGTTGAGCCGGGCATAGTCGAGCGGGAGATCGAAGAGCCGAGGGAGCCGCTCTCTTCTGAACGAACGATACTTCCATCACCAAGCTCACCCGAGGCGCCCGAGCAAGCGGAGAAAATAGCGTTTGTGCTCAACGGTATTGAGGTGGTTGGAAGCACCGTTTTCGAGCCATCGGCCTTTTTCGACTACCATCAAGGATATGTCGGCCAAAATGTGACGCTGGCCAGAGTTTACGAAATTGCCGAGCGCGTTACGCAACACTATTCGGAAGCCGGATATGCGGTCAGTAT
This sequence comes from Alphaproteobacteria bacterium, assembly GCA_028285305.1. Classification (GTDB taxonomy): domain Bacteria; phylum Pseudomonadota; class Alphaproteobacteria; order SMXP01; family SMXP01; genus JANQPV01. The sequence goes on along the minus strand of JANQPV010000015.1, from coordinate 2,928 downwards.
CGCGTTTGTCCCCGCGCAAGAAGTGACGGACGGGCGCGTCAAGATCCAGATTGCCGAAGGATACATTTCCGAGATCGAAATTTCGGGAGATGGCAAACGGCACAAGAAGCTCTTAACGAAGTATGGCGATAAGCTAAGGGCATCTCGTCCACTTTTGTCGAGAGATCTCGAACGGTACCTGCTCCTCGCCAACGATTTGCCCGGTGTCACGGTGCGCGGTGTTTTTGAAGGCGTGGGCGCCGAGATCGGCGCTACCAAACTTGTTCTGGATGTGGACTCCAAACCTGTCGAATTACGCCTGGGGCTGAACAATCGAGGATCGCTCGCCTTGGGGCGTGGGCGTTTTGACGTTGGCGTTACCGCCAATTCAATTTTGCGCCAAAGCGAAGAACTCTCTGTCGCTTACGTCCAGGCCTTCGATACCAAAGAACTGCTCTATGGCTCGGCGAGCTTAAGTGTGCCGATTGGGGCTGAAGGCACCAAGCTTTCGGTATTCGGTTCATATTCAGATGCGGAACCCGGAACGGATTTGCTGCGTCTCCTCAATTTTGAGAGCGACAGTATTCAAGGGAGTATCGAAATTGAGCATCCATTCGTTCGGCGTAGACGGATCAACCTTTTTGGGTCCATCAGTTTTGAAGGCAAGCAATTGGAAAGCGACTTGTTGAGTCAAACGAACACGGAAGATCAGATTTGGGTGGCGCAATTGCAAGGCGATCTGGACTTCCTCGACAGTCTTTTGGGCCTCAACCAGATTAACATTGGGCTGCGCCAAGGTCTCGACATATTTGATGCAACTACCGAGAATGATCCGAACCGGAGCCGGGCCTTTGGAAGCGGCCAGTTTACGAGCGCAAATCTTGGACTCTCGCGCCTCCAGCGGCTCTCAAACCGAATAGATGTTTTTGGTACCATGAACGGACAGTTTTCATCCCGTCAGCTCTTGTCATCGGAGCAATGCGGCTATGGCGGTGCGCTTTTTGGACGGGGATTTGACAGCTTCGAAATCTCAGGCGATCATTGTTTGCAGGCTTCGCTCGAAATGCGTGGCAATCTTTACCGATCCCCCGAAGGCGCCAACTTCCTTCAGCCTTATGTCTTCTATGACATAGGCCAGGTTTGGCAGAGGGGGGCTGTTGTTGCCGGCACATCCAATAGCGCGTCTGGACAATCAATCGGTGGCGGCGCGCGCTTCGAACTCGCCGATACTCTGGCAGGATATGTTGAATACGCCCAGCCGCTGGCGCGCGACGTGGGCCTTGAAGAAAACCGCGACGGTAGAGTCTTTTTTGCGCTCCAAGCCGCCTTTTAGTGCAGGAGAAAAACACACACTTTCGGTGTTGCGTCGAGCCAAATGAAAAAAGGGGAGGAGAGTGAGATGCTGACCAGCGAAGAAAGAGGCTATCTTCGCGACAATGTCGAAACCAAAGGCGAAGGCGTCGCACGCTTGCTGTGGACTTTGGCCTTAACATGCTCTGCTCTCCTTGACCCCGCCCACGCACAACAATCCCAATCCTTTAACTTCGGTGCCTGGCTAGTTGAATGTGTTCAGCCGCCAGAAGGGCGCCAGCAATGTCAGTTGACCCAGCGTGTGATTGACGGCGCACGTCGTATGCAGATCTTGAATTTCTCCGTCGTGCATCTGTCGGACTCGGGTGAGTACGCCATGAGTATTACCGTACCTCATAATGTGCTGCTGGAGCCCGGCGCCGGTATTCGTTTTGATGAAGATGATATTATTGAATACAGCTATACCAGGTGCATGCCCGCTGGGTGCTTGATTGAAACCAGGTTGGAAGCGGAAGTTGTTGCCAAACTCAAATCTGCAGATGCGGCTCAGATGGTTGTCGTTGACCTTGCTCAGAAGCCGGTGGCGATTCCCCTCTCCCTCCAAGAGTTCGGGCCCGCGGTCGACAAGCTGAAGGCGGAAACGCGCAAGGGGGAGCCCATGTGGTCGCCGCTGACCCGGGTATGGGGCATGGTCTTTTCAAGCGGTGGCGAGAGCAAGGATTCCGAAAGCGAACAACAGCCAAGCGAGGATGGCCGATGAACGCTCTCGCAAAGCCATTGAGACGGACTGTTGTCCGTTCAACAACCTTCATCGGAATTTGCCTGCTGACATCGGCGGTGAGCGCACAGGAGACTGGTTCCCAAATCGGCGACAGAACGAAGTTCCAAGATTGGACCGTCCGCTGCATACAGCGGGACAATGCGCTGCCTTGCGATCTCATTCATCAAATTATTCAGGTGCAGACCAAAGAACGTGTGCTGAGCATATCGATTGCCTACTCGCCTCAAGAAAACAAGGACGCGATCCAAATCACGCTTCCGCTGGGTATCTGGCTTGAGCATGGCGTCGAACTCCACATCGACGATTTCAAAGTACCAGACATTCGTGTGCGCCGGTGCGATCTGAATGGATGCTATGTCGAGGCGAGCCTTGAGGACGAGCTAAGAGTCCGCTTACAAAGCGGCGCCGACGCTAGGATGATCGTCTACGATCCGCAGAAGAATCCGATACCTCTCCCCTTTTCGTTGAAGGGGTTTGCAGAAGGGTATCAGTACTTGGTGCAGCAATCCTCGTATCGATTAAGTCGCTGAATTTCACAAAGATTGGTATACGGCGCGGTCTGCCATATTTGAGTTAGAAGCTGGAGAGAGAAGATGAACGCGGGTAAAGAGCTATTGAGACCAAAAATGCTCAGGCCGCACCTCTCCCTTCGCACACGTTTGTTATTGGGCGTTTCGGGATTCTGTCTAGCGCTGGGAGCGGTTCAATTTTTCTCGGCGCCGTTGCGCGCGAACCCCGAGAACGGGGTTGTGGTTTCCGGTGAGGCCGTCATTTCTCAGGAAGGTTCCGGCCAGCTCGCGATCCGCCAGGGCTCGGACAAAGTTATCATAGATTGGGAACGGTTTGGGATCTCGGCC
>JANQPV010000056.1 GCA_028285305.1 Alphaproteobacteria bacterium | reverse complement strand
GGCGGTTGATGAGTACATTCCGCAGCCCGAGCGGCCGAAAGATCAGCCGTTCTTGATGCCGATTGAGGATGTGTTCTCGATTTCCGGCCGGGGGACGGTTGTGACGGGGCGGATCGAGCGCGGCGTTGTCAATGTGGGCGAAGAGGTTGAGATCATCGGCATCCGCGATACGGAGAAGACGACGGTGACGGGCGTTGAGATGTTCCGCAAGCTGTTGGACACGGGCGAGGCGGGCGACAATGTTGGCTGTTTGCTGCGCGGGATCGAACGGGACGGCGTTGAGCGGGGCCAGGTCCTGTGTAAGCCGGGCACGGTGACGCCGCATACGAAGTTCAAGGCGGAAGCTTACATTTTGACAAAAGAAGAAGGGGGGCGTCATACGCCGTTCTTTACGAGCTACCGTCCGCAGTTTTACTTCCGCACGACGGATGTGACGGGGGAGTGCACGCTTCCTGACGGGACGGAAATGGTGATGCCGGGGGACAATATCGAAATGGAAGTGACGTTGATCACGCCGATTGCGATGGAAGAAAAGCTTCGCTTTGCGATCCGTGAAGGCGGACGTACCGTCGGTGCCGGTGTCGTCGCAGGGATCATTGAATAAGCGGGCACTATTAGTTGAAACGGGCCTTTTGGCCCGTTTTGTTTTGCCGAATTAAGGACGAAGAAGAATGCAAGGGCAGAATATTCGTATACGATTGAAGGCATTCGATCACCGGGTGCTCGATACGTCTACGCTGGAAATCGTCAATACGGCAAAGCGAACGGGCGCACAGGTCCGTGGACCTATTCCTCTTCCAACTCGGATTGAGAAGTTCACGGTGAATCGATCGCCCCATGTCAACAAGAAGAGCCGTGAGCAGTTTGAGATTCGTACTCACAAGAGGCTTCTCGACATTGTTGATCCAACCCCGCAGACAGTCGATGCTTTGATGAAATTGGATCTGGCTGCCGGCGTCGACGTTGAGATCAAGCTTTAGATACAGAGAAGAACATGAGAACCGGAGCCATAACAAAAAAGATCGGCATGACGCGGGTGTTCCAGTCGAATGGAGTCCAAGTGCCGGTCACCGTGCTGCATTTGGATGGCTGTCAGGTTGTCGCGCAGCGCACGGAAGAAAAAGACGGTTATACAGCGCTTCAGCTGGGGGCGGGCAAGGCGAAAGTCAAACGCGTGTCCAAGCCTCAACGTGGACATTTTGCAAAGAGCAAGGTTGAACCCAAGAGAAAGCTTGCCGAGTTCCGCGTTGATGTTGATGGCCTTATCGATGTGGGAGCACAGCTCAAAGCGGATCACTTTGTCGTCGGTCAAATGGTTGATGCTTGTGGAACGTCGATTGGTAAAGGGTTTGCCGGCGGTATGAAACGTCATGGCTTCGGAGGCCTGCGTGCGTCTCACGGTGTTTCGATTTCTCACCGTAGTCACGGGTCTACGGGCCAGTGCCAAGATCCGGGTAAGGTCTTCAAGGGCAAGAAGATGGCGGGCCAAATGGGGGCGACCCGCGTCACGACCCAAAATCTAGAGATTGTCAAAACGGATGTCGACCGGGCGCTGATCTATGTGAAGGGTGCAGTCCCTGGCTCTGCAGGAGGCTGGGTCTTTTTGAAAGACGCAGTGAAGAAGCAGGTGCACGAAGAAGCGCCCGTTCCGGGATCGTTCGTTGATCCGGGTGCGGTAGAGGAGCCGGTGCAAGAAGCTGTTTCGGAGGAGTCTGCTGACGATACGGCAGCGGAAGAAACAACCGATGCGGCCGCCAGTCCAGTACAAGACAATGACGCAAGCGGTGGAGAAGATGCGCCAGTCGAAGAGGCGGCCCCTCAAGATGCGGAACAAACTGATGAAAAGAAGGGTGATGCATAATGCAAGTCGATGTCGTTACTCTTCAGGCGGAAAAGTCCAGCACGGTTGAGCTTAATGAGGCGGTGTTTGGATTGGAGCCCCGTAAGGATATTTTGCACCGCATGGTGACCTATCAGCTGGCCAAACGGCAGGCGGGAACCCATAAGACAAAGCAGCGCAGCGAAATTGCCGGAACGTCGAAGAAGTTCGTCAAGCAGAAGGGTTCCGGCGGCGCGCGCCATGGCAACCGCAAATCAAACATCTTTGTCGGCGGCGGAAAAGCATTCGGTCCCGTGCCGCGCAGCCACGCAATTAAGTTGCCCAAGAAGGTGCGGGCGCTCGCCATGCGACACGCACTGTCTGCGAAGCAGGGGAGCGGGGATCTTATCGTATTGAATGAGGCGAAGCTTCCTTCGGGCAAGACGGCTGAGCTTGTGGCCGCTCTGACAAAACACCAGATCGGATCGGCTTTGATCGTCACAGAGAATGAGGGCGATGAGAACTTTTCGCGGGCGGCGCGCAATATTCCGAATTTGATCGTGCTGCCCAGCCGCGGCGCCAATGTTTACGACATTTTGAACCGCGATAAATTGGTCGTTACACAAGGCGCATTGCGCGAATTAGAGGAGAGACTCGCGTGAAAGAGCTTTCCGCATACGATGTTATCCTGAGCCCGTTGATTACGGAAAAAGCCACGATGGCGTCTGAGTACAATCAAGTCGCCTTTATGGTGCCGTTGGACTCGAACAAGCCCTCGATCAAGTCTGCGATTGAGACGTTGTTTAAAGTCAAGGTGAAGTCCGTGAATACTTTGCGGGTTAAGGGAAAGACAAAGAGATTTCGGGGCCGGCTTGGAAAGCGGAGCGATTGGAAAAAGGCGATCGTGACTCTTGAAGAAGGCCACACCATCGACGTTACGACCGGACTGTCGTGACGCGTGAATAGAGAAGAAAATTAGGACACTGATCGATGGCAATGAAGACCTATAAACCGACGTCACCGGGCCGGCGTTCTTTGGTGCTCGTTGATCGTTCGCAATTGTGGGCGGGACGGCCGGTGAAGTCCTTGACGGAGGGGCTGACCAAGACTGGTGGCCGTAACAGCAATGGCCGGATTACAGCGCGCCGCATCGGTGGCGGTGCGAAACGTCTCTACCGAAAGGTCGATTTTAAGCGGCGGAAGTTTGATGTATCGGGAACGGTGGAGCGATTTGAATATGATCCCAACCGCACGGCGTTCATCGCGCTTATCAAGTATGAAGATGGTGAGCAGGCCTATATCTTAGCGCCGCAGCGATTGAATATCGGTGATCAGGTCATCGCCGGGGAACGTGTGGATGTGAAGCCTGGCAATGCGATGCCCATGTCGAATATTCCCGTGGGTACGATCATCCACAATATCGAGATGAAGCCTGGCAAGGGCGGTCAAATTGCTCGTTCGGCCGGCGGGTATGCCCAGCTTGTGGGGCGCGATGCCGGGTACGCATTGCTGCGATTGTCTTCGGGTGAACAACGGCGGGTCCGGGCAGAGTGCATGGCGACGGTGGGTGCGGTGTCAAATCCGGATCATACCAATGTGAAGCTTGGAAAAGCCGGCCGCAAACGCTGGATGGGCAAGCGTCCCTCTGTTCGAGGTGTGGCCATGAATCCGGTGGACCATCCCCATGGTGGCGGTGAAGGCCGGACCTCGGGTGGCCGGCATCCTGTGACACCTTGGGGTAAGCCCACAAAGGGCAAACGAACCCGCAGCAATAAGTCTACAGATAAAGACATTATCCGCAGTCGGCATCTGCGGAAGTCGAGACGTTAGGAGGCAATCGTGCCACGTTCTGCATGGAAAGGTCCATTCGTTGACGGATATCTTCTCAAGAAAGCTGAGAAGGTCCGCGAATCTGGCCGCAAGGAAGTGATTAAGATTTGGTCGCGGCGCTCGACGATATTGCCGCAGTTCGTTGGTCTGACGTTTGGCGTTTACAACGGTCAGAAACACATTCCGGTGCTGGTCACGGAGGATATGGTTGGTCACAAGTTTGGCGAGTTTTCTCCGACGCGGACCTATTATGGTCATGGTGTCGATAAGAAAGCTAAGAGACGGTAAGGTAAGAGAAGAGATTTCGCCTCATGTCTAAAAGCAAAAATGAGCCCCGCGTCGCAGAAAACGAAGCTTATGCTGTTGGGCGGATGATCCGGACAAGCCCCCAGAAACTTGGGCTGCTTGCGCAATCGATCAGAGGGCTGAAGGTGGAAAAGGCTTTGGCGGAGCTGACATTCTCCCGCAAGCGTGTCGCGGGTCCGGTCAAGAAAGTGCTGGAGTCAGCCATCGCCAATGCGGAAAACAATCACGATCTCGATGTTGATGATCTCATTGTCGCTGAGGCTCATGTTGGAAAGAACATTGTTATGCGCCGGTTTCGGGCGCGGGCGCGAGGCCGCGTCGGTAGAATCAAAAAGCCGTTCAGTCAGATAACGATCGTTGTACGGCAAGTTGAAGAGGCAGCTTAATGGGACAAAAAGTCAATCCAATCGGCCTTCGTCTGGGCATTAACCGGACCTGGGATTCCAGATGGTTCGCCGGCCGAGACGAATACGGCAAACTGCTGCATGAAGATATACGCATGCGGAAGTTTTTAAACAAGAAGCTCAAGCAAGCCGGCGTGTCGCGCATCGTCATTGAACGGCCCCACAAGAAGTGCCGGGTGACGATCTATACGGCCCGTCCCGGTGTGGTTATCGGGAAAAAAGGTGCTGACATTGAGAAGCTGCGCCAGGAATTGTCCGCGCAAACCAACAGTGAAGTGCATCTGAACATCGTTGAAGTTCGCAAGCCTGAGGTTGATGCGCAATTGGTGGCCGAAAATGTTGCTCAGCAGCTGGAGCGGCGGATCGCTTTTAGACGGGCCATGAAGCGGGCGATGCAGTCCGCCATTCGTTTGGGAGCGGAAGGTATTCGTATCAATGTAGGCGGTCGTTTAGGCGGGGCCGAGATCGCTCGGATGGAATGGTACCGGGAAGGCCGGGTGCCGCTTCATACTTTGCGGGCGGACATTGACTATGGCGTGTCCGAAGCGCTGACCGCCTATGGCATCATAGGTATCAAGGTCTGGATCTTTAAGGGTGAGATCATGGAACATGATCCCATGGCCCAAGAGAAGCGGGCCCTGAGTGCTCAGGAAGGTGGAGGCGCGCGGCCCAACTAAGGGAGCGCCGGAGAAGAACCATGCTGCAGCCAAAGAAAACAAAGTTTCGCAAAGCCCATAAGGGCCGCATCAAGGGAAAAGCCAAAGGCGGCACGGACCTCAATTTTGGATCGTTCGGTCTGAAGGCGGTCGAACCGGAGCGCGTAACCGCTCGTCAAATCGAAGCGGCGCGGCGCGCAATGACTCGTCACATGAAGCGGGCGGGGCGTGTCTGGATCCGCATCTTTCCAGATGTTCCGGTGAGTAAAAAGCCGACCGAGGTGCGCATGGGTAAAGGTAAAGGCTCCCCGGAATACTGGGTCTGCAAGGTAAAGCCTGGGCGGATCATGTTTGAGATTGATGGTGTGCCGCCGGCCGTGGCCAAGGAAGCGTTGAGCTTGGCAGCTGCGAAATTGCCGCTTAAGTGCCGAACCGTTTCCCGGACGGGTGAATAGGGTCGGTGGAGAGCGAAAAATGGCGAAGAAATACAAGACCGATAAACGAGACCTGGCCGGCATGACTGTCGATCAATTGGAAGAGCAGTTGGAAAAGTACAAGCGAGAGCAATTTAATCTGAGATTTCAGAAGGCGTCGGGTCAATTGGAAGCCACACACCTTCAGCGCCGCGTCCGCAAAAATATTGCCATTGCCAAAACCTATTTGAACCAAAAACGCAAAGAAGCAACGGCTGCAGAGGCCTAAAGGAAACTAGGATGCCAAAGAGAATATTACAGGGCGTCGTCGTCAGTGACCGGAATGACAAGACTATTACGGTTCGCGTTGAAAGAAGTTTTCAGCATCCTGTTCTGAAAAAGACAGTCCGGCGCTCCAAACGGTATAGCGCTCACGATGCCGAAAACAAATACAAGGTGGGAGACACCGTGCGCATCGAAGAATGCAAGCCGATCTCAAAATCCAAGCGTTGGATTGCTGTTGAGTTGGCCTCGCAGTAGGGATCTATAGGAGCACGATCATGATCCAGATGCAGACGAATTTGGATGTGGCTGATAATTCAGGCGCGAAACGAGTTCAGTGCATAAAAGTTCTGGGCGGTGCAAAGCGTAAGTATGCCCGTATTGGGGATATCATCGTTGTCTCCGTCAAGGAGGCCATTCCGAGAGGCCGCGTGAAAAAGGGACAGGTGATGCGGGCGGTTGTTGTTCGTACGGCCAAGGACATTCGCCGCGCCGATGGAAGTGCTATTCGGTTCGATAACAACGCAGCAGTCCTGGTGAACAATCAGGGCGAGCCGATTGGGACGCGAATTTTCGGTCCCGTCACGCGTGAATTGAGGGCCAAGAACCACATGAAGATCATATCTTTGGCGCCGGAGGTCCTCTAATGGTAGCGAAGATAAAAAAGGGTGACCGCGTTGTCGTTCTAGCGGGGAAATCCAAGGGCCACCGCGGCGACGTGCTTAAGGTCTTTCCAAAAACCAATCGCGTGCTCGTGCAAGGCGCCAACAAAGTGAAGCGGCATCAAAAACAGACCATGCAATCTCAGGGCGGGATTGTTGAGCAAGAAGCCTCGTTGCATGTGTCAAATGTTGCGCACATTGATCCAAAAGACGATCGTCCGGTTCGTGTGGGAATAAAAACTTTGGAAGACGGGCGAAAGGTCCGGTTTGCAAAACGGTCTGGAGAAGTGATCGATGCCTGATCTTGCATATACGTCTCGGTCACGACAGATGTATCAGGAGAATATTCGGGCGAAACTGCAGGAGCAGTTTTCGTATAAGAACGAGATGCAGATCCCCCGCCTTGAAAAAGTGGTGCTCAATATGGGGGTCGGCGAGACAACGGGCGATACGAAGATCATCAACTCGGCTGCCAGTGCCATGGAGACGATCGCAGGCCAGAAGCCGGTGATCATAAAGGCTAAAAAATCGGTGGCGACCTTCAAACTTCGCGAGGGGATGCCGATCGGTGTGAAAGTGACTCTGCGCCGCGACCGGATGTATGAATTTATTGATCGTCTGATCTATGTGGCGCTGCCCAGAGTGCGAGACTTCAGGGGATTAAATGGCAAGAGCTTTGACGGAAACGGCAATTTTGCCATGGGAATCAAAGAGCACATCGTCTTTCCGGAAATCGACTATGACTCGATTGATCATATGTGGGGAATGGATGTGATTGTTTGTACGTCCGCTGAGAACAATGAAGAGGCAAAAGCTCTTCTTACCGAATTTCAGTTTCCATTTGTCAATTAGCGTTTGGAGAAACAATGGCAAAAAAAGGAACGATAGAACGCAACGATCTGGTGAAGCGTAAAGTCAAGAAGTACGCTTCGAAACGCGCGCGTCTGAAGGCGATCGTGCAGGACCGTTCATTGCCGGCAGAAGAGCGCTTCGCGGCTACGATGAAGTTGGCCGAATTGCCGCGCAGCTCGTCACCGACGCGGGTGCGCAATCGATGTGAGGTTACCGGACGGCCCCGTGGGTATTATCGCAAGTTGCGTATGTCGAGAATATCCTTGCGGCAATTGTCGAATTACGGACAAGTGCCCGGCATGGTTAAGTCTAGTTGGTAGAAGGGGATCTTCATGACAATAAGCGACCCGATTGCCGATTTGCTCACTCGCATCCGAAACGCGCAGATGCGGGGAAAATCGAAAGTGTCGACACCGGCCTCAAAGCTTCGTGGTTGGGTACTCGATGTACTTGAGAACGAAGGCTATATTCGTGGTTATGCCCGCGTAGAGTTTGAAGGCGCAAAACCTGAGTTTGAAGTTGAGCTGAAGTACTATAACGGGGAACCCGTCATTTCTGACGTCAAGCGCATTTCAAAACCTGGCCGGCGGGTGTACTCGAATGTAAGTGATTTGCCCCGTGTGCGGAACGGTTTGGGGATTTCGATTATTTCAACGCCCAAGGGTGTCATGTCTGACGCACAGGCGCGCAAGAATAATGTTGGCGGGGAAGTTCTTTGTCAGGTTTATTGATACACCGGTCAGAGCCCTGAGAGCCTAACGAGAAGAAATTATGTCACGTATCGGTAAATTGCCTGTCTCTGTGCCAGATAAAGTTACGGCGACAATTGACAATAAGACGGTGAGCATGAAGGGACCAAAAGGTGAGCAGTCCCTCACGCTTGTCGATGAAGTCGAAGCGCTTTTGGAGGACGGTACAATCACGGTCAAGCCCCGCGACGACAGCAAGAGGGCGCTGGCTATGTGGGGTATGCAACGCACGCTCGTCAACAACTTGGCGGAAGGCGTTACGAACGGCTTCACAAAGGAACTCGAACTGAGAGGCACGGGCTACAGGGCGCAGATGCAAGGCAAAGGCCTCAAGCTTATGCTGGGACTTAGTCATGATGTGATTTATGAAGCGCCGGAAGGCGTGTCTCTGGCGTGTCCTTCCCAAACAGAAGTGGTCATTACCGGCATTAACAAACAACAAGTCGGTCAAGTCGCTGCCAAAATCAGATCGTTTCGTCCACCTGAGCCCTACAAGGGAAAAGGTATTCGATACAAGGATGAATACGTGATGATCAAAGAAGGTAAGAAGAAGTAGACGGATCATGAAACAAGGATTGTCACTCAAAGAAAAACGGAAACAGCGCGTGCGCCGTAAACTGCGCTCAACAGGAGCGGGGCGGCCCCGTCTTTCGGTCTTTCGCTCTGGGCGGCATATCTATGCGCAGATCATTCATGATGGTGAGGGGCGAACGATCGCTTCGGCATCTTCTCTCGAAAAGGACGTGCGCGAAAGACTTCAGAATGGTGCGACCACGGAAGCAGCCAGTGAAGTCGGTAAGTTGATTGCTCAGCGGGCTGCGGAACAAAATGTTGTCGATGTTGTTTTCGACAGAGGTGGGTACCTTTATCACGGTCGCGTGCTTGCGTTAGCGGAAGCGGCCCGTGAAGGTGGATTGAACTTTTAAGGAGCGAGACGCGTGGCTCGACAAGATAATCAGGAACGTGAAAGCGAATTTGTTGACCGCTTGGTACACATCAATCGCGTAGCGAAAGTGGTCAAAGGGGGCCGTCGTTTCGGCTTTGCCGCCCTCGTTGTCGTGGGAGATCAAAAAGGCCGTGTCGGCGTTGGGCACGGCAAAGCGAAGGAAGTGCCCGAGGCTATTCGTAAAGCGACAGAAGCCGCCAAGGGAAAACTCATCCGCGTTCCTCTTCGGGAAGGGCGGACATTGCATCACGATGTGAAAGGCCATAGTGGCGCCGGCAAGGTCGTGTTGCGCGCGGCTCCCCCGGGCACGGGCATCATTGCCGGTGGTCCGATGCGCGCGGTGTTCGAGACGCTGGGTGTTCAAGATGTGGTGGCCAAATCCGTGGGCACATCGAACCCGCACAATATGATACATGCCACGATCGATGCGTTAAGCCGCATCGCGAGCCCTCGGCAGATCGCCTCAAAGCGAAACAAGAAGGTTGGCGACATCATCTCGCGTCGTGATGCGGGAGCCGAAGACGAGGCCGCCGTATCGGCTTAGAGCGTTTCCAGGTCAGTGCAATCTGGTTCACCGTCCCGAAACGCGCAAAACATAGAAGAATTGGGAGCCGTTTTGTGTTTCCCAGAAAACCAAACGGCTTTAGGTGAAAGGCGACAGTCCTATGAGTAGTGGAGAAAAGACCATCACTGTGCGGCAGATTGGAAGTCCCATCAGACGGCCGAAGGATCAACGGGCTACGCTTGTTGGATTGGGTTTGAACAAACTGCAGCGGACACGGGTTTTGGAGGACACGCCTGCGGTTCGTGGCATGATCAACAAGGTCAGCCATCTTGTAGAGATCGTCGAAGAAGCTTAGGACGATTGGAGACACTCTTATGAAGCTGAATGAACTCTCCGATAACAAAGGCGCGCGTCGGAACCGTGTCCGGGTTGGCCGCGGTATCGGCAGTGGCAAAGGAAAGACCGGTGGACGCGGCGTCAAAGGTCAAAAGTCCCGTTCAGGTGTTGCCATTCATGGGTTCGAGGGTGGTCAGATGCCTCTTCATATGCGCTTGCCGAAACGCGGCTTTACCCCGCCGTACCGGAAGAAACTCACGATTGTGAACGTGGGAAGATTACAGCAGGCCATCGATAATGGAAAACTGAAGGCCGATGGTGACATTGATGAACAAACGCTGGTCGATTGCGGCGTGGTCCGCCGTAAGCTGGACGGGTTGCGGCTTTTGGGTGATGGTGAAGTGACTTCGGCCCTTTCTATAACGGCCTACTCTGCTTCGAAAGGGGCCATCGAGAGCATTGAAAAGGCAGGCGGAAAGGTGACCCTTGTGCGCCCGCAAGAGTCTTCCGATATAAATACAGGTGAAGAACAGCCGTCTTGACCACGATTGTTCGACTTGAGCGGGCCAAGTCCGAATGGCGGCGTTGATTTTCAACGGAGTATCTGTGAATGACATCAGCTGCTGAACAACTCGCGTCGAATATAAACTTTTCCGCCTTTTCCAAGGCGACTGAGCTGAAGCAGCGCATCCTTTTCACATTGGGCGCCCTGATTGTTTATCGTTTGGGAACCTATATTCCGCTGCCCGGGATCGACCCGGATCAATATGCGCGCGCATTCCAGGGGGTACAGACCGGCATACTCGGCATGTTCAACGTCTTTTCCGGCGGTGCCGTTGAGCGCATGGCGATCTTTGCCTTGAACATCATGCCCTACATCTCGGCCTCGATCATTATGCAGCTGATGACGGCCGTTTCTCCGACGCTTTCTCAGCTCAAAAAAGAAGGCGAGCAGGGCCGGAAACAAATCAATCAGTACACTAGATACGGCACTGTCTTTTTGGCGGCGCTGCAGGCCTATGGCATTTCCATTGGGTTGGAAAGCGCGCAGGGCGCGGTGGTCGACCCGGGATGGTATTTCCGGTTGAGCACAGTGATCACCCTTACCGGAGGGACGATCTTCCTGATGTGGCTGGGCGAGCAGATCACGGCGCGCGGTGTGGGCAATGGCATTTCCCTCATCATTTTTGCAGGGATCGTTGCGGAGCTGCCTCGAGCTATTGCGCAGACGCTTCAATTAGGTAGCGAAGGGCGGTTGTCCATATTGATCATTGTTGCGCTCATTGTTCTGATCGTCGCGGTCATCTACTTCATCGTTTTCATCGAGCGTTCTCAGCGGCGCCTCATTGTTCAATATCCAAAGCGTCAAGTCGGCAATAAGATGTTCGCCGGAGACAAGTCGCATCTGCCGTTGAAGCTGAATTCCGCTGGGGTTATTCCGCCGATCTTCGCTTCGTCGCTTCTTTTGCTGCCTGCGACTTTGGTCGGGTTTTCAGGTGGGGCGGATGCACCTGCGTGGGTGACAGCGATTACCGCATCGCTTGCACCGGGCAAAATCTTGTACATGGCTTTATACGCCGCCGGGATTATCTTCTTCTGTTTCTTCTACACATCGCTCGTCTTCAATCCCGAGGATACGGCGGATAATTTGAAGAAGTATGGAGGCTTTATCCCTGGAAGACGGCCGGGCAAGCAAACGGCCGAATATATCGATTATGTCCTGACACGGCTGACCGTTGTTGGCGCCGCTTACTTGACGGCCGTTTGTCTGATGCCGGAATTTTTGCGGGCTGAGCTCCCAATCCCGTTCTATATCGGAGGGACGTCCTTGCTGATTGTCGTAACGGTGACGATGGACACGGTTGCCCAAGTCCAGAGTCACTTGTTGGCGCACCAGTATGAGGGTCTCATCAAGAAATCGAAACTGCGGGGGAGTCGTCGATGAATATCATCCTTTTCGGACCGCCGGGGGCCGGCAAGGGCACCCAGGCAGCTCTGATCACCAAAAGACACGGGTGGCCGCAACTTTCGACGGGTGACATGCTGCGAGCGGCGGTCGCGGCAAAAACGAAAATTGGCAAGAAAGCCAAGAAGATTATGGATAAGGGCGATCTGGTGCCGGATGACGTCGTGGTGGGCATAATTTCTGAGCGCATCGAAGAGCCGGACTGCGCCGGCGGCTTTATCCTCGATGGGTTTCCTCGAACGATCCCTCAAGCGGAGGCTCTTGATGCACTCCTGGAGGATAAATCGTTGAAGCTGGACTGCGTCTTGGAGATCAAAGTGGACGATGCGGTTCTCATCGGGCGGATAGAAAACCGTATCGAAGAGTCTTCGGAAACGCGCTCAGACGACAACGTAGAGACGTTCAAAAACCGGCTCGAAGTCTATTACCAGCAAACTGCGCCGCTTCTTCCTTACTATGAAGAGCAAGGAAAACTGAGAACGGTTGATGGGATGCTCTCCATCGAAGAAGTAAATGAACAAGTGGAGGAGATACTGTCGGAATTTGATTAGAACTCGGCGTCGACAGTTGACTGAGAGGCGAATTCGAATATACTCCGCGCCCTTCGACAGGCCTAAACCGGCCACGAACGCGCGCTCATAGAAACCAAACAAAAGCAGAAGACGAAGTCAGGAGAAGATCCTTGGCCAGGATTGCAGGTGTAAACATTCCAACGGGAAAACGGGTCCCGATTGCCCTAACTTATATTCATGGAATAGGGCGGGCAAAGGCAGACGAGATCTGCAAGCAGGTGGATATTCCGCCAGAGCGGCGCGTAAACGAGTTGTCAGATGCCGATGTGATTCGGATCCGGGAAGTCATCGACTCCGAATATATGGTCGAGGGTGATTTGAGACGCCAGGTTTCAATGAACATCAAACGATTGATGGATTTGGGGCCGTATCGAGGATTGCGTCATCGGCGGGGATTGCCTGTGCGCGGTCAGCGTACGCACACCAACGCCCGTACGCGTAAAGGCCCGGCCCGGCCGATCGCAGGCAAGAAGAAGTAACCTCAGAATTAGAGCAAATTCCCATACGGTGAGAGAAGATTATGGCACGTGATCCGAAACGGGTGCGCCGCAAAGAAAAGAAAAACATCTCCGCAGGCGTGGCACACGTCAACGCTACCTTTAACAACACGATGATCACCATCGCCGACGTTCAGGGCAATGCCATTTCTTGGTCATCGGCTGGGTCCATGGGGTTCTCCGGATCGCGCAAGTCTACGCCGTATGCAGCACAAGTTGCGGCTGAAGATGCCGGAAAGAAGGCCATGGAGCATGGAATGAAGACGCTGTCTGTGAGTGTTTGTGGCCCCGGCTCCGGGCGCGAGTCCGCTTTGCGTGCGCTCCAGGCGGTTGGATTTACCATTACGTCAATCCGGGATGTTACCCCTATTCCCCATAATGGGTGTCGCCCACCGAAGCGGCGAAGGGTTTAGGAGAGCACAGGCTCCAATTTTCCGCTTTTGTTCGTCTGCTGAGCGGAACCTGCATTGTTTCGGTTTACTCCAAATCACGAGGTACACTAAGTGATTCAAAAAAACTGGCAAGAACTCATTCGGCCCACAAAACTAGATGTGGAGAGCGATTGGGATCCACGCTATCACGCCAAATTTGTTGCCCAACCGTTAGAGCGGGGTTTTGGCCTCACCTTGGGGAACTCACTGCGCCGTGTCTTGTTGTCTTCATTGCAAGGGGCGGCTGTGACGGCGGTCCAAATCGACGGTGTGCTGCACGAGTTCTCGTCGATCTCAGGAGTGCGCGAAGACGTGACGGACATTGTCTTGAACATCAAGGGCATTGCGCTTTTGATGCATTCAGAAGGTCCAAGACGTGTCGTTCTCACTGCCCGGGGGCCCGGCGAAGTCACCGCAGGCCAAATCGAAGAGACGGCCGACGTCGAAGTGCTTAATCCAGGACATGTTCTGTGTACGTTGGATGAAGGCGTTGATATTCGGATGGAGTTTACGGTCAACAACGGCAAAGGATATGTATCTGCCGATCGGAACCGGCCGGAGGATGCACCGATTGGTCTTATCCCAGTGGATTCGCTTTACAGCCCCGTTAAACGCGTGTCGTACAACGTTGAGAATACACGGGAAGGGCAGATTCTGGATTATGATAAGCTGAGTCTGGAGATCGAAACCAACGGGGCGATTACACCCGAAAACGCTTTGGCGTACGGGGCCCGGATACTTCAAGACCAGCTTCAGATCTTCATCAACTTTGAAGAGCCGTCGGCGAAGTTCGAAGAAGAAGCGCGGCCTGAGCTTGAATTCAATCCGGCGCTGCTCAAGAAAGTGGACGAGTTGGAGTTGTCTGTTCGCTCCGCGAACTGCCTTAAGAACGATAACATTGTTTATATCGGTGATCTCATCCAGAAAACGGAAGGCGAAATGCTTCGGACACCGAACTTCGGCCGGAAGTCTTTAAATGAGATCAAAGAAGTGCTTTCCCAGATGGGTCTGCAATTGGGTATGGATGCGCCGAATTGGCCACCGGAGAACATTGAAGAGCTTGCCAAGAAGTTCGAAGATCAATATTGATCTGACGGAAATCGGAAGGAGGGACCGGTGCGTCACGGTCTGAAAAAAAGAAAGCTAAACCGGACATCGTCCCATCGCCAAGCGATGTTGGCCAACATGTCTGCTGCATTGGTGAAACACGAGCAGATTGTAACCACCTTGCCCAAGGCCAAGGAGCTTCGCCCATTCGTTGAGCGTCTGGTCACGTTGGGTAAGCGCGGCGACCTGCATGCCCGCCGGCAAGCCATTTCCAAAATGCGCGATGCCAAAATGGTGGGCAAGCTGTTTGAGACATTGGCGCCGCGCTATGCGGAACGGGCAGGTGGCTATACTCGCATTCTGAAGGCAGGATTTCGTTATGGAGACTCCGCCCCGATGGCTGTCATCGAATTCGTCGACCGGGATGAAGACGCCAAAGGTCAGGATTCAGGTCCGACGCAAATCGAAGAAGAAGAACTGCAGGAAGAAATCTGAAACAAAGGGTTTTGAGAATTTCTAAGGGGGCCAATGGCCCCCTTTTTTGGTTGGTGCTCGGCACTATATCTGGGCATCGATCGCAGTTAGAGCCGATTTGGTTTCGTGGATAAGCCTGGAGCCGTTTTGGTTTTGACGGAAACACAAAGCGGCTCCAAATTCCTTGTTTTGCGCGATTCCAGACGGTTAACCGGTTTTCCCTTACCCTGGATGCGCTCTAGGACTACATTGTTGTATTCTATGACCAGAGGTTTCGTGCCGTGTCTTTTGCAGAAAAGAAGATCTTTCGTTTGGCTGTCTTGGCATTCGCCTTGTGTTTCGTGTCCGCGTCTGCGGCTGAAACGGTCAGGAAAGTGCCGGGATCAACGGCGGAGGTCCAGCTCTCCTATGCGCCGGTTGTCTCCAAAGCAGCTCCGGCCGTCGTCAACGTCTATACCAAGCGTGTTGTGGAGACCCGACGGTCTCCTTTTATGGGAGATCCGTTTTTTGAGCGCTTTTTTGGGCGCGATTGGGCGGGGGTTCCGCGCAGACGCATCGAAAACTCCTTAGGGTCGGGTGTTATCCTGCGAAAAGATGGGATTGTCGTCACCAACAATCATGTGATTGAAGGCGGTGATACATTCACTGTGGTGACAAATGACCGCCGTGAATTCGATGCGCAAGTCATTCTGCAAGACGAGAAGTCGGATTTGGCGGTGCTCCGTTTAGACACGAAAGGGGTCACTTTGCCGGCTCTTGCTTTTGCCGATTCAGACCGCCTTGAAGTGGGTGACTTGGTTCTTGCCATTGGGAATCCGTTCGGGGTCGGACAAACAGTAACGAACGGCATTGTGTCGGCTGTGGCCCGAACGCAAGTCGGGGTAAGTGACTATCAATTCTTCATTCAAACCGATGCGGCCATCAACCCGGGGAATTCGGGTGGGGCATTGGTTGATATGAACGGTAAGCTTGTCGGCGTGAACACCGCGATCTTCTCGCGAAGCGGCGGTTCGAACGGAATTGGCTTTGCGATCCCTGGGAACATGGTGAAAGCGGTTGTGTCAGCGGCCCTTTTGGATGGGACCATCGTGCGGCCGTGGCTCGGCGTGAAAGGTCAAACTGTCACCTCCGATATTGCGGAATCGCTCGGTCTGGATCGTCCAATTGGTGTCCTTATCTCGAAACTGCATAAGGAAAGCGCATTCGCCAAAGCAGGGATTAAGACAGGCGATGTGGTTACGACGGTCGGGAGTTTTGATATTTTCGATCTGCAAGGGCTCGCATACCGGGTTGCGACCCGGACGGTCGGTGAGGTGGTTTCTGTGACCTATCTCCGCAAAGGCCAAAAGCGCATCGCAAAAGTGAAACTGGCCCGGGCACCAGGAAGTCTAACCCCTGAAGCTGTCAATCTGCAGGGGGATCATCCGCTGGGCGGCGCTGAAGTTGCGGTCTTGACCCCGGCGTTTGCTGAGGAGCATGGATTTGATTGGGATCAGAGCGGATTGGTGATCTCAAGGGTCGAGGGACGGTCTGTTGCCAGACGTTTCGGCTTTCGGGTCGGTGATATCGTTTTGGAAGTGAATGGTGAGAAAGTCCAGAAGATCAAACAGCTGGAAACCGCCCTCGCTCAGCCGATGAATGGCTGGCATTTTGTCATCAGTCGAGGTGGCCAAACAATGACTTTATCCTACCGCTTTTAGGACCATGCCTAATCTATTCGAGGCAGCTGGGCTTGAAAACAGTGCGCCGAGGCCTCTGGCCGACCGGCTGCGTCCAACGAACTTAAGCGATGTTGTTGGGCAAGATCATCTGTTGAAGGGAGAGGGGGCCATTCGCAGGATGATCGATGCTGGCCGACTCAGCTCAATGATTCTGTGGGGACCACCTGGAACCGGAAAGACGACCATCGCCCGGCTTTTGGCGCATGAAACCAACTTGGAATTTGTTCCCGTTTCAGCGATCTTTGCCGGTGTTGCGGATCTGAGGAAGGTGTTTGACCAGGCCAAAGCGCTGCACCAGACCGGCCGGGGAACCCTCTTGTTCGTGGATGAGATTCATCGGTTCAATAAATCGCAGCAAGACAGCTTCTTGCCACATATGGAAGATGGAACCATCGTTCTGATTGGGGCGACGACGGAGAATCCTTCGTTCGAACTTAATTCAGCGGTACTTTCGCGGGCGCAGGTTTTTGTCCTGAACCGCTTGTCTCTTGCAGACCTCGATCTTCTCCTTGGCCGCGCTGAAGACTCTGAGGCTCGTACCCTTCCATTGACGCCGGAAGCGCGAGAGACCCTTGTGGGGATGGCGGATGGGGACGGCAGGTATCTCCTAAACCTCGCAGAAGAGCTTCTTCAGGTTAAGACCAAAGAGCTCATCAATTCGGAACGTCTTGTCGAGCTCACACAACGAAGAGCACCCCTCTACGACAAAGGCCGTGAGGAACACTATAACCTAATCAGTGCCTTACATAAATCCGTGCGAGGCTCGGATGTGGATGCTTCACTCTATTGGCTGGAACGGATGCTCATTGGCGGAGAGGATCCTTTTTACATCTTGCGGCGAATGACGCGGGCTGCGATGGAGGATATCGGCTTGGCGGACCCCCAAGCGCTTGTGATCGCCAATGCCGCTCGTGAGAGCTACCAATTTTTGGGAAGCCCCGAAGGGGACATAGCGCTTACGGAGCTGGTCGCTTATCTCGCGCTGGCCCCCAAATCCAACGCGACATACATGGCGGCAAAGTTCTCGCGGGCGGGGGCAAAAGCCCATGGTTCGCACATGCCTCCCAAACACATCCTCAACGCCCCAACTTCTCTCATGAAGGAACTTGGATACGGTTCTGGATATGAGTACGACCCTAATGCAGAGTCGGGTTTTTCCGGGCAAAGCTATTTTCCCGAGGAGATGGAGCGGCAATCCTTTTATCAGCCGACAGAGCATGGATTTGAGCAAAAGTTGCTGGAACGCGTGAAGAAATTCAGCAAGCTGCGAGCAGAGAAGAAAGAGTCTTAGAGTCATGAGGCCTCCTTCATTCATCCCCGGTGCTCCTCTGCAATGTCCCTAAGCGCACAGTCTCTGTTGGCCGTGGCTTCGGGCGGCGCACTCGGTGCCGCCTCGCGCTATGCCGTTGTTGTGTTCTGTGCTCAAGTTCTGGGGTCGAGCTTTCCTTGGGGGACATTGGCGGTCAATGTGGTTGGTTCGCTGCTTATGGGTGTGATGTTCAAATGGTTCTTGGTTTCGGGGGAGCTGTCCGAGAATCTCAGATTGTTTTTGACAACTGGGTTTCTGGGCGGCTTCACGACCTTTTCGGCATTTTCACTCGATGCGGTCGGTCTGGTTCAGCAATCCGCATACAGTCTTTCCTTACTCTATGTTATGGCGTCGGTCATTGCCTCTGTACTCGCCTTGTGGTTTGGCTTCATCGTGTTTGATTTGTTGAGTTCATGGCTGAGGTAAGAAAGCAGATAGTCACAGCCGATGAGGACGGAGTTCGGCTTGATCGTTGGTTCAAGCGCCACTATCCGAGCACCAACCATCACACGATAGAAAAGCTATTGCGCACCGGTCAAATCCGCGTGGATGGAAAGCGATGCAAGGCGGGGTCTCGCGTGTCCGCAGGTGAGGAGATCAGAATTCCACCTTCGCTTTCCCAACCGGCGCAGGTACGCAAACAGGTTTCTCAGACGGACAAGCGACTTCTTGAGGCTATGACTTTGTACCGGGACGATGACATTGTCGTACTAAACAAGCCTTCTGGACTGGCGGTTCAGGGGGGCTCCAAAACCCAAGCGCATTTGGATGGAATGTTTCACTCGCTTGAGAGCAAAGGAGGACAACGCCCCAAGCTCGTCCACCGTCTGGACAAAGAAACAAGCGGGGTCTTAATCGCCGGCTGCAACGAGTTTGCGGCCTCTCGCCTTGCGGAAGCGTTTCGAGCGCGGCGTGTAACGAAACTGTATTGGGCCCTCTGTTTTGGTGTGCCCCGGCCGGCTCGGGGCAAAATCAAGTCAAGTGTTCAGAAATCGAATGACAGGACGGCCCCGGCCAAAATGGCGGAGACCTCGTACCGGGTGATCAGCGCGGCGGGACGACGCTTTGCTTGGCTTGGGCTGGAACCGCGCACGGGGCGAACGCATCAGCTGAGGCTTCATTGTCTCGAGATGGGTCATCCTCTTGTTGGTGATCGGCGCTACCACTTGCCTAATTATCAACTCGTTGATGCCAATATTCCCAAAAAGTTGCATCTGCACGCACGCGTTCTGGCGTTAAAGCACCCTCGAACAGGAGAAGACTTGAGATTTGTCGCCCAACTCAGCGATCATATGCAAGAAACCTGGTCCTTACTTGGATTTCAGGCGCCGATCGATGCTGATGAGCTGTTGGAATTCCACGAGTAATCGGTGCGGTGTCAAGCTTCCATTGTGCGTTGGCGCGATCTAAGTTGAACGGAAACTTATATGGGCTTCGCGGGCGTTTCCCCGTAAGTAGCCCGTCAACGGGGTAAGGCGGTGAAGAGATTTTTTCGGTGGCTTTGGGTCTCCGTGATTGTTCTGTCTTTGGTGTTGATCGTGGGTCTGGGCTTCACTCCGGTCGGATCGAGTGTTTTTGGCGCGCGCGTCGAGACATACTTAAAGGCGAAATCGGGGGCGCCTCTGGAAATCGACGGAGGATTGTTCGTTACCCGCCTTCTGTCGCGGCCGACTGTGGGCCTATCCAATATCCGATTGTACGAAACGGCAGATTGGAGCCAAGAAGATGCCCCCTTGCTCCGTTCGGACCGATTTGAAGTGCGCGTGGCGCCCCAGCTCCCTTCAGCGGAACACGGCCTTTTCAGGGTCAGCGATGTGGTCTTTTTGCGAAGCGAGCTCGTCGTGCCTGTCAGTAACGAAACCGGAATTGATTTGTCCGCGCTTCGCAAGTCTTGGACAGCGTTGACCAGGAGTAGCCCCAACTATGTCGAATTGGTCGATATCGGGCAGATCGAATTCGACGACCTCGACATTGTCTTTGTACGAAATGGGAATTTTGAGCCGATCGAAGTCCATGTGCCGAAGCTCATATACGATATGGACGAGAGAGCCATTGCAGTTCACTTGGTTCCCGATGGCGAAACCGAATTGGTGAAGATTCGGTTTTACGAGGAAGGTCAGTCCAAAGAGGGGGCCTTGACATTTGGTGTTGAGGGTCAAGTTGCTGATCTTGCGTTTCTTGGGGACGGTGAAATAGATGAAATCTCACCCTTGCGGCTGCGCGCGCAGTTGCATCCTGAAGAACGGCGGAACGGGACCGATGATAGTTTTTCTCTCAGAATTGCTGAAAATCAGAACGGGTCTTACGTCAGCGTGTTTTCAGGTTATGTGTCCGGTGCCAACGTTAACGGTACGCTGATCACACCCAGCGTCAGTCAAGAAGCGTTTTCCTTGAAGCTGAAGTCTGCGGGGGAGATGGATCTGGGGACTGTTGGCAGCGCCCTGTCTTGGCGGAAATGGATGAGATCGGGCTCTGGCTCCGAGGCCTTCCTTCCGGTTGACGTCACATTGGACGTCGAAATGGAAGCGGTTTCCATCGATGATGTGCGTGCATCGCCAATACGACTTGTTCTGCATGGAGATGAAGAGAAAACGGAACTTGTGGACTTCTCAATTGGTCTCGGCGAAGGGACCGCTGCCGGTTCCGCGTTAATGAAGTGGTCGGATATTCCAGATCTCACTGTCGATTTGGAGGCGAGCAGTCTGCCTCTGGGGGATCTGGGGACGTTGCTCAATATCGATTTTCAGACAACAGCAAAGAGCATCATCTCAGCCAAATTGTCCTCTTCGGGCGCCAACGCTGAGGAAATCCTGACCGATCTTCATGGCGATCTGACCGTGGCTCTGTTTGACGGCCAGTTTTCTGGACTTTCCGACAATCCCATAACGGCTCATATGATTAGATCAGAGGCGGACAAAAACGCCGAGGACATTGTGCAGATTAACTGTTTCGTCGGCGCCTTTGACCTTATCCAAGGCAAAGCCTTTAGCCGGTTGGTTTATTTGGACACAGATAAAAGTTTTGCTTCGGGTTCAGGCATGATTGATTTTGATGCGCGCACGATCAATATGGAGTTACGGCCCAGACCGAAGGACCCGCGCTTGTTGGCTGATGCACGGGACATCTTTGTTACGGGACTTCTCGACACGCCGGATTTCGATTTTCGCACGAGACGGGTTGCACGCGGGTTTTCAAGCTTCTCGGCCGGATTGGCGTCCAGCACGGTGACTTCGGAGACGTTGTCTCGGTTGGCTCAGGGGGCTTCCGGTGCCGGCCAAGCTTGCATAGGCGACTTTTTGGGTTAGGGCGCTATGGCGAAACAGGGCTCAGGTGTCGCATTTGATTCCGCAGCTGTGGAGAAGATCAACGGTGGACTTCACCTCACACTGATGGGAAGGCCGATGCGCACGCCGAAGGGCAATCCATTCGTGGTGCCGAATGACGCATTGGGCGAGGCGGTAGCCCAGGAGTGGCGCTCTCTTGAGGGCTCGAAAGTGCGCTACGATCTGTTGCCGCTCAGCCGTCTTTGTTTTAGCGCGATCGATCTCGTGCCGGGGGCGCGAGAAGAAACGATGGGCCAATTGTTGGGCTATCTTGATACCGACTTGGTGTTCTTTCGGGTTGCTGAGCCCGATAGCTTACGCGAGATGCAGGACGCGCATCTGACCCCCATCTGCGAATGGATTTCGCAAACATGTGGATGTGCGGTCGTTCTCACCGACAGTCTACACCCCGTTGTGCAAGAGGCCGAATTGGCTGAGACACTTAAGGAGAAGGTCCAAGCGCTTTCAGCGTTTCAGTTGGCGGCGGTCGATCTGACAACGCGTCTCTCCGGATCTCTCTGTATTGCTGCAGCTGTTTTGCACGAAGCCATCTCGGCGGACGAAGCCTGGCAGGCATCCAGAGTCGATGAGGAATGGCAAATTAAGCGCTGGGGAAGAGATTTGGACGCGGAAAGACGGGTTGATGCCCAAAAAAAAGACTTCTTGTCAGCGACGGAAGTGTTGCACTTGTTGCGACTTTGACAGCATTTGCGGCATTTATGATGTCGGGTATCATTTATTGAACACATACCCGGCCTAACTTTGCAATAAGGTGTGTGGGCAGGTCTTTTTGCTGCCCGGGTTGGTAGGGGATAGGTACGAAATAAGCCAGATGTTCGAAGATCCGAGTTCTGTTTGGTTCTTGGTTTTCTTGATCGCGTTTCTCGTCGGAAGCTGGGCGCTTACGCTTCCGTTTGCAGGGTTGCGCCCTTTTCGTAGATTGGGGGGATTTGGAGGCGGTAGCCGTTCAAAAGGGGCATCCTATGTGCGAATCGATTACCGAATCCCGGCCAGATCGCGCAATACAATCATTAAGCAGCTCGAAGATGCACTGGATGCCCGTTCTGTTTATCTGCGCGCGGAATTCCTTCTGACCTACGCAGCGAGCTTTGAACCCGATCAAACTCTGAACAAATGGCTGGCATCGCCCTCGTGGAGCAAGGAACGCGGAGAGGCGGCGCGTTTGATACAAGAGAATTTGGTAAAGTCCGTTGGGCAGATTCGCAGGGGGAATCTCCGAGCTCTTTACGAAGAACCAATTGAAGCTCCGTCCAGACTGCTTGCAATGAGTTTTCCGTTGCTACCGCCGAAGTTCTCCGTATTTATTTCACAGCGCGTGCGTTCAGAGTTCCTCGACTCTGCCGAGACCTTAGAGCAAGGCATGTATATGTGTTCCGTCGTGGATTGGCGGGACGAAGACGGCTATGCGCTGCAGATCGAAGCGGAGGCCGTTGGCGGTCGGACGTACTCGTTTGATCAGGCAACGCTGATGGATGCTATTCGCCTGCGTAAGGCAGCTGTCGATAGTATCTTCTTTCTGGATTTACCCATTTACGTGTACGCCGCCATCAAGCGCCCACTTCCGGCTTTGCTGCCGGAGCAGCGGCCGGCGTCGAAGATCATTGTGGGCAAGCCCAATGCGCGGGCTTTCTCCATCCTTGATACAAAACTGCTCAAACTCTTAGGCGGAGCCAATCCCATCAACCTTCTTAGACTGGCTTGGTTCTATCACCCGGTTACGGGAATTTCCCAAGACCAGAAGAAGTATCAACGCCTGGTCGATAAAGCGGAAGCGGCGGGGATTCGCTCGTCGTGACGAGAGGTTTTCAGCTGAAATTCCAACTGTCATCAACGCCGCGATTGGCATCTGAATTGAACTAGGCTATGTCAACGGGGGCTTGCGCGAGCTGAGCCTGATTATTCAGTCATAACAAACACATAAGAGGCGTGGATGAAGGAAATACTTCATCAACTGGAGAACAAACGCGAGCGAGCCCGCATGGGGGGCGGCGCGAAGCGTATCGAAGCACAACACAACCGGGGAAAGCTTACAGCGCGTGAGCGCTTGGACCTGCTGTTGGATCAAGGGTCGTTTGAAGAATACGATATGTTCGTTGAGCATCAGACCACTGAGTTTGGGATGGACGAACAGCGCATTCCAGGGGATGGCGTAGTTACAGGATGGGGCACCATTCACGGCCGCTTGGTCTATGTCTTTGCAAAAGACTTCACTGTTTTCGGGGGATCCCTCTCGTGGGCGCATGCGCAAAAGATCTGCAAAATCCAAGACATGGCACTGAAGGTCGGTGCCCCGGTCATCGGTCTGTTTGACGCAGGCGGGGCGCGGATTCAAGAAGGCGTCGATGCCCTTGGCGGTTATGGCGAAGTCTTCTTTCGAAACGTAGAAGCCTCGGGCGTCATCCCTCAGATCTCAGTCATTATGGGGCCGTGCGCAGGAGGCGACGTTTATTCGCCGGCCATGACGGATTTCATCTTTATGGTGAGAGATACGTCTTACATGTTCGTGACGGGTCCAGATGTGGTGAAGACCGTTACGCAAGAGACGGTGACGGCCGAAGAGCTGGGCGGTGCGAAGGTCCACACGAGCAAGTCCTCCATTGCCGATTTTGCTTATGACAATGATATTGAGGCGCTGAGCCAAGTTCGCCGTCTCATCGATTTCCTGCCGCTGAACAATAAACAAAAACCACCGACCCGCCCGGTGTACGATGAAATTGCGCGCGAAGATAAGTCACTGGACACTCTCATACCCTCAAACCCCAACAAGCCTTATGACATGCTGGAGTTGGTGCATAAGATTGTGGACGAGGGCGACTTCTTTGAAGTTCAGGAGGCCTTTGCAAAGAACATCATTACTGGCTTTGCGCGGATCAACGGTCAAACGGTCGGTATTGTAGCCAATCAGCCAATGGTATTGGCTGGCGTTTTGGACAGCGATGCAAGCCGTAAAGGGGCTAGATTTGTCCGTTTCTGTGACTCCTTTAGTATTCCCATTGTAACGTTTGTTGATGTGCCGGGTTTTTTGCCAGGAACAGCACAGGAATATGGCGGTCTGATCAAGCACGGTGCCAAATTGCTCTTTGCCTACACCCAGGCCACAGTTCCTCTGGTGACGCTCATTACCCGGAAAGCGTATGGCGGTGCCTACGTTGTGATGGCGTCTAAGCATATCGGTGCCGACATAAACTATGCTTGGCCGACGGCTGAGATCGCGGTCATGGGCGCAAAAGGGGCCGTTGAAATTATCTTCCGGTCGGATCTTGGTGATGAAGAGAAAATCGCTCAGCGGACGAATGAATATGAAGAGAGGTTCGCCAATCCCTTCATTGCCGCGCAACGAGGCTATCTAGACGAAGTCATCATGCCGCATTCTACCCGTCGAAGGGTTGCAAGGGCGCTTGAAGTCCTTCGTTCAAAGAAGGTTTCCAAGCCCTGGAAGAAACACGACAATATTCCACTTTAAGGACGAGAGCGGATCGATGTTCTCCAAAATACTGATTGCTAATCGCGGTGAGATCGCTTGCCGCGTTATAAAAACCGCCCGTAAAATGGGTATCTCGACCGTGGCGGTCTATTCTGAGGCGGATGCAGATGCTTTGCACGTGGAAATGGCAGATGAAGCTGTACTCATCGGGCCTGCACCCGCCGCCGAATCGTATCTGGTCATCGACAAAATTATCGATGCGGCCAAGAAGACGGGCGCCGAAGCGATTCATCCGGGGTATGGATTTCTTTCCGAGAACGCCGAATTTGCCAAAGCCCTTGATCGGGCGGGCATTCGCTTCATTGGACCAAATATCGATGCGATCAGTATCATGGGCGACAAGATCGAATCGAAAAAATTCGCAAACGAAGCACAAGTCAGCACCGTCCCCGGATATTTGGGTGTAATCGGATCGACTGACGAAGCCATAAAGATCGCCTCAGACATCGGCTATCCAGTGATGATCAAGGCGTCTGCGGGTGGCGGCGGCAAAGGTATGCGGATTGCTTGGAGCGAGGATGAGGTCGCCCAAGGATTTGAGTCGTCAATGAACGAGGCCCGGTCATCGTTTGGGGATGACCGGGTGTTCATTGAGAAGTTCATCACCGAACCCCGCCATATCGAGATTCAAGTTCTTGCCGATAAGTCTGGCAATACAATCTACTTGGGTGAGCGTGAGTGCTCCATTCAGCGCCGTAATCAAAAAGTGATCGAAGAAGCACCCAGCCCCTTTTTGGACCCAGAGACGCGGCGGGCAATGGGTGAGCAGGCAGTGGCGCTGGCCAAAGCGGTTCAATACGAATCTGCTGGAACCGTGGAGTTCATTGTCGATAAAGAGCGGAATTTCTATTTTTTGGAGATGAATACCCGCCTTCAGGTGGAACATCCCGTTACGGAGCTTATCACGGGTATTGATCTCGTCGAACAGATGATCCGTGTGGCTGCCGGCGAAAAACTGAAACTCACGCAGGACGACATCAAACTGGACGGTTGGGCGATTGAGAGCCGCATTTATGCGGAGGACCCCTTTCGAAACTTTTTGCCGTCAATCGGCCGTCTGGTTGAGTACCGTCCGCCGGAGGAAGAAGTCAAAGGCGGACTGACGGTCAGAAACGATACGGGCGTATATGAGGGCGGCGAGATTTCTCTTTATTACGATCCGATGATTGCGAAATTATGCACTCACGCCCCAACGCGCGAGCTGGCCATTGATCATATGGCCGACGCTTTGGATGGATTTCGAATTCGCGGGATCCAGCACAATGTCGCATTTTTAGCCGCCGTTATGATGCAGGATCGGTTTCGCGACGGCCGCTTGACGACAAACTACATCGCAGAAGAGTTTCCTGACGGGTTCTCCGGGGCCGAGTTGAAAGAGAGCGATCGGTTGTGGCTTAGCGCGATTGCGGCGTTTATGCACAGCAAGGATGTGGCCCGGCGGTTTGCTGTGGAGGGCCAAGCCTTTGAACGCGAAGCGGAAAAATCCTTTGAATGGGCCGTTTCTGTCGGTGTACAGAAGGTTATTGCGATTGTTGCTCTTGAGGAGAATGGAGCGACAGTTTCAATTGCCGAAGATATCGATAGTGCCAATCAATATACGATCGAGAGCGCATGGAGTCCTGGAGATGCAACGATCGAGGCGCGTGTAAATGGGACTGACGTTCTGGTTCAGTCGGATCGCCATATGGAGGCGCGTACGCTTTCATACCGAGGCACCAAGAACGACTTCTACGTCCGGACACCTCGGGCGGCGGATTTGTCTGTCTTTATGCCTGAAAAGGTTGCAGCCGATACGTCCAAATTCTTGATGTGCCCTATGCCGGGTCTTGTTGTTTCCATCAATGTGGAAGAAGGACAGGAAGTGAAGGCGGGCGAAGCCCTTGCGGTCGTGGAAGCCATGAAGATGGAAAATGTGCTGTCCGCAGAACGTGATGCCGTTGTAAGCAAGATCTTGGCGAAGGCCGGTGACAGTTTGGCAGTCGATGAAGTGATTATGGAGTTTGAGTAAGCTGGCCAAAGCGCGGCAGTTCAATTTCCGCGTCGACGGTTGCACCGAAGACTTTTTCGAACTCGGCTTGCAGTAATTCGTCAAATCTTTCTTGGGGCAGGGCCTTGCCCAGTTTCTCGAGACTTGTTACTCCGTAGCCGGAGAGACCGCAGGGCACAATTCCGGAAAAGTGCTCAAGGTTTGGGCGAACGTTGATACTCACGCCGTGAAACGAAACCCATTTGCGCAGACGAACACCAATGGCAGCGATTTTCTCTTCCGAACGACGGGCGCCCGAATCGGACGCGACCCAAACTCCGACGCGGCCGGAATAAGTGTGAGACCGGATATCCAGAGTTTTGAGGGTGTTCGTAATCCATGCCTCTAGTGCGGTGACGAAAAGCCGAACATCTCGTCGTCGCTGTTTCAAGTCCAACATGACATAGGCGACCCGTTGACCGGGACCGTGATAGGTATACTGGCCGCCGCGCCCGGTCGTATGAACGGGAAATCGGTCCGGTTGTAACAGGTCCGTCTTCTTTGCACTCGTTCCGGCCGTATAGAGGGGAGGATGCTCTAGGAGCCACACGAGCTCGGCCGCTTCTCCAGACTGAATCCGTTCTACCCGCTGTTCCATCACCGAGACCGCATCTGGATAGTCCACTTGGTCTTTCGTGACCAACCATTCAACGGGTGTATTTTGAAGGCTCTTAAACATTCCGAAAGTCAAAAGTGAGAACGTAATAAACGAATGGTTTAGATTTTATCTTATGGGCAGATATGAACGCCATTGATGCAGTCAAAGTAGAACTAACGGTGGTTATCGGTCAATCCACCGTTCCCATTCATCAATTGTTGCGTATGGGGCGCGGGGCGGTGGTTGAACTTGATGCCCATATGAACGATGAAGTGCAAATCTTTGCCAATGAAGAGCCGATCGCGAAAGGCGAGATCATTCTCCAAGGCGACCGCATCGCGGTGTCCATCACCGATACCATTAAGGGCAAACTGGAATGACTTTGTGATGCCGGCCGGTGAGAGTTCGCTTCACATCGGGCCTCACTTCTGCTAAGTCCTCGCCCTCATTCTTTAAGTGCGGCCGTGGCGGAATTGGTAGACGCGCAGCGTTGAGGTCGCTGTCCGGTAACACGGGTGGAAGTTCGAGTCTTCTCGGCCGCACCAGTCTTCTCACTTGAATTCTCTGATTTTGAGGCGCTTGATCTACTCTGCGGCTATGGCAATCGAGGTGGAGCTTCGTTCGAGGGCCGGGGCTTTGATCAGCAGTTGTTCTGCCTGCTGCGCCTCGCGGTGACGCGCACTTTGGAAAGCTAGATAACAGACACGCCATAAGAACAGCGGATTTCCGATAACATATCGGCGGAACAAACGCTGGGGTTCGTGCACGAGGCGGAAGAGCCATTCCATCCCCATTCGTTGCAGCATCACGGGTGCACGGGGTTTTCGCCCCGCGATGAAGTCGATAACAAATCCGCCGCTAACGATTATTGAAGGCGACTGGATACTGCGAAGAAGAGCCTGGGCGACAAGTTCTTGCTTGGGCATGCCCATGGCCAAGATGATGACTTCTAAATCCCTGGACTTTACCTCTTCGACATAAAAGCTCAGAGGTTCAAAGCCATGATGGGTCCAAACCACGTTGATCCCGTCCGTCGTTAGTTTGTCGACAGCCTCGCTGAGCCAAGGATCTTCCGTCCCCAATATGGCCACGCGTCGCCCTCGAAATTGCTTCAGCAGATCGGGAATGAGATCCGAACCGTTCATATTCAGGCCCGGCTTTTTGCCCAAAAGGAGATCGGCAATCTTCATTCCGATGCCGTCGCGCATCAAATAATCAGACCCCAGCAAAGCGTTGCGAAACTTTTCATCCTTCCAGGCAAGGTTGAATCCGTGTGCGTTGAGAAAGGCCAGCGTAAGTGGCTTCTCATGGAATTCAATTTTGCGAAAGAGTTCTTTTTGGGCGTCTGCTCCGTGTGCTTCGTAGACCGAGTCCAGAAGTGCCGAAAGAGAAGGTGTCTTGTCTTGGTCTTGGGCTTTGGGAGACGTCACCAAAATGCCGAACGTTCGAAGCAAAATCTGTAGATCAAGAGCGAGTGACCAGCGATCGATGTACTTCAGATCGTAATACACGCGGCGGCCCATTTTGGACACGTCCTTGGTTTCACCTCGCCAGCCTTCGACTTGCGCCAGGCCGGTCATTCCGGGTTTAACCGTGTGCCGGCAGGCATAGTTGCCGATGTGACGGCAATAGTGATCGTTGTGAGACAAGGCGTGGGGACGCGGGCCAACGACGGACATGTCCCCGATCAGCACATTGAACAATTGAGGGAGTTCGTCGATGCTTGTCTTTCGAAGAAATGCCCCCAGCTTTGTTATGCGTTCATCGCCGTCCTCGGACGCTTGTTTGACGTTCGGGCCATCCTCCAGACATGACATTGTGCGAAACTTCCAAATCTGGAAGACCCGATGGTTGAACCCGTGGCGCCTCTGACGGAAGAAAACCGGTCCCGGAGACTCGAGTTTGATCGCTATGGCGACCATGAGAAGCAAAGGGCCAGTCAGGAGCAAAAGGCCAAGGGCGCAGATGCGATCGAAGATATCCTTGACGAGACCGGACAGTCCATCGATCGGACGCCTGCTCAGAGTGATGAGACCCAATTCGGACGAGTAGTCGGAGTCCGTCGGGCGCAGCCGAAACTCCGTTCCCTCCGGGCAGAGCCGTATCGGCACCGGCAAACAGGCGAGACGATGTTTCACTTCTTGCAGTGAAAGGCCGTATGCAGATGGTTGCACAATAATGATTTCGTCTAGTCGATGGCGGAATGCATACTGGATCAAGTTATCCAGGGATCCTGTGGCCTTGCTCGCCTCTTCGCGTGACTCTGAATGAATCGGGTCAGAAAAAACGCCAACGATACGGTAGAGATCTCCCTCGTCTCTGTAGGTCTCGATAAGGTCCCGTAAGGCCTGTGCTTTATGCGCCGGACCCACGATCGCAATCCGGGGTGTGAGCACATCTTGAAGACCGGTCAGCGAACGCAGCATCAGTTCCGTTGCCCGGCGTATCCCGCAAATGGCACAGAACCCCAAGATCAATCCAGCGGCGACCACGCAAAGGGACGATGTCGTGGCCTTTCCCAGGGCAAAGAGGAACGCGATGACGACGGCTCCTGTTGCCGCGAGTAAGGCGCCCAAGCGTGTCAAGTTCGACAGACGCCAGCGTACAGACTGAAAATTGTAGAGGCCCTTCTCGAATGCAAAGAGACTAAAGGCAATGCTGACTACCAAGCCAAACACGAGGTGCTGGTCAAAGATCCTTGCTGATTGCGGGTCGAACACCTGCCATAAACTTGCGACAGCCCAAAGCGACAGGGTAAGAAGAATCACGTCGGCGACGGAAAGAAGCTCCGGCAAGAAACGCCTAGGGTCCAATGTCTGTGTGCCTGTGTCCAAGGCATCATGCGTGACTGTAATGTCGTTTGTAAACGTCGATGGCAAAAAAGATCCTTGCACAGATGTATCGCTGGGAATTTGGCGTTCCATTCTCTCTCAAGCCGTTCGATCGGGAAATAGGGTGGGTACGGTATTTCGCATGTGCGAAGATAGTATCTGATTCTTGGCTTTGGCGACGGGTTGCCTGTGACTTTCCTGTGTTATCTGTGCTCGCAAAAAATGTGATAAGATCTGACTGCTGATGTCACGCACGTGTCGCTCGAATCGTGTTAGAGCGGCTCCTCGCTCCGGGCGATACCGGACTTTAGCTCTTTCCAGCCAGCTGGGCTTTGTATGCGCGTCACTCATCTCGTCAGGCAATACTCACCTTCGGTCGGCGGCCTGGAACAGCACGTGGCGTCTCTTGCTGCTGCGCAAAAAAGTCTCGGATATGATGTGCAGGTCGTTACTTTGAATCGTCTGTTTCGGGGGAGCAAGGATGTGCTCTCCGAAAGCGAAATGATCGATGGGATAAATGTGCGGCGCGTTCCCTTTACGGGGGGGCAACGCTATTTTCTTGCGCAGTTCTCCGGAGTGAAATTCAGCGAGGCAGATTTGTTACATGTTCATTGTGTTGATAATTTTTTCGATCATTGCGGGGTAACAAAGCGCGTGCATCGCAAGCCGCTCGTTTGCACGACCCATGGCGGGTTCTTCCACACGCGCTACCTAAAGCCCCTGAAAGTCGCCTATTTTCACTCACTGACGCGGTTCTTTGCGCACAGCTATGACGGCTTTATCGCGTGCAGCGAAGCCGACGGTGCGCTGTTTCGAAAAATCACCAATCGGGTGAACGTGCTTCCAAATGCGGTTCGGCCCGTGACGACAGAACGGTGTTCAGGTGACGACCTTTTGTATCTCGGCCGCTTGTCCAAAAATAAGTGCCTGGAGCGTTTGTTGGCTTTTTATGCGAGGCTCAACGAAAAAGGGGATGCTGGCCACTTGCACATCGTGGGCCCGGAATTCGATCTTTCGCGGGCTGCACTCATTGAACATGCGCAAAGTTTGGGCATTGAGGACAAAGTGTCGGTCTACGGATTTTTGAATGATGGAGAGCTGACCCGGCTTTTTCGTCGGTGCGGATTCTTTGTGTCGGCTTCAGCCTATGAAGGGTTTGGTATGACCATGATTGAATGTATGGCTGCGGGTCTTCTGCCCATCGTTCATAGAAATGACTCTTTTGAGGTCCTACAGCGGGAAGCGGGGGTTGGGCTCTTGTTGGACTTTGCTGACCCTCATCAGGCGGCCGAGCGTTTCGCTAATTGGCGTGCGTGCCTGACGGCGGACAAAAGATCAAATGAGCAAAGCCGCGCTCAGGCGTATGCTGAGAAGTTCAATTGGCCGTCCTATGCTCGAGACGTGGAGAGGGTCTATTTGATGGCTCTTGGTCCTGAGGGGGAGGCCGACGGGAGGCGGAGGATCCTTGCTGCCTGATACGATTGGGGTTCGGTCACACTACAGTCCTATGCCCGCTGCGCGTCCTCGCATTCGCGTTGGTCCCCTCAGTCTCGGCTTTGCCATCGTCGCGGGGTGTTTGTCCTTTAACGCGGTCTTGTCTCTGTTGAACGCCAACCTGTTTGGTGTTACGCGCGCCCATGTTGTCGGTGCCGAGGTGGTGCTGGTTGGGATGGCATTGGGTACGAGTTTGCTGTTTTGGCGGAGGGAGATGGGCCCTTGGTTGGGACTGCTTTGGTTTGTGTGCGTTCTGGGGCTGTGTCTTGGTGTTTTCCGCCAGTCTTTCGATCCAAAACTCCTCCGGGACGTGATCCTGATCCCCACTTTTGTCATGTTGGGCATCGCGGTTGCATCACAATTGCGGGACTTCAAAATCCTTGTGCGTTTTGTTGCGGGTTTGCAGGTGCTGGTCGTCGCCGTGATGCTCTTAGAGGCTGTGGCGCCGGCGGCCTTTGCCGATGTTCTGGGCGTGCAGAGCTATTATGTGAACACGCGTGACTTCACTGAAGAAAACTTTTGGAACGAAGACTCGGACCTTTTTGTGAGCGCAACGCGGCCCGGCGACCGGTTTTGGTTCAATGGGATCGACGTTCATCGTCTGTCTTCGATCTTTTTGGAACCTGTGTCGCTGGGCAATTGGGCCATCCTGATTACGATCTTTGCTGCTGCGTTCTTTGGGCGAATGAGATGGGGCATGCGGCTGTTTTTCGGGGTTTCCATCTTTGCCGTTCTCGTGGGGTCAGACGGGCGTCTGGCCACCGTCACCTGCGCCCTGATTGCGGCCACGTCTTGGGCGTATGCGTATTTGCCCCGGTATTTCCACGTTCTCTACTTGCCGATGGTTCTGGCAGGGACATTTCTCGTTGTCCATTTGTTCGGATTCGAGCCGGGAGCTGATAATTTTGCGGGGAGAATGGCGCACACCGTCGCCCTATTTTCGGATTTCTCGCTTCTTGCGTACCTGGGGCTCGATGATGCCTTGAGAGGTCCGGCCGCCGATTCCGGGATTGCCTATCTCATGCTGACACAGTCAGCAATCGGCCTTATGGTGATTTGGATTTGGATTTCGCTTGCCGCACCGGGTCAGTCTGCGCCGTCAAGGACATATGTGCACGGACTGTTATTATACCTGGCGCTGACGATGATGGTCAGCTACTCGCTCTTCTCTATCAAAACTGCGGCGTTTGCCTGGTTCTTGGTGGGGGTGTGTTTCTTCATAGAAATTAGAAGTCAGCTCCGTCCGCTCGAGGAGCGCGCCAAGCTCATCACACGGTGAGTTTCGAATTGAATCCCTGTCAGAATCGCGTGATTTTAATCCAAGTGGTCCTGTTTGAATAATCATCCAATGTAGTGAGGCCGTTATGCCGACAATTACTGGTTCTTCCAAAAAAGAACTTCTGTTGCCAATTAACAAGTTAGCTGCGCGGGTGCTTGATATGAAGCATAACGCTGGCAGACTCCTGCGACGTTTTGCGAATGCCAATCTTTCAACGACGGAGCGGTTCGAAAGAATCTATTCCAGAAATGTATGGGGCGGGGAGGAAGGTGAGTTTTATTCCGGTCCGGGATCAGATTCGGAAGGAACGGAATTCTATGTCGAAACTGTGCTCGCCTTCATCAAAGAGCGAGAAGATCAAATTGAGACTATAGTTGATTTGGGCTGCGGCGATTTTCGCGTTGGTCGTCGCCTCATGCATCAAGGCACGAAATATATTGGGATAGATATTGTTGCATCGCTCGTTGATCACCTCAACCACGCTTTTGGCTCTGATACATGCTCTTTCGTTTGCGTCGACGCTATTACGCAAGAACTTCCCGAAGGAGATCTTTGCTTTGTTCGTCAAGTCTTGCAGCATTTGTCGAATGACCAAATACAGTCGATTTTGCAGAAGACTAGAAAGTTCAAATACGTGATTGTAACGGAACACCTCCCGGATCCCAACTTGCTGAAGTCGTTCAACAAAGACAAACCAAGTGGATATGATATTCGGGTTTGCGAGCATTCAGGCGTTTTTCTCGATAAGGAACCATTTGGGTTGATGAACGTTCAGAAATTGTTCGAGGTCCCTGCCAAAGACTACGTGTATTCGCCTCGAGAAACATTTGCGACATTCTTGATACAGAATGAAAATTGACGCTCTATCAGATGGCAAGCACTGTCTTTAGGGGCAGAGTTCGCGGACTTCCCACGCCAAGATGGGGTTAGAACGTCACGATCTAATACATAGCGTATGCTCAGGAAGTATCTGAAGGTCTGCTATTAGGCAGTGAGCGGAATGGAGTTTTGGTTCGGTACGCTGCCTTCATGTGCGTCGCGCGAAAGGTACGCCAGAGTTCGTGAGTATGTACTTTCATCGAGATAGTCTCGAGTTCTTTTTTTTGCCGATTCGGCTTTTTCTTTTGCTTGGTTGCGATCCTCATAGATGGTTTGAAGATGTCGGGATGCGGCGTGAACGTTAGGTTCAGCCCACTTTGCTCCTGCTAAGGACCGATACTCCGGATGTGGATCCTTAACTTCAGTCAGCTGAATTGGCACCAAGTAGCTTGAATCTTCGAAGGCAAAGTCTCTCGTGCCTGACCAATCTGTGGTTACCACAGGCACCCCTAGGAGTTGTGCTTCGGCAATTGTCAGTCCAAATCCTTCGGCGCGATGGAGAGATAAGTAAGCGTCCGATTCTGCCAGCAAGCCATACACCTTCTTCATTGGCCATACTTCGTCGACGATCAGCACTCGATTGTCGTGTCCGATGACCTCTTCGAGTTCATCTACATTTGCTCGATAGGCCTCACCCTCCGTGGCTTTGATCACGAGCCGGGCTTCAGGCACGCTTGGAAATGCAGAAAGGAACGAACGTACAACGGCAATCGGGTTTTTTCGTCCGAAAGAGGAGCCGAAACTAAAAATGCTGGAGACAACAAAATGGTCACTGTCGAGGCCGAGGCTTGACCGTGCGCCGAGTTGGACTTCGGTAACGTCGACAGGATGAGGCACGACTCTGACTGGCTTACCCGTATACTTGCGTATGACATTTGCCGTAAACTGAGACGGAACCCATATCTCATTCATGTATTTGAGGGCACGCTGCCATTCTTGGGGCAGAATATCCAGTTCCCATGCCCAGTACGCAATGTTGTATTTGCTACAAAACGCAGTCATCCCTTCACTCAGGATGGCAGGCGGAAGCATAGGGGGGTTGAGGTGATAGATGGAAACGTCTGGAGTGTGGGGAGCATCTGGTTGAGGCAGGTCAAATTGCAGCTCAGGTTCCTTCCTGAAAGTCTTCATCACGTCTCTATATCGGTGAAGGACGCCATCCTCTGATAGGGCGTTGGCACAGAGTCTTGCCGACTGGCCAATTCCCGACGTTGAGGAAAAAAGGCCCACGACCTCGGGTCGCTGAGTGTTGGGGGATGGGATTTGTGATCCCCTAATCATTCTTTGCAGGAGGTGGGCTCGAAAGAATCGATATGCAGTTTTCATTTGTGACGGCCAGGTGCTCGGAAGGTCCAACAACGTCGGATCTTCAAGGGAGAGAATCGGGTAAAATGTAGCGCGGCCACTCAGTGCCATCCAGTATATTTCATCCGCGTACCGCTTCGAGCGTGGCATTCGCTTTCAGAAGCTGTGAAGTGTCGAACGCTCGTTTATGAGACCATCATTTCCGCTCAACCTTCGTCCTCTTCTGAAGTTGAGGGACTCATCCCAGTTCGAGGTTCCCGCCACACTTGTCGCGATTGTAGCAAGGGGATCGAGCACCGTTCTGAGCTTCGCAATGATGTGGGTATTGGCTCACGCTCTGGGACCCAGTCAGTACGGTGCTTTTGTCTTTCTATTCTCAGTAGGCTGCGCGGTCGGTCTCGTCGCGACCTGGGGACAACAGCTTGTCGTCTTGAAACACTACGACCCCAGCAATGATTCGGGCCGCAATAAATGTGTGCTTGAGAGTAACTTTAGAATTCTCGGAACATCAACCCTTGGATTGGTCGTTCTAGGAGTTGTTCTGTTCTTAATCTCCGATGTTTTTCCCCAGCGATTTGAGGGGTTGTACATAGCCATTTTGATTGCGAGCGCATTTTCCCTATCTGAGTACGGGCTTAATTACTTTCGTGCTCGCGGACAGATCATGTGGTCGCTTGTTCCTCGCGAGAATTTATGGCGATTTGGAATTATCCTTTGTGGTGCGGTTTGCGTATTGTTCGGGACGGAGGTTTCCGGGGCTCAGATAGGAGTGTTTGCAGCGGCAACACTGTGGGGTGTAGCAATCCTCCAGGTGGTGCGGATAAGGCGCCAAGAAAAATCGTTATTCTCTCAGAGCTCTTTAGACTGCCGAACAACTTCGCAACGGTACGAGTCTTATTCATTTACAGCTCATTCGTTGTTCGAAGCGCTAAGTTCGTTTTTCGAAACAATTCTAGTTGGCGCGGTTTTAGGTTTTGAAGCCGCCGCAGCGTACTTTATTGCAGTTAGATTGTCTCAATTACTGTCCTTGTCTGCGGTGGTAGCCTCAACCGTACACGAACACAAAATCTCACAGAGCTATCTCGGCGGTAGATTTGAGGATTTAAAAAGTACTATCAAAACCTGTTCAATAATGTTCCTCGTTCCGGCTCTGTTGATTAGTGTACCGATGGTAGCTTTTGGTGATGTCATTATGTCTCAGTTTGGGGACGCGTTCGCAGAGTCTGCCAATGTGTTGGTGATCTTGACGGTTTCCGTATTGATCCGTTTGTTTATGGGGCCTGGAGATTGGATAATGATTTTGACAGGTGGCGAACGGGACTATCTGATGTTGAAGTTTATTGTGTTTCCAATCTATCTAATACTCTTGTGGACTTTGTCACAGTATTCTGGGGTGGTTGGCGTTGCGATCGCCAGTCTGTGCTACGTTACTGCTTTGCATTCTCTGACAGCATATTGGAGCTGGTCCAGACGCGGGGTTCTAACTGTTTTTCCACTGGGGACTGCTGTTTCCTTTGCTTTAGAACTGATTCGTCGCTGATTACGGGTGATACCATTCTAGATTGAGTGTATGGCTTTTGGACATGCGGGTTTCTCCTTTGACAATAAAAGTTTCCACACAAATTGACAAAGTGATCAGGAAGCGGCCATTTGTTTCATTGGTCCTGGATGAAATCATGTTTACCTTGTTACAGGCGATGAACAAACGCGCGAAGAAGAATCACCACTTTGCAAGAACCATGTACGTTCCTACGTCTGATTTGATCGGACAGCGTCTAATTTCGACTGGCGTGTTTGAGCAGACGCAATTGGATGCGTTGGATGCTATCTTGAGTAACCCTGAGCTACTTTCAAATAGTCTTGCCGGGTCTTGGGAAGGGTTCGTTGATGTCGGAGCAAACATAGGCGTATATACGATAAGGTACGCGGAGTATTTTCGTAAAACGATTGCGATAGAGGCAAACCCCTCCACCTACAAGGTGTTGGAAGCGAACATCGCAGCTTCGGGAAAGGGAGGCGTCCATGCTGTCTGCGCGGGCGCTTCCAACAAGAAGGGCCAATCGGATCTCCGGTTGTTTGAGGGGCAGGCCGGTTGGGCGAGCCTTGAAACCACTGATCAGCCTTCTTCCTCTTCGGTAAGGGTTCCCACCGACAGGCTCGATGATCTTGTTGACGAAATCGATCCGGGATTAAGACTGAGCATGCTCAAGATCGACGTTGAGGGACACGAGGCTAAGGTGCTTGAAGGCGCCGAGCGACATTTGAGACGGGACAAGCCTATTGTTCTGTACGAGAAGTTGCCGCACGCGCGCGAAAGCTGTGCGCGCATTCTGAGGGATATTGGTTATCGGAACTTCGTCACGTTCCGGCGCAAGATATCAATGGGAAGCTTTATCGAAGGCGTATCCGTTTCTTTCGAGAAAGTTGATCCCGATCAGATCGATAAGTGTCCCCTGATTTGCGCGTTCTAGTCGTGGCGAGATCCGTGGGGTTTCGCCCAGCGGCGTCTGCATTTTGGGCGGCTTTGGCGTGGTCCATTTTGGCGGGCGCAGCGAACTTCAGCGCGGCTGTTGCCCACGCCGCCGCCCCCCTCGCCACGGTCAACCTCGCCGGGGCTGAATTCACGGGCGACGAGCTCCCGGGCGTTCTGGGCCGGGACTATATCTATCCGAGTACCGAGGAAATTGACTATTTTTTGGGCAAGGGCTTTGCCGGTGTGCGCTTGCCGTTCCGCTGGGAGCGTCTGCAGCGCGAGCCCTCCGGTAAGCTTCACAAGACAGAACTGAGAGAAATTGACCGGATTGTGAACACGGTCACGGGGGCCGGGGGGACGCTCATTCTCGATGTTCATAACTATGGCCGGTATCGGGGGGAGCGCGTTCTTCCGGGCACGCCCACAGAACAAGCCTTTTTGGATCTCTGGCGAAAACTCTCCCGCCGCTACCAGGACAATGCTCTGGTTGTTTTCGGGTTGATGAATGAGCCGCACGGTATTCCGGCGGCGGACTGGGCCGCGTCCGCACAAAAGGCGCTTTGGGCCATCCGCGAGGAAGGTGCACAAAATCTTGTGCTGGTTCCAGGGACAGCCTGGTCCGGGGCGCATTCCTGGAAGGGGTCGGGAAACGCCGACGCACTGAAAGTCCTGAAAGATCCGGCGAACAATTTTGCGTTCGAGGTGCATCAGTATTTAGATGGTGATTATTCGGGCACCGACCCATCCTGCCAGTCACCCGGAGTTGGCGCCGCCGCGCTTGAAGGAATGACGGCGTGGCTCCAAGAGACGGGCACGCGCGCGTTTTTGGGTGAGTTTGGGGCAGGGGGATCCGCAATCTGCTTGCGCGCACTCGGGCAGATGCTCGAACATATGCACGTCAACGCCGATGCCTGGATGGGGTGGAGCTATTGGGCGGCGGGAGCCTGGTGGGGGGATTACCCGTTCAGCATTCATCCGCGGCGGGACGGTGAGACTGCCCCGCAAATGCGGATCTTGGAAAAGTTCCTAAACGCTGCCGAATGAGGGTGCCCTTCGGTATCGCCGTTGCCCGCGAATCAGTAGATTGGACCAAAGACTTCCAGCCCGAAAAGCAGTGGTTTGGATGTGCCATTTGAAGAGGCGGGTCTGATCGGTATTTAGTTGAGGTTCAGTCTAAGCGTTATGCCTTCGCAGTTGTTGACCCAAGAGAGCAGTGGTTCGATCCAGCCCATTGACCTGAAAGACGTCTATGTCGCGGTGCGGCGCCGGCTATGGTTGGCCGCCGGCATTGTTGTGCTGGGGACATTGGCGTCTGCGATTTTCAGTATGCAGATGACGGATCGCTACGTCTCGTCGGCTCAATTGGAATTGCGGCCGCCGTCGCCGGGGGTTTTGGAAAGTGGTACGCAAAGCTCCGAAAACAAAGAAGCGCCCTTTATTGCGACGCAGATAGAGATTTTGCGCTCACGCCAGTTAATGGAGCGGGTGGTCGCCGAGCTCGATTTGGCCCGGGTGCCTGAGTTTAATGCCCGCATTCGGGATCAGCAAAAGCGCCAGCAACCCATAATGGCGGCGTATGCGTCTCAGGACGCTGAGCAGAAAGAAGCCGTGACGGCGCGTGAAATTCACAAAGCCGTGCAATTGTTGGGGGCGCGGATCGAAGCTGTGCGGCAGAGCAAGAGCTATCTGGTTACGGTTTCCGCGCGCTCCGAAGACCCGGCACGGGCCGCGCAAATCGCAAACGGGCTCATAGAGGCGTATTTGAATTTCAGCCTCACAACGCAGGTGGAAGATCATCGATCAACCAGTTCCTGGCTCAAGGGTGAACTTGTTCGTACACAGACCCGATTAAAGGAAGCGGAAACGGCCGCCGAAACCTTCAAAAAGCAGCATCGTTTAGCATTGACCGGGCAGGACACCGCGGCGGACATGCAACTGGGAGAGTTGACTCACCAGTTGGCGCTCGCGCGGGCGGACTTGGCCAAATATGAAGCCCGGCAGCGGGAAGTTAGAGCGCTGATTGAGCGGGGAGAAAGTGCAGAGACGATCGGCAGGGCGATGGACTCCCGCGTGATGGCCGACCTACGCGAGCGACAAGCGAGCCTTAGGCAGAAGCAGGCGGAGTATTCCACGATGTTGGGTTCGCGCCATCCCAGCTTTGTTGCCTTGAACTCGGAAATCGCTGATCTCGCGCGTGAGATTGAGGCTGAAATTGCGCGGAACGTTGCCGCACTCGACAATGACCTCTCGGTGGCGCGCTCGCGGGTGGCTTCCCTTTTAGAAAGTGTCGAAACGTTCGAGCAGATCGACCTGGCGGAGGAATCGGCGTTATCTCAATTAGCTGTTCTTGAGGGACGGGTGGAGACAGAGCGTCGCTTGCTGAACAATCTTCTTGAAGAATCCCGGCGTTCTTTGGTCCTTGCCGGTCAGCGGCCATTTGATCCCGTTGCACGGCAGATCTCTGAGGCGACGTTGCCGATGGCGCCGGCTGAGCCCAACCGCAAAGTTATGGTGGTGCTCGGATTTTTAGGCTCGGGCGTTTTCGCGTTTGGTCTGGTCTTTTTGTTCGGGATTTTGGATGAGACCTTTTCCACCGGCCGTCAGCTCCAAAGCGCCTTCGGCGCCATGAACCTGGCAACGATTCCTCTGCAGACTCAGCTCGTTGGTCAGCGGGGGACGCGGGCCATGGGGATTCGAAATTACTTGGTGCTACACCGCCGCTCACGGTTTTCCGAAGCGTTTCGATTGGCGCACTCGAATCTCGTTCTTTTGGACGTCAACACACCTCCGCAAGTCGTTATGATGGCGTCTGCCTTAGAAGGTGAAGGCAAAAGCACTTCGGCTTTTTGTCTTGCGCAAACGGCGGCACTGGGTGGTGCCCGCACATTGTTAATCGATGGAGACTTTCGCAATCCATCTTTGTCGTCGGCTTTGGTGAAGAATGTATCGTCCGGCTTCGTGGAGGTCCTTACTGGTCAGTGCACGCTGGAAGAAGCGGTTGTGGCGGAGCGGGATTCCGGTCTTGAAATCTTGCCACTCAAAGAGGCGGTGTACGCCCAACCTCTTGGTTTGAATAGCGCGTCCGTTCAGTTGTTCTTCGATCAAGTCCGACAGGCGTATGACTTCATCATTCTGGACAGTGCCCCAATATTGCCGGTTGGGGATGCGCCTATACTCGCTCGCTGGTTGGATGCAACGGTTTTCGCGGTCAAATGGGAGGCAACGCCTGCGTCGGCTCTTGCGAGTGCTCTGGAAAGAGTTCAAATGGCGGGCTGTCCGCGCATTGCCATGTTGTTATCCCAGGCCGACCTGGCTCGTATCAAGGCATATGGGCATGGTGATGATGCCTACTACACGACCCAGTATGGTCATAAGAAGATGGCTGCGAAGAAGTCCCGTTCCCCCCGGAAAAGGCGTCGCTTCTTTCGGTCTTCCAAAGAGAAGC
Organism: Alphaproteobacteria bacterium; assembly: GCA_028285305.1. GTDB lineage: Bacteria > Pseudomonadota > Alphaproteobacteria > SMXP01 > SMXP01 > JANQPV01. The sequence goes on along the minus strand of JANQPV010000056.1, from coordinate 248,160 downwards.
ATCAAGACGCAGCGTGAGCCGATCCGTTGCCATGCTGGCCAATTCTCCCTTGCGGCGTTGACTGTCTGGCTAGATAAGCCGTGCCGGTATAAGTTTGATCGAACGCCGGGTTTGCTGTGGAGGCCTTATGATACCCAACGACTTTCCGAACCTTGATTTTTGTCTGGGCGAAACCACCGACATGTTGCGTGACAGTGTGCGCTCGTTCACCGCCGATCATATTGCGCCAAGGGCGGACCAGATCGATCGGGACAATGCGTTCCCTCGTGATCTGTGGCCGCTATTGGGAGATTTAGGCCTTCTCGGCATAACGGTTGAAGAGGATTATGGCGGGGCAGGGATGGGGTACTTGGATCACATCGTTGCCATGGAGGAGATCAGCCGCGGTTCTGCGAGCGTGGGTCTATCCTACGGCGCGCACTCGAATTTGTGCGTCAACCAACTAAGACGTTGGGGCACAGAGGAACAAAAGCGCAAGTACCTTCCTCCTCTCATAAGCGGTGAACATGTTGGGGCTTTGGCTATGTCCGAGGCGGGGTCGGGTTCTGATGTTGTGTCCCTGCGTCTGCGTGCCGAACCAACCGGCAATGGCTTTTTACTCAATGGCACGAAGTTTTGGATCACGAATGGTCCCGAAGCTGACTTTCTGATCGTCTATGCAAAGACGGACCCAAAAGCAGGCTCGCGAGGGATTACCGGTTTTCTGATCGAACGAGGCATGGACGGATTTAGTACCTCGGAAAAGCTCGATAAGCTTGGCATGCGAGGCTCCGATACGTGTGAGCTCGTCTTTGAGGACTGTGAAGTGCCTGAAGAGAACGTGTTGGGCCCGCTTAATGACGGTGTTGGTGTGCTCATGAGTGGATTGGACTATGAACGCGCGGTCCTTGCAGGGGGGCCGCTTGGCATCATGCAAGCGTGTTTGGATATCGTCATCCCTTATGTGCATGAGCGGGAACAGTTCGGAAAACCTATCGGTACCTTCCAATTGATGCAGGGAAAGCTGGCCGACATGTACACGACCGCAAATGCGTGCCGCGCCTACGTTTATGCCGTAGGAAAGGCAATCGATGCCGGACATACGACGCGAAAAGATGCTGCCGGTGCAATTCTCTATGCGGCCGAAAAAGCGACTCAAGTCGCACTGGATGCGATTCAGGCATTGGGTGGCAATGGCTATGTGAACGAGTATGCGACCGGCCGTTTGCTGCGGGATGCTAAGCTTTACGAAATCGGTGCCGGCACAAGCGAAATTCGGCGTATGCTGATTGGCCGGGAAATATTCGAAGAGACGGCCTGATTCGACCAGGCAGCTTTTGATCTATGCGCGAGTGATGAAATGCAAAACGCCTCGGCAATTGGCCGAGGCGTCTTTTTTATTCAGAATCGTTGAAGTGCCAGCTAGGCGGCATCCCGGTTGTCTTGATTGTCATCCTCATTTGAAACCAAACGTAATCCGGTCTCACCGTTTTGAGGCTTTCCTCGGAAGCCTTGGCGCCCCCGCTTCATATTCGCATTTTTGACGATCATGCCACGGACGAGAGACTGGATATCCAATACGTCCACTATGCGATTTCCAACACGGGAGACTACCATAACCTCATTGAGTTTCTTGTGAGCCATCATCTCAAGGGCATACATGTTGGACTTGTGATTAAAGATGGCATGCGGATTGATAAATGATTCCATCTTGAGTTCGTCAAAGCGATTCGCATTCAACAAGTCGATGATATATGCGCCCTGGATGGTTTCGATTTCTTTTTTCAGCTCAGACGCTTTCGCAAAGAACATGAAACGATTGTGGCGGTTCACAAAGGCCACATACTTGAAATTGGGAAACTGAGACAGCTTGTCGATGTAGTATAGGATTGTGTCTCGCTTATGCTCTAACTTGGGCCGGACAACGATCTTGAGAATGATGTTCGTATCCTCGGCGAGTTGCTCCGTGCGCTCCCTAACGTAAGTAACATAGCCATCTTCTTCGCATTCGATTTCTTCGACACGATTTTGTTGAACGGAACTCACGACAGGGTTGTTTGCTTTCGGGAAAACACGTTTCTTACCTTGGCCCGGTCCTTCAAATCTCATTTCCGGTTCCGATTTGGCCGCGGCGGCGAACCCAACCAAAAAGACCAACATCAAAATACCGATCAGTGAAACGTCGCTCAGACCCGTTGCTGAATGGACCATCTCGTTGATGTACGAAGGAACAAAATTGATCCCCACAAGCGCTGCAAAGGCAATAATTGTGAGAAGCACCCCCGTGGTGACGGATCTAATCCAGGTGTCAATTTCCATGAGTCCCAATTCCCAAGTAGCAATAACCCTATGAGGGTACTAAATTCGAGAGACCGCGTCAAAAGAATGTGCGGTTATAAGGCCTATGCACTGAAGAAATTGATTGGTTGTGATCCAATCGCATCCCGCGAAACGAATTACAGTGTCTAAGGAATGAGCAGGTTCTTCTGTTTGCGTTATTTTGCTCCTACAGGTGGTAAAAAAGCTTGACACTACATCTCATTAAGCTGGCCGTGGGGGCAAGTTCGGTCCAAAACCTCTATGAGTATATGGCTGGAAAAGCCGCCAGAAACGAGGAGATCGTGCATCGAACGCGCATGATGCCCAAAAGAGACCAGGAATTGCTTGACGGAGGTTCGCTGTATTGGGTTGTTGGCGGTCAAATCGCAATGCGACAAACTCTATTGGATCTCAGGCCCTGTGAGCGCAAAGGTGAGCGGAAAGCGTGCGAGATCGTTCTCGACCCGCACCCGGTCTTGACTCGGCCGGTACCGCGTCGCGCCTTTCAAGGATGGCGCTATCTAAGGAGCGATGAGGCTCCCGCTGACTTGGAAGGATTTGCTGAAGGCGAAAACGAGCTGCCAGCTGAGCTTTATTCTCGTCTTTGCGAATTGGGGTTACTGTAATTTGGGTTCTCGTACCGGCCAGTTGTCGATCAAGCGTGTTCGTCCGAGTTTCGCAGCCGCCAACAGCCGTCCTCCGCTTTCATTTCGTTCTTGTGGACTTAGAGTTTGTGAATCGCGAAACTCGAAATAGTCGACTTCCGAAAAGCCGGCCTGCGTGAGTTGCGAAATCGCTCCGGATACGGTCTGCGAAACGTCTTGCAGGTTCTCGATTTTCAATGCGGCCTCTTTCAAGATAACGTTGAGTTTGCCTGCAACGGCACGTTCCGAAGTGCTGAGATATGCATTGCGTGAGGACATGGCTAGGCCGTCCGCCTCGCGCTGGGTGGGGCCTCCGACAATGGTCACGGGGATGTTGAGATCCTTGACCATCTGACGAATGATCATCAACTGCTGATAGTCTTTCTCTCCGAAAACGGCCAAGTCGGGCAGCACCTGCAAAAGAAGTTTGGAAACCACAAGGGCGACGCCATCGAAAAAGTGCGGTCGAGACAATGAACACAGCCCGTCTGAAAGTCGGTCTACATGAACGTGTGTTGCGAAACCGTCCGGGTACATTTCTTCCGAAGACGGCATATAGACCGCGTCCACCCCGAGTTGTTCCAGTTTTTCCAAGTCTTCATCGAGTGGACGCGGATACGTCTCAAAATCCTCATTGGGAGCGAACTGAGCCGGATTGACATAAATGCTGGCAACGGATTTTGACGAGCGTTCTTGGGCCAAGCGAACCAAGGAGAGATGTCCCTCGTGAAGCGCGCCCATGGTGGGAACGAAGCCGATCTGCTCGCCGTCGTTGCGCCACTTGCTGACTTGTTCTCGTATTTGGCGAATGGTTTGAATGTCTTTCACGGCTTTTGCGCTGCTGGGTATCTGTGAGAGCGGCTCTCAATGGTGCTTCCTAACACATGAGTCGACAACGTCCATGGCGTTGGAGCAGCGCTCAGAATCGTTGTAGTTTTGATGTTTCAAATGTCAGTGATACGCTTCTCGGCAATAGCGCCGCTGGAACGCAAGTGCAAAAGAGTTATATGCACTGTAGCACAAGTATTTTAAGTTGAATGGTGAGAGTAATACTTAGGAAACAAATAATTCGCTGATTTCGGTCCAGATTTTGTTTTCTATTGGATGATAAATGGAAAGTGTTCGATTTTGGGTTGTTTGCAAACCCACAGGTTTAATTAACGATGATAGATGAGCTGCAGAAGTAATGCGTATTCAGCTAAGAAGAGATCTACCGGAATCCTCGCAGCCTCAAAGCCAGGCCAAAACCTACGCGACGGTGATTTGCTTAGGCAATGTGAAGGGTGGCTCAGGTAAATCGACAACGGCGATGCATATCATCGTGGCTTTGTTGAAAATGGGCCGGTCCGTCGGCTTTATTGATTTGGACGTTCGCCAGCAAAGCCTTTCTCGCTATGTCGAGAATCGGCGCCAGTGGGCGGAACGAGAGAACCTGACCATCCCTCTGCCCATCGAGCGAACTGTCGATGCCAGTGTTTTGGACAGCCGTAAGCAAGGCGATGCGGAAGAGCGGCGAAAGTTGCTTTCTGCCATCGCGGAACTTCGCACAATCTGCGATTTTGTCGTTATCGACAGCCCTGGAAGCTACACGAACTTATCCCGGGTTGCTCATGCCAATGCGGACCTCATCATTACACCGATGAATGACAGTTTCGTCGATTTGGACGTGATTGCTAAGATCGATCCCCAAACATACGAAGTCAGGGGTCCGTCCATCTACAGTCAGATGATTTGGGACAGCCGCAAACTGCGCGCTCAGTCGGATCGTGCGACCATCGACTGGGTTCTGATGAGAAACCGGCTTTCAAACCTCAGCTCAAAAAACAAGAAGCTGATGCAAGAGGTTCTGACGCGCCTGGCGCCGCGAACGGGCTTTCGGATTGCTCCTGGTTTCGGCGAACGTGTTATTTACAGGGAACTCTTCTTGGCTGGGTTGACATTGCTGGACTTGGGTGAGCCGGGTACAGATGTGCCTTTAACGATGAGTCATCTCGCAGCGCGTCAGGAGCTTAGGGAGCTTCTGACCGAACTCAATCTGCCGGGCCTTGAAAGAGAGCTTGCTGCGTTTTAAATCTTAAGCATGTCCCAAAAGTCTCGCACCGATTTGACGGCCGCTGAAAGCGGAAAGCCTGTCGTGCGTGAGGCGGACGATAACCTTTCCGTCGGTGCCTTTCTGGATCAAGTAAAGCGAACCCCGGTTGTCAGAAAGTCGGCAGGGAGTGGCCGCCTCGTTTTTGCACTGGATGCCACAATGAGCCGAGATGCCACCTGGGATATGGCGACGTCGTTACAGTCGGAAATGTTCCTCGAAGCGTCCAAGTACACCGGGCTCGATGTCCAGTTGGTCTATTTTCGAGGGCCCCGCGAGGTCTTCAAAAGCCAATGGTCCCGATCCTCTGAGGACTTGCTGAACATCATGTCACGGGTTCGGTGCCGTGCAGGACGAACTCAATTGAACAAAGTGTTGCGGCACGTGGAACGCGAAACACGTACCAATCCGGTTCGAGCTTTCGTCTTTGTGGGAGATTCTTTCGAAGAGCATACCGCCTCTGTTATTGATACCGCCGGTCGCCTTGGGCTGTTGGGGGTGCGCGGTTTCATCTTCCAGGAAGGGCGCGATGCGGCCGCCGAGAGGGTGTTTCGCCGAATCGCCGACCTGACAAACGGCGCCTATGCGAAGTTCGATTCCGGTTCCGCCTCAACTTTGAAGGACTTGTTGCGGGCGGCTGCTGCCTATGCTTCAGGGGGTGTTGAAGCGGTGAAGAAACTGAGCGGTGCAGAATCCAATCTGACGCGCCTCATCACCCAGCAACTCTCAGACTAGATATCAATTGCCTGGGTCTTTCGTTGATACTCGATTGGTGGCTTAAAAGATGGGAATTGGGGTGAGGTAGGATGGGTTGGCTTCTCGCGAGTGCTGTCATCCTCGCCGTTTCAATGATCGCATTCAACGCGTTCTTATCCACGCCCGCAAAACAAACGGCGCGATTGTTCACCATTCTCGGTATTCTCGTTGCGGCTATCATCTTGATTGTAGTGAGTACGCGGTTCGGCTCGTTTGTGGCCAGCGCGTTGGGCGGAGTGCTATTTTTCTTGTTCAGGGAACAAGTTTTGTCTTTGCTCAGATCACTTTCTCCTTCCGCGCCGCAATATCAAGGGGGATCGGCCTCCAGCCAGGGAACGCAGGGTTCACGGGTTGAAACGGAATTCGTGACGATGACGCTTGACCACTCCAGCGGCGATATGGATGGCATCGTCCGCGTTGGGGCGTTCGCCGGCCAACATCTGAGCAACATGCCTATCTCAGATATCGCAGCCGTTTGCGGAGAGATCATGGGGGCGAATGATCAAGAAAGCTTTGTCCTTGTGCAGACCTATGTTGAGCGCCAGAGACCGTCAGAGCTTGAAGCGTTCCGCGAAGCGGTTGCGGAGTTGATGGGAGAAGGGCCAAAGCCGGGCGGTGAGGAGTCAGCGGAAATGAGCCGCGAGGAAGCCTTTGCGGTTCTGGGGCTGCCGTCCACCGCCGATGAGGCGGCAATCCGGAGGGCCCATAAGACGCTGATGTTGAAATTTCATCCGGATCAAGACGGATCGGACTATTTGGCCCGCAAGATCAATCTTGCGCGCGATGTCCTATTGGGCCAATGAGGATCTTGTGGAGGGACGGAGTCTGTGGAAATGCGGGGCGCTACAGCCGTTCGTGGACTCTTATGTTAGCCGTCACCGCGGGCATTGTTTAGCGGCCATTCTTCCTTGAAGACGGGATAGCAAGCAAGGCCCCGGGCATTCAGCGTTTGGCATACGGTTTCGGCTTCCGCTTTGGTGTAAGGGCCGATGCGTGCTCGGTAAACCAGCCGCTCGTCCACCGAAGCTGGAAAGATAGCGAGGATCGCGTCATCAAGCGCGTCTTCGGCTTTTGCCTTTACCGAATTCAATCGCTCTGTGGCAATCTCCTCATATCTGTATGCGCCAACTTGAATGGCAAAATATGCATTTGAGGAGGGATTCAAACTGAACACCGAATTGGTCTGAGAAACGATCTTTGGGCTGAGGGGATCTTGGGGATCCGTATGCAACAAACTGTCGAGGCCAAAAGACTCGAGTGCGCGTTGTGCTTGAACCGATGCCAACTGTTCCTCTTCGGCCACTTCGATGAGATCGCCGATGGGATCGTTCTGAGCCTCATCTAACGTTGCAAGCAGACCCGGCTTATCAAGAGGGCTCAAAAGACTTGCCGCTACGATTTGCTCTGAGCCTGGCTTGGGGGTCAACGTCTTGGCGATCAACTCTCCCTCTGAACCCGGTTTCATGACAGGCACAGGTAGCTTTCGAGATCTAGAAATGAGTCCAGGATTGGCAGCGACGCGGCGGAACTGATTGTTCAAAATGAGTTTCACATGGTCATCACGAGAGTACTTTGTTCGCCCTCCCATGACGATGGCGATCAAATGGTAGCCGTTCCGCTTAGCCGATGTGATAATATTGAAACCAGACGCCCGGATGTACCCTGTTTTAATCCCATCGGCGCCTTTGAATGTTTTGAGAACATTGTTGTGCGTCTTGTAGGTCCGGCCTTTCCAGGTGAAGCTCGTCAATTTGAAATAGTGGTAGTACTGAGGGAAGTCTTGGACAATTCGCCGCGCCATGACAGAGAGGTCGCGGGCCGTACTATACTGACCGGAGTCCGGCAGACCAGAGGCATTATTGAACTTGGTCCTCTTGAGCCCCAAGGCGCGGGCGCGGGCCGTCATCTTTACAGCGAATTTGTATTCTGTTCCGCCGAGTTTTTCAGCAACGACAGTTGCCACATTATTCGCAGATTTCACCACAAGGGCCTTAATGGCGTCATTGACGGTAATTGTCTGACCGACACTTAAGGCGATCTTTGAAGGAGGCTGTCCGGCTGCACGCCGCGACACCGACATCTTCGTATTAAGGGTGATGCGTCCATCCTCTAATGCCTCGAACAGCATATAAAGGGTCATGACTTTGGTTAACGAGGCCGGGTAGCGCCGTGCATCCGCATTACGGGAATAAAGTACAGTGCCATCGACTGCGTTCACAACAATGGCCGCATATTTGGGATTTGCTTCGGCGGAAGATGGGGCGCCAACGATTAAGCCGGCTGCAAGAAGAACAAGCGTCGCAAGTCTGCACAATACGCTCGTACTCAATAATTGAGGATACACAGAACCAACATTACGCATCTCTGCGAGTCACACCCTATCTTTGAAGCCCCAAAACCAAACGTTCGCAGATTATCACACCAAGATCAACTATGGGACTTCAAGTTTCGCACTCCATCAGTGCCACCGTAAGGTAAAATTTTTATCTGATTTTCCTAAAGATTTTCCTTTGTCTCGTCGGAAATCTTCTTGTGGAAGATCGAAAATCGCCAAGATTGGCATTACAATCTGCCACTTTCTCGTTAAGCGAGTTTTGTGCCATTTTTTGGACAACTCTCTTAATGGCGTCGGGCGTTCGCGTGATGTGCCAACGCTCAGTTGATTTTATCTGCTTCTATCTTTGTCTTAACCTTTAACTGCACTATATTCTTGGCGATGCGCACGAACACACCGACGATGGCTGACAAGAACACTGAGGACGACGACGGCTTCTCCACCGGTCTCGTTACGAAAACACGTCCCAAAACCAAGAAACCTTCCCTTTACCGGGTACTCCTGCTTAACGATGATTACACGCCAATGGAGTTTGTTGTGTACGTCCTTCAGAAGTACTTCAACAAAAGCCGGGAAGACGCGACGCAAATCATGTTGCACGTACATCAAAATGGTGTTGGGGTATGTGGCCTGTACACCTACGAAGTAGCTGAGACCAAGGTGGCTCAGGTGATCGACGAAGCGCGTCGGCATCAGCACCCGCTGCAGTGTACGATGGAAAAAGAATAGCGGGCGCTTAGAGAGAAACGGGGTTTGATTTGCCTTCCTTTTCACAAAGCTTGGAAAACGCACTACATGACGCCATCCAGTTTGCCGGCGATCATGACCACGAGTACGCCACGCTCGAACACCTGCTTTATGCGCTCATCAAAGACAAGGATGCCGCCGCCGTAATGCGAGCGTGCAGTGTCAATCTTGATGTGCTGCGAGACAACCTGATCGACTATGTAGAGAACGAACTGTCGAGTTTGATCGCTCAGAATAATGAGGATCCCAAACCTACCGCAGCCTTTCATCGGGTGCTGCAAAGGGCGATTGTCCATGTCCAGTCCTCGGGACGCGAAGAGGTGACCGGCGCCAACGTTTTGGTAGCCCTCATGTCCGAAAAGGAAAGTCACGCGGCGTATTTCCTTCAGCAACAAGAGATGACCCGCTATGATGCGGTCAATTACATCTCGCATGGTATTGCCAAGTCCCCCAATATGACTGAGCGGCGTATTCCTCGGGGTGCGGATGAAGAAGAGGGCGAAGAGGTCATTAAACAGGGCAATGAGGCGCTTGAAGCCTATTGCGTCAATCTCAACGCGAAAGCCGAGGCCGGAAAAATCGATCCCTTGATCGGCAGAGACTCCGAAGTCGAACGCGTGATTCAGATCCTGTGCCGTCGATCGAAGAACAATCCGTTGCTTGTCGGAGATCCAGGTGTTGGCAAAACAGCCATTGCCGAAGGGTTGGCGCGGCGGATCGTCAAGAAGGAAGTCCCTGAAGTCTTGATCGAGTCGACGATATTCTCGCTCGATATGGGTGCCCTTTTGGCTGGTACCCGGTATCGGGGAGACTTCGAGGAGCGCATTAAGGCCGTGGTAACCGAGCTGGAGGAGATGGACAACGCCATTCTCTTTATTGACGAAATACATACGGTCATCGGGGCTGGTGCGACGAGTGGTGGGGCTATGGACGCGTCGAACCTTCTCAAGCCTTCACTGCAAAGTGGTTCATTGCGCTGTATCGGCTCGACGACGTACAAAGAGTATCGCCAGTATTTCGAGCGGGATCGGGCGTTGGTGCGGCGTTTCCAAAAGATTGATGTGAATGAGCCGAGCGTTCCCGACACAATTGAGATTCTTAAGGGCCTCAAGCCGTACTTCGAAGAGTTCCACAAAATCAAGTATACGGATGATGCGATCGAAACCGCGGTCGAGCTCTCTTCCAAGTATATGCATGATCGGAAGCTGCCGGACAAAGCGATTGATGTGATCGATGAGGTTGGCGCATCGCAGATGCTGGTGCCGCCTGAAGAGCGGATCAAGAAGATCGACGTGGAGCAGGTCGAAGCTGTCGTGGCCAAGATGGCGCGGATCCCACCGAAGACCGTGTCCAAATCTGATGAGGAAGTGCTGCAGGACCTCGAAAAGAATCTGAAGCGCGTTGTTTTTGGTCAAGATTCCGCTATCGAACAATTGGCGGCCGCCATCAAGCTTTCCCGTGCGGGTTTGCGGGAACCTGAAAAGCCCATAGGTAACTATCTTTTCTCAGGTCCGACGGGCGTGGGCAAAACCGAAGTTGCGCGGCAGCTTGCGAGCATTATGGGCGTTGAGCTCGTCCGCTTTGACATGTCCGAGTACATGGAGCGCCACACGGTTTCCCGTCTTATTGGCGCGCCTCCAGGGTATGTCGGGTTTGATCAAGGAGGCTTGCTCACCGATGCGATTGATCAGAATCCGCACAGTGTGCTGCTGCTCGATGAGATAGAGAAAGCGCATCCCGATCTCTTCAATATCCTTTTGCAGGTAATGGACCACGGTACGCTCACGGATCACAGCGGCAAAAAGATCGACTTCCGCAACGTAATCGTCATTATGACCACGAATGCCGGCGCTGCTGATCTTGCGAAGGCGCCGATCGGGTTCGGGCGAGACAAGCGGGAAGGGGACGATCAAGAGGCTATCGACAAGATGTTCTCGCCGGAGTTCCGCAATCGTCTTGATGCGATTGTCTCCTTTGGCAACCTGCCGCCGGAGGTGATTGCACGCGTGGTCGAGAAGTTCGTTCTTCAGCTGGAAGCGCAACTGGATGATCGCAACGTCACATTCGATCTGACTCCCGAAGCCAACACGTGGCTGGCCAAAAAGGGCTATGACGAGAAATACGGAGCCCGGCCTCTGGCGCGCGTTATTCAAGAAAGCATCAAGAAGCCATTGGCCGATCAGATCCTGTTTGGCGAGCTCAAGCATGGCGGAACGGTGACTGTGCTGGTGGGTGAAGACGACAAACTCGATTTTGAGATCGCTGCGGCGCCTCCACCGCCTGAACCGGTGGATGAAGATCCGTCTGATGACGACCTTGGCTCGGGTGACAATGGGCCCGACGATGATGATGGGTCCGAAGGTTCGATGCCGTCGGTTCCTGTCACGGCAGAGTAAGTCCCTGAACTAAGATCACTCCCGGTGTGACTGGGTCTATGCCTTGCGTCTTAGTTTCGCCAGTCTCTTGGCTATGCGTTGTGCATGAGGGTAGTCGAAAGAGACGACCTCCTTGGTGTCAACGCAGCGCCGTCTTGCGCTATTGTGCAACTCGGTGAGCGTTGAGACGTACGGGATTGACTGAAATCAACAACCCGGCGTTGTCCCCGCTGTACTCGTTGAGTCAGCATCAATCAACGAGCGGGTGTCTCTATGTCCGATGAGCGTCAACCTGTGAACGTTCTCATTATGGGGGCGGCGGGCCGAGATTTCCATAACCTCAATATGGTGTACCGGGACGATCCGTGCTATCGCGTGAAAGCGTTTTCTGCTGCGCAGATACCCGGAATCTCTGGGCGTCGGTTGCCGCCGGCGCTTTCGGGGGAGCGCTATCTGGACGGCATCCCCATTGTTGAGGAAGCGAAGCTTGAAGAGGTCTGCGCCGCGATGAAGATCGACCAGGTCGTGTTTTCCTATAGCGATATCAGTCACGAAGCGGTGATGCACAAGGCCTCAAGGGCTCTGGCTGCTGGAGCTGATTTTACTTTGCTGGGGCCGAACCGGACGCAGATCAAAGCAACGGTGCCGGTGATCTCGGTCTGCGCCGTCCGGACCGGGTGTGGAAAGTCTCCGGTTACTCGGTGGATCGCTGAACGGCTTCGAGTTGCTGGCTTACGGGCGGCTGTTATTCGACACCCCATGCCGTATGGCGACCTCGAAAAGCAAGTCGTTCAGCGGTTTGAAACGTTCAAGGACTTGGACGAAGCAGATTGTACCATTGAAGAACGCGAGGAGTATGAGCCCCATCTGGCTCTGGGCGACATCGTCTATGCGGGAATCGACTATCAACGGATCGTGGATCTGGCGGTTCAGGAATGTGACGTGGTTCTCTGGGACGGAGGAAACAACGATTTCTCGTTTATCGTTCCCGACCTTCAAGTCTCGCTTGTTGATCCTTTGAGGCCGGGCCATGAAGACACGTATCATCCCGGTGAGGCTGTTCTGCGGATGGCGGATGTCGCGCTCGTCACCAAAAGCAACTCTGCTGAGCCCGGAGATGTCGAACGCGTTGTAGACACTGTTTCATTGATCAATCCCAATGCGGAAATCATCGTTGGGTCTTCCCGTATCGACGTGGAAGAGCCCGATTTACTAAGAGGCAAGCGAGTGGGAGTAGTTGAAGACGGCCCAACTATCACGCATGGCGGCATGGCGTATGGCGCAGGTTATGTCGCGGCAAGCGAAGGACAGGTGGCCGAAGTCGTGGATCCAAGGCCCCACGCAGTGCCGACGCTACGGTCTGTATACGATGAATATCCGCATATTGGAAAGGTCATACCGGCCGTTGGATACGATTCGGAACAGATTTTGGCTATTTCCGAGACGCTTTCGGCAATGGAAATTGATGCGATTGTCGCTGCAACGCCCGCGGATTTAGGCAGCCTCGTTGACGTCCAAATCCCAATCGTCCGGGTGGGGTATGAATTCGCCGATAGTGAAGATGGTGGGCTTGCCATTGTGATCGATCGGTTCTGCAGGAAGCACGGCTTGGTCTAGGCGTGTCCATTCGAGTTGGCGGCTTATGATATTATCCTTGTGCCGGCCTTGCCCGCCAGAATGTCTTCAGCTTGAGAGATGGAACCGATCAGGGAGAAATCGCCCCCTGCGCGGACGAATGCGCCCGCTGCTTCGACCTTGGGTCCCATCGTGCCTGCTTCGAAAGCATGTTCGCCGATGGAACCCTCTGAAAGAGATTGAATTGGCCGTTGGTTGGGTTGCCCCCAATTCTCAAATACGGCGTCTACATTGGTTAGTAGCATAAGGCCGTCGGCCTGAAGTTGCGAGGCAAGCAAAGCGCTGCAGCGATCTTTGTCGATCACCGCTTCGACTCCTCGGAGGGCACCATTTTTCGATCGAATCACTGGTATTCCACCGCCGCCCGCGCAGATGACCGTCGTGTTTGGCTGCACCAGCCGCCGGATGGCTTCGATCTCAATGATCCGAACAGGCCGGGGCGACGGAACGACACGGCGGAGTTTGTCGCCCACCTCAATCATGTCCCATTCCCGCTCTGCCGCTAAACGCTTCCCGGCTTCGTAACTGTAGAGGCGGCCGATAGGCTTCGTTGGCTTGTCGAAGGCAGAGTCGTCGGGTGCGACCTCAGCCTGGGTTAGAATCGTGGCACACTGATGGGCCAACGGGAGGGTGTTCAAGATCTCTTGTTCAATCAGGTAACCCAGCCAGCCCTCGGTCAGGGCATCGATCACGTCGAGGGGGATTTGCTCATCCTTGGCCAGCTGCGATTGTTGTGCGGCTAAGTGGCCGATATGGGGTCCATTTCCATGTGTAAGGATGACTTCGTGGACTTCGAGGATGGGCGCTATGGATTTGGCTGCGGCGGCGATGTTTCTTCGGTGACCTTCGGGCGTGGGGCGTTCTCCGGGGCTTAGAAGCGCGTTTCCTCCTAAAGCAACAACAAGTCGCACGTGTCCTCCGCTTAAGCCACCATTGTTTCGCCCGTCCCGCCACTAAGCCCGAGGGCAGACTTTATGCTGCGGTGATAATGCTGTAGCCCCGGTTCATTTCGTCCATAAACGATGTGGGATTGGGCACCGGAGTAAAAGCCCTTCTGGATCTTTTCGCACAGAGCGAAGTCTTCGCCTTCCGTGACATTCATGAGCAGGTCGAAGTTCTTCGTCCAATGACGAACGGCGCTGTCGGTCTCGGGAACGTTTGGGCAATAGAGCGAAACCACAATATCAGCTTCATCGGGCGAATTGTTCTTCGGGAAGGCGTGAAAGGTCTCAATGTGATCTTGCTGTTGGATGAGGACCAGATTGGGAAAGAGAAAGTACAGCATCGTCACGTAAGGAAGCAGGGATCCGTCGCTCATCTCGCCGATGGATTTGCGCGGTGTGGTGAGGCGCCCGATATGACCCCAGTCTTCCCAAACGCAATGTGTGTTATAGATCATAGGAGCGAGAGAGGCTTTGTGAAGGGTCTGGAGGTGATAGGCCTCTAAGAAGGTATCCACGACAAGCTTCCAATTCATCTGTTTGGAGACTTTTCGTGTTCCAAAACGGTGGTAAGAGGAGAGATCGAAAGCCGCAATTTCACTTGCCGCATCTCCAAGATGTTGATCCGCGCAGACCTTAGATTGAGGGTCGCACGAGAGGTAAATGAGCCCGTGTTTTTCTTCGATGGGCAGCTCTTGAAGCGCTACTTTGCACGCAGTGGGCCTTTCAAAGGCTTCTTCCATGGGCTGAGCAATCAGCTTGCCGATATTGTTGTAAGTCCAGCCGTGATAGGGGCACGTGAATCGATTTCCGTTACCTTGTCCTTCGGCCACCGGTGCACCGCGATGGCGGCAGACATTAAGAAAACCTCGCAAAGTGCCAGCATTGTCTCGCGCAAGAAGAACCGATTTTCCGGCCACGTCCAATACCAACCAGTCGTTTGGATGGGGAACGTCGGCGCATAATCCGGCGCACAGCACGCCTGACCTAAAGAACCGTTCCTGCTCCCGCTTGAGAACCGCAGGCGAGGTATACATGTCCACCTGGTTTTCGTAAGGGTCAGGCGCTAAGTCAGTGGTCCCCGCGGCGAGGTGGGATTTGATTCGCTCAGTTAAGTCTCTCTCGGACTCCGGTGTCATCGTAATCTCCGTTCGGCTCCCCGGCGTTCATACCGCGGAGCTTCCCTTATAGCTCGGCACGAATCCTGTCGGCCAATGCTTCCAGCTCGCCCATGTCGGCCATGTCCCGCGCGTGGAACTTCAGATCCAGGCCCTCATTTCGCGGAATAATGTGGAAATGGATATGGAACACGGTCTGGCCGGCGGCTGAACCATTGAGCTGCGCCACCAGCACGCCGTCGGCGTTTGTCGCGGCCTTTACCGCCTTTGCTACCTTTTGGGTTGATTTGATCAGGTGCCCTGCCATCTCGGGTGATAGATCCAATATGTTTTCTGCGGGCTCTTTGGGAATAACCAAGGTGTGGCCTTCGGCTTGAGGCATGATATCCATGAATGAGAGCGTGTGATCATCCTCATAGATTTTTATGCAAGGGGCTTCGCCTCGTAGGATTTTGGCAAAGATGTTGTTCTCGTCATAGGCCATTGTTAGGTCTCCTCTGAGGCTTTGCGAAAGGGGGTATGACCGCTCAGCTCACTGATATACTCATCCACATGTGAGCGTTCGCTTTCCAGATAGTGGGCGACGGCATCACGAAAGCGGCTATCGGCGATGTAGTGTGCGCTATAGGTGTGTGTGGGCTCGTATCCCCTCGCCAGTTTATGGGTGCCCTGGGCTCCGGCTTCAACGCGGTTGAGTCCGCGGGCAATCGCAAAGTCGATGGCTTGATAGTAACAAGTTTCGAAATGCAGAAAGCGGTGGTCTTCAACGCATCCCCAATAGCGGCCGAACAGGGTGCCATTGCCGAAGAAGTTAAGGGCGCCTGCGATGTATCTGCCATTTCGTTTGCACATTACGAGAAGTGTCTGATCTCTCATTCGCTCGTTGATCAAACTAAAGAACGTCCGCGTGAGATAGGGGCGGCCCCATTTTCTGGAGCCGGTATCCATGTAAAACTCGAAAAAATGGTCCCAATGGTGTTCTTTGAGATCTGAACCTGTCAGCCATTCGATCTCGATATCGTTCTCAAGCGCGGCGTTTCGTTCTTTACGCAGATTCTTGCGTTTGCGTGAAGATAGATCATCCAGGAACTCGTCAAAGGATCCATATCCTTTGTTCGACCAATGAAATTGCTGGTCCGTACGCTGAAGGAGTCCGATGCCCCCCAAATGGTCCCATTCGTCCTTCGTGACGAACGTGTAGTGAATCGACGAGACTTCCATCCGTGAAGCCAGTTCGACGGAGGCGGCGATAAGCTGAGATTCCCGCAATTGTGTGGGCTCATCTTTGCGGACCAGCAAGCGCCGTCCGGTGGCCGGTGTAAACGGTATGGACACCTGAAGCTTGGGGTAATACTCACCGCCGGCGCGATAGAAGGCGTCTGCCCAAGAATGGTCGAACACATACTCGCCTTGGCTGTGCGATTTCAAATACATCGGCATTGCCGCTGCGATCGCACCGTCACAATCGCGAATGATGACATGCTGCGGCGCCCAACCGGTGTCCGGTGTCGCCGATCCACTTTCCTCTAAACTTTGGAGGAAATCGTAGGTGTTGAATGGATCCGGTAAGGGGTTGCTGACATTCGTGCACGCATTCCATTCGTCTTTTGGGACCTGACTAAGGTCGGAAATGATCTCCGCGCGGACGGACGCATCTTGAGTTGCCACGTTAGCCAATCTCAAATACGGCGTCGACTTCGACCGCGACGTTGAACGGCAGGCTCGGTGCGCCGACGGCAAATCTCGCATGGCGGCCGCGATCACCGAAGACTTCGACCATTAAATCGGAGGCGCCGTTGATCACCGCAGGGTGCTGGTCGAAGTCCGGAGTGCAATTCACAAAGCCCCCCAACTTGATACATTTTCCCACGGCATCGAGATTGCCGCCGCAAGCTGCGTTGAGTTGAGTCAGGATGCCGATCCCGCACAAACGGGCCGCCCGGTAGGCATCCTCTTGTGAAACCTCGTCACCAACCTTGCCTCGGTAGGCAAGGCGACCTTCTTGGATGGGCACTTGGCCAGAAATAAAAACGAGTGGACCTGTCTGTATGAACGGCACGTAGTTTGCGGCCGGCGCGCTCGGTGCCGATAGATCAATCCCAAGTTTTGCAATCTTGTCTGCGACGCTCATGATCCCCGATCCTCCGGAAGAGCTTAGGGGATCGGGGAAGGGGGCGCAAGTTGGGGCGGGGTTCTAGGCGCTCTGCTTTAGCTGAGATTTTTGGGCGTAGAGGGCGTCGTCTGCGCGGCGTATGAGAGAGGACGCGTCACTGCGAGCTCGAAATTGGGTCGTGCCGATACTCGCCTCAATTCCGATTCGGTTGCCGTTATAGAGCACATATGAACTGTTCAAGTCGCGCTGAAGCTGTTCGAGGCGCGTGAATAGAGGGGCCCCCTTGGCGCGGACGAAGATAACTGCGAATTCATCCCCGCCGATGCGAGCTGTATAATCCGTCGACCGCGTATTCTTTTTGAGGATTTCAGCGACTCTTTGTAGCACTTTGTCACCCGCTTCGTGCCCGAACGTGTCGTTGACGTCCTTAAAACGATCAAGATCTACAAGAGACAGAAATCCGGACTCTTCGTACCGGTAGGACTCATCCAGAACACGGTTCAGCGCAGCATGAAATCCTCGCCTATTGAGAAGGCCGGTGAGCTCGTCTGTCACGCTCAGCTTTTGTAGAGTTTCGATTCGTTTCTTTTGTTCGGCAACCGTGCGAATGGCATCTTGCGCGATGGTCATAAGCTCCGTGAAGTCGTCAACACTTGGCGATTGAACGGTCTTCTTCTGGCTTAAGTGGGCCAGGGGATTTGTACGCTCCGTCGCCGGATGGTCGCGAAACCAGCCTGCGCTTTCTTCTATGGAGACGACATTCTGCATGGTGTACCTCTTCGCTGATTTTTCTCTGTTCCCGTATCGCAACGACCGTGCCAAAAGGGATCTCAAGAAAATTCAATTAATCCAAAGGCTTAGTGAGAACGCTGGAGGTTAAAGGTGCATGTTCGCTAGGCAAAATATGCATGCGGAAGGTTTTTCCCGGATAATCTTGCATTTCGCTTGGCAATTGGTGCTACACTAGGATTTAACAGTTGCGCGGTACCCTTTGTTGCGTCTTGCGACCAACCGGTCCTAAGGAGTTTGTGTGTCCATATCCCGTCAATTCGCGTCCATATTTGTGTCGGCAACACTGGTGTTGAGTGGGACGATTATCCCGCCAAACATGGCGCAGGCCTCGCCGGTGGCGTCAAAAGCTGCGCAAGTGACAGATGTCCTGGAGCAGCAGGCACCGCACGAAGCGCTTTATGAAGTCAAGCTCCATGAGACAACGTCTTCTTCGAACGTCGCCTCCTATGAAGGTCTCATGAGCGTGTCTTGGCGAGACACGTGTGATGGGTTCGCCTCAGATCAGCGTATTGTTGCGTCGATTTCGGATCGGGAAGGCACGGTAACAGATTCAGATTTCACGGCCACGTCGTGGGAAGGTAAGGATCGAGTTTTCTTCCAGTTCTATACGGAGAACAAAGTCAATGGCCGGGTCATGAAGCGGTTGTCGGGAAAGGCAACTCGAGACTCTGTTGACCAGGAGGGACTGATCGAGATTTCCAAACCCAAAAAGGGCTCCCAAACGCTGCCGGCGAGCATCATGTTTCCAACCCATTATACGGCAGAGGTTTTAGCGGCGGCGCAGCGCGGCGAGACTGTCTTCGAGGGAGCAATGTTTGATGGCTCGGACGAGCATGTTGGGTTTCGGACCACCACGACCATCGGTCCGCGCCGCACAGCCAAGACGTCCAACGAGGGTGAGGCCAATCAGTCGGGTCTTTCGTTGCTTATCGACAATCCGTATTGGCCGGTCCATGTGAGCTATCACGAATGGGAGAACATCGAGCCTCTGCCAATTTTCGAGATGAGTATGGACCTCCATCAAAATGGTGTTGGGCGGAGAATCATCATGGATTACGGCAGTTTCTCCGTCGAGGCGGTCCTGGTTAAGCTGCAATTCACGCCGCGCACCGACTGTTGATTGTCCGCCGGAAGTGACCTACTTGGTCAGGCTGCGGCCCTTCACAATTGCCTTGTCACCGAATTTTTCACGCACCCGATCTATGGCGCGTTCGGTGCGAGCGAGTTGGCTCTGGGTATCCTCAAAGAGATCTGCGGAACGGGTTTCTTCGCTTTCTTGCAGGCCGCTGATTCCGACGCCGAGCAAACGGTAAGAGGTTCCGTCCGCTTCGGCCTTGAGAAGCTTGCGGACTTGCTCGAAAAGTTCTGATGCCAAGTTAGTCGGCGCGCTGAGGGTCACACTCCGCGTCAGGAGCCTGAATTTGGACGTCTTCAGCTTTAGAGTCAGTGTTGTTCCAACTTTGCCGGCCTCTTTGGCTCGCTTGGAAAGGCGCTCACAATTGTTCCAGAGGATGACTGAGAGGCGAGAGACATCTGATTCGTCTACGCTGAATGTGGTTTCGGTCGAGATGCTCTTGGCCATGCGGGCCGGTTTAATGGAGCGTGTGTCGCGTCCCCACGACAAATTGTGCAGCCGGATGCCGATCTCCCCATAGGATTTGACGAGGGCCTTTAGGTCGCGTTTCCTGACATCTCCAATCGTCGATATTCCGTCTGCCAACAGTTTTTTGTGAAAGGCTTTGCCAACACCAAAAATCTTTGTGACGGGCATGTGTTCTAGAACGCGAAGTGTTTCCTCTTTGCCGATAATTGAGAAGCCGTCTGGCTTGTGCAGATCAGATGCAAGTTTGGCTAAGTATTTGTTGTGGCTCAGACCGATGGAAACGGTTATGCCAACGTCGTCACGAATCTTGGCCGATAGTTTGGCGAGGGTCACAGCGGGGGATTGCCCATGTAAACGCTCCGTCCCGGTCAAATCCAAAAACGCTTCGTCAATGGAAAGGGGTTCTACAATTGGGGTCAGCTCAACCATAAAGGTGCGAATGTGCCGGCTGACTTCGACGTATTTGTTCATGTTGGGAGACAATACAACGGCGTGAGGACAGGCTTTAAGGGCTTTGAACATCGGCATTGCCGAGTGAACGCCGTAGAGGCGTGCTGTGTAACAGGCGGTTGAGACGACGCCTCGTCTTCCTCCGCCTATGATAACGGGCTTATCGGCAAGGTCGGGATTGTCTCTCTTCTCGACGGCGGCGTAGAAGGCATCGCAGTCAACGTGGGCGATAGACAGATTGTTGAGTTCGGGATGAGTCAGGACTTTTGGACTTCCGCATGCGGTGCATCGCAGGTCCTTTTGGTCCTCCGGCAAGGGTGTTGCACAGTCACGGCAAAATGCAGACATATGATCCCTTATTCAGGTGCCGGGCTGTCCCAAAGCCAGGCTGCGCCGCGGACACCGCTTGAATCACCAAAATGATTCCGATGGAAATGCGTCTCGACCGCGTCCGAGAAAATGTAATCGCCGACCAAAGTCGGCACATCTTTATAGATCTCCTCAATATTAGAGAGGCCCCCACCAAAAACAATGATCTTCGGATCTAGAAGGTTGATCACAGTGGTGAGGGACTTGGCCAATTGGACGAGATAGAGCCGGAGCGATGCGATGGCGTGGGGGTCGCCGTCTTTGGCTTGTTCTGCCACCTGGATCGCGGAAAGCCTTGCGCTGTCTTGGTGCTCGTGATGGGTTCGTTCCAAGCCCGGCCCTGACAACCAGGTTTCAATGCAGTTGGTCTTGCCACAATAGCAACGGCGTGCACTGTCTAATTCCCGCGCGGTCTGCCAAGGCAAAGGGTTGTGCCCCCATTCGCCGGTGATTTGATTTGGCCCGTCCATAATTTTGCCGCTGACAATGTAGCCTGCTCCGCACCCCGTTCCCAAAATCACTCCGAATACGGAGTGGTGGCCGGCACCCGCGCCGTCTATGGCCTCAGATAGGGCAAAGCAATTTGCGTCATTGGCGATCCTTACGTCCCTGTGCAAGGAGGTCTCGAGATCGGATAGAAGCGGCTTTCCATTTAGCCAGGTTGAGTTGGCGTTTTTGACCGTGTTGGTTCGGCGAGATAGTGTCCCAGGAATTCCAATACCGACCGAGCACGTGCGAGACAGACGTGCTTCCACGCTTTCTACGAGGTCTTTTATGCACCGGATCGTGGATTGATAGTCGTTTTGCGGGGAGGGCACACGCTCGCGTATCTGCAAGCTGCCGTCATCAGACAAAGCGGCAATTTCGATCTTCGTGCCTCCGACGTCTATGCCTATGCGCATGAGTTCGCTCAGTCGAAAAGGTGGTCTCGAATAATCTTATCCAACTCCATCCAACTTTTGGCTCGCGGATGCTCAAAGTCCATCGCTTCAATCAACTCAGACAGACGAGGATGAGATACGAAGTGAACGCAGTGAATATGATTTGCATGCTGCTTAACAGAGTCAAGATTTGGAGGTATATCGTCGATAAATACGATCGGTGCCTCGACGCGTGTGGCCAAATACGCAGCGGCGGGCCCTTTGTCCCCAGAATTTGCAATGACAGGGAAGTCCAGTCCATTCCGTTCGAGCGCCGATACGCGGTCAGCCTTCTGTTCGGCGGGAACGTTTGTCAACACAACGATCTGGGCATCGCCGCGCAGCGAATTCAGTACGTTTTGGGCTCCTTCAACGACTTCAAGATGGCGGGTTCGCTCAGCAAAGAACTCAGCAAGCAAGTTTGGCACATCATCGATGGGGTAGGTTTCATTGGTTGTCTTGTTCTTGATGTTTCCAGAGAGCCGGAAGCTGGAGAGGTCCAGGTAGAGGCCTGCCGTTTCAAGAAACGCCTCCAACCCCCGCACAAACTGAAACAATACCTCGTCGGCATCGGAGATGATGAGTGGCCTGTCCGTGTCCAAGACAACACGGTCAATCTGATCTTTAACCCAGTCGCGCACGCCTTTTGGTTCTCGCTGCTGTTTTGCGGAGGAACGAATCAGTTCGAAGCGAAGTCTTCGTAGATTTGACAGTTGGGATCAAGCAGTAATCGGTGACCGGTCCGTTGCGCCCAAATGCTAAGCAAATCCTATTGGTCTTCACCACAATACGGCCAAAAACTTCCCGACATTTGGCAATCTTAAATAGTTGGTTAAGAGTCTTTGTGACACTATGCAGGCGTGGAACGAGGCTGGCTGTCAAACACTTTTGCAAGCCCGTTAATCAGTAATGTGCATCTAGAGTGGACAGTGTAGCATGGAGCTCAGCGATCGTGGCCCTGCCCAAAATAGCGACCGAGACCATTCACAAGAGGCGCAGGTGAAGCCAAAAACCGTCCTAATCGTCGAAGATAACGAGCTTAACATGAAGCTCTTTCACGATTTACTCGACGCTCACGGATATAAAACACTGCAAACCCGTGACGGGATGGAGGCTCTGGATATCGCCAGAGACAACCGCCCCGATTTGATTCTCATGGATATCCAACTGCCTGAAGTGTCCGGATTAGAGGTCACGAAGTGGTTGAAGGAAGATGATTCGCTCGCGGACATACCTGTAATTGCGGTCACTGCGTTCGCCATGAAGGGCGATGAAGAAAAGATCATTGAGGGAGGCTGCGAGGCCTATATTGCAAAACCCATTTCCGTTGCTTCATTTTTAGAAACCATCAAGAGCTTCCTTGAGAAGTAGATTGAACAATGCCAGCACGCGTACTTGTCGTCGACGATATTCCTGTCAATGTTCGGCTGCTCGAAGCGAAGCTCATGGCAGAATATTATGATGTCATCACCGCTGAGAATGGTTTTGAGGCGTTGGACGTTGCCGCATCAGAGAATCCGGACATCATTCTTCTCGACGTGATGATGCCGGGGCTCGACGGATTTGAAGTTTGCCGGCGCCTGAAGGATAACGAACAAACTACGCATATCCCGGTGGTAATGGTTACGGCGCTCGATCAACAAAGCGATCGCGTCAAGGGCTTGAGCGCCGGTGCGGACGATTTTCTGACCAAGCCTGTGGACGATGTGGCGCTCTTTGCCCGGATAAAGAGTTTGGTTCGCGTGAAGATGTTGTCTGACGAGTTGCGTCTGCGACATGTGTCGGGCCAAGATTTTGGTGTCGGGGGGGATAGCGCGCTCGATGATCCCAGTATTCTGGAGAATGCCAATATCCTTGTCGTTGAAGATCGCCCGTTGCATGCAAAGAAGATCGCAGAGGATCTGGGTAAAACTCATTGTGTGCAGCTGGAGGAAAATGCCGATGAGGCTCTGTTCAAGCTTAAAAACGGATTCTTTGACCTTGCAGTGGTCAGTTTGAGCTTACAGCAACGTGATGCTTTGCGATTGTGCTCGCATATTCGTTCTTTGGAGGAGACGCGGCATCTGCCGATTTTAATTTTGGTTGAAGACGGCGAACGAGACCGGCTGATCCGCGGTCTCGAAATGGGTGTGAACGACTACGTCATGCGGCCAATCGATCCCAACGAAATGACGGCGCGGGTCAACACTCAGATCAAGCGTAAGAGATATCAAGATCGTCTCCGTGACGAGTTTCACACAAGTCTGGAAGCGGCCGTCAAAGATCAACTCACCGGGCTCTACAATCGTCGTTATTTGTCGAACCATCTTGGGAAATTGCTCGAAAGGGCGCGCGAAGAGAATAGTCACGTCTCCTGTTTGATCATCGACATGGATTTCTTCAAGAACGTCAATGATCAATACGGTCATGATGTGGGGGATGAAGTCCTTCGCGAATTTGGTCAGCGATTGGCAAACAATGTTCGCGAAATGGATCTGGCCTGCAGATATGGTGGTGAGGAATTTGTACTGGTTCTTCCCGATACGGATATTTCTTTTGCCTACATGATCGCTGAACGCTTACGCCAAGAGATTGCCGACGAACCCTTCGTGGTATCAACAGGTAAGCTCAATCTCAATTTAACCATCAGCATCGGGGTTACCGCCTCTCTCTCAGACGGGGATACGGCGGAGAGTTTTTTGAAGCGGGCGGACGAGGCGCTTTACTCTGCGAAGCGGGATGGACGCAATCGAGTAGTGGCAACTGCTGCTTAGCCGCTTTCGTCGTTCTGACGAGCTCGGAGAGAATCGGATTCTACTTGAGCTGACTTGTCGACGGCTTCCAGACGTCAAGTGTTTCCCGCCTTTACATTTTCAACTTTTTTTGGTTTTATTTTCGCCAGGTGAAGTAAATTCACACGTGCAGAATTGGGCGAGACATCATACGCGCCTGTCAGATACTTCCTTGAGTTGGGTTTTGTTTTACACGGCGTGACGGTAACGAGTTCAGCGGCCGATTTTTAAGGTTCTGAATGAGGTGCCAATGAGCTTGAATACCCTGCGATACTCTCAGGTCCGCCGCATCTCCTGAGCCCGCAGGGTCTGTGGCCGGTCAGTGTTGTTAGAGAGGCCTCCTCTGGCAGCGATTTTACTGATCGGCCACTTTTATGCGGCACCCCCAACCTTTAGCCGACTGAGTGGCTTTAGGCGTTTTGCGCTCCGGATCTGTGAATTGAGGGTCTGGGGTAAGCCAAAACAAGAATAGCCGGGCGCAACAGGATCCCGGCTTTGGTAGTTCCGAACAATAAATTGTAGTCTTGAAAGACGACTACTTGATCTTAGCTTCTTTGAATTCTACATGCTTGCGGGCAATAGGATCATACTTTCGCACGACCATCTTTTCGGTCATGGTCCGGCTGTTCTTCTTCGTTACGTAGAAGTAGCCTGTGCCTGCTGTGCTGTTTAGTCTTATCTTTACAGTCGTTGGTTTCGCCATGAAACTACTCCGTCATGCATAGTTTTGCTCCGCCTATCTCGCAATCGTCTCGTTGTGTCAAGAGAAACTGTTGCAGCTCCCCGCCGACGGCTCGTCCTGTTTCTTTTAGGTCCTTTTACCGCGTTCCGCGGAAGCGAATATAGGGTCGCTGATTCCGGTACGAAAACAGTGGCTTCGGACTTGGATTGGTAAAGGATTGGTCGCTGGCAACCATTTGGCGGACCTGGGTCAACATGAACTCTGTGACATCGATAATGGGCAATTCGAACGCTCTTGAGAGGGGAAAGAAGTCGAGATGAAGAAGCTCACCTGAACCGGCCAGCTTGCCGCTGATATGATCCGTGCTGGTGATAAAAAATCGCGCATGAAAACGGATGGGACTGGCGGTTGGCGTAATGGCCCGGCCGACATAGCCGATTTGGCTGTGGTCCGGAACAAAACCAAGCTGCGCGTACTCTTGCCAACTTGGATGGTTTGACTTCAATCCATTGCCCGAGGTTCCTACGACAAGGCCGGTTTCTTCAAAGGTCTCCCTGATGGCTGTGTTCGGGAGAACGTTCGGTTTCTTGCCGGTGCCGAAAGTTCCGCCGAGATGACTGATGATTGCCGGGTCCAAAGGATTTGCGGGATGGATATCCTCGTCCGCCTTTTCGACGCCACCGCCGGGAAAAACATACGCGTCGGGAATGAACGAGGCTTTCGAACGGCGTTTTCCCATGAGTACGTGGGGCTCCTTGCCTGAAAAATCGACAATCACCAGACTCGCCGCGTTCCGTGGACGGATTGCTTTCTGTCCGGGCCCCAGTTTCCCGTGCTCGGCGTTTTTCGGCAAGTTAGTCAATGTCGATAGTCTCACTAATGCTTTTTCCATTGAGAGTGCGAAAAAAGAGGGGAGGGCGAACGGTTTGTTGCTCGTAGCGTTCGCGGATAAGTCCCAGAACAGCGTGTGTAATATTGGGCAGCTCGAGAGACAAGGCTCTTTCGAGTGTGACCCATTCCAGATTTATAAGCTCTCCAGACGCTTTTGTTGTATCGTCAAAATCGCTCTGAATAAGATCGGAACTCGCAACGAAGAATCGGGCATCGAACCGTTTTGGACGATAGGGGGGTGTGATCGCGCGAGCGATGAATTCCAGTTTGTCCAGGGCCGGCCATACGCCCGCCTGTAAAATATCGCACCATTCTCTTGACGTTGACACCGTGGTTGCACCGGGATGAGGCTTACCGCGGTGCCCCACCAATAGGCCCGTTTCCTCGAAGGTTTCACGAATGGCAGCCAATGCGAGTGCGCTTACATTTTTGCGGCGCGACTTAAATCGCAACTGCCTGCTCACGTGATCCCGTAGTTCTGAATGCGGAACAATTTGCGTGTCTGCGGTCGACACGCGTCCCCCGGGAAAGACATATTTGTTGGGCATGAAGGAGTGGTTGGCGTGCCGCTGGCCCATTAGGACCTTCAGCTCGCCTTGGTCCTGACGAGTAATGATAAGCGTCGCAGCGTCTTTGGGTTTTTGCGCCGGTCCGTTGGAGCCAGCCGTGCTTTGCGCCTCAATTATTGAGCTTGGTGAGTTGTCCATGAATTCGTTTTGAAGTGTGATTTCGAGTTATCGTTTGCGAGAATGCTCATTGCGCGAGCCGCGCCTCTTTCCCCGTTTGGACGATTTTCTTGATTTGGGCTTTTTCTTTCCTTCCCCGAATGCCTTATCCTTTATTGGATCAGAGATGAGTTCGAAGCGCAATCCTCCTTGGAGAGGTGTGGCCTCGACAAGTTTTACGGTTACAGGTTGGCCAAGCCGGTAGATCCCACCGTGGTTCCGTCCTATCAGAGCCTTGCGGTTTTCATCATGCTCATACCAGTCCTCAGTTAGGGCGCGCATGGGGACAAATCCGTCCGCGCCGGTGTCATTCAACTGAACGAACAATCCGGCCCGGGTTACTCCGCCGATCTTTCCGGTGAACGTTGCACCAACGTGATCTTCTAAGAAAGACGAGACGAATCGATCGACCGTTTCGCGTTCGGCTGCCATGGTATGGCGTTCGCGCTGAGAGATATGTTCCGCGATCGAATCGAGCTCCTTGACTTCGCGATCTGTTAATCCGTCCGCGCCCAAATTCAAAAGGCGAATAAGCGTTCGGTGAATGATCAGGTCTGCATATCTTCGAATGGGAGATGTGAAATGAGCGTAGCGCCGCAAATTCAAGCCGAAATGTCCTGCGCTGCGGGTGCTGTATGCGGCTTGGCTCTGCGAGCGCAACACCACTTCCGCAATCACGTTTTCAAGATCCGCTTTCTTGGCCTGTCTGAGAAGACCGTTAAACGTGTTGGGCTTGAGGACCTGTGAATGAGGAAGTGATAGCCCCAGAGATTTTAGAAATTCGGACAGTCCGGCCAGCTTGTCTTCGTCGGGAGGTTCGTGGATTCGATAGAGACAGGGAAAAGACTGTGCTTCAATGGTCTCGGCAGCGCAAACGTTGGCTTGGATCATGAACTCTTCGATCAGCTTGTGGGCCTCGTAGCGTTCATAGGGGGCAATTCCTGAAACATTGCCGTGTTCGTCAAATGATATTTTGTGCTCTGCCAAATCCAATTCCAAGGGGCCGCGCCTACGTCTCATTTCCTCTATGAGACGATACGCTTGCTGAATATTGTCGAGGGATTGTGCCGTTTGGTCATCTAGATCCTCGGGGCGGCCGACCAAGGCTTGTTGCGCTTGCCCATAAGTGAGGCGGGCGCTGGATCGGATGAGGGCGCGATGGAATGTGTGTCCTCGCTTCTTTCCTTGATTATCGAATGTCATGCGCACCGCTAATGTGGGACGGATCTCCTGCGGGCGAAGGGAGCATAAATCATTCGACAGATGTTCCGGCAGCATGGGGACGACACGGTCGGGAAAGTAGCATGAATTGCCTCTGTCGAAGGCGCTGGTGTCGAGCGTGGTGTCCGGCCTTACGTAGTGGGCAACATCAGCGATCGCTACGGTCACGATCCAACCGCCTTTGTTATTCGGATCCGGTTCGGCATGGACCGCATCATCGAAATCCTTTGCGTCATCGGGATCGATGGTGACGAGCGGGAGCTCTGTAAAGTCTTCCCTGCGATCTTTGGGGGGACGTTTTCGGGTCTTAGCCTCTTGCTCTACTTCTGGCGCAAATTCGTTCGGTAGCTGATATTTGTGAATGGCGATCAACGAAACTGCGCGTGGATCGTCCGCTCGTCCTATCACTTCGAGGATACGCGCCGAGCCTGATCGGGTGGTGTCCGGGTCTGCGACCACAAGGTCTCCAGATTTAGGACGGACGGTGTCATCAAGATCCGCTGCGAAATCCGTGCGCGCGTTACGGTCGAGGGGCTGGATCCGGGCCCGGCCGTTTCGGGTTCGCTTATACACGCCTACAAATCGCTCTTCGCGAGAGGCGACACGTTTTATGGGCCGCGCGTCGTAACTTTCGGGGGCCGTCTTTTCAAGCCTTGCAAGGATCCGATCATTGACGGCGATCCGCGCCAAGGATCTCTTGTCGTTGGAGCCGCGCGAGAGCAATCGTATGGTTGCCGCGTGTCGTTCCAATCGGCGCTCAGCCGGTCGGCATAAGAGCTCTCCGTCCTCATTAATGTCGACGACTTTCAGCAGACAGACGGATGGCAGACCGTTTGTGGCTTCGTAGGATTTGCCTCTGCCTCTTTCAATGAGACCTTCTTCGCACATATCGCGCAGGAGGCCCTTGAGGTGGACACGCTTGTCCCCTTTGACGCCGAATGCCTTTGCGATTTCGCGGCGTCCGACGGTGTTGTTGGCAGAGGTGATGAATTCTAAGATTTGCTCTTTCGTTGGAAAGGAGCGCGTTTTGTTCACTCGGCCGCCTTTACGACGGTCTCTTTTTTCTTTGTTGTCGATTTTTTAGTTGCTTTCTTTGTTGTCTTTTTGGCGGCTTTCTTCTTTGCCGTCTTCTTTTTTGCTGCTTTTTTTGCGGCGCCTTTACTACTCTTCTTATTGAGCAAGTCAACCGCCATTTCGAGAGTCATCTGATCTGGCTCGATTTCTTTCGGCAAGGACGCGTTTACACGTCCGTGCTTCACGTAGGGTCCGTAGCGGCCATCTAGGACGTTGACAGGGCCGCCCAGTTCCGGATGCTCACCCAACTCTTTGAGTGGCTTTGCCGTTGAGCCGCGCCGTCCGCCGCCTTTCGTGGCCTTTTCTGCGAGCAGAGTTACAGCCCTGTTCAGGCCGATCGAAAAGACTTCCTCCGGATCGGAAATGGATGCGTAGGTCCCGTCGTGCAGTACATAGGGACCATATCTGCCAATGCCAACAGAAATCGGATTTTGCGTTTCCGGATGGGCGCCGATCTCTCTCGGAAGCGACACCAGAAACAAGGCTTTTTCAAAGTCGATTTCAGATGCGTCGACTCCTCGGGGAATGCTGCCGCGCTTCGGTTTTTCCCCATCTTCGCCATCACCCAACTGGATGTAAGGACCGAAACGTCCGCTGCGCAGTGAGAGCTCAAGTCCAGTTTCGGGGTCTTGTCCGAGAACTTTGGGTTCTCCGTCAGGGAGAATGTCATTCTCATTGGCCACGGAGAACTGGCGCGTGTACTTGCACTCGGGATAATTCGAACAGCCGACAAAAGCGCCGAAGCGCCCTACCTTCAAACTCAGTCGGCCATCTTCGCACGAGGGACACGCGCGCGGGTCCTTTCCAGCCTCGATTTCCGGAAAGACATGGGGCGCAAGAGCAACATTGAGCGCATCGAGAACGTTTGTAATGCGCAGATCAGAAATGCTGTCGACTGCGGCGTGAAATTCCGTCCAGAAATTCCGAAGGAATTCCTTCCAGTTGAGATCGCCAGCGGAAACGAGATCTAGTTTCTCCTCAAGTCCCGCCGTGAAATCGTACTCCACGTATTTTTGGAAGAAGTTTTCCAAAAAGGCCGTGACAAGACGGCCTTTATCTTCGGGAAAGAATCTCTTTTGCTCAAGACGCACATACTTTCGGTCCTGGAGGACCGACAAGATGGATGCATAGGTGCTCGGTCTGCCGATACCGAGCTCCTCTAGTTTTTTCACGAGCGAGGCTTCGGAGTAGCGCGGTGGCGGTTCGGTAAAGTGCTGGTCCGCATTGACGTCCGCAAGGGTGATTGCCTCGCCTTGTTGGACTGCAGGAAGCCGCTTGTCATCGTCGTCGGTCTTGGATTCGTCCCGGCTTTCTTCATAAACCTTCAAGAAGCCATCAAAAACCAAAACCGATCCCGTCGCGCGCAATCCAATTTGATCGTCGGAGGATGCAAGCTCTATGGTCGTGCGTTCCAACCGCGCACTTTCCATTTGACTAGCGATCGTTCGCTTCCAAATGAGTTCGTAAAGACGATGCTGATCCGCCTCGAGATGAGATTTGAGATCTTCTGGTGCTCTAGCGACGTCCGTGGGGCGGATTGCTTCATGCGCTTCCTGGGCGTTCTTGGCCTTGCTCTTATAAACGCGCGGTGCGTCTGGGAGATAGGTATCGCCAAATTTGGAGCCGATGGTTTCCCTAACGGTTTGCATGGCCTCCGGCGCAATCTCGATACCGTCCGTACGCATATAGGTAATGAGACCGGTTGTTTCGCCGCCGATGTCGATGCCCTCATAAAGCCGTTGAGCGAGCATCATCGTTTGCCGCGCTGAAAAGCCCAGCTTTCGCGAGGCTTCTTGTTGCAGGGTTGAGGTGGTAAACGGTGCGGAAGGATTTCGCCTTGCGGGCTTTTTCTCAACCGCGGCTACCGTGAATGTTTCCGCCTTGACCGCGGCCACCGCGGCATGAGCGACTTCCTCATTGGGCAAATCAAATTTGTCGAGCTTTTCGCCTTCGTACTTCACGAGACGAGACTCAATCGGTTCGTCTTTTGCCGACTTGGCCAGCGCATCGATCGTCCAGTATTCCCGAGCGACAAAAGCTTCGATCTCTTTTTCGCGCTCGCAAACGATTCTCAAGGCAACAGATTGGACCCGGCCCGCAGACCGGGAGCCGGGAAGCTTGCGCCACAGGACAGGCGACAGAGTAAAGCCCACCAAATAGTCGAGCGCGCGCCGGGCGAGATAAGCTTCCACCAGTTGTTCATCAATCTGGCGGGGATGGGATATGGCATCCAGGATCGCAGACTTAGTGACAGCGTTGAATGCCACTCTTTCAATGTCTTTGTCTTTGAGCAGCCCCTTGTTATTCAACACCTCAAGAATATGCCAGGAGATGGCTTCGCCTTCCCGGTCCGGGTCGGTTGCAAGAATGAGCTTGTCGGAGCGCTTTACTGCTTCCGAGATTGCCTTCAGGGTCTTTGAAGATTGAGAATCGACGTCCCATGTCATCTCGAAATCGTCGTCTGGCAGGACCGAACCGTTCTTCGACGGGAGATCTCTTACATGGCCATAACTGGCCATGACCTCGTAGTCTTTGCCCAAATACTTGTTGATCGTTTTCGCTTTGGCGGGAGATTCGACAATAACGAGATTCATAACTTCACTTTAAACGCATTCTTCTTCGACCGTGCGACGAAAGCACGGGACACTTGGGTAATTTCTGGCAAGTGTCAACCAAGGAACAAACAAACTAAGGTTAAAGATCGGATAACACATCAAGGGCGATGGTTTGTGTCGCCGACCTATGCCCGGACGGAAGTGCCCAGGAAAGTGCGGTTTGTCGGTCTGAATGACGGGAGCAAAAGCGGCGAAGAATCTTTCGTCGCAGAAAAAATGGGCAGCACTTGCTTTGGAAGATGCCCCGGGTGTGTGGCGCGCTGGTTTTGCGATCTAGGTACACAAGTGCTTCGACTCATTGGCTGCCTTTGATCGAAACGCGTCCGCCAGGATGCCGCTCGAGCGTACCAGCCAGATCCAACTCTAGGAGGACAGCGTGAACCACCGGGAGCGGCGCTCTAGATTCTCGTGAGAGATCATCGATATGGATAGGAGAGGGCCCCAGCAAAGAGCGCAGGTGGGCCCGGCCGTCTTCAAGATCTTGCTCATCAGGCGAGTTCAGATTTGGCGTAGTTTCACTTACTCGCGGGACAGCAGGATCAATGATCGGTCGTTCGAGGGCGCTCAAGACGTCATCGACACCTTCTACTAATTGGGCTCCCTGCTTTATAAGGCCGTTGGTGCCCGCACATCGGGGGTCGAGTGGGGAGCCGGGCACGGCAAGCACCTCGCGGCCTTGCTCAAGGGCGAAGCGTGCGGTGATCAGCGAGCCGGACCGCTTTGCGGCTTCAACGACCACGACCCCCAAAGACAGTCCTGATATGAGGCGATTGCGCCTGGGAAAGTCTCGGGCTTGTGCAGTTATCCCAATCGGTTGTTCAGAAACCAACGCGCCCGAGCCCGCGATGTCCCAGTAGAGTCCTTCATTGTCGGAGGGATAGATATGGTCAATGCCGCCAGCCAGAACGGCAACTGTCCCGGATGTGAGGGCGCCGGCGTGGGCGGCCGCATCGATCCCGCGCGCCAGTCCGGAGACGATTGTGAAGCCGGCTTCTCCTAAATCGCGGGCAAGTCCTGCGGCGAACTTCCGACCGATGGCCGATGCATTCCTGGAACCGACGATGGCAACATTGTCCGTGTGGAGAAAATGGGGGTCTCCTTTGACGCAGATAAGAGGAGGCGGTGGATCGAGGGACGCGAGGGATTTGGGCATGTCCACTTCATCACCCCGAATCATTCGGGCGCCGAACTTTTCAGTCTTGGCAATCTCAGCTTCGGCGATGGCTGGTGAGCAGATGCGAATGCTGCGTCTAATGCCGCCTCGGTGCGCAAGCTCTGGAAGAGCCTCGAGAGCGGCTTCTGCGGTGCCAAACCTTGAGATAAGCTGCCAAAAAGTGACCGGTCCAACATTCTCGCTGCGGATCAGGCGAAGCCAATCAATGAGATCCTGGCCAGAGCTGGTCATCGAGCTACGGCCACTCCGTCACGACTTGGCTCCGATCTTGGACTCGGTTCCCGCGAGGATGCGCTGAATGTTCTCCCGGTGACGGATAAAAATCAGAACAGCGAGAAATGTGGCCAAGTAGGCAAGCCGCGGCTGACCGGAAAGAAAGAAATAGCTAGGTGCCAACACAGCCGTCACGAGTGCGCCTAAGGATGACATTCGGGATGCGGCCGCCGTCATGAGCCAGGTACCGGCGGCCATCAAACCCACCGGCCAGTAGGCGGCGAACAAAATGCCGAAGAAGGCCGCGACCCCTTTGCCTCCTTTAAAACCCAGCCAGACGGGAAAGAGATGGCCCAAAAACGCGCTGGCGCCTGCGATGGCCGCCGCATCTAAGTTGAACAGCACCTTGGCAATCAAAAAAGCGATTGCGGCCTTGCCGCCATCGAGCAGCAGAGTCGCCAAGGCAAGAGGTTTGTTCCCCGTGCGGAGGACATTCGTCGCGCCGATATTACCCGAGCCGATTTTTCGGACATCTCCGAGTCCTGCGAGATTCGTGAGGACCAATCCAAACGGGATTGAGCCCAGCAAATATCCAAACAGAGCCGCCGCCAAGAGGGGCAATAGTCCTTCAGCCATAGTCTCGCGTCCGCTTAAGAGTCTGGTTGAGTGTCATTGGTCGCCTTTTTCCATATTTTTTCTTTGGAAGGCCAAATAATCAAGAGCACCTTGCAAGATAAAGGCGGCGGCGAGTTTATCGACAGACGCGCTTCGTTTCTTGCGGGAGAGATCTGCTTCCAGCATGGCCTTATCGACAGCAGACGTGGACAGACGCTCATCCCAAAAGGAGATGGGCAGGTCCACGCCGCGATGAACATTCTGGGCAAAGGCTCTGGTGGACTGAACGCGGGGGCCTTCGCTGCCGTCCATGTTCAGGGGTAGACCGATGACCAAGCCTCCAATTTGATGAGAGGCAATGATCTCGATTATGCGTTCCAAGTCTTTCTGGAACTTCGTTCGGCGAATGGTCTCCAAGGGTGTGGCGATCGACAGGCTTGCATTTGAGACTGCAAGGCCAATGGTCTTTGATCCAACGTCGAATCCCAGGAGGGCCGCACCCGGAGTGAGCGCGCCCGCTAATTTATCAATCGGTAGGAGCCATTCGGGAGTGTTAGAAATTGCGGGGCCTCTCTATCTTTTTCTCGAAAAGGCGCCTTATGACACATAAGTTGAAAAGGGTACAAAGCCGCCCTATAGATAGCGGCCCGTTTCGCATATCCACCTTTCTAAGAGTTCTGCATGTCCGTAGATGAACACACCGTCCAGTATATCGCCAAGCTTGCACGTATTGAAAAGCCCGTGGGCGATGAGCTGAAAGGTCTGGTGGACGACCTGAACAACATTTTGGCGTGGGTTGAACAATTGGAAGAACTGTCCACTGAGAATGTGGAGCCGATGACCAGCGTGGTCGATGCGAGCCTTCGGGTGCGCGCCGATATTGTGACTGATGGGGGTTATCCGGAAGATATTGTTGAGAACGCCCGCGACGCTCGGGATAATTTCTTCGTCGTGCCACAAGTCGTCGAGTAAGGGGTGTACATGAGTGAACTTACCTCTCTTTCGATCGGCGACGCGCGCGATGGTCTTGAGCGCCGGGACTTCTCGGCTCAGGATTTAACCTGTGCGTATCTTGACGCTATAGAGGCAGGCAGTCACCTCAATACATTCATCACGAACACGCCTGAGAAGGCGCTCGCTGATGCCCAGGTTTCTGACAAGAGGATAGCCGCAGGCGAGGCACGTCCGCTAGAAGGCATCCCCCTTGGTGTTAAGGACCTGTTTTGCACGAAAGGCATTTTGACGACGGCTGGAAGTCATATCCTGGAAGGATTTGAGCCCGTGTATGAGTCCACGGTGACTAGTAATCTGTGGGCGGATGGAGCGGTTTGCTTGGGCAAGTTGAACCTCGATGAATTCGCCATGGGCTCGTCCAATGAAACGAGCTATTTTGGTCCGGTATGCAATCCTTGGAAGGTTGATGGGGGAAGCGAGCTTGTTCCAGGCGGATCATCGGGAGGATCTTCCGCCGCCGTTGCCGCAAAGCTTGTTGCGGGGGCCACGGGAACAGATACGGGCGGTTCCATTCGGCAACCTGCAGCCCTCACCGGAACCGTCGGGATGAAGCCCACCTATGGACTGTGTTCCAGGTGGGGGATTGTGGCGTTTGCGTCCTCTTTGGACCAGGCAGGCCCCATTACAAAAACCGTCAAGGACGCCGCCTTGATGTTGCAGTCTATGGCGGGATTTGACCCTAAGGACTCGACCAGTATCAATGTACCTGTTGCGGATTTCGCCGCCGGTTTGGGTGAAGGGATCAAAGGGCTGAAGATCGGTATTCCCGCTGAATATCGGGTGGACGGGATGCCCGCAGAGATAGAACGTTTGTGGACGGAGGGGAAACGCTGGCTCGAAGCGGCCGGTGCAACGACCGTTGATATATCTCTGCCCCACACCAAATATGCATTGCCCACTTACTACATTATCGCGCCGGCCGAAGCGTCTTCGAACCTGGCGCGGTATGACGGTGTTCGCTACGGGCTGCGCGTGGACGGCGAGACGATCGAAGAGATGTACGAACGGACGCGCGCTGAGGGTTTTGGGAGAGAGGTCGAACGCCGTGTTTTGATCGGCACCTACGTATTGTCGGCCGGGTACTACGACGCTTACTATTTGAAAGCGCAAAAAGTGCGCACACTTATATCGAACGACTTCAAATCGGCCTTCGAACAAGTAGATGCGATTTTGACACCCACCACGCCGTCCGCTGCCTTTCCCATTGGGGACAAAGTGAGCGACCCCCTGGAGATGTACTTGAACGATATTTTCACGGTACCGGCAAATCTGGCGGGTTTGCCCGGGATCTCCGTTCCGGCGGGACTAGATGATCAGGGTCTGCCGTTGGGATTGCATGTGATTGCCCCTGCGCTCGGTGAAGAGACGCTCTTTCGGGTCGCGCACGTCTTGGAAGACTGTGCGGGCTTCACCCATGCGCCCAAAAAATGGTGGTGACGTGAACGCGCAGGCAAAATCCTCAAAGCTGATTTCCGGTGCGACCGGCGAATGGGAAGTCGTCATTGGACTTGAAGTTCACGCGCGGATCATGAGCCAATCTAAGCTTTTTTCTGGAGCGTCCACCGCCTATGGCGGTGATCCGAACGCGCATGTGAGTCTGGTGGATGCAGGAATGCCTGGAATGCTTCCCGTCATCAATGAGTATTGTGTTGAGCAAGCGATCCGTACGGGATTGGGATTGAACGCGAAAATCAACACCTATTCGGTCTTTGACCGGAAGAACTACTTTTACCCCGATTTGCCGCAAGGCTACCAAATTTCCCAATACCAATATCCGATCGTGGGTGAGGGAGAAATTGACGTTGAGCTTGAAGATGGAGAGGTCGTAACCATCGGTATTGAACGTCTCCATCTTGAACAGGATGCAGGCAAAAGCATTCACGAAGAGCGGAGCAAGAAATCCCTTGTGGACCTGAACAGGTCGGGCGTGGCGCTCATGGAAATTGTTTCCAAGCCCGACTTGCGATCTGCGGAAGAGGCCGGGGCCTACATTTCTAAAATACGAACGATCGTTCAGTATTTGGAGACATGTGACGGCAATATGGACGAGGGGTCGTTGAAGGCCGATGTCAACGTGTCGGTGCGCAAGCCAGGAGAACCGCTAGGCACCAGATGTGAGATTAAGAACGTCAACTCGGTCCGCTTTATCATGCAAGCGATTGAGTATGAGGCGAACCGCCAAATCGACCTCTTGGAACGCGGCGAGGAAATTGAGCAACAGACACGCCGTTTCAATTCGGAGACCGGCAAAACCACCAAAATGCGCGGCAAAGAAGATGCGCATGACTATCGCTATTTTCCCGATCCGGATTTGCTGCCGCTGGAGATCGAAGAAAGCCGCATAGAAGAAATCCGTCAGTCCCTACCGGAGCTGCCTGATGCAAAGAAACGGCGGTTCATGACCGAGCTTGGTTTATCGGATTATGATGCCGGCGTTCTGACGGCCGATAAACCGAGTGCGGAGTATTTTGAAACGGTGGCGCAGGGCCGGGATCCTAAACTTGCCGCAAACTGGATCATGGGTGATTTGTTCGGAGCGCTCAACAAGGCCGACCTTGAAATCGAGGCGTCTCCCGTTAAGGCGGACCAGTTAGGGGCACTCCTTGATTTGATTGGTGATCAAACCATATCGGGCAAGATTGCCAAGCAAGTCTTTCAGATCATGTTCGAGACGGGCGGGGATCCGGTCAAGATCGTTGAGGACCAAGGCTTGAAACAGGTCACCGATACCGGCGCCATTGAAGCGGAAATTGATAAGATTATCGCTGCCAATCCCGATCAAGTCGCGCAGGTGAAAGAAAAACCGAAGGCGATCGGCTGGTTCGTCGGCCAAGTCATGCAGGCCACGGGGGGTAAGGCCAATCCGCAAGCCGTCAACCAAATCCTCAAGGAAAAGCTGGGCCTTGATGGTTAAGATCGGCGGGTGAGGGGCTCACTGCTTTTGATGCCCTGCGGCGAATCGTTTTTGGTTCAGCGCCATTAACTCAAAATTTAAAAAAATCCGGAAATCATGCCTCACGCATAAGGGGACAGCAGAAGGGCTGAGCCTCAAGACCATTGAGGAGACTGGGTAATGGTGAGATCTGCGGGAGCGGCCGCTGAGGCGTTGGAGTTGGTTGAGAGTACGGGTACGGCGGATGCACTGTACAATCTCGGCATGTTGTATTCGACAGGACAAGGGGTCCAGTTGGACTATGTCCAAGCCCATAAATGGTTCAATTTGGCTGCGATGCAAGGGAGCGCCGAAGCCAAGGTGAAGCGGGCTGAACTGGCAGCCGAAATGAGCGGCAACGAAATCGCCGTGGCACAGCGTGAAGCCAGAGAGTGGCTGTCAACGCGGTAAGCCGCGTTTCGGTTAATCGGTTTGTTTTATGAGCAGTGCGCCATAGGCATCTACATCGGCGCACTGGCCGTTTACATCACAGACGGCAATGCGTTGGACCTGACTCTCGGCGAGCGCCGAAGGGGCAGGTGAGAAACCTCGCGCGGCGATCAGCATCAAAGATGCAGCGATCACGGTGAGGCAAGCCTTGGTGTAGCGGTCGATCGACATAGTTTTCTCCTGTCGCTGGTCTACAAAAAGTGTCGGGGCAGGCAAGAGACAACTCCTCTCTTCAGGAACTTTGTCGGCGCGTCTTCATATCTCATTGATCTTTAGGTCTTTCTCCGGCATGGTCCGCGGCGGAGAGGTGGCCGAGTGGTCGAAGGCGCTCGCCTGCTAAGCGAGTATACGGTAACCCCGTATCGGGGGTTCGAATCCCCTCCTCTCCGCCATCAAGCCAAGTTTCAAAAAGAACCCGATGGGGTCAGAAAGGGCCTTTGCTCTTCCGAAACCCTGTCCTGGCATAGTGCTTCACACCAACAATGGGCCGGACGAAAGCCGCAACTGATGCGGATCGCGCCTAAGGTTTGATTGATCCAAGGCGAGGTGGGCAGGATCTTGAGCATTGACGTTAAACGGAGCAGGCTAGTTCTTGCCCATTCAAAGAACGCGAATTGGGAACGAAATGGGCTAGAAGTGGATGAATTATTATTGGGTCAATCACAATCAGACGGCGCGACAGGAGCTTGAAGGCGGCTATTTGTGGTCTCCTAAACTGGAGAGCAATGGGAGCCGGAGTCAATTTTATGAGTTCATGCGCGAAGCTCGCCCGGGAGATAGTGTCGTTTCTTATGCCGGCCAGTTAATCTCAAATGTAGGGGTTGTTGCTGGGTTTCCCGTGAGTGCTCCGAAGCCGGAGGAGTTTGGTAACATCGGAAGCTACTGGTCAAATGAGGGATGGTATGTGCCAGTAAGCTGGAGCGAAGTGCCCCGTCCATTTCGACCGAAACTTCATATAGAACAAATTCGGCCGCTTTTGCCTGAGCGCTATTCTCCTTTGCAAGAGTCAGGCAATGGCAATCAAAAGGCATATCTTTCCAAAATAAACTCTGCGCTGATGAACCGACTCGCCACACTGGGACAATTTGCTCTCGCAGATTCCGCCGGAAGTTATGAGGCCGTTGAACCAGAGGACATAACTCGTGCGATCGAGGACCAAATAGAACACAAAATTGGTGAAGATGAGTCGATGGATCAGACGGAAAAAGAAGCGCTTATAAAGGCGCGCCGCGGTCAAGGAAAATTTCGTCGAAATGTTGAAAAGATCGAGAATGCTTGCCGCGTTACTGGTCTTGCAGACGCCCGCTTGCTCGTGGCCAGCCACATTAAGCCCTGGCGAGTTTGCGAAACGGCCGCCGAAAGGCTCGACGGCGCCAACGGGCTATTGCTTTCGCCGCAGATCGACAAAGTGTTTGATATCGGATTGATTTCTTTCAAGGGCGAGGGAGAAATCGTCGTTTCGGAGACGCTCAGTAAGCAAACAATAACCTCGCTGGGTTTGTTGCCCGCATTGCGTGATGGCGTGGGGAGATTTTCAGGACGTCAATGTGAGTATCTGGATTATCATTTGAAAAGTGTTTTCTTGGGTTAGAGATTGTCCAAGACTACGCAGAGCGAACGGCCGATCGCAGGGGCGATGTTCATATGAAAATTCCCCACCATCGAGACCTGTTCGCTTTCATGTTCAGGCCCAAGTTTAACTGGTGATCTCGCGCCGGTCGTCTTCAATCTTGAGCAAAGGCACTCGAAGGATGTGAGCCGCCAGGGTGGCGTCCAAACAATAGATCTTTGCATTACTTTTGCGACGCGGCGCCTGCAGCTGTTTGCCGGGCTAGGTGTTAGAGATCCGTTTCCGAAACCGCCCAGTGCGCGAGTTCAATCGTTGCGTCAGCACGTATTTGGCGAATATTGGATTTACTTTCCTCAATACAATCGTCCGAACGTAATTGAGGATTGAATACTCACGTAAACTGCGCTTTGAGTTCCCAAACAAATTAGCGGGTGGGTCAATTGCGTATGAGTAAGCATCGTTACTATGAAGAAAACGGCTACGTTATTTTCGAAGAACTCATTCCGGAAGCCGAAATAGACGCGCTGCTTGCCGCCTTGGAGGACTTCAAAGCTCGCAGGATGCCCTATTATTCTCAATCCATTCATCAATGGATTCGGCCCGAAATCGACTCTCAGGGCTTCATGAGAGAGTCGATGCAGAACTTCACCGAGCTCTTCTTCAACCGCGGCTTAAGAAAACTCGGCTTTGACATCCTCTTGGGTGAGCGCATCAATGCTGCACTCAAGGAAATCCATCCCCGGCGCGAGAACTTCGTAATGTGGCAGAACATGCTGTTCGACCGTTCGACCGGTACAATCGACCACTATGATGCCTATTACCTGGATACTTTTCCCGGAGGCTATCTCAATGGGGCCTGGGTGTCGCTGGAAGATATCGGCGAGGGGGCGGGTCCCTTTCGTATTTATCCCGGCTCTCACAAACATTTCGCCGATACGCAGTTCGATGATCTGCCTCAGGACGAGTTTCGCCTAGAATGCGCCAAATACGCGGAAGAAAATGCGCCGGTGCATGCTCTTTTAAAGAAGGGAGATGTCATGTTTTGGCACGCGTCCACCATGCACGGATCTGCCGATCAGTCGGATGTGAGGTACTCGAGAAAGTCGCTCACGGCGCACTATTATCCGCATGGGTTTGCCCATAAGCGCGCCGACGTCGAACTACCTGGCTCCACGTTCAAGGGAAAGATAAAAGATAAAGTCGCGCCCATCTTTCGTAAGAAGGTTCGCCGGCACGGCACGTATCCGGTTCTGTTGCTAGGAAGTGACCTGGAACGGTCCCGAGCACACTTCCGTGGTCTGAGAAACTTGGCAATGAACGCACTCACCCGATCGCGGCGGGCCGCTCTCGACATGCGCCGCTCGTCTTACGAAAGTTGACCCATAAGTCGAGGGAGGTCGACCGGTCCATCGTGTCGTTCGGTTGACAAGGCAAACTTGCAGTCCATACTCCGGCCATGACGGCAAATCTCGATCAATACTTTGAACGCATAGCCTATGGAGGCCCTTGCGAACCTACACTTGACGTTCTGGGTGATGTGCATGAACGCCACATATTCACGTTTCCCTATGAAAACCTGGATGTCATTCTCGAGAATCCGGTGGATCAGAACATTGAACGTATTTTCGACAAGATGGTCCTCAAGGGACGGGGAGGCTGGTGTTACGAGCAAAACGGCTTGCTTGGTTGGGCTCTTTCTGAAATCGGCTTTGAAGTGACGCGCATGACCGGGGGTGTCATGCGGGCGCTGATCGGAGATGAGGCGTGGGGGAACCATTTGGTGCTGCGTGTGGATCTCGACGGGCCTTGGATCGCGGATGCGGGACTGGGTGATGCGATCTTGCGGCCGGCGCGGCTACGCGAAGGTGAATTCTCGCAGGACTGGCGGTGCTTTCGGTTCGAGGATTTGGGGGACGGCGTATGGCGGTTCCGCAATAGGAAAGACGCTTCGCCGCTCTCGTTCGACGTGATCAACAAGTCGGCGGATGAGGATCTTTTTGAGGCGACGGGCAGTAACCTCCAAGAGGACGCTCAGTCCATGTTTCGGCAGAATCTCATTTGTCAGTTGATGACGAAAGAAGGAACGCACATGCTGATCGGCAGGGTGCTGAGCGACACGGGTCCTGGTGGCGGGCGGTCGTTTGTTCAGAGTGCAGATGAGTTAGAGCATACGTTGCGGTCAATGTTCAAGATTGCAACACCCGATCTTACGGGGCTTTGGGACCGAGTGGTGGCGCGGCACACGGAACTGTTTGGAGAAACCCCTTTAGACGAGATCTCGTTCGGCACCCGGCCGGACTAGACGTGTTTTGCGTTTCTGACCACAAATCGGCCTCTGCTTCACCTGGGGTCGTTTCGCGAACTCCCATTTTCTCGCCTGAGGGTTGCTTTGCCTGTTGGGCGTTCGTGCAAACGCGATAAACCGCTTAACGAGAATGTGACCGCTGGGACATGGACATTGTGGTCGGTCCTACATAAGTAAGCTGCGGCGCGGCAGAGGGGACCGCGCAAGACTACGATATTTGCGTTTTCGCGGGGATTTTCGATGACTGGCATGATCAAACGGGCAATATGCCTGCTGGCTCTTGCTTGGCCGATACTGGCCGCAGAGGTTGTATTGACTGCGGAGACAGCATCCGGCGCCGAACTTCGAGTGATTGTCACGGATTTTTCCAGCGAGACCGGGCAAATCATTGCGCGCGTATTTGATGACAGGGACGCATTCCCGTCTAAACCTGACAAGATGATGATGGCGGAACGGGCCGTAATTCAAGAAGGACAGGCGGTCGCCACTTTTTCAGGATTGGAGCCGGGGACGTATGCCGTAGTCATTGCCCATGATCAAAATCTCAACAACCGGGTTGATCGAGGGTTCTTAGGCATTCCGACCGAGGATGTTGTCTTTTCCAACAATGCCAGAATCTCGCTGGGTCCGCCGTCCTTTGATGAGGCCGCCATTGTCGTCGATCAGGAAGACGTGACCGTGCGTGTGCAGATGAGCCGGCCACCGAAGTGAATAGATCGCCTTTCCCGCACTTGTTTGTGGCGCACGCCCATCGTTAGTGCTCTGATTAATGGTCAGGTGAAAAAAAAGTCCCGAAAACGCTGTGCGCCTAAAGTCTGGTTTGGCTGTTTAAGAGACAAACTGTACGCCAATACAATCGAGCTTGCGCCAGGCGATGCGGGCTTGTCGGCGGCCGCTTTGGGTAATGACTTCCACGATATCGTCGGGCAAATTGTGTATGCCCGTTCCGGTCAGCATGGCGCCGGTGTCGTTGAGATCTCTGATCACGCATTTGTGGCGTCCGCCGCGCACGATGACCTCACCGTTCATAAAGGTGGGTTTACGCATTCGAATGCGCTTGTCCGAATTGAGTGACGCCTCATCGGTGCGCTCGCGGGAGGCCTTCATCTGGCTGATGCGCGCTGAATGATCGAGTTTGCGTGCCACAGTGTGATCCAAAGTTCTCGAAATATACAGGACCAAAAGTTATGCGAGGTGTGTTAGCAATCGATTAATTCCGGTCTTTTTTGGCGGAATTGTGCGCGGAATTGCGCAAACTGGCTGTATTTTGGGCGCCGGATCCCAAACCGAGTGACGCGGAAAGTGATGATTCATAGATTGCCGCGCGTAAAATGAGAGGAGAACGCAAATGAAACTCAAGGGCAAGACG
Organism: Alphaproteobacteria bacterium; assembly: GCA_028285305.1. Taxonomy (GTDB): domain Bacteria; phylum Pseudomonadota; class Alphaproteobacteria; order SMXP01; family SMXP01; genus JANQPV01. Next base: position 205,354 of record JANQPV010000056.1, on the reverse strand, counting down.
GCCGCGATTACGGGCGGAACCGCGGGCATCGGACGTGCCATCGCGGAAGCCTATCTTCGCGAAGGGGCTTCTGTTTCGCTAATGGCACGAAATCCGGACAAAGGCGAGGCCGTTGCAAAAGAACTTGGCGAGAAGTGCGTTTTTTTTGCCGGGGATGTCATGAAGCAATCGGACGTTGAAGGATTTGTTGACTACACGGTCTCCACGCTCGGGTCGGTCGATATTCTCGTGAACAATGCGGGCGGGGCAGGTGATCTGCAGCCGATTATGGATCTTTCCGACGAAGCCTTTGATGAGGCAATGAAATGGAACGTGTACTCCACGTTTTGGGCGACGCGGCGGGCCCTCAAAGGTATGGTCGCGAACAAGTGGGGTCGGGTCATTAATATTTCGTCTACGGAGGGAAAAATTGGCAAGCCTGTTTTTTCGGCTTATACAACGGCAAAGCACGCCGTCATCGGCATGACGAAATCGGCCGCTCTTGACGTTGGCCCCCTCGGGATCACTGTCAACGCTATTTGCCCGGGTCTCATCATCACCGACATCGTGAAAAACAATGGGCCCAAGACCGCCGAGTCCATGGGGATGACGTTTGAGGAGATGGTCGATCTCTTTGCCCAAGAGTCGGCGATCAAACGCCCCAACACAGTGGAGGAAGTGGCCGCTCTTGCAGTGCTGCTCGCCTCGGAAGAAGGCGGAGGCATAACCGGCGCGCAACTCAGCGTCGACGGTGGTACAGCGCCTTACTAACCGGCATTGCCCGCCGTTCGACCATTAGCTAAGACAATCGCGTTGATCCCAATCGGGCGTGATCCATCGCCCCGCACGAAGAGGAAATCCACCATGTTGAAACTGCATTTTGCGCCCAACTCACGCGCCGGCCGAATTGTCTGGCTCTTGGAAGAATTGGGCTTGGACTATGAGATCAACAAAATGGCGTTTCATCCAAAAGACCTGAAGTCCGATGAGCACCGGGCGCGCCATCCGTTAGGGCGTATCCCGGTGTTGGAAGACGGCGATGTCATGATTTATGAGTCCGGCGCAATTGTGGACTATGTCCTTGAGCGTCATAAAAATGGCGGTCTGAAGCCGGCCGTCGATGCTCCGGAGTTCCCCGCGTATCTCCAATGGTTCCACTATTGTGAAGGCATGGTGATGCCGCCGGTGAATACCATCGTTGTGCAGACAATATTGCTGCCGCCTGAACGGCGCGACGAGACGGTCCTCAAGCAAGCGCAAAAACTCCTCACCAGGTCCTGGGCGCCGGTGGATGAAGCTCTTGAGGGCAAAGAGTATTTGATCGGGAACTTTTCGGGTGCGGACATTATGCTGGGCCATGCTGCGTTTATGAGCAATCGGCTGGGCTGTATTCCAGATGAGAATGCGGCGCTCAAAGCCTATGTTGAGCGCATCACCGCGCGCCCGGCTTTCGATAAAGCCATTAACATGCAGTAGGGCGTTTCGTAAGGCGACCTCTCACGGCTGGTGAAAACGGCGAGGCCGGCGGCGACGCGGAGGACACGAACGGCTGGGAGACCTCCGCGGACGCTTGGATTCACAGTCTGGGCGAGGATGGCGATAAGGGCAGAAAATATGTTCTGGACGCGCGCATGCTTGCTCGGGTGCGGGCGAGGCGATTTCAAAAGGCCCTCGACGTTGGGTGCGGCGAAGGCCGTTTTTGCCGGAAGCTGGCGGACGAAGGCGTTTCTCCCGTTGGAATAGATCCGACGTCCGCGTTGCTGCGCGCAGCGAAGGCAAAGGATGTGAGCGGCGCCTATGTTATGTCGGAGGCTGAGTACCTGCCGTTTCCCGATCGGTCATTTGACCTTGTTGTGAGTTACGTCACGCTGGTTGATATTCCGGAATTTGAGAAAGCGATCGGGGAGATGGCGCGGGTGCTGATGTTTGGGGGTAGGCTTCTGGTTGCCAATCTTAACCCTGTGCTGTCGGCGGGCATGAAATTGGGTTGGAAGAGAGACGACGACGGCTCGCCCCAGTGTTATCAAGTCGATGACTACGGTTCGGAATGGTCACATTGGGTCGAGTGGTCAGGCGTTCGCGTGGTGAACTGGCACCGGCCTTTGGGCGCCTATATGCAAGCGTTCCTGTCGAACGAGCTCGTTTTGCGACATTACGATGAGCCGGCTGCATCTGCCGACTACGTGGATGAGGGAAACACCCATGCGCGGGTGCCTTGGTTTCACGTCATGGAATGGGAGAAGTCGGCGGCGTGACGGTGTAGTTAAATGTCACCCAGTCTACGGATATAATCTTTCTACAGAGTTCAAGTGTTGTGATTTGGAGTCTCAGAACTTGATTGGTGACGCTTTAGCGCCCTGATCTTCACTTGGGTCGTTTGGCGAATATCGTGGTTGTTATTCTCGTGGAAGTTGCTTGCTGTTGGCTCGGGCTGACAAGTAGCCGGTCGTGTGTGTGAAATGCAACCTTGACTTGCTATTCGATAAGAATACGTTCCGGCTCCAAGCCATGGGAGAGGTGGCCAATCATTCGATCCGACTCTTGCAGAGAATTCTATGAGCAACAAACTTGATCGAGATATCAGGAATATCTTCGTATCGTGTCTGGAATACTATCGAAGCAATCCGACACGCAAATCGAAAAAGCGCGGCAAGAAAAGCGCCCCGCGCCAACACCTTGAGGACGCTCTGACCAAAGTGCTGTTGGGAATGGCGCACGTCTATGATGGAATGTACCCTGGCTGGAAGGTTGATAAAGAACATCCCGGCTATTTGTTTCGGAGTGACCCGCCGATTTTCGTGCGAGTGCCTTACCACGTGCTTCCTACATTCCCAACCGATGAAGCTTTGTCAGTTGTCTGGGATCTCTCGCGATCCATCCGATCCTCGGATGACTCGGTAATTTGTATCAGTGGCAGCAATGTCCTCCGAAAGCTATTTGAGACATTTGGTGATTTTGACTTTTGTGAGTATCTAAATCCGTCAAGAAACAAACAGGTGTGGCGGATCGAAGACAACCTGAAAGGCAATGATTCCTTGATGTGTCTGCGAGTTTCCTTGGGGAGCAGGGAGTGGTTGAGTCCCGTTGGAGAAGTTCAACAGGTGGTTGCCGATATTTCCGACAAATTTAAATCAGATGACGAACAAAATTCGACCATGAAGTTTGACTACATTGCAACTGTATCGCAGTCAGGATTGTCCGAAGTATCGAACTTGGTGATAGCCGTGGATGAGGGTGGTAATTCTGCAAGTCTGAGAAAGACCTTTGCGGCTCAGGAGGCACCGTTAGCATGGTCTGACTCGCTGCCAAATGAGATGAACAATCCAATCGAAATGGGAAGGTACATTGATTTTCTGAGCAAGCAGATTTCAAAGTACCGGGAAGTCGGAAATCTCAGAAAATGTCTTAAACGTTGTGCCTCTTTGGCGCGAATATTGCACCAAAAAGATATAACAGACTCCATTCTAGATTTAGCAACCGACAATCCTGTTCTGATTCAGCACAAGGTGGATGAATTGGAGAAACTAAGAAGCGCACTTTCATCGGTGGAGGGATCTCAAGCAAAAGAATTTGACTTGCAACTTGAGGTCGAACAAAGCAAACTGCTCCAGTCGATTGCTGAAGACTCAATCGATCAAATGGGGGAAATAACTTGCAGCTTCAACGCGGAGGCAACCCAGATCGCTGATACGTTATTGAACCTAATCCCCTAATCAACAGTGGGGTCGGAAATGGTATCGATAAAGAAAAAGCTTCTTGGCGAGCTTGAGCACTGGCCTCTTGATCGCGAACAAATAGAGTTGGCGAATTTCGCTGTTTCAGAGATTTCGGAGTCGTCCGCAAAGATAGTCTTGGACGCAGTGGTTGAAGCAAAGTCTGCCGTTCGAAAATGGGCTGACCACAAAGAGTCTGTCGGACGAGATAATGATTCCGAAAGCGTATCGGAGCATTCTGTTCAGTTTGCCGACGACTTCTTTTTCCGCCCTCTTAACGACTGGATCGTCGTTCGTGTTCTTGATGACGCTAATACAGTCCGCAGAGGGATTATTATCCCCGAAACTGTTTCGGAAAAAGTGGTGAGGGGGGAAGTTCTCGGGGTGGGGCGAGGTGCTTACGATAAACGTGGAGAGAGATTAGCTCCTAGACTGGCAAAAGGCGATCTGATTTGTTTCCTCAGTTGGTCCGGAACGGAAGTACGCATCAACGGGTGCGAATTCGTCCTAGTTAGAGAGAGTGAAGTCATGGGTTTGGTTGACGAACTCGAAAGCGAGACGTACCAGGCGATAGTTGCATAAGTGGATCGGATGCTAAAAAGATGTTTGCATCGAATTGCGTTCTTGACTTGCGGAGAGTGACGCGCCGGACTTATGCAAATGAAGAGATCTAGTGCAAAGGCCTCATTCGAGGTTGCAAATTTTTTCGGATGCGATTCGGTTTCCAATGTGACGACGAAACCGTCACTTTCTTAACGACCATACGCGACGTAAAGGAAGCAACTCGAGCAAGTTGTTTTGGATCGAAGTGATTATCGCCTATGAGAAGAACACACTGAACGCGGGCGAATAGAACAAATACCAAACCAAAAATGCGGCGCTCCAAAGGCCGAAATAGACTTGTGTCAGCCGGCGGGACACGTCGGGGTTGGTTGTAAAGAAACGCGGGTAGAGCGTTCGTGCAAAGACGTAGGGGACGAGAGAAAACAATCCGCAAACAACGGCTGCCCCCAACAACAAACCAAGGGCCAGAATCAACGCTCCGAAAAAGTTTACGATAACGTCCATGTCTTTTCCCTCCGGCACTCAGGGCTTGGTAGCTCCGGGCGGGATCCCGCTCTTTCTCCTCTATTAAACTCCAAAAATATGGTTAATCAACGAGTTGCGCCTTTTGGTTGAATGGCAGTGTAAGGCATCGCGTATGACGTTAAAAGGAGAATCGGGCTGAAATTTGGTCCGCGATGGAAAAGAGTTTGCATGAGAGGGGTTTGGCGATGCCGACTTGACTTGATTGTCCCTCAAATTCTCAACTATCCAAGACCAGCCCCATGCGCTTGTTTCGAATTGAAGCGAAATCCGACAACCTCTTAAGGGCCAGAAAGCCGATGCCGGACCAATCCGATGAAAGAAAGCTCGCCAATGCAAATGCGCCTCGCAGCCGGCGTTCAGACAGTCCTGAAACTTGGACGATGAACAATCGGATCGACAAGCTGTTGGCGTCCCTCACCCTCGAAGAAAAGGTGAGCCTGCTTTCTGGCATCTCCATGTGGCAAACGGCAGCCGTGGAGCGTCTTGGGATCCCGTCCCTGAAATTGTCGGATGGTCCAAATGGCGTTCGCGGGACCATGACGACGGGAGCGTCGTCGGCTTGTTTTCCGGTCGGTTCGGCCTTGGGCGCAACTTGGAACCCGGTACTTTTGGAGCAGCTCGGCCATGCTTTGGCTGGGGAGTGCAGAACCAAGGATGTGCAGGTTCTGCTTGGTCCGACCATCAACCTGCACCGAACCCCGATAGGGGGCCGAAATTTTGAGTGTTTTTCCGAGGATCCGCTCCTGACGGGTGAGCTTGCGGCTGCCTATGTGGCGGGCGTTCAAGAAAACGGTGTTGCTGCGTGTCCGAAGCATTTTGTAGGCAATGATACCGAATACCAGCGTCATTCAATCAGCTCAGAGATTGATGAACGCACGCTCAGGGAAGTTTACCTCCGCCCCTTTGAAATGGTTGTGCGGCGGAGCCATCCTTGGTTCATCATGTCCGCCTATAATAAAGTCAACGGAATCTTCGCAAGTTCTCACCGCGAACTGCTCATTGATGTTCTCAAGGGGGAATGGGGGTTTGACGGTGTCGTTGTCAGTGACTGGGGGGCAGCGCTTGAAACAGTCGAAAACGCGCTGGGCGGATTAGATCTTGAAATGCCCGGGCCGGCGCGGACATTCGGAGACAATCTGCTGAAGGCCGTAGAAGAGGGGCGCGTTTCCGAAGCTCTCATCTTTGACAAAGTGAAACGGCTCTTAACGGTTGCTGCACGCACCGGGAAACTTGACGCCGATGATGCTCTTTCCGAGCCCGAAACGGCCATTGATAAACCCGCGCACCGAAAGTTGGCGCGACGGCTGGCCCATGAATCGATGGTCTTGATCAAGAATAAAGACGTCCTGCCATTTGACGCCTCCTCATTGAACCGTATCGCGGTTATTGGCCCCAACGTGACGTACCCACAGATTATGGGAGGGGGAAGCTCCATGGTTCTTCCTCATTACGTGATTAACCCCCTTGAAGGTATTCAACAGCGGGTTGGCGGGGACATGGAAGTCACACACGAGCCAGGGACTTTGACTCATCGGTATGTTCCGGCCATTGCCCCCGAAAATTTGCGAACCGGTGTCAATGCGCTGGACAAGGGCCTCCTGTTAGAGGTTTTCGACGCTCCGGATTTCGAGGGGGATCCGGTTGCTTCTATCGTTTACGCCCACGATATATTCATGCCGGGACTGATGGGGCCCGAATTGCCCTCAAAAACTTCTTCTTACAGACTGTCTGGTTTTTTTGTGCCAGATAGTACCGGCGAGTATGAGTTCGGTGTTTACAGCGCCGGTCCGGCCCGGCTGCTGTTGGACAATGAAGTTCTGATTGACAACTGGACAGAGCAAATCCCCGGCGAGACTTTCTTCTCTTTTGGTTCGAAGGAAAAAAGGAACTCGGCGTTCTTGTTCAAAAACCAGCTTTACCGCATCGCCATAGAAGGCCGATCTCTGCCGGGCGGGCTTCTAACTGGAATGCGGTTCGGTGCAAAGCCTCCCGTTTCGGATACCCTAATGCAGGATGCAGTTGAGGCGGCACGTGCAGCAGATGCCGTGGTCTTGGTTGTCGGTACCAACAAGGATTGGGAAACCGAGGGGCATGATCGGCGGTCGCTCAAACTGCCGGGCAAACAGGATGAATTGGTCGAGCGCGTGCTCGAAGCGAACCCGAATACAGTGGTTGTCACCAATGCAGGTGCCGCCATTGAAATGCCTTGGCTCGACGATGCACCGGCAGTTCTTCACGCTTGGTTTCCTGGTCAAGAATTTGGCAATGCGCTTGCCGACATTCTGTTTGGCGATGTTTCACCGTCTGGAAAAATGCCGACGACGTTCCCTAAACGTCTTCAAGATACACCCGCGTTTATCCATTATCCGGGCGAAGACGGGAAAATGCTGTATGCGGAAGGGCTTTACATGGGATACCGCTGGTATGAGACGCGCGACGTTGAGCCTCTGGTCCCGTTTGGGCATGGGATGTCGTACACCCAATTTGAATTTCAGGACTTGAGCGACAATGAAGAGATAGTCTCGGAGGGCGCGGTCCGCGTGCGGATCCAGGTCACAAATGTTGGCAACCGGCCCGGGCAGGAAACGATACAAGTCTATGCTCGTCCGATCGATACTAAGGTAAAGCAACCGGCCAAAACTCTGAAGGCGTTTCAAAAGGTGTCGTTGTCGAAAGGACAAAGCACTGTCGTGGAATTTAGTCTTTCTGAAGAAGACTTTGCCCATTGGAATGTGGGCAGAGGCGGCTGGCAAGACAGCCCCGGCAGGTACGCATTGGAGATCGGGTCATCATCCCGCGACGTGCACATTGTTCGTGAGTTCGAACTTGAGGGCAGGGGCTGAACGCGGTTCCCCTTTGAAGTGTGCTTGTTTCTCAGTCAAATGGCGAAATGCTGAGCCCCTTCATGATTAGAAAATGGGCAATATGGTTACCGGCGGCTCAACTCAGGGCTCCTATCCTCCAGTGAGTTCTTAAGATCGTTTAATAAATATGGTACTGAGGCCGCTTCGAACACACTCGAGGTGATCATTCGAATGCCTTGAACGCTATCTACTGGAGGGATTTGTGATGGAGTATTATTCGCTCGCGATGGGATGGATCGAAAACCTAGCCGCTGAACGGGGACTGATTGTTGCGATACTGGCCGTGTGGGGGGGCGGTTCCGTCGTTTTGTTGGCGATCAATCTCGTGCTGTCGGCGATCTTTAAGACTCCGTCAAGCTCTGCGTATACGTCGGAAAACAAGATTCAGACCGGCTTTCAAACCGCTTTGACGACGTATCATAAACCAGGCGAAGAGCCCTACAGCATGTCGTTTCACAAGCAAGTCGGACGGGATACGTATGCGACTGAACAGTCTGCGACAACGGAAACAGAGTCCGGGCCAGCCGTGCCACAGCCGGTTTTTCAAGATCGCGTGATTGAGCAGAACGGTCGCTCGTAAGAGCTTCTCTCCACATGGGCGAAGCAAAAGGCGTGGTGCAAGGGAGGTAGCCTTAACGCGGAATTAGCAAAATTTTATGTGTTTTATGAATCTGATAGATTCAAAGCACAGACATTTTGAATGGATTTCACATGTTCCGCAAAATAGACCTCGTATTGTCGAAGCTGCCAAAGGCTTCCTCACTTACACTTGCGTTTGTCATCCTTCTTGCCGGTTGCGCCCCGCAGACGACTGACCCAACGTTGGATGGAGCTGTAGGTGCGCATGTCCTTCAGCCGGGCGATATCATTGAGCTAAGCGTGGATGCAAAGCCGGAATTCGGTGGGACCTATCTCGTTGGTCAAAACGGATACGTCAAACACCAGTTGCTTGGCCATTTGCCGTTGGCGGAGGCGTCCATCCGTTCAGCCAACCGCATATTCCGGAACGAGTTGTCAAGCTACACCGACCAGGACATCAACACCAAAGTCCGGCTCATGAATCCGGGTCCGATCTATGTGTTGGGAGAAGTCGAAGCGGCCGGTGAATACCCCTACGTCGAAGGTTTGACGATTGATGAAGTTGTTTCGATTGCCGGCGGATATACCTATCGAGCAGATCATCTGCGTGTGTTTGTGACCCGCAGAGAAGGCCAAGCCGACATCGAAGTCGATGACTTTGGCTCCTTTGCGCTCGTTCCAGGAGATGTGGTCCGCATTCCACAAAGATACTATTGACCTGAGCCCTGGGGGAGCCGCCATTTAGGCGCCCTTAGAGGTTTCGTGGTAAACAGGTGAGCGAGCCGCCACAGTCCTGTTCCGATACCAGTATAGAAACGGCTCACACATCTCTCGGTGGGCAACAATGTCAAAAATAATTCCAGTGATTCTTTCCGGCGGATCGGGGACGCGGCTGTGGCCCGTTTCGCGGGCTGCGCTTCCCAAACAGTTGCAGCGTTTGGTTGGGCCACAAACGATGATCCAATCCACGGCTTTGCGAATGAATGATTCGCGGATTTTCCGGTCGCCGGTCATTGTTTGCGGAGGATTACAAACGCGCGCGGCCAAAGAGCAACTCGATCGCGTCGGGGTGGACGCCACCTATATTGTGGAACCGATGGGAAAGAATACGGCACCCGCGGCTGCGGCGGTGAGTGCGTTTGCTCTGGAGCATAACGAAGAAGCGCTGATACTTATCCTACCGGCGGATCACCATATCGAAGACCTGGATAAGTTCTACCGTGCCGTGAATATTGCAACCGAAGCGGCGGCTGCGGGGCACTTGGTGACGTTCGGCATTGTGCCAACGGAGCCGAAAACCGGTTATGGGTACATTCGCTCTGGTGACGCTCTGGGCGAAGGGTTCTTTGGAGTTGGTGAATTCAAAGAAAAACCCAACAGAGAAAAGGCTGAGCAATACCTTTCATCAGGCGAGTATTATTGGAACAGTGGTATGTTCTTGTTCAGCGCGCAAGCCTTTCTTGATGAGCTCAATTTATTCCGACCCAAGATCAAGGATGCCGCTATAAGCTCTTTTCAAAGAGCAAATAGGGACTCGAATCACGTCTTTTTGAGCGAAGAAGAATTTCGCAATTGTCCTTCCGAGTCTATCGATTACGCGGTTATGGAGCACACATCACGCGCCGCCGTTGTCCCAGCCGAATTCGCGTGGAGCGACGTAGGAGCTTGGGACGCCCTGTGGGAAATTGGGAAGTCGGGTGCGGATAACAATGTGATTGAGGGGGATGTTCTCACCTCCGGCGTGACATCGTGCTATATTCGAAGCACCCACCGGCTGGTTGCCGCCGTCGGATTAACCAACACGATTGTCGTAGAGACTGCTGATGCGGTTCTGGTTGCCGGCCTTGGCCATTCGGAGATGGTGAAGGCTGTGGTTGAAGAACTCAAGGAAGCATCCCGAAACGAGCTCACGCATCACTTGTCGTCCGAGACCGTATACGGAACGCTGACGTCCATTCTCTCAACGGACCGGCTGTGTGTTCGCGTGGCGGAAGTTCTTCCTGGACGGATATGGGAAGCTCCATTTGCTGAATCCGGGACGTCGCTCTTGGCTGGCCTGACTGGGGATGTGTCGATCGTCGGTGAAGAAGGACCGAAGCATATTGAGGAGGACTTGACCCTCACTGTGTCGGAGAGAGCAAATCTAGCGATTGAGAACAAGGGTCGCGAGCCGGTTCGGATTGTTGCAATTGATCGGCTGATCCCTTCGAATTAGCGGAATTTGGCTGGAATTGTGAAACGTGCATCCCCTATAAACGCATTCGGGAATTCAAACATGCCTTCGACGGGCCGTAATCGGCTTTGATGAGGTAGATTCGCGCGAAGGTGCTATGAGCGACGCAATCGGAACATCATATCTAGGCCAAGCCATTGATCTCCTGCGGGGAAAACGCGTTTTGTGCGTCGGCGATTTGATGCTTGACCGGTTCATCTATGGCGACGTAGAGCGGATGTCTCCCGAAGCACCTATCCCTGTTCTCAGTCAAACTGAAGAAGAACAAATGCTCGGCGCCGTCGGCAATGTGGCGCGCAATGTCGTCGCGCTGGGGGGTGTGGCGACCATTATATCAATTGTGGGAGATGACGAACCCGCCGGTCATCTCAAGCGTCTAATCTCGGAAAACGAAGGCCTACATGCAGATCTCGTTACGGTTTCCGGTCTCAATTCGACAGTCAAGACTCGCTATATTTCCCGAGGGCAGCAACTTCTAAGAGCTGATGTGGAAGACTGCGTGACGCTCCGCGAGGAGGACGAAAACCGCCTCTTAGATGCGATACGGTCAGAACTCGGACATGCCGATGCAGTGGCCATCTCGGACTATGCCAAAGGCTGTCTTTCCACGCGCATCTTGCGAAACCTGGTCGATTTGGCGAATGAGCATAATCTACCTCTGGTTGCTGACCCAAAGTACCGCGACCTGGACCGCTACAACGGGGTGACCATTCTCAAGCCCAACGTGAAGGAGTTATCCGAGGCTTTTGGTTTGCCGTGTACAGATGATGAAACGGCGGAACAGCTTCTGAAACATGCTATGAGCGCGCTCCGCGTCGGTTCGATTGTCTTAACGCGGTCTGATCAGGGAATGAGCGCGATCGATGGAAGCGGTAAGGTCGGCCATGTGCGGGACAGGATGACTGAAGTTTTCGACGTGTCGGGCGCAGGAGATACCGCAGCGGCCTTGATGTCATTGGCTCTTGGGGCGGGGCTGTCGACCTTGGATGCGACCAAGCTGGCCAACAAGGCCTGCCGTATTGCCGTTTCCAAACAGGGTACGGCTGTTGTTTATGCGGACGAATTGGCTCAGGCAATTGCGACCGATCAGTTTCGTACGACCGAGCAAAAGATCGTATCGGCTCATGTGGCATCCGATCTCGTCAAAAAATGGCGACTACGGAACAATCGCATCGGCTTTACGAATGGGTGCTTCGATCTCTTGCATGCCGGTCATGTGTCACTGCTCGCTCAAGCGAAGTCGGAGTGCGATCGATTGGTTGTCGGGCTGAACACTGATGCGTCCGTAAAGAGACTGAAGGGGGAGTCCCGCCCCATCAACAACGAGACGGCGCGGTCGATCGTTTTGGCTTCGCTCGCAGACGTCGACCTTGTCGTGCTGTTCAACGAAGATACGCCCATGTCCCTCATTGAAGAGTTGCGTCCAGACGTATTGGTGAAGGGGGCCGATTATACGGTAGAGACCGTGGTCGGAAGCGATTTTGTGCGGTCCTATGGCGGCACGGTGAAGCTTGCGGAGCTGGAAGAAGGCCATAGCACGACGCGCACCATTCACAAGATCCAAATGTAGACACGGATGACCCAGGGTACGATCATTGTCACGGGAGGTGCGGGATTTATCGGCTCGAACATCGTCGCCGATCTCTGTGATGACTATGACGTTGTCGTCTGTGACTGGTTGGGCAGCGATGACAAGTGGAGGAATCTCGCCAAGCGCGACTTGGCGGATATCGTCTTTCCCGAACAACTGAATGATTTTTTGGCGGCGCGGGAAGACGACATTATTGCCGTTGTGCATATGGGGGCGATCTCTTCTACGACGGAGCGTGATGCGGATCTTATTCTCAAGAGTAATTTTCAGCTCTCAAAGCATCTTTGGGAGTGGAGCGGCCGCTTTTCTAAGCGGTTGATTTATGCGTCCTCCGCGGCGACGTATGGCAACGGAACCCAGGGGTTCGTTGACGATGAGAGCCGCGACGGACTTTCGGTGCTGAAACCCCTTAATGCCTATGGCTGGAGCAAACATCTTTTCGACAGATATGTCGCCCGCCAGCTCGCACATGGCGCGTTGGCTCCAATCCAATGGGCCGGCTTAAAGTTTTTCAACGTCTACGGACCTAATGAGTATCACAAAGGATCGATGAAGAGTGTGATCGCCCAAATCTATCCGGATGTGGCGGCGGGCAAGTCCGTAAAGCTCTTCAGGTCTCATAACCCACAGTATGCGGACGGCGGACAACTGCGGGACTTTGTCTATATCAAGGACTGTGTGGATGTTGTGAGATGGCTGCTTAACAAGGAAGATTGCTCGGGTCTCTTTAATTTGGGGACGGGTAATGCGCGCAGCTTCAAAGACTTGGCGACCGCGGTCTTTGGCGCCGCAGGCCAGGAGCCAAAGATTGAGTATATCGATACACCCATCGAAATTCGCGATAAGTACCAGTATTTCACCCAAGCGGAGATGAGCAAGCTCCGCGGCGCTGGATACAATGCGCCGTTTACGGAGCTTGAAGCGGGTGTGGATGAGTATGTTAAGGGCTTTTTGAGCTCTGAAGACGGGTACAAATGATGTTGACCAGCTTCAAGAACGACTGAGTCTTTCCGTTGAGCGATCAGCCCCTCTCGCAAAATGCCCAACAAATCGCCGCCCTTTACACACGCTGGATCGGCTTGCGTGCGGTCTTCCATCGCGGATGGTGGTTGGTCACCAGTTTGTATCTCATCGTTGAGGCAGACCTATCGCCAGTGCAGCTCGTGTTTTTGGGAACCGCCCAGGGCATAGTTGCGGTGATGTGCGAAATACCCGCAGGAGTTGTTGCCGATACGATCAGCCGTAAGACGTCGCTCCTTATCGCTCACGCTCTCATGAGTGCAGCAATGGTCGGGACAGGTTTGGTCACGTCGTTCGAAGCTCTCATTGCTACTCAAATGTTGTGGGGATTGGCTTGGACGTTTTCATCAGGGGCAGATATCGCGTGGCTCACCGATGAGATGAAAGAGCCAGATCAAACCGCCCAAGTCATCACCAGGGGAGCTCGATGGGAGCAAGTCGGTTCGGCCGCAGGACTGTTGGCGTTCGGCGCTTTCGCGTGGGTAATTGATCTTTCTGCAGCGATGATTTTGGCAGGTGCCTCAATGGGAGCGCTTGGTCTGTTTGTCGGGCTAAAGTTCCCAGAGCGTGGTTTCCGGGCTATCGCAGGAAAGACATGGGTCGGTTCTTTTAGGATCTTTCATCAAGGTCTCTCTCTCGCTCTTTCCAACAAAGCAATTTTGGGGATCTTTCTTGCTACCCTGCTTGTAAATGGCGCTGATGAAGCGTTTGTCCGTTTGTACCCCAAAGGCTTGCTCGAGTTCGGCTTTCCCGCAGAACTTCCGCCGATACTCTGGCTGACCATGTTGGGACTTGCCTCACTGTTGGGGGCCGCCATGGCCCTTGCATTGATAGAACGGCGCATAGCTCTCGGACGCACCCCAAGCGAAACATATCTGCTGGCGAGCTTTTGCGGTGTGCTTGGGCTCTTGATGTTTTCTTGGGCTCCCAGCGTGTCTTACGCAATGCTCGGCGTTGTCCTTGTTCAGGGCATAGCCATGTCGGTGATGCGGGTCATGAGTGTGATAGCGGTGAACGAACGGACTGGCAGCGATGTCCGTGCAACCGTCCAGTCCTTTCTCGCTCAAATGGAGTATGCTGGCGAAATCGCTCTGGGACTATCTTTGGGTGCTTTGGCGCAATTTGTTGGTATCGACGCTGCGATGACGTGCGCCGCCGCCTTGATCTTGACTGCGGGATTCATTGTGCGTAGCCGCTCATAGATGAGCGAAGAAGAAGTCTTCCTTTCCTGGATTCTGGCTACTCCACGGCGGCCCGTCCAATCGAATGATATACAAAGCCGGCGGACTTCATTTCATCCGGATTGTAGATATTCCTTAGATCGATCATCAAGGGCTGGGTCAGCAATTCGTGGGTGCGCTTGATGTCGAGCGCCCGGAACTCGTTCCACTCAGTCAGAAGTACGACAGCGTCACAGCCTTCCATGGCCTCATAAGAGTTCTCGCAGAAGGTGACACCTTCCAAATGCGCTTTCGCTTCTTCCATGCCTTCAGGATCATAAGCGCGGATATCGGCGCCCGCGTCTTGAAGCATGGGAATGATATCGAGGCTAGGGCTGTCGCGCATATCATCTGTGTTCGGCTTAAACGTTAGCCCAAGAATAGCGATCCTCTTGCCGCTGACATCGCCGCCGCAGGCTGCGATAATCCGCTCGCCCATCTGTTTTTTGCGATCCGCATTGATTTGCACGACGGCCTCTACAATACGGGTCGGGGCGCCGCACTCTTCGGCGGTGCGCGTCAGTGCAAGGGTGTCCTTTGGAAAACACGAGCCGCCATAACCGGGGCCGGCATGCAAGAACTTGCCTCCGATCCGGCCATCTAGACCGATGCCGCGGCTGACATCCTGGACATTGGCGCCCACCTTTTCGCACAAATTGGCCATCTCGTTGATGAATGTGATCTTGGTCGCAAGAAAAGCGTTGGCTGCATATTTAATCAATTCAGACGTCTCACGCGCGGTAAAAAGCACCGGTGTCTCATTGAGATAAAGCGGACGATAGAGCTCGCGCATAACACCGCGGGCGCGTTCATCATCTGTACCGACGACAACCCGGTCAGGCCTTTTGAAGTCTTCGATCGCGGCGCCTTCACGCAAGAATTCCGGATTTGAGGCAACCGTAAAATCTGCAGACGGATTGGTTTCGCGGATGATACTTTCAACTTCTCTTCCAGTCCCCACCGGCACGGTCGACTTCGTCACAATGACGGTATAGCCTTCGAGGCACTCGGCGATTTCCTTGGCTGCTTGATAAACATATTGAAGATCCGCGTAGCCGTCGCCTCGCCGACTGGGGGTACCAACAGCGATGAAGACGGCATCTGCGCCGGGGACCGCCGTACGCAGATCAGTTGTGAAGGAAAGACGTCCTGCACTCACATTCTCGGCGACCAAATTTTCCAGTCCAGGTTCGAAGATAGGTATCTCGCCGTTTTCCAAGCGTGCGATTTTGCTTTCATCTTTGTCCACACAAATGACATTGTGGCCAAAGTCTGAGAAACAGGCACCGGACACCAAGCCCACATACCCTGTACCGATCATTGCTACGCGCATGACACTATCCCCTAATCCGCATTTTCAAATGACTAAGAACTCGAAAAAACCGCCTTGATCTAGAGATCCAGGCTTTTGACATAATCTTTGACCGTTGTTCCGACGTCGGCCCGCGCCAGTCCAAAGGCAATATTGGCTTTCAAAAAACCTTCAATGCTCCCACAATCGTGGCGTTCACCCCGGAATCGAAGCGCGTGAAACGGCATTTGACCAATGAGATGCATCATCGCATCCGTGAGCTGAATTTCATTACCGGCGCCGCGCTCATGACGGTCGAGGGCACGAAAGATCTCCGGCATCAAGATGTATCTTCCCGTAATGCTGAGTGTGGATGGCGCGACATCGGGTTCCGGCTTTTCAACCAATCCTTCGACCACGGCGAGTTTTCCGTCGTTGTCTCCAGTGGCCACAATCCCATACTTGGACGTCTGTTCGCGCGGTACATCGAACACTCCAATCACATTACCGCCCGTTCGTTCATAAACATCTGTGAGTTGTTTTAAGCAGCCCACCTCATTGAGAACCGTCTCGTCAGGGAGCAGCACGGCGAAGGGTTCATCGTTCACCAGGTGGCGAGCACACCAGACGGCGTGTCCGAGGCCTAAGGCCTCAGGCTGGCGGGTGTACATCATGGAACCGGCTGCAGGCAGCCACGATCGCAAATCCTCAAGCACCGCGGTTTTTCCACGGGTCTCAAGTGTCTGCTCCAACTCGTAGGCGCGGTCAAAATGATCTTCCAGCGCTGATTTTCCGCGGCTCGTGACGAAAATGAACTCGGTGATGCCCGCTTCTCTGGCTTCCTCGACGGCGTATTGTATGAGGGGCCGATCTACCAGTGTTAGCATTTCCTTTGGGATTGCTTTGGTAGCGGGCAAGAATCGGGTGCCCAATCCCGCCACCGGAAAGATCGCTTTGCGTACAGGCTTTATTTCGGCCATGAGAATTCCGCTAAAATTGTTGGTTTTCTGCGCTAAGGTTAAAGCCGATCCACTATGCGCTGAAAACAGTTACATTATGGTTCAACTGTGGCCACCCTGCGGCATATAATCACGTAAAACGCGAGCGGGCCTACCGCTTGGTCGGGGCGCAAAGTGGCAAATGCCGGGGAAAAATACTTCGATGGGAATGGCGGGAACGGGAGCTTGCCGCTGATAGGGGGCGTTGCGGACACGGAACCCTGTCGAAGCGGTGTCGTGGAATCCCACCATGCAATCGAGGAGGAGAGTCCGTCTCAATCAGAAGGCGCTGAGGAGAACCCTCAGGTCTGTGTTCATTTTCGGTATTTTGACATTCTCCTTTTGACGTTGCGGAATGCGATACTGAATATCGTCACGCTCACGATGTACCGGTTTTGGGGACGTACGCGCGTACGGCGGTACCTTTGGGGGCACACCTCGTTTGCTGGTGATCCCCTGGAATACACGGGAAACGGGTTGGAACTCTTTGGCAGCTTCTTCGTGGTTCTCCTGGTCTTCTTCACCCCTTTCATTTCATTTCAGGTGCTTACGGACCTGTTCCTTGCACAGAATAATCCGTTGCTGCAAATCTATACGGCAGTGACGATTTGTGCGTTCTTCTTTCTTTTTGGTGTGGCGGCGTATCGGGCGCAGGGATACAGACTGTCGCGATCGGATTGGCGGGGTATTCGCCTCGGCCTCAAAGGGTCGTCCATAGAGTTCGGCGTCCTCAACCTTGCCTATAGTTTCCTGAGCATCAGTACGCTGCTTTGGACCGTGCCGATGCAACGTCTTATTCTGGCGAACTACTTGTTTGGGAACATAATGTTCGGGGACCGGCCCGTGCGTTTCCGCGCGCGCCTCGCACCTCTATACTCTCGATTCATAGGAACCTGGTTTATCACGCTCCTTGGATTGCTCGCGGTCATATGGGGTGTCTTTTGGGCAATTGAGACTGTTTCGGGCAGTGATATTCAGCAAATTCTGGATAACCTCAGCGACTTTGTCTTGGCTCCAGATACACTGGGTCAGTATCTGATTTACGGGGTCATTTTGGGGGGAGCTTTTATTGCTCTAACGGTCATTATTGCTATTTCGACGGCTTGGTACCGTGCGTTTGAGTACCGGTATTTTTTCTCTTGTTTGTCCTTTGAGACGCTGAGGTTCAAGCTCAACGTTCACCCCTTGTCCTTAATTTGGCTCAATGTTGTGAACGCCCTTATTGTTTATGGTACGTTGGGAATTGCGCGACCGGTGGCCCAGATGCGGCGTTTCAGGTACTTCATCACGCGTTTGGAAGTGAAAGGCCGTTTTGATTTCTCGGTTGTCGGCCCCAGCGAAACTCCGTACCCCCTCATTGGTGAGGGCTTAGCGGATTTCTTTGAGATCGGAGCGGTATGATCATGGGTGACCAAGTCGCATTTCCAGCCGAGTATTTCGACGGGCTCTCTGCGCGCTCGGTGCCGGTCTATGTTGAAATCGATCGCCGTGTTCTAAGAATCTACGACGAATCCGGGGTTCTTATGGCCCATTGGCCCGCGCGCCGGGTCGCGAGAGCGCCTGCGCATGATCACAAAGCTGCCGTGCGGCTGCGGCTTAAAGGGTATTCGCATGTGCGGCTCGTCTTCCACGATCCCCAGGCCATCCGATCGTTGCGTGACCATCACCCCCGACTTTTTATTCAGCGTACGTCAATTTTTCAGTTCGCGCGATTTGCCACCACGCTGGCCGTGTTTACCGCATTGCTGGTGGCGTCCATCTATTTCTTAGTACCCAGGGCGGCCGGTCCCCTTGCAACCCATGTCCCTCAGGCGTTGGAAGACCGGATCGGCGACGCGACCATCGGTGCGTTAATTGAGGATATGGGAGAGTGCAAAGGGGACGGTCTCCATGACCTCAAAACCCTGGCGCGGTTGCTGGTAGACCAGCGCTCTGCGCAACCAGTTCGCGTCTATGTGATTGACCATCCGGTGCCCAACGCCTTTGCGGTACCAGGCGGAAGGATCATTTTCACCGCTGGCCTAATTGACTACCTGGAGGATCCGGACGAATTGGTCGGCGCTCTTGCTCATGAGATTGGTCACGTCATCCTCAGACACCCTCTCAAGGGAGCGATCAGCCAGTTCGGAATCTTGTTTTTTGATGCGTTCATTACCGGCGGTATTTCGGATGCCTCTGGAGTGGGATCGCTTCTAATCGCCAACGCCTACACACGCGACTTCGAGTGGGAAGCGGACCGAGAGGCTATTCTGGTCTTAAACGGAGCGAACGCAGGTACTGAAGGCTTTATTCGTTTGATGAAGCGGTTCGCCGAGACGGAGGATTCGGGAAATGGCCAACCGTCGGATGTCTTGTTGCGGACCCATCCCTTTGCCCGGGAACGAGCAGAAGCTGCTCAGAGCTACGTGTCGACCAGAGGTGAACCGGTTCTGAGCGACGAGGCCTGGAAGCGCGTGAAAGCGGTGTGTGAGGACATCTAGGATCGACCTTGTGATGACCGGCTCTGTCCATTGAGCCTCAGAAACAAATCTGCTAAGGGCTCGGCACAAAAGAGATTGAATTTACATTAGTTGGAGGATTGGGCTGTGGTAGGTCTCACGGGCTATGGAGGATACGTTCCAAATTTGCGCTTGAACAGAAAGGTTGTGGCGTCAACGCACGCATGGATCGCACCCAACCTGATGGGTAAGGGCAAAGGCGAGCGTTCAGTGGGCAACTGGGACGAAGACGCCGTAACCATGGCTGTCGAGGCGTGCCGGGATTGTTTGGGCGATGACGATGATCGCTCGCATATTGATGCTCTATACTTCGCCTCCACGACAATGCCGTTTGCCGACCGGCTGAATTCGGGAATCATCGCGTCCGCGCTGACCTTGGAAACGGGGACCCAGGCGGTTGATGTGGCGAACACCCAACGCGCAGGAACGTCGGCGTTGATCGAAGCGCTCAACAAAGTTGAAGCCGGTGGGGCCAGCCATGCCTTGGTGGTCGCATCGGATATGCGCAAAGCCCGGGCGGCCAGCGCACAGGAACTGGATTTCGGCGACGGCGCGGCTTGTTTTACGGTGGGTAAGGACAATATCCTTGCCGAGTTCGTCGGCTCGCATTCGGTCACGCACGACTTTGTAGATCATTTTCGCGGTGATCATGAAGAATTCGATTATAACTGGGAAGAACGTTGGGTCCGTGACGAGGGTCTGGCAAAGATCGTGCCGGAAGCAATCCAGGGCGTTCTTTCAAAGACGGGCGTGGCTCCCGGTGACATCAACCACATTGTCATGCCGTGTTTGTTTCCCCGGGTTCCTCAATCGATTGCCAAAACGTGCGGCTTAAATCCCGAAGCGCTCCATGACACGCTGGCGGCTGTTGCCGGTGATACAGGCGCGGCGCATTCCAGCGTTCTGCTGGCTAAGGCGCTTGAGACGGCAAAAGCAGGCGAAAAGATCCTTGTGCTTCATTTCGGCCAAGGTTGTGATGCCCTCATTTTTAGTGCCACGGACAAGATCAATTCGTTCTCTCCGCGCCATGGTATTTCGGGGTGGTTGGCGCACCGCCGCGAAGAGACGAATTACATGAAATATTTGACGTTCCGCGGCCTCATCGAATGGGAAAAAGGAATGCGGGCGGAAAAGGACAATAAGACCGCGCTGACAACTCTTTACCGGAACAATGATATGATCATGGGGCTGGTCGGTGGCCGCTGTACGGAAACGGGCGTCATACAATTCCCACGCAGCCGGATTTCGATTAACCCAAACAACCCGACGGTCGATACGCAAGAGCCCTATAAATTTGCCGAAAAAGTGGGAAAAATCCTCTCGTGGTCGGCGGATGCGCTCACCTTCAGCATGGCGCCGCCGAACCATTTTGGGATGGTGACGTTCGAAGAAGGCGGGCGGATCATGATGGACATAACAGATGTGGTGCCGGGGGAGGTTGAATCCGGTATGGATGTGCGTATGGTCTTCCGCATCAAAGATGTGGACGAGCAACGCGGCTTTAAACGGTACTTTTGGAAAGCTGCTCCGGCAGAATTATCGGCCGGGGCGCAGTCGCAAGCCGCAGAATAGTGTATTCACTCGGCACTAAAGCGCCGAAAGATTAGCGCAGGACCTTAAGAACAGGAGTAAAGGGATGGCCTCAGGCATTAAAGACAAGGTGGCGATACTGGGAATGGGCTGCTCGAAGTTCGGTGAGCGTTGGGATGCCAATCCTGAAGACCTGATGGTCGAAGCCTATCTCGAAGCGATGCAAGATGCCGGTATCGACGCGACGCAACTGGATGCTGCGTGGTTTTCAACGCATATTGATGAAGTTGGAACCGGCAAAGGGGGAACGCCGCTTTCCATGGCATTGCGGTTGCCGAACATTGCGGTTACGCGCGTTGAGAACTTCTGCGCAAGCGGGTCTGAAGCCTTTCGTGGCGCGGTTTATGCCGTTGCGGCCGGTGCAGCCGATATTGCGTTGGCTGTGGGCATCGAAAAACTGAAGGATACAGGCTATGGCGGTCTGCCTGTCGCCAATCCGGGAACACTTACGCCGCAAGTTGCGCCAAACGGCTCCGCGCCCGGCAACTTTGCTCAGCTCGCGAGCGCCTACCGGGCAAAGCACAATGTCAGCAAGGAAGACCTGAAGCGCGCGATCGCCCACGTCTCGGTCAAAAGCCACGATAACGGTGCCAAGAACCCCAAGGCGCATTTGCGTAAGCCGGTTACGGAAGAGCAAGTTATTAACGCTCCTATGATTGCTGAGCCCCTTGGTCTGTTTGATTGCTGCGGCGTTTCCGATGGTGCCGCCGCCGCCATCGTCACAACGCCCGAAATTGCCAAGTCACTCGGTAAGGGCGACATCATCACGGTAAAAGCGATGCAGCTCGCTTTGTCGAATGGGCTGGAATCTCAGCATAACTCTTGGGACGGAAGTTACTTCCACACAGCACGTGTTGCGGCAAAAAAGGCATACGCCGAGGCCGGCATTTCTAAGCCGCGCGAACAAGTGAGCATGATGGAAGTTCATGACTGCTTCTCCGTGACCGAATTGGTTACGATGGAAGACTTGTTCATTTCCCCCGAGGGCGGTGCAGTCAAAGACGTTATGGACGGGTTCTATGACTCAGACGGACAAGTTCCGTGTCAGATTGACGGTGGACTGAAGTGCTTTGGGCATCCAATCGGGGCCAGCGGCCTCCGGATGCTCTACGAGATGTATTTGCAGCTCTTGGGCCGGGCCGAAGAACGGCAACTCCCGAATCCGTCAATCGGCATGACGCACAATCTGGGTGGAAGTCCGTCTACGAATGTTTGTAGCGTCTGCATAATCGGTGCCCACGACGCCTAAATTATCCCTTTACTTTACCGGCGGGAACGGGTTGGCGCTGTGCCAACCCGTTTTTGTTTCGGCGGCTTTTGATCGTTTGAGCGCTCTACATGGACATTGATGATCTTCCCATCTTCGTCATTAATTTGGCGCGCGATACGGAGCGCCGAGCCTATATGGAAGATGTTCTTTCAGCCATTGGTTTGAAGGCAGAGTTCATTGCCGCCGTAGATGGACGCGCTCTAACCCAAGAAGATCTTGAGCAGCTCGACGAAGAACGGGCGCTGCGCGTTTATGGCGTGAACGTACTTCCCTCCGAGATCGGATGTTACCTAAGCCACTACAGGCTTTATGAGCGAATCGTACGCGAAGACATTCCTTATGCCCTAATCTTAGAAGACGACTTAGAGTTTGAACCAACCTTTCCGCAGATTCTCCAGGCGCTCTTGAATTCGGCGAACGGCATGTGGAAAGTCGTCCGGTTGACCACGTTGCGTGGAAAAGTCGAAACAGGCGAGCATCCGAAGTTTGCGGGAAAGATCGTTCAGAAATTAGGCGCCGGATCTCATCTTTACCGTCTCTCTACGCATGTCCTAGGAGCGGGAGCTTATTTGATATCCCAAGAAGGCGCGAAGATCATGTCTGACTATGG
Source organism: Alphaproteobacteria bacterium (assembly GCA_028285305.1). Taxonomy (GTDB): domain Bacteria; phylum Pseudomonadota; class Alphaproteobacteria; order SMXP01; family SMXP01; genus JANQPV01. Next base: position 182,809 of record JANQPV010000056.1, on the reverse strand, counting down.
TCGGCGCATTTTCATGCCGATCGATCAAACGATGGATCGTTTTTGGGAGAACAACTTGGTGCCGTTTGTCGTGCGACCCTTTCCTGCCCATCAACGGCAGGACTTTTCATCCAGTATCGGGGAGCGCAATCCCAACCGGCGCCACAATATGCCCTTTAAGGTGCGTTTCCAGAGACGGGTGCAGCGTCTGCAGGACAGCCTTCGAAAACGCCTTTTTAACGTGTTTCACTAGAGTCTTGGTCGAGAATTGAGCGCCCCAAAATTGTGCACTCACGAACTCATCAACAATTGTAAAAGTTTAAGTGCTAGAACATGCCTGATTTGAGGACTATTTAGTTGGTATGACAAAGAAAAAGCAGCACTCAAAAAAAGATAAGTCATACGAGTTGGTCGGCCCCGCACAGAAGCCGGGCCTCTTGGCGACACTTCGAAGAAACTTTCTGACGGGTGTTGTCGTTGCGGCCCCCATCGGCATCACGATCTTTCTGACCTGGACGTTCATCGAGTTCGTCGACAGCAGAGTCACCCCTCTCATTCCCAAGCAGTACAACCCGGAAGAGTACCTGCAGTTCTCCATACCTGGACTTGGCGTTCTGGTTGTCGTGCTCTCATTGACGTTGCTGGGCGCACTGACGGCGAATCTGTTTGGACGGACGCTCCTCGATTTGGGCGAGCGCTTTGTCGATCGGATGCCGGTCGTGCGCAGCATCTACGCGACGCTCAAACAGATTTTTGAGACCGCCATTTCGCAGTCGGACAATTCATTCAAGGAAGTAGGGTTGATTGAGTATCCACGTCCAGGGCTCTACGCGATTTGTTTTGTGACGACAAATACACGGGGCGAAATCAGATCGAAGGTGGGGGAAGAGATGGTAAGTGTGTTCCTACCCACGACTCCCAACCCGACGTCCGGATATTTGCTTTTTGTTCCTAAGGCGGAGATTCAAATTTTGGATATGACGGTGGAAGAGGGCGCCAAGCTCGTTATATCTGCGGGGATCGTGGAACCGGACTACCCCAGGACCGGGGCGAGCAAGGAACGAATCGAAAAGGCCTTGGCCCAATGGAAAAAGCCGAAAGATGATGACAAGACGGAGTCTGAGGAAGACCAAGAAGTCGAAGAGCCTCAGAAGGAAAACTTGCGCGCCTTACCCTGAACGCAGATACTTCATGCTTTCATCATGACGAAAAAGATAAAGCAGCATCCGCAGCGCCTGACTGCGTTCGGATGTTAGATTGGGATCCCTCTGCAAAATCAGTCGGGCATCGTCGGAGGCCATCTGCAGAAGCTCTAAGTGATGGTCCAGGCTCGCCAATCTAAAAAAGGGTTGACCGCTTTGCCGCGACCCCAATACGTCACCCGTTCCTCTTATCTTTAGATCTTCTTCTGCGATCAGGAAGCCGTCATTCGAACGGCGCATTACATCAAGACGCCGCTTCGCCGTGTCGCCGAGCGGACTTTTGTACAAAAGTAGACACGAGGAAGCCTTGGAGCCACGGCCGACACGGCCGCGTAACTGGTGGAGCTGAGCCAGTCCAAATCGCTCGGCGTGTTCGATGACGATTATATTTGCGTGCGGAACATCTACACCGACTTCGATGACGGTGGTTGCCACCAGGATCTGCGTCTCTCCAGAGCGAAAGGCGCGTATGGCGGCGTCTTTCTCTTCTGCTGAGAGACGGCCGTGCATCAATCCGACCGAAGGACCGAACACTGACTTTAGATGATTGAACCGGGTTTCGGCTGCGGTTCCCGTAATGACATCAGACTCCTCAACCAACGGACAGACCCAATAGACGGCGTTCCCGTCAGCGACAGACTTGCCCACCGAGGCGACCACGTCTTCGATGCGTTCCAGAGGGACCGCACTGGTCGTGATCGGTTTCCGACCGGCTGGTTTTTCTTCGATCCGGGAAACGTCCATGTCGCCGTAGAGCGTAAGAGCCAGCGTGCGCGGGATCGGTGTGGCGGTCATGACGAGCATGTTGATGGAGCGGCCTTTTTCTGAAAGGCGTAGTCGTTGATGCACGCCGAATCGGTGTTGTTCATCGACAATGGCAATGCCAAGGTCGCGGAATTTGACGCCCTCCTGAAACAGAGCGTGAGTTCCGACCAAGATGTCGATACTCCCATTTTCCAGGTCTTCCAGGATCTCCTTCCTTTCTTTTCCCTTCACGGATCCGGTCAAAAGTGCACTCCTGAGACCGCTTTCGAGAGTCAGCGACGTGATCGTTTCGATATGTTGACGTGCCAGAATTTCCGTCGGGACCATCAAAGCCGCTTGGCGGCCGCCATCCACCACATCGACCATGGCAGCAAGGGCGACCATCGTTTTGCCGGAGCCCACATCGCCTTGAAGAAGGCGTGTCATCTGGCGCGGATCGGCAAGGTCTAAGCGAATGTCCCGGATGGCTTGACGTTGGTCCCCGGTCAGCTCAAAGGGAAGCTGCTTGAAAACCTTGGCGAGCAGGCTGCCTCTCGTCTTTATCGGCCGGACATCGAGCGGTTGTGCATGTTCCCGGATGATCATGAGCGCCAATTGATTGGCCAAGAGCTCATCATAGGCAAGGCGGTGGCGCGCGGGATCCGCCGGCGACAGTTCCGCTTCTGTTTTTGGAGTGTGAGCGTGCACAAGCGAGGCTCTCCATTCCCGCCAGCCTCGTGAATCAATGACAGTCTGGTCATGCCATTCTGGGAGTTCAGGCAACGCTTCCAAAGTACCTTCAATTGCTTTCGCTATTGTCTTTTGAAACAACCCTTCCGTAGAGGGATAAACCGGCTGGATAAGATTTGTTTCATCCTGCTTTTCTTCTGGAACGATTAGATCAGGATGGACAATCTGTTTTTCGCCTCGGTAGTCTTGTACTCTGCCACTCACCAAGTACCTTTTTTCCGGCTCTAGTGTCCTAATAAGATAGTCTTTTTGCGGATGAAAGTAAGTAAGGGTGAGGAAGCCCGTGTCGTCGCGGCACCGCACCTTGTAGGGAAGTTTGCGTGTGCGCGGCTCGATGTGTTGATCGACAGTAACAGTCAGAGTTGCCAGTTCATCGTCTTTGGCTTCGGCGATGGTCGGCTGGTGGCTGCGATCAATTATTCCGCTTGGTAAATGCCAACAGAGGTCCAGCAAAAGAGGGCCCGCGACCTTTTCCAGGCGTGCCGCCATGCGCGGACCAACGCCGGGCAATACCGTGACGGATGAGAAAAGGGGATTTAAGATGGAAGGTCGCATAGGTGTTGCGTTGACAAGTCGATGGGGTAGAACAGCCAACCTTCAGGGTTAAACCGGTCTGAACGATGGATGTGAAGCGAAAACAACTTAGATATCAAGCCTGGCACCGGGGAACAAAAGAAATGGACTTGTTGCTTGGTCATTTCGCGGATGCCTTTTTGGAGGCGATGTCTGACGCCGAAGTTGATCTCTTCGAAGAGATCCTGAACTGTTCCGACCAAAGTCTCTATGCTTGGTATTGTGGCCGCGAACCCGTTCCTCATGAGCAAAAGAATGAGATTATGGATCGCTTTCTCGCTTTTGATGTGTCCCCATATGTGCAAGGGAACAAGTAGCAATTTCAATGGCGTCCATGTTTATCCCTTCTGAATTGCGCCCAGCCGTTGAACAGACGGGTCCGCTCACGCTTGCCCGGGTCCCGGACGGCTTTGATGCATTGTTGGTGGCCGACTTCTCACGGATGCGAGCCGAAGGCGGCTCTGGGTGTGTGTGCTGTTTTGTAGCTCGGGACGACGCCCATGCCGCTGCGTTTTCGTCAGCTCTCGCTTACTTTGCGCCCACAATAGAAATTTTGCAGTTTCCCGCATGGGATTGTCTTCCATACGATCGCGTGTCGCCGAAACCCGAAATTGTGAGTGAGCGGATGGCTACGCTAAGCCGCCTAGCTCAAGGTGCGGAAATTGAATCGCCTCTCATCATTGTCACCACGGCGAACGCGGTCTTGCAGCGAACGCCTCCCAAAAACGAGATCTCCGCTGCCTCCTTTCAAGCTCACACCGGCAATCTGCTTGATGTCGATCGCTTAATGTCGTTTCTCAATCGCAATGGCTATTCACGGGTCGGGAATGTGATGGAAGCGGGAGAATTTGCTGTGCGCGGGGGGATCATCGATCTCTTCCCGCCGGGAGAAGAAGAACCTATTCGTCTTGATCTCTTCGGAGATACACTCGAGTCGATCCGATGTTTTGATCCGCAAACCCAAAAGAGCACGCGGCAGCGCTCAGAGGTGTTCTTGGTTCCGGCGAGTGAGGCCCCCATTGAACCCGACACCATCGCCCGCTTCCGCAGTCAGTATGTGAAGCACTTCGGCGCCGTGGTCGATGACGACGAACTCTATGTTTCCATCAGTGAGGGAAGAAAGTATCCAGGCATGGAGCATTGGTTGCCGCTGTTCCATGCGAGTCTTAGCTCATTTGTGGACTACATTCCCGAGACGACACTTTTCTTCTTCGATCACCAGTTGGAAGAGGCCGTTGAGAAGCGCTTTGAGCTTATTGAAGAGTATTACGAGGCACGCCGTGAGGGGGAACATGGTACCGGATCTAAGAGCACCATCGCCGGAACGAGCTACAAGCCGTTACCGCCAGATCTTCTCTACTTGCAGACGAACGAATGGGAGGCGCTGACATCCTCTTTCCCGACGCGTCAGCTTTCGCCTTTTGCGTTTCCCGATGAAGAAAGAGCTCTTGATATCGGTGCCAAACAGGGGCGGACATTTGCCGCTGAACGCTCATCGGAAGACACCAATGTGTTTACAGCCGTTGCCGATCACGTCCGGGATTTGCAGTCACAGGGTAAGCGCGTTCTCATCGCGGCGTGGACGGAGGGATCGGCAGACAGAACGTGCAACCTGTTCAAAGATCATGGCGTTGACGATGCCGTCATGGCCATCGGCTGGCATGAGGCTCTCGGGCTGAAGTCTTCGCACGTCGGCGTGACTGTCCTTCCCATCGAGACGGGCTTTGAGACCACCAGTTTGGCCATCATCAGCGAACAGGACATTTTGGGTGACCGTCTCATTCGCAAGCAAAAGCGGTCGCGCCGGGCTGCAAACTTTATCTCGGAGGTTGCGGCACTCAGCGAAGGGGATCTGGTCGTTCATGTGGATCACGGCATTGGGCGATATACGGGGCTTAAGACGATTGACGTTTCCGGTGCTCCTCACGATTGCGCCCTATTAGAATATGCAGGCGGCGACAAGCTCTATCTTCCCGTAGAAAACATCGAACTGTTAAGCCGGTTCGGTTCGGAAGATCATGGGGTCCAGCTCGATAAGCTCGGCGGGGCGGGTTGGCAGTCGCGCAAGGCCAAGCTGAAGAACCGGATCCGCGAGATGGCGGCGGAGCTCATTAAGATCGCTGCGGCTCGCGAACTCAGGCAGGCCGCCGTTATTGAGCTTCCTGCCGGTCAGTATGAAGAGTTCTCCGCCCGGTTTCCTTTCGACGAGACCGATGATCAACTGCGCGCCATCGATGAAACGGTCGACGATCTGTCCCGGGGGCGGCCGATGGACCGTCTCATCTGCGGCGATGTGGGGTTTGGAAAAACCGAAGTTGCCTTACGCGTGGCGTTTATGGCCGTCATGAAGGGACTTCAGGTTGCCGTCGTCACGCCTACCACCCTGCTGGCACGCCAGCACTACAAGACCTTCTCCGATCGATTCAAGGGATGGCCCGTTACGGTCCGTCAGCTGTCGCGGCTGGTGAATACGGGCGAAGCCAGCGAAACGCGGGAAGGGATGGCAAACGGGCAAGTCGATGTCGTCATTGGAACCCATGCCTTGCTGGCGAAGAAAATTCAGTTCAAGGAGCTGGGGCTTATCATCGTCGATGAAGAGCAAAGGTTTGGCGTTGCCCATAAGGAACGGTTGAAACAGCTTCGACAGGACGTTCATGTTCTTACTTTGACGGCGACGCCCATTCCCCGGACGCTCCAACTGGCCATGACGGGGATCAGGGATCTCTCTCTCATTGCGACGCCGCCGGTGGATCGTTTGGCCGTACGCAGTTTTGTGACGCCGTTCGATCCGGTCATTGTCCGCGAGGCCCTGTTGCGCGAAAAGTACCGCGGTGGCCAAAGCTTTTATGTTTGCCCACGGATCGCGGACCTTGGCGATGCTCAGGCCTTTCTTGAAGAAAGTGTTCCCGAGGTCAGCTTTCAAATCGCCCACGGCCAAATGCCCAAAGCTGAACTTGAGGATGTCATGTCGGCGTTTTACGACGGCAAGTTTGATGTGCTCATTTCGACGACCATTGTTGAATCGGGCTTGGACGTGCCGGCCGCGAATACCTTGATCATTCACCGTGCGGATATGTTTGGTTTGGCGCAACTTTACCAGCTGCGAGGGCGTGTTGGCCGTTCGAAGGCGCGGGCCTATGCCTATTTCACGGTCCCCTCCAACCGGAAGCTTACCGATACGGCCGAAAAGCGCCTCAAGGTCCTGCAATCCCTCGACACTCTAGGGGCCGGATTCACGCTCGCCAGCCATGACCTCGACATTCGCGGTGCAGGGAACTTGTTGGGGGAAGAACAAAGCGGCCACATTCGTGAAGTGGGTGTGGAACTCTATCAAAACATGCTTGAGGAGGCTGTCGCCGCGCTGCGGGTGGATCCCGGCGCCACGGAGTCCGGTGATCAATGGTCGCCGCAAATTAATTTGGGTACGGCTGTGTTGATTCCTGAAAACTACGTGGAAGACTTGGACTTGCGACTGGGCCTTTATCGACGCCTGTCGAATATCGAGGAAAAGGCGGAGATCGACGGTTTTGCATCGGAACTGATCGACCGGTTTGGACCGCTACCGGATGAGGTCAATGACCTCTTGAAGATTGTCGAGATCAAGAGTCTGTGCCGCCGGGCCTGTGTCGAAAAGATCGATGCGGGGCCCAAAGGAGCCACTCTCAGCTTTCGAAACACTACGTTTACAAATCCCATGGGGCTCATTGAGTATATCAGTCAAAGCCCTGGGGAACTCGCCGTGCGACCGGATCAAACGCTCGTCTACAAAAAGAACATGCCGGAGTCTGAGCAAAGGCTGATGCAGATGACACGGCTGCTGGAGGTTCTGGTCGATATTGCAGAGGATGTGGAGCAAGCGGCGTAAGTGAGAAAATGCGTCTCTCATTTGGGAGAACGAGGGGTCGCCTTATTCAAATTCAAAGCTTTTGTGCGCGAGCAGAAAGGACAAGACGCTCTCGCGATTACCCTTCACATCAATGCCAAACTCCGCATCAAAATCAATTGCAACGTTATGTTGGCTTGCGAGAGCCCCTACCTGCTCATCCGACGCGTTGTGGGTCACTTCTCTATAGCCGTTCACGCGATCAAATGTATAAAAGAGCAAGTTATAGCCGTTCAATTCATCCTCTTGGACCTGAACGAGATGGATTTTGCTGCGCAAAGGGAGTGTGCGGAGGGTTCCGGTTTCTATGGTGCCGTCTACGTAAGTCGTCTTGAATCGATAATCGTTTGAGGACGGAACGCTGGTGATTTGAATATTGGTGGGCTCGCCAGTGAGGACATCTTCGCCTGTGTACGTGCCGACAAGGCCGTCAACGGCGGCAGCTTGATCGAGGCCTATAATTTCTTGTTCGCTGAAATAGCAAGCGGATAAAGGAAAAATCAAGAACGTGACGACAATCGCGGCGCGAATCCACGTTCGCATTGGCCAAAACACGGAGTCGAGGGGTCCCATAGCGGTCCTCCGATCGCAAAACTCAACACTTTCATACTAACAAAATTGCCATTCAAAATGAAGCACGGCCGGAATTGGCGCCCGAAATCCCAAGAAAACCCTCAAAAATGGCGGATTCTCCCGCATGGCCGAAAAGGATGCGCCCTGGAGATGCCAGGGTGCTGAAGAGTTCTGATGCCAGTCCATCCTTAAGCTCATGCGCCGGGCGACTTCGAGCGAAAATGACTGGGCGGATGATCCGTCCATTGCTTAAGCGCGATAGCCCTTAAGTAGGACCCCTCGCCAATGCGGTGGAGTAGATGCTAAAAGTCCAGGTCCTCGGTCTAACTTGTCGGGGATTGTGTAAGCTCATCTTTCATAGAGGCCTTTATGGAATTGTCGCCAAGCTCTTGGCTTTCGGATGTTGTTATCCTGAACGAAAACCGAGAATATCGTGCCGCGGGGGACGTTGATGTCTTCCGCAGTTTGGGCGACGCCTGCCGGTACTTGGAGCCTTGGTATATCGAACAAGAGATGTTCTTTACTCTGAACGGTCTGGGTCAGGCCATAGAATTCTCAGTAGAGAACAATATGGTTGTTGGCGCCGTGAATGGGGTATCACGGCCAGATGCTGACACTTTGAAGGTTTGGCTAGTGACAACTGCGGGTCATGTCTTTGAAGCTCGGAAGCATCGATCAGTCAAGCGAGGAGTCTTTTCGACTCCGGTGCTGCTGGGCGAACAAGAGTCAAAAGGCGTGTTGCCTCAATCCGTCGAGGGCCTGATCGCCTATATTGGATTTACTGACTGAACGGGCTCAAGGTTGAAGAGCGTTTTGTACGCATCTGCGCCTTGAAACGAAGTGTATCAGTTAGAAAGGGCAAAGGTTCCTTCGCCAACACAATGCCTCAACTTGGATGCAGCAACTTACCATCGCTCTGCAAACGGCCGGATAATGTGATCAAAGGACCACGTAGAGCGATCTTGATGGGCAACGTGGAAGACCTCGTCTGCAATTGCGGACGGTTTTGCGAAGAAGTCTTCCCGCGCCCAAGGCCAATCCTCAGGTGGTACGAGCCAACTTGGCCTTTCTGCGTCCGGGCCGAGCCACGTCACGTCAATGGCGGCATCGACCGTGATATAGGCGACATGGATTCCCTTTGGACCGAGTTCGCGCGCCATTGACTCTGTCAAAACACGCTGCGCGGCTTTTGTTGGTGCAAAGAGGGCATAGTTTGGGACACCGCGATGGGCGGCTGTGTTGCCGGTCACGAGGATCGCGCCGCTGCCGGCCCTTATCATATCGGGTGCGAGGGCACGCCCCAAGTGCAGCAAGGCACCTGCATTGACTCGAAAGTTTCGCTCAAAGTCAGATGGATCGGCTTCGAGAAACCTCGCAAAAGTGTGCGCCACCGCATTGTGAATTAAGATGTTTACGGGACCCATTTCTGTGCGGATCGACTCAAGTGTCGCCGCCAGTTGAATTGGGTCTCCAACATCACAGACGAACGCCCTCGAACCGTCGATCTTGCTTTCTAGTCGTTTCAGCCGCGCTTGATTGCGGGCAATCATGGCAACACGGTATCCGTCCTTTGCAAAGCGCCTTGCGAGAGCACTGCCTGTTGCATCTCCGACACCGGTGATCAGACAGAGCGGCGCCTCATTTTGGTTTACTTCGCCAGCGGGCATTTCAGGCGGCGCTCCGTGTGCCGAAGGGTGGTTCGTATTTTGCGTTTTCGTCACCTGCGCGGACAACGGTATGAAGCGAGGGATCATATTCGTACGTGCGAATCCATTCTAAATCGCTGACCTTCATGGCACGGTTGGAATGAGGTGACCGTGCATTCTTCTTGTAGGAGACCAGGACCATGCGGCAGGCTTGGCCGCCAAAATCGTATTCATACTCGCCGTCTTCAGTCGTTGTACGGATGAGATAGAGCTTCCAGAATTGGCCATCGTGGCGATATATATCAAATGTCATTTCATGCGTGTCGTATTGCCAGTGCCAGATTCCTGCTTCTTCGACCTTGATCCAATCGGAAAACCGGCTCCCGTCCTCGAAAATCTCACCGCGGGCTGACCATCTGAGTGTGTCGTTCATGACTAGTCCTTTCTTTGCTTTAAATTAGACATGATCCCGCTCCAATAGGACCGCCGCTCCCAACCCTCCGGCCGCACAGATGCTGACTAGGCCGTATCTTGATCCTCGACGGTTTAGTTCGTTGGCGAGAGTCAATATGATCCGTGCTCCTGTTGCAGCTAAGGGATGTCCAACCGCGATGGAACTGCCCAGTGGATTGAGTTTTTCCATGTCAAAGCGTCCCGTAGGCTCCGCCTTCCAGCCCGTTACCCAAGCCTTAATGTTGGCAAGGACTTGCCCAGCAAAGGCCTCGTGCATTTCGACAATGTCGATATCGGACCAATTCAAACGATTGCGTGAGAGCAATTTGGGAACAGCGATGGCGGGTGCCATGAGCAGGCCTTCTTTGGGATCGATGGCGGCAAACTCCATATCCTTTATGAAGGCAAGGGGTTCTCGGTCTTCATTCTTGACCCGCGTTTCCGACATCAACAGGAGCGCGGCGGCGCCATCCGTGAGCGGACTGGCATTTCCCGCCGTTATCGTGCCGGCCTCTGTTCGATCAAAGACGGGATCGAGTGCTCCTAGCTTCTCCAGAGATGTATCCGGGCGAATTTGCTGGTCCTGGCTGATGCCGTTGAGGGGATGTATTTCCGCAGTGAGCCGACCGTCTTCTGTCGCTGCGTGAGCATTTTGGTGGCTGCGTAAAGCCAGCTCGTCTTGATCCTGACGTGAAATGTTCCAGTCCTTCACCATCAACTCTGTGTGTTCCCCCATTGTCAGACCGGTGGAAGGTTCGGCTAAACCCAGTCCGAGGTGAGGAAGGGGTTCCCTTGCCAGCCGAGTGAGGAGTCTGTTTCTTGCGTTTGACTCTTCCAGCTGTGCTGCTTCTTGAAGGATTCTGGCGGTAGCTGTCTCGATGACGAGGGGTGGGTTGGACATAGATTCAGCGCCTCCTGCGATACCGACTTCAGATCGTCCCATCGCGATGGAATCGTAAACGGTACGCAGCGCAGTTGCACCGGAAATACAGTTGTCGGAGAGGGTCAATGCGCGTGTCTTTGGATCGAGATCTCCCTGCAAAACGATTTCGCGGGCGAGGTGCGGCAGCCGTGGATTGGCGGCGACCACGCCAAAGACCACGTCATCGATCAGTGTTTGATCTAATTGTTCAAACTCGACCAAGCCGCGTGTTGCATGAATCGCCAAGTCGAGGGCGGTGTAGTCTTTCAAAAGGGTTCCCGCCTTTGCAAAGGGCGTTCGTTTTCCGCCAACGATCGCTATTCGGTTGTGCCTCTGTGTAGACATGTGTTTCTCCATTGAATGACAAGTGGATTCTTTTCGGCTAGATGAGTGGATAAGAGCGGATCTACCCAGCCTTCTTCTGGGCCTGTTTTATGAGGGGTGTGTAGCCGTCAGCAGCGAGAGCTTTGCCGACGTAATCGAAGTATGGTTGGTTGCCCTCAATGCCAAAGGCGTCAACCAAGCGGTTTACATAATTGAACAGAGCCACGACATTGATAACATCTTCGATAGTTTGATCGGCCCAACCCGCATCTTGGAGTGCCATGATATCGGTTGGTTCCATATGTTCTGGGGTCTGAGTGAGTTTGGTTGCGAATGTCAGAATCGCGACCATCCTCTGATCTATTCCAATCACGTTGATGCCAGCGTCCAAGCTTTCAATCGTTTCGGGATTCGTACCCATGGCCTTCAGGGTTGCCCGGTGCGCACCCAGACAAAATTGGCAGTCGTTCAACGCGGAAACATGAGCGGCAATGATCTCTCGTTCGGCTTTAGACAGCTCGGACACTCCGGTCATCACGTTTTCGATGAACTGAAGCATGGGGGCGTAGAGAGAAGGCGATCGCATGAAGACATCGGCCACACCTTGAAAGTGTTTCGAATACCCAAGATTTGACATTGGTAAACCTTTCTTTGTGGAAACTAACAAGAGCGTGCTTCACTCTGGATTGTGGGAGGCCAAATTTTCGATGAGCTTGGTGAGTTTTCCTGTGTCGATGTCGTAGACATAGCCGTAAATGTTCACGTGTTTAGGCGTACCGTCCGAATTGCGAATGAGCTCCGTGTCATACTTAAGCGACGATTCGAAATCTGTGATGCACACGCTTTCGCGCGGGTAAAGGTCAGAAATATCGACACCGTGTTCGTGCCGAAAGGCGTCTATAATTCCGTCGGCGGTGTAGGATGTTGCACCACAATGGGTGTGGTGAACCACGACGATGTTCTCTATGCCAAGCAAGTGTTGTCCGACCGTTATTGATCGCAACGCATCCATCGCGCGACCACCTGCGACCACAACATTCAATAGCGATGTGGTGGTCCCAACATCGTTCCCGTGCTCGTCTTGTATAGCTTCACCGGGATAGACCTCGCCGAATTCCCTTGCGACGGCATCTGGAATCCCCATTGCGCGCGGATCAAAGCAAAATATTACGATGGTCCGTAAGGGCATTAAATTGGCGAACTCTTTGCGGACTTCTTTTTCGACATACCCGGGTCGTTTTGAGAACACGTAGGCTTCGAAATTCTTGTCTACAGCTGTCATTTTGGCTCTCCTTGATCGGATTCGCGTCAGGAACGAGATTGATCAAGAGGTTGTTGAATTAGTTTTTCTTAATCAACGCATCGCTCTATCAATCTGTTCTGCAATAAATATTGGGATACAGCGCCTTCGACAAACGATCGTTTCTATGGTATGACTTACCTAAGATAAGCCATCATAAGGGTCATTTGTTGCATCCCCTCAATGCATTGCGAGCGTTTGAAGCTGCGGCGCGCCATCTCAGTTTTGTGAAGGCGGCGGATGAATTGCATGTCACGCCGGCTGCGCTAAGCCACCAGGTCAAAAAGCTTGAAGACTATTTGGGTGCTCAATTGTTCCAGCGTCTTACACGGGGGCTATTGTTGACCGAAACGGGCCAGGTGCTCCGATCGGAGCTTACCGACATTTTTCAGCGTTTAGACCGAGCGATGGAGCGGGTGCAAATCAAGGAGGTCGAGGGCGCATTGACAATCAGTGTCGCGCCTATGTTTGCGGTAAAGTGGTTGTTTCCGCGCTTAATCGACTTTGAAGCCCGACACCCTGCAATCGATTTGCGAATTTCTTCGAGCTTGAACGTGATTGACTTTCACCGCGATGCTTTTGATGCCGCGATCCGGTTCGGTCACGGACAATATGAGCATTTGACGTCCGTGCGTCTGCTTGAAGAACAATTGACCCCGGTCATCAGTCCCCACTTGCTAGCAAAGGGTCCAGATCTGATAGAACCTGCCGACTTGAAGGACTACATTCTTCTTCACTGTGACTCTTTGTCCTTCGACCCAACAGCCCCGAAATGGTCAGACTGGCTCGCGGCGGCGAACGTCGGGTCAATCGATGTGTCTCGAGGACCGCGTTTCGACCTACCCGATCATACGATACAAGCCGCCATTGATGGAGCAGGGGTGGCTCTTGGTTGGAGAACGCTCGCTCGAGATGACATTGCTGCTGGCCGATTGGTGGCGCCTTTCGACCTAGCTATCCCCCTCGGCGCGTCTTTCCATCTCGTCTATCCGGACGCCTATGGAGACAGACCAAAAGTCAAAACTTTTAGGGCGTGGCTTCTCGAGTCTTTGTCGGAAGAGGTTTAATCAGAAGAGGTTTAGTTTTGGAGCGGATTCCTTCCCCTTCAAGTGAGGTGTGACGCAGCCCTTGGATACTTATCCAAATTACGACGCCGTCGGCGGCTCGATCTCTGCTGCCGTTTCCGCTTTGCGTAGCATGCGGAGGATATAGGCCGGATCTTGCGCGCCTGAAATACCGAAGCGGTTTTCGACTATAAACGTCGGGACACCGCTGATGCCCATTTGCCGCGCGAGGTGATCTTCTTTCTGGACCAGCTCAAGGTCCGCGTCTTTGCTCAAGAGGTTCGCAACCAGGTCGGTATCCATGCCCGCCTCCTCGGCGACACCCACAAGGACCTCATGGTCTCCAATGTCTGCGCCTTGTTCGAAGTACCGCTGGAAGAGGAGGGTAACGACCCGGCCCTGGCACCCGGCGCTGTCGGCCCAGCGGATGAGCCGATGCGAATCCATGGTGTTGGGATATTTGGCCATGCCGTCGAAATTGAAGTCGATGCCTTCTTCCTTACCGGCGTCGACAATGTTGGCAAGTATTGCTTTTGCTTGATCGCCGCGGCCGAACTTGCGCTGCATATAGGCTTTGCGTTCAACGCCGCCCGGCGGCACCGAGGGATCAAGCTGATAGGGCCGCCACATAACATCCACTTTGTCGGCGCCGAACTCATCTAAGGCCTTATCAAGGCGTTTCTTTCCGACGTAGCACCAGGGGCACACCGTGTCGGAAATCACATCGAATTGGAGTTTCTTGGTCATGGATCAAGTCTACCGATTTGAAGACCGAAGACAAGGAGGCGGGGCCCACTTGCATACAGCCCTGGTAGGCGTTGACGGAACCCCTTCGCCTGTTTAACCAGAACGCATTATCGAAAAGGTCCCGAAATGAACGAGATGGAACTGAACGTAGCCGATTTGAATTTGCCAAAACTGGCTCCAGATGTAAGTGGAAAAGTGGTTTTGGTGACCGGCACCACCTCCGGGTTTGGTCGGCGTTTCGCCCACGTACTTGCCCATGCCGGAGCCAAAGTGGCAATCACTGGCCGTCGGATGGATCGCCTGGAGGACGTAGGCAACGAGATCAAAGCTATCGGCGGCGGCTATTCTTCTCACGCGCTCGATGTGACCGATGTAGAGAGCATTCGCCGGGTGACGGCCGAAGTTGAAGAGGCTTTGGGCCCGATCGATGTTCTCATCAATAATGCGGGCATGAACGTCCAGGCCCTCGCAACGGAGATCAAGGTTGAGGACTTCGATCAGATCCTCGCCACCAACATGCGCGGAACCTTCTTGATGTCTCAAGATGTCGGAAAGCGGATGATTGACCGCGGGGAAGGGGGAACGATCCTCAATATTGGCTCCATCGGTTCGCATACCGTGCTGCCCTACTTGACCGCGTACTGCATGTCCAAAGCGGCGGTCGCGATGATGACCCGGTGTCTTGCGCGGGAATGGGCCCGCTATATGATCAATGTGAACGCCCTGTGCCCCGGATACATCGAGACGGAACTGAACAGCGATTGGTTCGCGACGGAGAAGGGAAAGGCGCAGGTTATGGGCTATCCACGCCGCCGTCTGGGTCTGGAGCCTGATTTGGACGGGGCTTTGTTGCTTCTGTGCTCGGATCAATCTCGCATCATCACCGGATCTCTCATCACCATTGATGATGGGCAATCTCTTTAGGACGTGAGCCGATGTTAATCGTTGCGGGAACAGTTCGGTTGAAACCGGGGACAGCGGAAAGAGTTCGTCCCCACATGGATAAAATGTTGGCGGGTTCACGCGCCGAACCGGGATGCATCACCTATTCCTATGCCTACGATGTTCAAGATCCGGAGCTCATTCGAGTTTTCGAAGAATGGCAAAGCAAAGAGGACTTGGACGCCCACTTCCAAACATTGCATATGGCCGAATGGCGCGCTGCCTTGGGCGATGTCGGCATCGTGGAACGGAACATCAAAGCGTACACCATTAGTTCAATCGAGGATCGTTAGGCGGGGCGGTGGCCCTGGAACGCAACACAAGGGAGGTTTGATATGGGACCCTTAGCAGGAGTAAAAGTCGTCGAGTTTGCCGGCATTGGGCCGGGACCGTTTTGCGCGATGTTGCTGTCGGATATGGGCGCGGATGTGATCCGCATTGACCGCAAGGGCGGACGCGGCGGCGGCAAGTACGACATTGCCAGCCGTGGCAAGCGCTCGGTCGCTCTCGACCTTAAGAAACCGGAGGCCATTGAAGCCTGTCTCAAGCTGATCGAGAAAGCGGATATTTTAACGGAAGGGTTTCGCCCCGGTGTCATGGAACGGCTCGGCCTGGGACCGGATGTGTGTCTCGAACGCAACCCAAAACTTGTCTATGGCCGCATGACCGGCTGGGGCCAGACAGGGCCCCTCAATCAGGCGGCGGGCCATGATATCAATTATATCTCTCTGGTCGGCGCTCTGCATGCGATCGGCCGCAAAGACGCCAATCCGGTGCCGCCGCTCAATCTGGTCGGCGACTTTGGCGGCGGGGCGCTCTATCTGGCGTTCGGTCTGGCGGCCGCGCTTTTTGAGTCCGAACGGTCCGGCAAGGGACAAGTGGTCGATGCCGCAATGACTGACGGCGCCGCCTCTTTGATGGCCATGTTCTACGGCATGAAAGCGTCGGGCGCGTGGACGGATACAAAAGGCGAAAACCTTTTGGACGGCGGTGCCCACTTTTATGATTCCTATGAAACCTCTGATGGAAAATGGATTTCATTGGGCTCCATTGAACCACAATTCTACGCTCTCTTGCGGGAGAAAGCCGGGCTGAATGATCCCGCGTTTGACGCCCAAATGGATAAGTCGTCATGGCCGGACCTGAAGGAGAAGCTGGCCAACGTCTTGCGCTCAAAAACGCGGGATGAGTGGTGCGAGATCATGGAGGGTACGGACGTATGCTTTGCGCCCGTGCTCAGTATCGAGGAGGCGATCGACCATCCCCACAACAAATACCGGGAAACCATCGTCGAGATTGACGGTGTTGCTCAGCCCAATGTGGCGCCGCGCTTCAGCCGAACGGAATCGAAGATCCAGGGACCTGCGCCGGAAATCGGTGAGCACAATGAGTCGGCGATGAAAGACTGGGGGCTGAGCGATGCGGATGTGGAAGCGGTGAAGGCCGCGGAAGGATTCTAGAGAGCGCCAAGCATCGTTCGTGAAATGAATTTTCTTCCTGAAACTGATAGGCGGCGGCGCATCTATCTGATGCGTCACGCCCATGTGGATTACTTCGATCCTAAGCTCGCCGAAAGGGGTGGTGCGCCGGCTGTCCGCCTTACGCCGCTGGGGATCGAGCAGGCGGAGGCCAGCCGGGATGCGCTCGCGGAGATCCCTTTTCAGCGTGCGATCTGTTCGGGCTTGCCGCGCACACGGCAGACCGCCAAGATTGTGCTTGGCGGTTTGGCAGAGCCGCCGGAACTCGAAGAAGACCGGGACTTCCGCGAGATCGAGGCTGGTTCGACGACCATTCAGTCCCAATCGCGCGAAGAACTTGCGCGGCGGATGCACGACGAATTCCATCAGGCGAATGAACCGGGCCGGCGCATGATGGAAACGGGGGAACGCTTCGAAGACGCTTATTTGCGCTCGACACGAGGGCTGGAGCGGGTCTTGGCCGAACCTGGGTGGCATACACTCTTGCTGGTCGCACACGAAGGGATCAACCGGCTCATGCTGGGATGGGCGACGGGGGGAGGTCTGGCGGCCGTTCATGCCTTTGAGCAGGATCTCGCGTGCATCAACGTGCTTGACTTCGACATGAAGCTGGATGCCTCCGGCACGATCTTTCCAGACATTGAGCATGTGATGGTCAAATGCATCAATGTAACCCCCTACAACGTGACCAAGCACGGCATGAATATGACCAGTCTTGAGACGATTTTCGCGAAAGTGTAGCCTTCTCCTCAAAACTGGAGGAATGCTATGGCCGAGACCTTATCAACGTCTGCACCGAAAATTGCTGGTGTCCATCACACAGCCTTCCGCTGCCGGGATGCGGAGGAGACACGTAAGTTTTACGAAGATGTTCTGGGCATGAAACTGGCGGCCGCCCTCGCCTTTGATGAGGACCCGGCGGGCCGGGACCGTCCGTACATGCATCTTTTCTTTGAAATGGCGGACAAGACCTATCTTGCGTTCTTTGATGTTCCCCATACGGTAAATGAGGATCTGTTCAAGACTAAAGACGGGATGGAAGATTGGCACTATGCCATGGAGGTAGGGAGCAAGGCAGAGCTCGATCAGTTCAAAGCGCGGCTCGACGAGGCGGGCGTCGCCAATTTCGGAACCATCGATCATCATTTCTGTCACTCCCTGTATTTCTTTGATTGCAATGGCCTTGCCCTTGAGTTCACGTACCGGGACGCCAATCACGACGTGATTCTCGCCGAAGAAGCCGCGAGTGCCCACGAAGCGATGAGGGCGTGGACGGAGAAGACGGCCGCAATCAAAGAGGAGCGATTGGGGCGGAAAGTGTGAGGGTGACTGGCCGCGTCAAAACGTTTGTGTAGCGAAGCCTCGCGTGTTGGAGTACGTGATCCTCACCTACAAGTGAAGGTTCACGAGATTGCTTGTGCGCGGTCGTCCCTTACGCCGTAGTCACATTGTGCGCCGGTCTCAAACGGCAGCGATACGTGAAACGTTGTCCCTTTGCCGAACTCGCTCTCAACGGAAATCGTGCCTTGCAGGGCGGTGACCAGCTCTTGGCAGATGGCGAGCCCTAATCCTGTCCCGCCGAAGCGCCGCTCCATAGAGGCATCCACTTGGGTGAAACGTTCGAATATTCTGTTCAAGTCTTTCTCGGAGATTCCAACGCCTGTATCGGAGACGGTGAACGTGACCGTGTGTACGACATCGCTCGATGCGTCCTTGTTCAATTCGGCCGTCAGTTCTATGCCACCATGATCTGTGAACTTTATGGCATTGCTGAGAAGATTAATGAGGATCTGCTTCAAGCGCTTCTCATCGCCATAGAGTGTTGGTCCTATTCGAGTGTCAAGTGAGGTGTTCAGTGTCAGCCCTTTTTCTTGTGCTTGGTGTTTGACAAGTGTTGACACCTGACGAACGACACTCTCTATATCTATCTCTTCGTGCACAAACTCCATGGACCCGGCCTCAATCCGCGATATGTCGAGAATATCATCGACAATTCGCATAAGATGACGACTGCACGTTCGGATCTCCTCAAGATATTGTCGCTGTGACGCACTTAGGTCCGTTCCGAGGACGACCTCGGAAAACCCCATGATCCCGTTCATGGGCGTTCTGATTTCATGGCTCATATTCGCCAGGAACTGAGACTTTGCGATACTTGCATCCTGGGCACCCTTGAGGGCGCGCTTTAGGTCGTCAGACATAATTTGCTGACTCAGGAGTTGGGCGGCCGAAGCGGTGAGAACGATTTCATCGGGAGACCAAAGGCGCGCCTCTCCGACGGCCTCGCAACAGACCACGCCGACAACGCCGCGTTCCGTTCGGATCGGGGCATCTAACAAGGAGTAAATGTCAAACGGTTCCAGATAGCTCTCCGTAAAACCGGATGTGCGGACGTCGCTTCTTGCGTCCGAAACGGCGATCACCCGAGCGGTGGCGAGAGCCTCAAAGTAGCGAGGATGTTCATCCGCCTTCAGAATAATTCCATTCGAATGAGATTGTCTCGAAAGATCAAACAGGTCTATGCAATTGATCGCCGTTTCCTCCGCATTAAACACCCATACGCTGACCCGTTGAATGTGAAGAACTTTGGAGAGCCGTTCCGTGATGTCGGCGGCGAACGAGTTTAGGTCTAATTCCGATTCCAAACTGGCATGAAAGAGCCGCTCGAGAGCGGCATTGAACTCGCGCGCTGTGTCGAACCTGGTGCGAAGGCTTGCTTCAGACGTCCGTCTTCGTTCTATCTCCACGGCGAGCTCTGCCTCCTTGAGCTTGAGGTCGGCGGTTTTTTGGTGCGCAACCGCTTCGTTCATGAGGGCCCCGGTTATGGTGCGGTAGGAGCTGTTCGTCATGGACCAACAGACACCAAAGAATAGGGGTATCATGATGCACATCCAAAGGGCATCGGTTCCCCCACGGAGGGCAAAGTAGGCAAAGATCAGACTCAAGACGGGTATGTTGTAGGCAAGGACGAGCCTGGGGTGGGTCGAGAAAGAGAGGGTTGATCCGCAGACCAATCCGGCAAGCGCGACGATGCACGCCATCAGGGCGGTTGGGTTCGCATCCTCCGGAAGGAGGAAGGGGGCGATCCCCCAGAGAAGGCCGGCCGCAAAAAGCCACGCTGCGATGAGGGTTTGCTGGCCGCAACTTAGTATTTTTGCGGCTTTATTGATGTGGGTGACGAGGACGGTGCGAGAGAGGACAACGAGGAACGTGAGGGAAGCCCAAACGCTGAGCTTCCACAGCTCGACTTCGTCGCGCAAGCAGAGGCTCAGAATGATCAGGCAGGGGAGCGAATAAATCGCAGTTGTTTTGAGATTGTGCGTGAGGTGGGCGTCGCGTCCTTCCTTAATGCGATCGTCTTCGCGCAGTGTTTCAGCACTTTCGAAAGACGTCTCCACCCGCATGCCCGTTCATTTTTTCTTAATTGCGCCAATCATGCACAAAAACGCTGATCGTTTGGTTAAGGGGGCGTTGCGCGGGACGTGAGGGTTAACGAGGGGTTAAGGGGTGCTCAAGCCGTGTTGCGAGGGCGGAAGTGGGACCAATTCAGCCATTGGCCAATCGAGCAAATGCGTTCAGAATGTCTCCCGATTTCAGTCACTGACGACCAAAAAACTCTCATCCGCTTCCCGTATCGCATTGTCCGCATCAGTCTGAAAGCTCATAATCGTGGATTTACGCCAAAGGCGGCGCGGTGGACTTCACCACGAAATTGCAAAGTATCGCGATCTCACGCACTTCACTCGAGAAACCCAATCAAACAGGATGGCGCTCAGTTCAAGTCGATCCATTCTTCGATAAAGTCCGGGCTCAGATAATGCCCCTGCGGGCCGCCCGAGGCGACGACGGGATCCCAATACTTCTCAAGAAAATTCGTACACTGAGGTGCAACAGTGTCGATGACCGCCACTTCCGGCTTCGCTCCAATGTAAGGGTTGCCGTTTTCGGGATTACGAAAACGCATTTCTTCCGCCGTACCAAATGCCTCACCGCCGAACATGCTGACCGCCGCAAACATGACGTTGCGTTTCACCATGTTAACGCCCGACTGTCCCAATTCGTATCGGAACATTTCATCCGCCTTCTGCTTGGCGGACGCATCATTCTCCGCTCCGACCGCGTAGAGCCAATCGTGTACGATGGCTGCGCCCACAATCGCCTTGTCGTCAGGCCGCACATAGAATTGCGCCCATCCGGGAATAGAGGCAAAATCGGTTTCGAAAAATTTGGGCACTCGATAAACGTTGCCCGTCGCATCGTCGCAGAACGGCCAGGCATCGGCCAGAATGGCGACGCGACGACCTTCGCGCGTGGCGAGACTCTCGTCCACAAATAATACGCGCACACCGGGGAGAATCATGGGAAGCGCGGTCATGCAGGTGTCGTTCATACGGCACTGAAAATCGGCGTAGGCCTTCCGTGCCGTCTCGATCGGGTCGTCATAGATGGCGAAGGCGAGAAACGCCACTAGCGCCGTCCAAAATATCAATCGTCTCATACGCCCGTACCCAACGCTGATTATGGGGTACGGCGAAGTCTGACTTTGACAAGAGCAATGGTCAAGAAGCGATTGTCAGTTAGCACGATAAGATGTAGGCCGCGCAGCACACAAGTTGCGGCAGCGCAAGTGTTCATCGAACAATGGCGGATCTTCTAAGATATCGAGCGGTCATACTCTTCATTTGGATATCTTGCACTCCGTCACTTGACGCCCGGCGGGTCGACGCTATGGGGCGGGTCAGTCTAGCGCCCAAACAAGTGGCCGGACTCGACCCTTGAAACTTGATCACCAAAGAGACCCCGGTCACCGCCATGGGGTTTGTCTTCAAGTCAGTCGTGGCATCCCCCCTAATTCGTGCCCGTCATAAACCAAGTGTCGAGCTGAGAGCCGGTGAGGGCGGGGGTCTCCGGGCGGTGGAGCTCAATCCAATAGGCATAGCGGTCCGCTGGTTGATAGTAGAACGGCACGACATAAAATCCGGAGAGGAGGAGCCGGTCGAGGGCACGGGTGGCATCGACCAACTCTTGCCGGGACTTGGCATTGGTCAGGGCACCGATGACGTGGTCCACGGCGGCGCTCTTGACCCCGGCCACATTGAACGTCCCTTCGATATCCGCTTCTTTGGACCCGTAACGGAAGGCCTGCTCGTTGCCCGGGGAGAGGGTGCCGCGCCATTTAAAGGGCACCATGTCGAAATCATAAGTCTGACGGCGCTCGTGGAACTGGGCGGCATCCACGAGACGGACCGATATCTCGATGCCAATCTCTTTCAGCGCCCGGGCGAACGTGAGGGCGATACGTTCCTCGCTCCGCTCCATGAGCATCAATTCAAACTTGAAAGGCTTTGCCGTCGCGGTATGTCGCAGCAGGCCGTCCTTAAACTCCCAGCCTGCGTCTCGCAGCAACCCCAGAGCCTTGCGCTTATTTGCCCGGTAAGCCTCAACGGAGCCCGTGCGCGGTGCTTGCCAACCGGCCTGCCTAATATCTTCGCGAACCGCCGCCTGGTGTTCCCCCAGAATGGCTGCTTCGCCCGGCGACAAGGGACGACCTTTGGAGCTTAGTTCGCTATTGTCAAAGTAGCTCTGCACGCGCACAAAAGAATTGAAAAAGAAGTTCTCGTTCATCCATTCGAAATCGAAAACATGAACTAAAGCTTCTCGAACGCGCACGTCTGCAAAAAGATCCCGCCGGGTGTTGAAGGCAAAGCCGTACATGTCCGAGGGGCGGCCATGCTTAATCTCGTCTCTGATCACAAGCCTTTGCTTGACTGCGGGAAACTCGTAGCCGGTGGCCCATCTTTTGGCGTCCCGCTCGATGCGGACCATGATGTCGCCTGTTTTGAACGCTTCAAACATGGCTGTCTCATCGCGGAAATAGGAATAAATGATGCGATCAAAGTTGTGGCGATCGGCATTGACCGGCAGATCGTTGCCCCAGTAATTGGGATCGCGTTCGAAGGTCAGCTGTTTACCTGGATCGATGCGTGTGAGGACATATGGGCCGCTGCCGAGAGGGGGCTCCAAAGTGGTCTTGTCAAACTCGCGGGTCTGATAATAGGCTTTAGAGAGAACGGGCATCAGCCCCAAGATCATCGGCGTTTCTTGATTGGCGGACGCATTGAACACGAGCCTCACGGTTCGCGGCGCCGGCTGTTCAATCGTCTCAACCGCCGCGTAATAGCGCCGCAAGTTGGGCCGGCCTTTTTCCTTGAGCGTATTCAGCGAGAAGATGACGTCCTCGATCGTCAACGGAGAGCCATCCGAGAAACGCGTGCCTTCGCGCAACTTAAACTCGATCCACGAGCGATCCTCGGGGAGCCGGACATGTTCTGCCAACAAACCATAAAGCGTAAAGGGTTCGTTGGCGCTGCGCGCCATCAGGCTTTCAATCGTGTGAAGCTGAACGGTGAAGTAGGTTCGATCGAGATGAATCAAGGGCTTGGTGCCCCCGACGATGAACGGGTTCAGGCTGTCGAAGGTGCCGAGTTCGCCGATCTTCAGTGTACCGCCGGGGACCGCATAAGGATCCGTATAAGAGAAGGGCTTAGACGGATCGGCGCGAAGCGGTTCGCCGTGCATGGCCATGGCATGGCTCGGGTCGTCTTCGGCCTGCGCCAAAGCGCTGAGAGCGAAAATACTGACGGTCAAACTGACAAGGATTGCCGGTGGATTTCTGTATCTTTTTTTCACTCTCGTCCTGCTCCTTTTGGCGTTCCGCCAAGGTTGCTGCCCGTTTCGGGCCTAAGTTTGACCCCGGTCCGGCCCTTGATTTGTTCATCTCGAGTTCAGGCTAAGCCTTCTATTTCTCGACTCGGGAGAACGCACAAGATGTTTCGGGCCCCGTGAACAAAGTGTTATGATCGAGAAAATGCGCCCTTAAGGGGATGCAAGGATGAAAATCAGTTAGGGAAAGTCCAATGAACGGATCCGGTGGTGTTTTAAACGTATTGGCCGTGTTGTTTTCGGGAGGAGCTGGGGTGACATCCGCCATGGCCGCAGACTTTTTTCAAAAGGGCGAGTCGTCCTCTCTCTTTATTATGAACATTTTGATGAACCAGGTCATGAACACGCATATACCGCTGCTTTACATGGCTGGGGGCATCTTGGTGGTTATCTCCCTGGCGGTCTTTGCCTTCGAGCCTCGGAATAATCGCTCGGCGTTTTTTGTCGGTGCGGGCATTCTGGCGCTCATGATGACGGGCATGCCGATTCAAGAACTCGAAGACAATGCCCCCGTCATTCAAGGCATTCTTCAAGAAGTTCAGCCGAGCAGCCAATTACAGTATCGGAGTTATGAACCGGCATACACGCCCGCAAGCTATGTCCCAGCAGGTCATTTCCACTTGACGTCCGGCGGAGCCGTACCGGTGACGATTGCAGTTGCTATTCCGGGTGCGAACGGTTCCGTCCCAAAAAAGATCAGTGGCCGGTTGCATAATGCGGCCACCGGGCAGACATGGCGCTTGTCCGGCGGCGTGGCGCAACAAAGAGGCAGCAACATTATCATTGAGTTTAACGCAAATGTACCTATCGCTTCTCCGTCCGACTTGCTCGTCCGCATCGAAGCCGAAGGTTACAGGATTGAAGAGGGATCTGCTTCTGTCGGTCCAAATCAGTCTCAGGTCGTCATCCCGATCACTTTGGAGAAGTCCAACATGCCGCTCACCATCCAACGTGCCAGCCGTGCGAATAGGTTTTAGGGCTGTGCGGACGGCGTAAGGAAATGGGGTAAGATATGCCCCATTGAGCTTTGGTTAGTGCGAGAGTTCCTTGCGCAGTTGATAGACGCCGTCATCATGCTGAGCAAACATTTCTCCTACTTGAGGGTGGCGCACCGGCTCACCCGTTTCATCCGGCAAGAGGTTTTGCTCAGAAACGTACGCGATGTACTCGCTGTCGTCATTCTCGGCCAGTAGATGGTAGAACGGTTGGTCTTTTCGGGGACGAATGTGTTCCGGGATCGACAACCACCATTCTTCGGTGTTGGCGAATTCCGGATCCACATCGAAAATGACTCCTCTGAACGGGAATAAACGATGCTTAACAACCTGTCCAATTTGGAACTTTGCTTCTCTTTCCGTCATCTTCACACCCTTCCGCTGCTCTTCGAATGCCGCGCCCTTCAAGTCCTTGCACAGATTCGTCCCCGGCTCACTATGGCATAGTTTTCCTAATGTCTCGCACTAGAGTTTGGCACGCAAAACAAAATATCGCGTAAAACGAAATAGTTACCGACTAGCAGAACCCAGTGCCTAAAGTATAGGCAATTTGCGGACAAAGGTCCAATTCGCCCAATTCTGGGCTGGTTTATGCCCGGACTATCTCTTGCGAGCGTGTTCGCGTATCCGGATCAGACCCTCCTGGGCGACCGATGCGACCAACTGTCCCTCCCGGGTATAAATCGTGCCTCGGTTGAATCCTCTGGACCCGAATGAGCAGGGGCTATCTTGGGCATAAAGCAGCCACTCATCTGCCTTGAAGGGGCGGTGAAACCATATGGCATGATCGAGGCTGGCGGTTTGCAGACGGTCGTCCAGCCAGCTGATTGCGTGAGGCATGATGCACGTGTCCAACAGAGTCATATCACTCGCATAAGCCAAAACGCATTGATGAAGGGAAATATCTTCCGGCAACGGTCCCGTTGCTCTCATCCACACGAATTGCTCCGGCGGGCGCTGTTCGGGTGTGACAAGGTCAGCGGGAGCGACCGGGCGCAGTTCGATCGGGCTGGGTTGAGTGATGTACTTCGCCTTTTCCGAAGACAAGCGCGGGGCCGCCTTCAAGCGGAGTTCGTATTCCGTCTCAAGGTCCTCAGGCTGAGGGATATCCGGCATGTCGAACTGATGGGAGGCTCCGTCTTCTTCAAGGTGGAAGGACACGGACATGTTGAAGATCGGCCGGCCATGTTGGATCGCAACCACGCGCCGGGTGGTAAAACTCCGGCCATCTCTAGCACGATCCACCTCATAAACAATCGGGGTCTTAGGATCGCCAGGCCGGATGAAGTAGGCATGTAACGAATGGGCGGCGCGTTTGTCCACGGTGCGGGTCGCTGCCACCAAAGCTTGACCCAGAACTTGGCCGCCAAAAACTCTCTGCCAGTGGGCTTGAGGACTGCGCCCCCGGAAGAGGTTGACCTCAATGGGTTCAAGATCGAGAAGGTCAACGAGTTCGTCGACGGATGAGCTCATGAAACATATCCTGCGGTGGGTCAAAGAGCCGTTTTACGTCAAGTTTAGGTCCGGTCAATTGCTTTGGATGCATATCGGTCTTGGTGGCTAGTGTCGTTTTGTGTTTCCGTTAAAACCAAAACGGCCCCAAATTCCTTGTTTTGCGCGTATCCAGAGGGTGAACCGGATTTCACTTCACCTGAATAGGCGCTGGGCTTGTTAACGAATTTCGAACGCGTTCACACCGAAAATACCCAATGACGGGAAGTTTAGGTTTATCTGACCCGATGAAAGCATATATTCATCGGAACTCGTTATGGTTAGCGCAACGTTCGATAGAAGTAGGAAGTAAAGTGCCATGGCCCAAAGGGATATCCCCTATCTCCTTCAACTCATCCGCATGTCCGGCAAGATTATCGTCGGCGGTGTTTTGGTGATCGTTTTGATCGCGCTGGGTACCGGTGTGTTGTCCGGGCCGACGACCGAGATCGCCGCGAACAAGTTCGAATATGCCTATTCCTACGGAAACGAGAACAGCGAGAATAACCTTCTGCGCATCGACGTCAGTGGGGCGATTATGGGTACACCTCCTGACTTTGCACCCGATCCGTTCGGCTTATTGGGGCCAACAGGGATTACCTACGGTTATGAAATCAAAGAGACCCTTATGGAAGCGGCCAAGGACGACAGCATTAAGGGGGTGCTCCTGCACGTTTCGACACCCGGCGGGACGGTGTTCGGGTCCATGGCGATTTTCGACGGTATCGAATCCTACCAAAAACAAACAGGGAATCCCGTGGTCGTCTATATCGAAGGTCTGTCGGCTTCGGGCGGTGTGATGGCCATGGTCGGTGCCGATGAAATCTACGCAGATGCCGGAAGCTTTATCGGAAGCATCGGTGTCGTTGGCGGGGTTGTCTACTACTACGATCGCCCCAAAGCCCTCCATGGCGGCATCTTAGGTGGGGGTGTGACGACGGAAGGCGGCATTTCGCAAACGGTGATTTCAGCGGGCCGGAGCAAGGATTTGGGCAATCCGTTCCGCCGAATGACAGACGAGGAGCGGGCAACGCTTCAACAAAGTGTCGATGGTTTGTATGATTTCTTTGTTTCGCATGTGTCCAAGTCCCGTCAGATGCCAGAGAAGCAGATTGTGGAAACAATGGGCGCGCAATTGTTCGGTAATTCGCGAGCAGAAGAGTTGGGCCTCATTGATGGAACGCGCTCTTGGAACGAAAGCCTTGATTCTCTTGCGAAGCTCGCCGGTGTCGCCGACGACTATCAACTGGTTCGGCCGGAGCGGGCCAGCCCCGACGGGTTGCTGAGTCTTTTTGTTTCGATCTTTCGATCCGATGAAGCCGAGGCTCACCGGGAGCGGCAACGCAAAGCCGAAGCGGCGAGCCTGTGCGATGCGGCGCGAAGCCAGGTTCTGGCGTATCATGGTCCACTGACCCGCTTGTGTCCCGACTTCTAGTCGAAATCACCCAACCTTAATCACCGATGAGCGGACCTTTTGGTCCGCTTTTTTGTGTCAAAACCAACAAGTTTGACTTTTTTTCTCAAATTGACGTGAGATCTGATTGCTAAGCCCCTGAGCCGACACTAAAGTTGGCGGAATTTTGGAAGCTTGCTCGTTCAGGAGGATGTTCATGAAGGAAGTCAAACCTTCGATTTGCCGCTTTTGCCATGCTCAATGTGCCATCTTAGTCGAGATGGAAGACGGCAAAGCCGTCAAAGTCTACGGTGACAAAGACAATCCGCTTTACCACGGGTATACCTGCATCAAGGGCCGGGAGCTTCCTTACTATCATGATGCGGACGAGCGTTTGATCCGGTCCATGAAACGCCAACCGGATGGCACCCACGCGCCCATTGGCAGCGAAGACGCCATGGATGAGATCGCTGCCAAACTAAAGCAGCTAATCGATGAGCACGGCCCGCGTTCCGTGGCCATTTACATTGGTACACATGGCTTCAACAATTTCGCTACGGAGATGATTTCGCGCGCCTTCATGAACGCGATCGGTTCGCCTATGGTGTTCACCAGTGTGACCATCGATCAGCCCGGCAAAGCTGTCTCGGCGGCGCTTCACGGCACGTGGATGGGGGGCGGAACCAATATCGACGAGGCCGATGCGTGGATGTTGGTAGGAACGAACCCAATCGTGTCGCAGTTTGGGGGGATGCCGGTGAACCCTGCGCGCCAGATTGCCAAAGCAAAGAAGCGCGGTGCGAAACTTGTGGTTATCGATCCGCGCCAGACAGACGTGGCCAAGCAAGCGGACATCCATTTGGCCCCCAAGCCCGGCAATGACCCAACAGTCTTAGCTGGTCTCTTGCGGGTCATCTTCAAAGAAGGCCTCTATGATCAGGAGTTCTGTACCAAACATGTAAATGGTTTTGCGGAATTGAGGGAAGCGGTTGAACCGTTTACGCCCGAATTGGTGGCCGAACGGGCCGACATTCCCGCCGACAAACTCGTCGAAGCGGCGCGGACCTATGCCAAAGCCAACCGGGCGGGCGTGACCGCCGGCACGGGGCCGAACATGGCGGGGTACGGCAACCTTACGGAATATCTAGTGATGTCGCTGATGAGCGTATGCGGCCATTGGCGCCGAGAAGGCGAGACTGTTCCCAATCCAGGTGTCCTCATCAATCGCATTCCGCCGACGGAAGCGGCCATACCGCCCAGCCCAGCATGGGGATTTGGCGAGAAACTCCGAGTGCGGAATCTCACCGATACGGCGGCGGGCTTACCCACCGCGGCGGCGGCGGAAGAAATTCTCATGGATGGACCGGGCCAGGTGAAAGCGCTCATCAATTTGGGCGGCAATCCGATGATGGCGTGGCCGGATCAGATTTTGGCCCATGAGGCGATGAAGAAGCTTGAGCTGCTTGTCTGCATCGATCCGCTTTATACGGCGACGGTCGAATTGGCCGACTACGTCATCGCCCCGAAGCTGACTTTCGAAGTGGCCGGAACGACGGCACTGCAGGAGTTTCTGGGAGCAGGCGGGCCGGGCGTAGGCTACCAGCAACCCTATGCTCAGTATTGTGACAAATTGCAGGAGCCACCGGAAGGTGCGGACGTCATCGAAGATTGGGAGCTCTTTTACGGACTGGCCAAGAGGTTGGGCATCGAACTTCACGTGAGCTCCAAATCCTTCCTAGATCCTAAGGCGGCCAAGGCGAACGGCACCACCTTGGATATGAACAACAAGCCAACCGGCGAGGAATTCTGGGATATCCTCATGAAAGGCTCTCCGATTCCACTGGACGAAGTGAAAAAGCATCCCTACGGGAAAGTCTTCGACGTGCCCGAGACTCGTGTGGCACCGACCCCGGAGGGTTGGGAAGGCCGGCTCGATATCGGTAACGATGTTCTCATGAAAGAGCTTGAAGAGGTGCATTCCAATATCGTCCACGAACGAGAGAAAGACTACGAATTCCGGATGATCAGCCGGCGTCTTTCGGACATCCACAACTCATCTTGGCACACCAACACCAAACTCACCCGGAAGTTCAAATACAATCCGGCATTCATGAATCCAGAGGACGCGCAGCGCGTGGGCGTGAAGTCCGGCGACGTGATCAAGATTACCTCTCAACGGGCGTCCATCTTGGGCGTGGTCGAGGCAACAGCCGAAGTGCGCACCGGTTCTATCGCGATGTCTCACAGCTGGGGTGTGAATCCAGACGATCCGCGGGATGATGATGTACGGAACTATGGGGGTAACACCGGCCGGCTGACCGACACGACCAAGGATTTTGATCCGCATACGGGTATACCGCGCATGAGCTCGATCCCCGTAAATATCGAACGGGTGGATGCGGCTTAGCCGAGGTTATAAGCTCACCAAGCTGGGCGACTTTTGGGTTCGCGGTTAGGATCACGTCATCGGGAGGAAAAGACGGGCTCACTGAGCAAATTCGCCCATGTCGTTTATCAGACCCACCGCTTTGATGAGATGATTGACTATTTGTTCGACGGTTCTGAGGCGTGGCTTCAAAATCGGAACGACAAACTAAGCATTTGTTGCGTACGATGATGAATATCATCGCATGGCGTCGCCAATCTGGACCCATTTTAGAGAGGGACGCCCAAGGAGCTGGACGGCGGGGCGGCACTTGTTCCGCAAATTTCGAGCTGCCTTTCTTCCGGATTGTTGTTCAGTCGGTCGACGATCCAGTGGAGGTGGGTAACAGAGGGCTGCGCTCGCGATACTTATCGCCATAGTCCCAATAATTTGCGCACAAATCCTCCGGCTGAATGTCTGTTTCGAGAATACCCTCAGTCCATCTCTTTACGGTATGAGTCTCAAGGTCGAGCCGGTTCTTATCCCAATTTTCTGAGGGACTGAGCGTGCGATCTCCTTTCCTGCGGCGGGATTCGGACCAGATTTGCGACGCCATTTGGTAGTCTTTGAGTGCTTCGTGATAGTTACCGGACTTTGCATAAGTACAACCCCGAAAGATGTGAGGCCAAAAATCTTGATCGTTCAATTCCAAGTATTCGGTGAAGGCTTGAATGGCCTGTGGATATCTATCCAGCTCGAGATCAATACGGCCCACTAGATAAAGAGCTGAGAATGTTTTTTCGTTCGGCCACAAATTATCATAGGTTTCAATGTCCTCCAATGCCTTGTCCAATTCTCCCAAGACGAAATAGGTTTGGGCGCGATGAAGGAGACCGAAGCGAGGGCGGGGGATCTCCGATTCGATATCCAGACGGTGCTGTTCGAGAGCCTCGGGATACGCACCCAATGCTCTGAGCAAGAGGGCACGTGTGCGAATGGCATCGAACACGACGTTGGGCGAGGCGTTGTCTATCTGCCCCAGTGCTTCGATGAGTTGCTGATCGCCAAGATCGTAGTTTACGGCATAGGCCAAGCGCGTCACTCCCTCTTGGTATTCTAACGAAGAGCGGCGGCGATCCGGCAGATAGCCGTCCGTTTTGGCTCTTTGCAAAGTGATCAGTGCTTGCTCAAAGTGATGCTCTTCTAGATCGATAAAGGCGCTCCAAGCCAGGACTTCTGACTTGTACAGATGGGCCGTAGTGGCGGCGCCGGCCAGAAACAGGACCGCCGAAACCCATATTGCTGAACTTGCAGTACCCCGTGATGGGCGCGTGGCGAGACTCAGGAATGCCCAGGATGCAAAAGCAGCTAGTGCGGCGAGTAGCAGACGAGATGAGAATCCGCTCGCCTGCAGATCGGCCACAAGAATTAGGACAAACCCCAGAGATATAAAGCCTGCGAGCACAACCAAGGTGTTTAGAAGCAAACTCTTCATGGTCTAATCCACCTCGTCCTGATGGAGAATCTTCATGGCGCGTTGAGCGATGCTATCTCCGTAAGCGCGCTCTAATGTTCCGAGGCAGCGAGACGCATACGCGGCGCGCCCTTCAAAAGATCTTGAATCTTCGCCCAAAGTGGAGAATGGAATTCCTGCGGCGCGCAATTTGCGATCTACATATTCGTACTTTTCTAGATTTCGTTCGAAGTCTGAGCGGATGATGTCCGCATCGTGATCTTTGTCAAAATAGAGTCTGTAAGTAAGTACAGGGCCATCTTCATCGCTGCTGCACCCAATCGTAACGCTTTGGACATCTTCAAAGCCGATTTGGAAGGGTGTGGACGACCAATAGTCGGTGTAAGTGATTGAGTCTCTCGTGATGAATACATAGTGGTTTTTATCCAATCGCCAGAAGTATGCGGTGACAATCGCAAGAACTAATCCTGCCACCAACAATGGTCGTTCTGGAGTACGGAATACTCGGTGTATGATCAGCAGCGGCGAGAACTGGTCGAGAGAACGAAGATTGCCCCTTTTGGCATCCTTTACCAATGCGCCTTGTATGGAGTAGAGCCAAAATCTTTTGGTTCCTTCGAGACCTGTTTGCCGCTGAATCCAATGTTCCGCAAACCGAGGATACAACCTGCCTATAAGCTGAAACCCCAACCATCCGAGAACCAAGGTTAAAATCAGTCCCAATATCAGAAATGCGCCTAAAAAAGGCGAGTACAAGAACCAGTCCGTATTTGCGCTGAGGGATTGCTCTACGGCTTCGGTTGTCAGGTACATCACCGCAATACTCGGAAGCGCCGAAAATATAGCTGCCCATAGAAAGAGGGCCAGCCGCGAGTGGTGGACGACCTTCTGAGTTAGCGTTGAATAAGTTTGGTCAGTCCAATAGCGTTTGACCCGGTCATAGTACTGATTAACGGTTTGAGCTTGTTGTTCAGACAACTGGTAATTCGCGACTTGTTCTGGCGTGAGAGTTTCCGGAAAGGGACTTCGAGAAGGATACAGAAACTGAATAAGCACCTTCCAAAAGAAGCGAAGCAATAATGCTAACAAAGCGAGGATCGAAAAAAAGACGATTAAGCTTCCCGATGAGGCCGCGAAGTCCTGAAATGAACTTGGCAGGTCGATCTGGAAAAACACGTAGAGAGTACGGGGATCAATAGGCATACCTTCAAAGAGCGGAAATCTGAGTGAGTAGAAGAGGACAGCTCCCAAGAACGCCCAAAAAAGTGCGAAAACAAACAAGAGAAATAGTCGAACGCTCCAATTGGCCGCGGACAAAGTCAATCGAAGCGCGTCTCCACCTAGACTATCGCCCTCGTTTGTTTGCCACGCTACAGCTGACGGTTTTGCGCGGAACGCGGCTCGTTCGAACAAAACGCTCAGTATGTTGATGAGCGTTAGGACTCCGAATAGCGGTATCCATTCATGGCCGGCGTTTCTCTCTAGGCTTTGAGAGATCACTACCCCGTTCACGATGGCGAATGTTGAGAGGGGTAGAAGCAAAACAACGCTTCGGCCGAGCGACCCCCATCGAGAATGAGTTTTTCCAGCGTTGAAGAATACGAGGGCGACTAACAACAGCAAGTGAGCGTTTGCCGCTAAATATAGAGCGAGCGAAAGGTTGATCTCACTCTCGAACTTGCTCAATAGGCCGATCGAAGCGCCGCCAACAAGATAGAATGCGAATCCGAGCGTCAGTAGGGCTGTTCCCAACGTGATGAACGCCAATTTCCGAGACAGATTCCACCGGTCTGTTGTCACTGTTTGATATCCCGCGCACCCCAGACTTTGAGTTCCAAGTTATCCGATTTGAACAACTTTGCCGAGTGCTCAGTCGCTTGATGTTGTGGGCGCGAATTCCTATCGTCACGCCTTGCTTTTTCCGGGCTGTTCTCCTTGCCTTTCCCTGTCGCCTTTGACACTCTAGCGCTAAAACCGGCCAAAGAATGCCGAAAAACTGGGAGAGACGAATGGCGCTGAGTGACGTTGCATCACGTGAAGATCAAGCCGCTGACGGCATCGAGACCAAGAAGACCTATTGCAGGTTCTGTCACGCCTATTGTGCCATGGAGGTGGACGTCAAGGACGGCAAGCCCATTGCCGTTCGTGGCGACCGGGACGATCCGATCTACAATGGCTACTCATGCATCAAAGGCCGTCAGTTGGTGGAGCACTACGACCACCCGGGGCGCATCACTCAGCCACTCAAAAAAATGCCCGACGGCACGTTTAAAGAAATTCCGATGGAGCAAGCGCTTGATGAGATCGCCAAAAAGGTCGACGGCATCATCAGATCCAACGGCCCCCGGTCGATCGCCAGCTATTGCGGCACCTATTCCTT
Organism: Alphaproteobacteria bacterium; assembly: GCA_028285305.1. Taxonomy (GTDB): domain Bacteria; phylum Pseudomonadota; class Alphaproteobacteria; order SMXP01; family SMXP01; genus JANQPV01. The sequence goes on along the minus strand of JANQPV010000056.1, from coordinate 149,408 downwards.
TCAAGAGTCTGCGGCTCTCAATGTGTGCCGCGCGTTCCACAAGGGGATCGGGTCGGACTCGTTTTACACCAGCGTCACAATTGACCAGCCGGGCAAGGCGCTGGCTCAATCACGCTTTGGGACCTGGGGCGGGGGCATTCGAGGTTTCGATGAGTCGGACGTGATGATGATCGTTGGCTGCAACACAGTAGTCTCTCAGTATGCTCCACCAGGCGGCATACCTTGGGTGAACCCCTCGCGCCGCTATCAGGACACCATCAACCGCGGCGCGACCGTTATTTGCATCGATCCTCGGCTCACTGAGGTTGCGCGTAAGGCGCACTATTTCTTGCAGATCCGCCCTGGCGAGGATCCAACTCTTCTCGGCGGCATGGTCCGTCTTATTCTGGAGGAAGAGCTTCACGATAAAGAGTTTTGCGATCAGTATATGGACGGTCTGGATGAGCTGAAAGCGGCCGTCGGTGATTTCACTCCGGACTATGTTGCCAAGCGGGCCGGCGTAGATAAGGATCTGTTTATGGAGGCGACGCGGGCGTTCGCAAATGGAAACGTCGGACGCGCGTTTACCGGCACGGGACCCGACATGGCCGCCCATGGCAATCTGACTGAACACTTCATCTTGGTGCTGAACACAATTCTGGGCCGCTATGCCAAAGAGGGCGAGGTCTCGGCCTATCCAGCTGTGATCTCTCCCATGATGAATGGACCGCGCAAAGCGCAAGTTATTCCGGCTAATCCGGCCTTCGGAAAAGGCCCCCGGAACCGGGTGCGCGGTTTGGGCGAAATCATTGGCGAAATGCCCACCGCTGCGCTGGCCGATGAAATCCTCGAGCCCGGCGAGGGGCAGGTCAAGGCGCTCTTTTGCGCGGGTGGCAACCCGATTGTGGCCTGGCCCGATCAGCTCAAGACAAAGCGTGCGATGGATGAGCTTGACCTTCTCGTCTGTATCGATGTCAAAATGTCGGCAACTCCGAAGCTCGCAGACTACATCCTCCCGGGCAAAATATGCCTGGAGCGGGAAGATGCAACGGTATTGTCCGACATCTTCTACGAGGAGCCTTATTCTCACTATACAAAGGCTGTGTGCGAACCAAATGGCGACTTGATCGAAGAATGGGAATTCTACTGGGAGATAGCCCATCGCCTGGGCTCGGAGATCAAGCTCCAGGGCGGCAATTTGGACATGGACGTAAAGCCATCGAAGTTGGACGTTCTTGAGGCTGCACAGAAGGGTGCCCGAGTTTCATTGGAAGAGCTGCGCGATCACGAAGGCGGCAAGCTCTTCGAAGACGTGGAGATTGTCGTTGAGCCCGGCTCTGGCGATGCCAAGTTCCAAATGGTGCCTGAGGGAATCGTGGAAGAAATCCGCGAGATCAGGTCAGAGCAACTGACCGACGACGGTCGCAGGCAAGAAGATAAGGATTACAGCCACCTTCTTGTTTCTCGCCGGTTGAAACACGTTTACAACTCGTCCGGCCAGGAACATACGGCCATTCAAAAGAAGGGGACGACCAACCCCGCTTACATGAACCCGGATGATGTGAAAGCGCTTGGCATAGCCTCCGGCGACATCGTACAGATCACCGGTAAACATGGGCAGATCCTTGGGGTGGCCGAAGCGACGCCTGAGCTGCAGCCGGGCGTTGTTTCCATGGCGCATGCCTGGGGAGACTTACCAAGCAACGACGGCAATGTCCGGGAGATCGGTTCAAGTACGAACCGCTTGCTCGCAACCGACAAAGAATTTGATCCAATCACTGGTATGGCCCGTCAGAGTGCGATACCGGTAAATGTGCGCCCCATTCAGCTTTGAAGGGCGCAATGGATAGAATTGATTTATTGGAGATTGAACGATGAAGATCGATGCCGGGCTCGGGTATTCAGCGGAAATTGACGGTGCGGCCGAAAGCGCCACATGGTTGGAAGAATGCGGTTATGACGGCCTGATGAATGCCGAAACCGGCAACGATCCGTTTTTGCCGCTTGTGGTAGCTGCGGAACATACCAAGACAATCGAGCTTTATACCTCTATTGCTGTTGCCTTTGCGCGCAACCCGATGCTGTTGGCGAATCTCGGGCATGATTTGAATGCCTTTTCCAAAGGCCGCTTCATCTTGGGTCTGGGCAGTCAGATCCGTCCCCATATCGAAAAGCGTTTCTCGATGCCTTGGTCTAATCCAGCGGCACGCATGCATGAAATGATCCGGGCCATCCACGCCATCTGGGACAGTTGGTATGACGGCAAGCCGCTTGAGTTCAGAGGCGACTTTTACAAGCACACGCTCATGACGCCGATGTTCACACCGACCAACACACAGTACGGGCGGCCCAAAATCTACTTGGCCGCTGTGGGACCAAAGATGACGGAAACGGCCGCACAAGTCGCCGACGGTATGATCATCCATGCGTTCACAACCGAAAAATATATCCGTGAAGTGACGGTCCCGACGATTGAGAAAGCCCTTGCGGCCGCTGGACGCAAGCGTGAAGACTTCGATCTTGTTTATCCTGGCTTTGTCGTGACTGCGGACACGGAAGAGGGCTTCAACCAGGTCAAGACGGCAACGTGCAAGCAAATAGCATTTTATGGCTCGACCCCGGCTTACAGAGGGGTTCTCGACATTCATGGCTGGGGTGATGCCCAACCGGAGCTCAATCGTTTGTCAAAAGCCGGTCAGTGGGATGAGATGGGGAACCTCATCACCGACGATATGCTCAGTCAATTTGCGGTTGTGGGGGAGCCGAAAGAGGTGGCTGAAAAACTGGTGTCACGGTTTAGGGGCACGGTCGATCGGGTCACCGTCGGGTTCTCCGCAGTCAAGAAAGAGTCAATCCCGGGCATCATTAGCGACGTCAAAGCAGCAGCGTGAGGCAATTCCATGGACGTTTTCGAGGCAATGGAGACTTGCCGGGCAATTCGGTTCTTTAAAAAAGATCCGGTCCCAGACGAGATGATCGAAAAGATCATCTACGCCGCCACCCGGGCGCCGAGTCCCGGCAACTCGCAAGGGTGGGACTTTGTCATTGTCACGGACCGCGGGGTTAAGGAAAAGCTCTCTCATACTATTCGTGTGATGCTGGAGCCGGCGGTCCACGCCATGGAAGTTGTCCGCGGCGGCTTTGACAAAATGGATCCGGTCGAACGGCGCATGTTGAAAGGGGCCTTGAACCTGGCGGAGACGCTGCCGGACGTTCCGGTTATTGTCTTGGTGTGCGGCAAGGCGGTTTATCCGCCGGATGCACCGGCGGAATCCTTTGTCTGGTCCGCCCTTTATCCGGCCGCGCAGAATATTCTCCTGGCTGCTCGCGCCCTTGGTCTGGGATCTTGCATGACAACGTTCCACTCCTTGTGCGAGGCCGACTTACATCATTTGTTGGGTATTCCCAAGGACATGCATGTCGGCGCGTTCATTCCAATCGGTTGGCCGGACATCGAGTTCGGACCGCTGGCCCGTAAGCCCATCGAAGAGGTCATCCACCGGGAGAAGTGGGAGGGGTAGACGTCCGGCATCGCATCGTCACCCCGGCGAAAGCCGGGGTCCATCGGTTCCGAACTTGAGCATAGTGCAGGAATGTGGATTCAGGCTTCCGCCGAAACGACGCACAAAATCGCATTCGACCCCCCATGTCTCAGCCTCGAGAAACCGACCTTTACGCTCCCATCAAAACTTACCTGGAAGGCCAGGGCTATGAGGTGAAGGCCGAAGTGGGTCCAGCAGATGTGATGGCGGTGCGCGATAATGAGCCGCCAGTCATTGTCGAGCTCAAGACAGGGTTCACGCTCACGCTCTTTCATCAGGCAGTGGAGCGGCAAGGTCTGTCGGAAACGATCTATATCGCTGTTCCCAGACTCAGCACAAAGACGTTTCGTAAATCGCTCAGATCGAACCTAAAGCTCTGCCGACGGCTGGGATTGGGTCTCATCACGGTTCGACTAAAAGACGGCTTTGTCGAAGCTCATTGCGATCCAGCGCCTTATCGGCCCCGACTTTCCAAGACCAAACAAGGCCGGCTCTTGAAAGAATTCGCGCGGCGTGTCGGCGATCCCAACACCGGCGGCTCAACCCGGACAAAGATCATCACGGCGTATCGCCAAGACGCCCTCTGTTGTCTGAGGTACTTGCATGAGAAGGGCCCGACCAAAGCGGCCGTCGTGGCCGGCGCAACCGGCGTGGAACGGGCCCGACGAATAATGGCGGATGATCATTATGGCTGGTTCGAACGCGTCTCGACGGGGATCTACCAGGTGACCCCCGTAGGGGCGAAAGCTATTGATGAGTATGGGGACAGCTAAGTGCCGACCGCTTCTTTCATTCGCGCAGTCATGGTTGCCAATTCCGATACGCTCGCCTGGTCTTTTGGCATGCGGTTCCAGGCATCAAGCGCAGCAATTTTGTAGGCTTCGGCAAGGGTTGGGAAGTTGAAGGTATTCTCGACGAAGTACTCGAGGGGGCCTTGAAGGTTCAAGACGGCCTGTCCTATGTGTATAAGTTCGGTGGCCCCTTCGCCGACAATATGGACGCCCAACAGCCGCCGGGTTTCGAGAGAGAAGATCATCTTCAAGAAACCGGAATGGAGCCCCATTATGTGCCCTCTGGACGTCTCCCGGAACCGAGCGATCCCCACTTCATAGGAAATGTTTCGCTCTCGGACTTCTTCTTCGGTCATCCCGATTGTCGATATTTCGGGAACGGAGTAAATGCCGTAAGGAAAGAACTCTGGCGGCTGGTGCGCTTGTTCATCAAAGGCATGGCACGCAGCAATGCGGCCTTGCTCCATTGATGTCGAAGCCAGGCTTGGAAAACCAATGACGTCCCCCACGGCATAAACGTGCGGAACGCGGGTTTGGAAGGTCTCGCTGTCGGCCTTAATGCGGCCACGCTCAGCTGCTTCTAATCCGCAGGCTGCTAAATTAAGAGAGGCGGTATTGCTCGACCGTCCAGCGGCGAATAGAACGAGATCTGCTTCGACCCGCCTACCGTTTTGTAAGGTGATGGTCGGCTTTGTCTGGGCTTCAATGGATTTGACTTGATCGCCCAAACGAAGTGCAATGCCGCGATCTCGCAAATCGTGAACAAATTCCGCAATGAGTTCCCGGTCGACAAAACCAAGTATCGACGTGCTGGGATCAATCAGGGTAACCCGTACGTCTAACGCGCTGAAAATTGTCGCATATTCGATTCCGATGACGCCGGCACCGATCACGGCAAGCGTGCGGGGCAGGGTCTTCAGCTCTAAAATTTCATCGCTATCGATTACGGTTTCACCGTTGAAGGGAATGTGGTCGGGCCGATAGGGGCGCGTACCGACGGCCAGAATGAACTTGTCGGCGCTGTACCGGCATTTTTCGTTTTGTTCGCCCATGATTTCGATCGCATGGGAATCGACAAAACGGGCTGTTCCCCTGAGCGCTGAAACATTGTTTCGTGCAAATTGATGCTCCAAGATCTCGACTTCATGATCGAGAGTCTTGTGGAGACGCTTTAGCAAATCCTCCGATGAAATGTCCTTCTTTGCGCGATAGGAACGACCATAGAACCCGCGCTCCCGCCAACCGGTCAGATTTAGAACAGTTTCCCTCAGTGTCTTACTGGGGATTGTTCCGGTGTGAACGGAAACGCCCCCGACGCGGCGCCCCTTCTCCACGACCAACACGGATTTGCCGAATTTCGCGGCTTGAACAGCGGCCCGGCGACCAGCTGGTCCGCTGCCGATTACAATGAGATCATAAGAGGACATAGGCCGAGCGCATTCGTTACAAACCGTTAACCCGTTGAGCGCACATCGAGGTACAGTTAACAGAAGCTCGTATAGACTTGCTTAATCTGGATAGGATTTGGCGGCGCTGCCTACCTTGGTGATTAAAGAGGCGGTTGTTTCCACGCCCAGCTTGGAGACAGCTCGAGAGCGGTAAACCTCGACGGTTCGGTGGCTAATCCCAAGATCCAACGCTATTTCCTTGTTTGTCAGTCCGCGGCAGAGACGGGACACCACCTCTTTCTCTCTGGGAGTCAAACGTTCGAACTCTTCTTCGGCCACGACCTTTGCGGTAACGTCCAGGATGGTCGCCTGGAGGCATTGTCGTCCATCCCAAATGACCGGAAAGCGCAAAGTCGCTTCACACCAGAGGGTTTCCCCGGACTTCTTCACCCCTTTGAAGCGCCGCTTGACGAACGGCACCGTCTTTCCCGTTATTCTTTTTCGGTAATGAGGCGTATTTGTTTTTTCCTCGTCTGCAAACAAGACCTGCCAGTCTTTACGCTGAAGAAAGTCCGTCTGATCTGTGTAGCCAAACATTTCGACAAGACTCTGGTTGACGAATAGAGGGACCTTGAAGTCATGGATCATAATCCCTGCCTGGGAGTCCTCGGTGAGCAAGCGCCACTGTTCTTCTTTGGCTTGAAGCTCCAACTCCCTCTTCCTGAGTTTTGTAACGTCGGTCGCATAGCAAGATACGCCGACAACTTCATTGCCTTCGACCATCGGTAAGTAAGTGGTTTGTTCGATCCGCGTGGCGCATATTGCGGGATAATGTATGGGATCGCGCTCAATTGATGTGGGCTTGCGCTCCGACATGACCAAGTCGTCACGGTTGTTGATCTCGTCGGCAAAGTCTTTTGGATGGACCTCGTTCGTTGACTTACCCACCATTTCAGCGGCGCTCAGGCCGAATTTGCTCGCATGACACTCTGAGACCCACACATACCGGTGCCACCGATCCCGAATACAATAGTCGAGACCGGGCTGTTGGTTCCAAACCTTGCGAATGGCCGACCTCAGCTGATCGTCTAAATCTTCAAGTGGCGGCGCCTCACTAACATCATTCTCAGCCGGTGAGTCCGCCTTAATCCGATGAAATTTGGTCATTTTCTTTGATCAGTATTCAAGCACTTCCAGTTTTATCAAATCACAACGTGCCGGTAACGTACGTATGATCCCGGACTAGGTGTCGGCCCAATGGCACCCCGCGCTTTGATGACGTACCCGTCATTGAAGTAGGAGGTAACTTCATTGAGTTCAGAGAAAAGAGAGATCATTGGCCTGATAACGAGTATTCCGAAGGATAGTTTGTACGAGACGCGGCGCCAGATGATAGGTGCGGCTGCGAAAAACATGGATGAGCCGACACTTAAGCTTCTTGCTTGTGGATTGTGCAAAACGCATGAGTGCGAGAACTGCGCACTCGATCACCGTGTGACGTTCGCGGAGGGGGATATAATCACGCACAAGGGTGAAGACGAATAGACACGACGTCGCACCTGTAACCCAGGTCAATGGCTAGTGTTCTAGCGAGAGCAATTCCGCTAGGGTGAGCGTTGCGCGAGGAGTACCGGCCATGGAAATCAATGAGAGCGGTAGCTGTCAGTGCGGATCCATCAAGTATCGATTGGTGGGCGAAGTCATGCGCCTGAATATTTGTCATTGTAGAGATTGCCAAAAGCAATCCGGAAGCGCGTTCGGTATGAGCTTGATTGTCCCTGCGCAGACCTTCCAGCTTGTTTCAGGTGAGCTCAAGACCTTTCAAGTGAAGGTCGCCAGCGGACGGACGAAGACCTGCTCTTTTTGCCCAAATTGCGGCGTGCGTATCCATAACAGTACGACGCCTGAAGCCATGAGTGTCAAGGCGGGAACGCTCAATAACACGTCATGGCTCCGGCCCGATGGACATTATTGGACCAAAGACAAAATGGCTTGGATGGACCTGCCAGGTGATGTGCCGTGCCATGATGAAGCCAGCTAGTCCTTAAACTCAGCCACCACACTCATTAGTGACTCCTTGGCGTCGCCAAAGAGCATGCGCGTGTTCTCCCCAAAGAACAGCGGGTTATCGACGCCGGAAAAGCCCGTTGCCATGGAGCGCTTAAGCACAAACACGGTCTGGGCCTCGTCCACATTGATAATAGGCATGCCGTAAATCGGGCTGTTCTCATCGTTGCGGGCAGCCGGATTGACCACGTCGTTCGCGCCGATCACAACAGCCACATCAATGGACCCGATGCGAGGATTGATATCGTCCATTTCCACCAATTGGTCGTAGGGCACGTTGGCTTCAGCAAGAAGCACGTTCATGTGTCCGGGCATACGGCCGGCAACGGGATGAATCGCATAAGTCACTTCTGCGCCGTTTTGCTGCAACAGCTCGCCCAATTCGCGCACGGCTTGTTGGGCTTGGGCCACAGCCATCCCATAGCCCGGCACGAAGGTTACAGAGGAGGCTGCCTCGAGAATGAGATACGCATCGTCGGGAGAGATGGGCTTGACCTCTCCTTCGACCTTCGTGGCCGTCTTTGCGGCCCCAAACCCGCTGAAGAGGACATTGGCCAATGAGCGGTTCATGGCGCGGCACATAATACTTGTCAGGATCAGACCGCTAGCGCCCACAAGAGAACCCGCAACGATCAGTACGATATTGTTAATCGCAAAGCCAGCTGCACAGGCGGCGAGGCCCGAGTAAGAGTTTAGCAGGGAGATCACCACCGGCATGTCCGCACCACCAATCGGAAGCACAGCCATAACGCCGAGCACGAACGCAAGCGCCAACAGCGTGTACAGAAGAGGCGATTGGGCGCCGGGATCCATCACGAACATAATGGAGACGACAACAATCGCCGCGAGGATGGCCCCATTCACAACGCGTTGACCCGCAAAAACGATGGCTTGAGACGGCATAGTTTCCGAGAGTTTTCCCCAAGCGATGATGCTGCCCGTGAAGGTCAGGCCACCGATCAGAACGGAGAGAATGATCGTGGTCGAAGTAAAGGCACTTCCGTCTGAAGAATAGAGGGCCGCCCAGCCGACGAGCAAACTCGCTAGTCCGCCGGACCCATTAAACAGCGCCACCATTTCCGGCATGGCCGTCATGGCTACAAAACGAGCGGCGGCGGCTCCAACCAGCGCACCAACCACCAAGCCGATCAGGATCCATTGGTATTCGATAATTTCGTTTGAAAAGAGCGTCACCACAAAAGCAAGGCCCATCCCCAAACATGAAATGGCGTTACCGCGGCGGGCAGTTGCGGGCGACCCCAACATTTTTAGACCATAGATAAACATGGCCGCAGCAACGACATATGAGAGATTGATGAATTCCTGTGTCATTTGTTCGCTTCCTGACTGTCCTTCTTGCGGAACATACTCAGCATACGGTCGGTCACCATGTAACCGCCAATCACGTTAATAGTTGCAAAGCCAACGGCAAAACCACCCAGAAGGCTTGCAACTTCGTTTAGCCCGGAACCGGCCGAGGCAAGAGCGCCAACAATCGTAATGCCGGAGATTGCGTTGGCTCCGGACATGAGCGGCGTATGGAGAGTTGCTGGAACTTTGGAGATCAATTCAAAGCCCAAAAAGATCGATAAGACCAAAATGAAGGTCAGAAATACGGCTTCCATTATGTTTCCCTTAGAATCCGTCGTTGTTGGATAAAATTCATGCGGACGACGGGCCCACAAAACGCGCCACACGCTCACGCCCTACCAAAGCGAACGCTGACTCAAACCCAAAAAAATCGGCCTCTCTCTGTACAGGGTTTGCGGTGCAGCAACAAGTTTTGGCTTTCGTTAGTTAACTCTCTGAAATTGCTGTGTTTTTCACATGCGCCCCGTTGACGATGTGTCGCACCCGCCCGGAAACTGAGTAGAATGCAAAGCTAATGTGCCAACAGGATCTCTTCCGACGAGGCCTTTAGCCATCACCGGATCTATGTGAAACTTCTTCCATCATAAATGGGAGAAACCTCATGACCCCCACGCACCCGATCCACTTGGTCGGCAGCATTGGCCTTGCTGACACCAAAACCGTCTTTGAAACGCTGAGTTCCCTTGTGGGTGCTCGGGCGTTCTATTATCCGGACGGAGAAACGGGTGCCCGCACCAACTGGGTTATGTGGCAAGGCCAGGTCTTTGCCGATCATCCAGACATCGTCGAAGATGGTCTGCGCAATCCACTGGTTCCCGGTCTGCCCTCATCACCCCAGTACAAACCAACCACGGATGAGCTTGATTTCGGATCGGTGGGGTATGCCAAAGAGGCGCTGCGGTCCTACGCCCTTTTTTCTGAAATGAAAAAGGCCGGAACCATTCCTCCCACTGTGCGCTTCCAGGTCTCTTTGCCCACCCCGACAGCTGTGGTTGCGAGCTTCGTTTCGCCGGACCATTGTGCGTCGGTCCATTCCGCCTACGTGGCAGCCATGAAGAGCGAGGTGGCGGAAATTTTGAAAGCCGTCCCACACGATGAATTGGCTCTTCAGTGGGACACGGCTGTCGAAGTCATTGCCTATGACGGCGGGCCGCCGCTTCATTTAGCGAGACCGCTTGAAGACACCGTCGCTTTGATTGCAGATCTTTCGAACACAATTCCAGAGGCAGTCCATCTGGGATATCATCTCTGCTATGGCGATCCGGGGCACCAACATGTGGTGGAGCCCCAGGACCTCGCAACATCTGTCAAATTTGCTAACGCGATTTGCGGGGCAGTTGAACGCCGCTCGGACTTTGTCCATATGGCCGTGCCGCGGGATCGGACCGACGATGCCTATTTCGCACCGCTGAAGGACCTCCGAATTGGTGAGACAAGACTCGCCTTAGGTCTTGTACATTATACGGATGGTATAGAGGGAACGCGCAACCGGTTGGCGACAGCTGAAAAACATGCCTCGAGCTTCTCAATAGCGACCGAGTGTGGGTTTGGCCGCCGAGATCCGGAAACGATCCCCGACCTTTTACGTATCCATACGGAACTGTCCGCCTAACAGTATGTGTGACACAGGAGCCCCGGCTGAGTGCCGGGGGCGCCTGCAGTTCGGTTTAAAGCTGGAGGGTGCGGGTGTTCGAGCTGAATCCCGCTTAGTTGGATAACGCCAGCTGCATCTCGTCTAAGGACATCCGTGCAACGTCATAGCGTTCTTTGCTTTTGAGACTCTTGTGAAAGGCAATGAGGTGCGCTTCACCCGATTTGCGAACGGCCGTGTCCGTCACATCGGCGACACAGCTTCTGCGGATCTTGTTTGAGGAGACGAGCCCGCGATAGTCGGAGCGCCTTACTTCGGCCTCGCAGAGGTCGCCTGCGGCTCTGAGGATGTCCCGGTGGAGGGCGTCGACATCGCTTTTCATGGTCAAATCATAGTGCGAGCCGTCGATTGACTTTGAAGTGGCGAAAGACGGTTGCGCAGCGATGAAAACGGCAATGAGTGCGCTTGAAATAAGTAGTGTACGTTGCATCTAATTCTCTCCTTTGGCGATCCGCTCCATCCATCCCGTTACGGAGTAGTGAAATTCTGACTGCGTCCCTTGAGCCAATGGATACCAACGCGAAGGCCTTATCGTCACTTAACGCCTGGTCCCAGCTGCGTCAGGGTCAGGCGCGCGCTTTTCATCGGTTTTGGCTATCAAAGCACATGAAATTCGCACTATGGTTTGAGGGGCTCTCACGTCTGTGACGGGCTGTGAGAGGTTGGGGGGGCATGCGACCCAAGAGGCGTGACCTCAGCTTAAATTTGGGCTAGCGTTTTGTATGGATGAGAGACACCTAAACATTATCGCCCGTGTCGTTCACGACTCCATGCGAAGCTTTCAATCCGCGCTTGGCGAAGAGGCTGCCCCTCCCTGGGACGAGGCCGAGCAGTGGCAGATCGATGCGACCCTTGAAGGCGTTAAGTTTCTCCTTGAGCATCCGAACGCCCCCACCAGCGCTCAGCATGACCAATGGATGCAGCAAAAACTTGATGACGGGTGGGTGCATGGGGAGACCAAGGATGCGAACGCCAAGACCCATCCCATGCTCATCGCTTATGAGCAATTGCCGCTCCACGAGCGTCAAAAGGATGCGCTCTTTCAGGCGGTGGTGCGGGCCCTAACGTTTAAGGATTAAAGTCTCTAAACGGACGGACCGGCCGCGACGGTTTCGACATCGAAGATATTGGGAAAGTGTTCAGGGCGAACATATTTCTCCGCCACGCGCTGGCCTATTTCGTAGCCCAGGTCCATCCCCGCCGGGTTGGTCATGTCTTTGATAAGCTTGAGGTCCTTGGCGGAGAGCTTCATGCCGATCTCGTCTCGCAGCCAGCGGTCATTCAGCTTGGCATTATAGCGCTGATAGCTGAGCAGGGGCTCTGAACAGGCAAGATCTTTTCGCATGTCTTCGATCTCGCTGTCGATGTATGTGGGGTCGAGAGGCGAGGCCACCCACTGCATGACCGTCTCGATAATGTCTTCGGAACCCGCAATCATGGACGACAAAGCATCGATCGTCTTGAACATCTGCATCTTGCGATCAAGCTTTTCCGTGGGCGTCTTATCATGCAGGCTCCCGGTCCCCACGGAGATCATCATGAGATCCTCCGGGCCGCGGTTCCAGTTGAAATTGTAGCCTTCAAGGCTAACCAGCAAAAGCAATTGCAGGCAGGGATTGTTGTGCATCGTGATCCCGCCGTCCATGAACAGTCCTACTTCATCTGGTTCGCCGTGCCGGCCTTTGGCGATGAAAATTTTTTCAGGCGGAAAGTAAAAAGGAGCTGCCGTACTTGCGCGCACGATCTTCGTGAGCGGGTACTCTCCGTTGCCGATATATTTATGGTCGCGCGGCGTTGCGTGAAACTTCCCTTGCGGATTGTTCGCCAGCACCCAAGCACTGTCCGTGTCTACTCGTTTGGCAATGGCGGCGAACCCTGTTGTAATCCTGTCGTCACCTAGGGTGATGTCGCCGAGGACGCGCTTTAGCTCGCTCTCCAAATGGGCGCTGTCAAAGGCCGCATAAATGCCCCGCGGGCGGCGAAAGGCATCGATAAACTTGCGTTGAAAGACTTTCGGCGCGAGCTCCGTATAAAGATCATAGACTTCAGAGGCGCGCATCTGCTTAGCCGTGAGGGCGCTCGAAATAATGCCCCCGGTGGAGGTCCCTCCCACCAGGTCGAAATAATCGCAGAGCCGGAAGTCCGGGTCATTGCCGTGTTTTGCGCGCAGGATGTCTTCAATGCGTTCGAGGACTGCGATGGAGAGAATACCGCGGACGCCACCGCCGTCGAGGGCCAGTATGCGTTTAGGGCGGCCGTCCACGGCCAGATGCTCGTCCCGGCTTTGCTTGACCACCCGTGCGGTCGGCGCGGGGCCCGGCCCGCCCTCGTCCGGGCCCCGAAAGAGGTGCCCAATCACCGGCATGTTGGCGAAAAGAGAGTTTTCCCTAGAACGGTGCATCGCTGCGTCCCCACCCGTTACCCTTTGGCGTCACCCTACCAAAAAAAGCATGGCGAGGGAATGACGGGGGTTGGGGCATTGTTTCGTTCCGAATACGATCGCTTAGGCCAAAGAATGTGCTCCCGATGTTTCTTTTCCGGCCGATCCTTGATTTGGGTTTTCGTGTTCGATCAAGTTGACTACAGGTCTTCAATGATGTTCCCGGCATTAAGAAGCGTGTAGGTTTGTGCTAATTGCATGAACTCATCACCGCCCAAATCGAAAGGGCGGATATGCTTAAGAACAAGCGGAACCTTCGAATTTGGTCTGCCTCACCAGTTTACAGTCTTTGCCCGCTAAGCCATTGGGCCGTGTGAGATGTCAACTCCGAATGCGGCCATTTCCTCTCGAATGCAGTCCATGGTATGTGCGAAGTTCTCATCTTCAGAGATTCCTCCGAAATGGCAGGCACAAACAAGAGGTTCTTGGCTGGCTTCATCAATAACAAATAGTGGAGAACCAGAATTGCCACCAAGTGTGGTCGCATCATGCCCCACTGTGATGGACTTAGGGTCGCGTGGTAAAAAGCCTGGTTCGCTGTCGATTTCGCCTGCAGCTATTCGTTTGAATCCAAACCGCCGATCAAATAGCTGGACAAAAACCTCTTCCAATCCCCCAGAACGCTCTGAAAGGACATTCTCTGTGCTGATGGCATCAGATTTGGGTTTTCCAGGAAACCCGACAACAGCAACGTTTCGTTTTTCGGCAGGTATGGTCGAAGTGAGAGAAAGTGCTGAAGGCAACTCTGTACTTTGATCTTCAGGATCACCTATTTCAAGCAATGCTAAGTCGGCTGTTTTGAAGATCGCGCGATCGGTCGCAATTCTTCGTGTAGTTGTCCAGACAAGTTTTTCCACCTTAAAGCGCTTTGCGCCGACGACGGAACGGCCGGATTCAGGATCAACGGTCTTAAGTTGACCGTCAAAATTTACGTATAGATCACGCACGAAATTGTGCGGACGTCCCCAATAGAACTTGCCAGTCATCGCCTGAACGACGTGCCGGTTTGTCAATATATAGTTATTTCCCACATAGAACCCTGTTCCGACTGTCGCTCGGTCCGTCCATTCGGGTGCGGGGTAATCCGAAGAAAGTTCAATTCTACCAACCGACTGGCTTGCTCGCTCAAATGTCTCCTGGTGATCTTGGATAAACGAGACGAACTGACCCTCTCCAGCAATTTGACTTAGTGAATCATTTTGAAAGAACCCGATTGGCCGAGACCCATCGGCAATAACAATTGCTTCGTATGACACATTTGCTGCCAGTGAGTCCGAAGAGATATTGCCGGTCGAGTACAAATTCGCGATCGCATTTGCTGCTTCAATCCGCAACGAATCTGGAATGTTGTAAAGAGGGCTGTACGGATTATCAAAGAAGCGTTCCAACCTTTCTTCCAACTGGTCTTTGTGCGGCAAAGGCTGATCGGTATTTACATCACCATGGCCTGTTTCCAATCGATGGACCAGAGACTCGAATGCTGATTTTTCGTTCATCGAAACCTCCCAGTGTTAGGTAGCAATAGGTCATGATTACACGCTTTTCTTGCATTGGGAACGTTTCTTTTTTAGTGTTCGGGAGTTATTGGACTGGGAGGTAGGTATGAGTAAGGACCGTTTCAGACGACTCGTCGTCGCATTTGTGGTTGGGGTGGGATTAAATTTTCCGGTGGTGTCGTCTATGGCTCAAGAAGATGAAAAACCAAAAACAGAACATGAAAAAAGGTTGGAAGAGCTGCAAGAGCAGAAGGCTCTTGCAGATGCGGAAAAAGCTGCAGCTGAAGCCCGATCGGCACAAATCCAGGCTGAAATTGACGCCGCTAAAGCGCCTTTCGGTGTGGTCGAGGGAAGTGACGCGTACAAAACCGGTGTGACTGTCGGTCAAAACTCAGGCAAGTTCGAAGCGTTCATGTTGGCAACACTTGCGATGGAAAAAGGTGTTGAAGAGTTGCTTCGGTCGCTCCAAAGCGGCGGGATCAACAACAACGCCTCGCTTCTCCTGATGACAGGTACTTTAGAGCCAATTACACAAGCGAACGATTATTATGAAATGCGTTTTGGTATTTTGGAGAATGCCGTAACGGCGGCGAATGTTCAAGTGGGAGATGCCGTGAGCAACGCTACATTACGGGAACAGGAGGCAAAAAAACTTTTCAATGAGAAGACTGAAACCCCTGAGGAGGAAACAACAGCGGCGCTGACGGGTGTGGAACTTGATAGTTCATTGGCGGTACTCGCTGGCGGGCTTGATGCTGCCGCTAAATTCGCCAGCTACTTTAAAACCGAGTACAAGGTTGCCTCGCTTGAACTTGATGACCAGACACAAGTCCTGATTTCCTCCGTTGCTAAAGCAGCAAAGGACGCCGGGTACACTAAGATCTATACTGATAGTTCATTAGAAATACTGCCGATTTCAATAAATATTGAACAATTGGAGGGCCAGATCGATGGCCTCAACAAGTCAGTTGTCGCGATCCTAGCAAAGAGACCTTGGATTCAGGGCAAGATAGTCTACTTCAAAGAATTGAAAAAACGGAAGTCGGATCAAATTAAAGAAGGCGAGTACGGCAATTATCTAGAACAAGTGACTGCTGGCCTCTCAGCACTAGAGAGCGCAAAGGCGCTTGCGGACTTAACAGAAACTGAGTTTAATTCGTTCATAGATGATTTGACTTCCTCCGATAGTGAAATCAGTATAGAGAAGGTATCTGCTGCAAAGCGCTTGAAGACAGCTCTTACCAATAGTGGCAATTGGAATTCGACATATGTCGTTCATCTGCATATCGCGGATTCAGGCGGTACGACCTATACAAAGAACAACCTTTGGACCGGTTTAGGTTCTATGCCGTTCTACATCTCCGGAGGTGCGGTATTGCGGATGGATGTCATTAAAGTGTCAGACGGAAGAGTAATCGCGTCAGAAATCATCCCTGTCTACAGTGATTTCCTTAAAGTGAACAAAGTAAAAAAACTCGTCGATCAAGATACCGGAAGACTCCTAGGTTCATGGGCATCGAGACGTAATGGTTCTGCGCCTGAAAGAAGAAAAGGGCCTCCTGGTCGCAGATAAAGAACCAAAGTCATTTATCAATCATACTCGCGGAAATCTAAGGGAACGGATCAATTCCGGATCGATCGCAAGTACGGTCCGTTCGTTCCACTGGGCTGTAACGATCCCTAGGAATTTCCGTTCCATTCAATCCAAATATCCAGTTGTCCTTTTTGAGATATCAGGTTTGGTTAGATGTAACCCGTGGTCTTGAATCAACCCACTCAAGCGAAGTTTCCCAATGAATATTGGTCTGGCGGATGGGGTGTCCGCCTTACATGCAGCAAATTCCTAGCACTGTGGACCGACATTCATTCCTGCCCATACTTCTGCACGTGCTTGGGCTTTCGCATACCCTAAGTGTTGATGTTTTTTACGGGCAAGTGCGGCGACCGTTCCCGACCCCCCGGTGGGGAGACGATCGGCTCCGCGTGAACGCTGACAACCCTCGCCGACAAAATTTCGAGTTTCCCCGAGCTATTTCCGCATATCCGTATATATAGTTAAAAGCCAGCGAGGTTTTGTACGTATTCCCATTGGAGCAGGGCGACAGCAAAGGTGCCCGTAAGAATAATGGACCCCAACACCGCCAAAAGCTGCCGATATAGAATTTTATTCAGTGAACGAATCTGAGGCAAATATAGGTTCCGTATCATATGCGCGACATATCGCGGCCATGCGAAGACGAACTGGTACAAATCGATCAATACCCGTTGATCAGGCTCGGTCTCGAAGGGGGATTTTCTATCATTTCGCAAAAAGGTCCACGAACGCAAAATTGCGAATCCGATCGTTAGATACAACATAATCAGATCGCTCAACGCCACCGGCCACCAATCAGGCGTCCACCATTCGAACAGGAACCATCTCAATCGCTCATAAAGACCGATCAACGTTTCCGGAAATTCCGGCAACTCCAGTCCCCATTGACGCGCCACAAATGCCGCAATCGTTACTCCGCCGATGAGGGTGCCGAGCAGAAACGTCGTTCCGTTGAACGTGTATTTGATGAACCCCCACATACACCGAGGCTAACACCAAGGGGTCGGATTGCTCAAGTTGATGGTGTGTACAACAATATTCCGAAATTTTCAGTTTGAAGTTTGGGTGCAGATTGACCGTTTGCCCGGATAGGTATCCGGGATGTCGGACCGAGTACTAGTTTAACTGTTGTTCCTTTCAGGTACTGCAATACCTTCCAGGCATTAATTCCCTTAAGGTATTGCAGTACCTCAAAGGCAGCGTCAAACGTTCCGGGGCCGAGCACCTTGAACGCGCAGTCAACCTGCCGGGCGTCCAGAACACGCAAGCGATGCCCTGTCAATCCCTCAACATGGCCTTCCGCCACGCCGGAATGTCAGGATCGTTCAAAATCTGTGAATTGCGGTAAGTTTCGGCCTCAGATTGCGTGTGAAATTCTTTGTGTCCACCGACTTGGCGCCCGTCTTCGGTCTTGCAGACGTACCAAAGGTTGACAGATCCTGAGACGTGAAGAACTTTATAGTCTGGCATTGGCTGATTTCCTGATTTGTTCCTTTTTTGTTCTACCGCAAGGAGAGCCAATTGTCTAAGACAAGAGTTCGAGATTTTCAGTTTGAAACCCCATACACATGGTCAGTTCAAAGAGTTGTTCAGGCTAGAAGCCTGCGAGGTTTTGGAGGTGTTCCCATTGGAGGAGGGCGGCTGCGAGCAATGCGGTCAAGAACAATGAGCCAAACACGTAGGAGAGTATGGTGGCACTTTCAATTATTGGCCCCCGAACTGGCTTCGTTCATACCGATCAAATCAGAAAATAGATGTAGGAATTTTCGATGTGCACTTCTCCGCAGTGTTGACGTTTTTGAATGCTCGGATACCGTGTGGAAGATCGCGGAAACAGGACCTGCGAATTTGAACCGAATTGGGGAGGAAAGATGGTGCGGATTTAATGGATTCACTCTTAGGTAACTGTATTCGGGCGAGACGGCGTCATTGGCTGGTCGAAAACGATTCCACCACCGAAAGCGATCCTGAGGTGCTGGAAGTCGTTTGCATCGACGATGACGCACAAGGTCAGAGGCAAACGCTTATCCCGTCCTGCGAAATCGATCTGGAATTGGTCGACGATCAAGCTTGGGAAAACCTTGGCAAAGATACACCGTCGGATCCCAAGTCCTTTTCGCTCTATCTTCAAAACCTACAGTGGAACACCGCAACTTCCGCAGACCAAAGTCTGTTTCAGTCGCCGTTTCGAGCCGGCATAGAACTTTCGCCATACCAACTGGTGCCTCTTGCAAAGGCGTTGGACTTGCCGCGCGTCAACTTGATGATCGCCGACGATGTCGGTTTAGGGAAGACGATTGAAGCGGCATTGGTGATGCGAGAGCTGATGCTGCGAAGGCGGCTCAACTTCTTTATGGTAGCCGCCCCATCAAGTATGACACTTCAGTGGCAAGAAGAACTGGCTTCCAAATTTGGAATCAGCGCAACAATTATCGACCGGGACTTTTTTGCGGACGTTAGAGCGGAGCGAGGCTTTGCCTACAATCCGTGGAACACCGGCAACGCCTTTATCATCTCTCATGCCTTGCTTCGAGACCCTTCGTACACAGATGGGTTATATGCTATCTTAGGTGATTTTCGTTCGCGGTCGATGCTCATTATCGATGAAGCGCATCACATTGCACCCTCCCACGGCCAGCTCTACGGCGTAGATACTCAGCTCACACGCACGGCAAGGGATGTGTGCAAACTTTTCGAGCATCGGCTCTTCCTCACGGCAACACCTCACAACGGCCACTCCAACTCGTTCTCGGCCTTGTTGGAGATTCTCGATCCGCAGCGTTTTACGCGCGGAATTGAAATTGATCGAAATGAACACGAGCAGGTAATCATCCGCCGGCTCAAGTCCGATTTGCGCGAGCTGACCAACACACCATTCCCCCGAAGGATTGTTGAACCCATTACGCTGGAGGTCAACGAAGCCGACGCCTTCGAACTGCAACTTTCGACGATGCTGGAAGATTTCCTGGACGACGCATCCATTCCCCATCGTGCCCAAATCAGACTGCAGCAAAGGCTGATGTCTTGCACCCACTCGTTTGCGCTAACACTTGCAAAGGAGAAGTCCGGTCTTTGCGTCGAGGATCAGTCAGGAGCCGAACAACTGCTTTCGTTTGCTGAAAAGTATCGAACGAAAGCCGATGCGAAAACACTCGCGCTTGTAGACTGGATCAAGACCAACCTGGGTTCCGGCGAAAAATGGAATGCGCGGCGCTTGATCATATTCACGGAGTATGTGGACACTCTTGAATGGCTGAGGAAACAGTTGCTTCAGCTTCTCGAGCTTGATGATGAGAGCGAGCGGTTAGCGTCATTTACAGGAAGCACGTCAATTGACGAGCGGGCAATGTTAAAGGCTCGCTTTAACAGCAATCCAGAAGAAGATGATCTCCGTATACTTCTGTGCACGGATGCTGCTCGAGAGGGAATAAACCTCCAACACAGGTGTAATGAGCTTTTTCATTTTGATTTGCCTTGGAACCCGTCCAGGCTTGAACAGAGAAACGGTCGTATTGATCGTCGGCTTCAGCCGATGCCTGAAGTGTTCTGTCGCTATTTCATTTACAAGAATCGGGAGAGCGACCGGATCTTGGACGCCCTGGTCCGCAAGACTGACCGCATCAATCAGGAACTTGGCGAAGTAGGACCCGTCATTGCGCAAACCATTGAGGAGCGGCTCGAGAAAACCGGCGTATGGGGAAAGGAGGCGAGAAAGCTGAGCCAAGAACTGGAAGATAAGTCGTGGCTTGAGCAGCAACGGCGCGATGAAGAACAGCGATTATCCCCGGAGCAAGAACAAAGGAGAAAACGTCTTGCTCAGGAATTAGATGCGGTTTCGAGACGGTTGGAGCAGTCCCGAAGACAAAAGGCAGTTTCTCCCGACGCTCTGCAATCTGTGTTTCTAGAAGCGGCAGACCGACTCGTGCCAGGTGCGTTCAAGCGGGTGACATCCCACTCCAAACACGATGTGTTCGAAATACAGACCGATCACGATGGCTTTCGTGGAGGAGATTGGAGCCCAATTTTTGATGAGATGATGCAGCGCCCTCGGGATAAGGGTGAATCAGAAGCAGAGTACAGATCAAACGTAGACGTCAAGAGGGTGAGCTTCTACCCAATCAAGGATGGCGAACGGCTCGATAATTCTGTTGAACAGCTGCACTTTGAGCATCGGTTGGTACGGAGATTTCTTTCGCAGTTTGAGGCGCAAGGCTTTCGGTCGCGTCTTGAGCGAACGGCGGTGCTCCAAACAACCGGGACTCTTCCGCGGTGCATCTTGCTCGGACGGCTGTCCTTGTATGCAAAAGGGGCCGCTTCTCTGCACACAGAAATTGTTCCGATCTCGGCAACGGTGACGGCCACGTCCGTCACGCCGCTGAAAGATGACGGACGTACCGCACGAGAGGTCCTAAGGGAATTGGCTGACGCGGTTGATAGTGCCGCGGTTAGTCCGGATCACGTACAAGACCTTTTCCGCGAGCGGGCGGCGCCAGACGCCAAAGCTCTGAAAGCTCTTCTGATAAGCAAAGCCGGAGAAATTGAGGGAAAATCAGCCGAGGAGCTTTCAAAGGTTGGCGAAGCGCACGCGCAGTCCCTGACCCGACTTTTGGAACAACAAAAACAAACGCTGCTTCGCGAGATCGAAAAGCCGAGCTTAAAGCCTCAACTCGAGCTTGATCTCAACCCAGACGAAGCCGAACAACGCCGGCAGGACGAACTCTATTGGCATGACCGCCTAGCCAAAATCGATGCCGAGATCGAACAGGAGCCACAAACCATCAAGGATATGTATCGGATCACAGCCCGACGTCTTGAACCCGTCGGTCTCGTTTATCTGTTACCAGAGGGCTTCTGGGCGTGAGCGACTTGTGGCTGAAGCACGTTAGACAAGAAGGCATGGTCGTCTCCCGTGCGGCGCTACATGACGTTCCCCTTGCTCAAGATGCCGCAGACACTGAAGAGTTCGCAGCAAGCAAGGCTGACTTTTGGCAAATTGCCGACAGGATTTTTCGTTGGCCTGCCGATCTCATCTCTCCGAAAAGTGCAGATCCACAATTGTGCACAAAGCGCCTCACAGAATTGAACGTTACGCTTTCAGCGGATGCGGCTATTCTTGATGCGGATAAAACATCAGCGCAGCTTCTTGTGAGGTTGATAGGAGCGTCAGATCCCGACCGAAAGGAAGCGATTGAGGGTTGGGAAGGTATCACGGAACAGCAAGCGTTTGAGCGCTTGTTGCGCGAAACAGGTGTATCGCAAGGGGTGCTGGTAACGGATAATGCGATCCGTTTGACTTATGCGCCGCCGGGCGAGACTCCTGGCTTCCTCGAATGGCCTTTGCGAGGAATGGAAACGACGGCCGGTCGGCCAATGCTCGGTGGGCTCAAGCTCCTCCTTGGTCGAAACGCGCTATGGGGTGGCGAAGAAAGTCGACTTTCCGAAATTCTCAAACGCTCTCGTGACCATCAAAACACGGTTTCAACAAGCCTGGCCGAACAGGTTCTCGGAGCCCTGTACATACTCATGCGAGGTTTCACGTCCGGGATAGAAGCTCGTGAGGCGATGAGGCGATTGTCTGACAAGGACCCACAGCACGTATACGAGGGTTTGCTGGCCGTTCTCTTGCGTCTCGTATTTGTGCTTTATGCGGAGGATAGGGATCTTATCCCGTCACGAGAAGATGAAGAGGCAAAGCGCATTTATGACCGCGGCTATTCGGTCAGGGATCTTTTCGCACGGCTGGAGGAAGATCGAGCTCAGCATCCGGATACTATGCATGACCGATACGGTGCGTGGGGTCGCCTACTGGCACTTTTTCGTTTGATCTACAATGGCGCGGGCGCAGACTTTATGCACGCCCGCCGCGGAAAACTGTTTGATCCGGATAGTTTCTCCTTTCTCGAAGGACGCTTCGAGGAAGACGCCAAACCGGACGTGTTACCTATCTCAGATGCCAGCATCCACGAAGTCCTAACACAACTGCTAATTCTGAACGGAGAGCGCCTTTCCTACAAGACGCTGGACGTTGAGCAGATTGGCTCTGTTTACGAAACAGTTATGGGGTTTGTTGTTACGCGGACGCGCGGGCAGGCGATTGCGCTCAAGGTAAAAACCAGCGCCGGCAGCCCTAGCGTTCCTGCGTTTGTCGAATTGGATAAGTTGCTTTCTAAAGCCGGTAAGGATCGTAAGAAGTTCCTAAAGGACACGATCAGCTTCGAAGTGTCCGATGCACAGAACAAATCTCTCAAAGCTGCAGAGGACATTCCCAATGTGCTTGCCGCGCTCGACCGGTCGATCGATGAACGCGCTTCGCCTTCCAAACAAGTAGCGGGACCCGGCACCATTGTTCTTCAGCCGACAGACGAACGACGCCGGTCTAGCAGTCACTACACGCCCAGAAGTCTCACGGCACCGATCGTGGCGGATGCGTTGATGCCCGTTCTTGATACGCTCAGCGACGAAGCCACGCCTGACGATGTACTGGCCATCAAGATGTGCGACCCCGCAATGGGCTCCGGTGCGTTTCTGGTAGAGGCGTGCCGGGCGCTGGGGGAACGCCTTGAACAGGCCTGGAAACTCCATCCTGAATTGCTGCCGGATGAAGCCCGGGACGACCCCCACGTGTTCGCGCGACGGGAGGTAGCACGGCGATGCCTCTACGGGGTCGACAAAAACGCAATGGCGACGGATCTCGCGAAACTTTCCTTATGGCTCATCACTCTCGCACGCGACGAAGACTTTTCATTCCTCGACCATGCCCTCAAGACCGGCGATAGTCTGATCGGTCTTTCCGTCGAACAGATCAAGAGACTGACTTGGGAGGATGTTGAAGAACGAACCCGTTCACAATTCATGTTTGCACGTGCGTTCGATAAGGCCGTAGACGAAGCGATCGAAAAACGCCGAGCGATCCGCAGCGCGCCCGACAATATCACCTTTGAAATTCAGGCAACGCGTCTCGCTTCCGCTGACAAAGCGCTCGATGCGTTACGCCTGGCTGGAGATGCCACCATTGGCGTGTTCTTTACAGAGAAGAAGGCTAAAGACAGAGCAAATAAACTGCAGGAGCTGCATGCGATGCTTCCGTTAGGGGGCGATGATGGCTGGACCAGTGCAAAGCAGTATGCAGACAGTCTAAAGTACGGAGACCATCCCATTCGACCTTTTCATTGGGAGATCGAGTTTCCGGAGGTCTTCGCCGGATCCGCACCCGGTTTCGATGCCATCGTCGGCAATCCACCATTTGCTGGCAAGAATACCATCGCAAATGGACAGCGCGATTATTACCCCGACTGGCTCAAAATCATCAGTCCCGGGTCGCACGGCAATGCAGATTTAGTCTCTCACTTTTTCCGGCGCGCCTACAACCTGATTCGTGAAGGCGGCACATTTGGTCTCATAGCGACGAATACGATCGGGCAAGGCGACACAAGAGAAAGTGGACTACGACACCTGCTAGTGGACGCAAGCGGAACCATTTACCGGGCCGAGCGACGCGTGAAATGGCCAGGTGCAGCAGCGGTCGTTGTGTCCACGGTCCACGTCGGCAAAGGCAAACAGGACTGGCCAAACCCGGAACTGGATTCGAGGCCCGTTAGTCGCATCTCTGCGTTTCTGAGGGAGGGCGGACAAGATGAAACACCATCCGTACTCGAAGAGAACGCCGGTATCGCATTCATCGGTTCCTACGTACTAGGTATGGGCTTCACATTTGATGACGTAAATGCAGCTAAAGGTAAATGTGAACCTCTCGCCAAAATGTACGATCTTATCGACAGGGACCCTCGCAACGCTGAACGCATCAAGCCTTATCTGGGAGGAGAGGAAGTCAATACAGACCCGGAACACCGGCATCATCGCTTCGTCATCGACTTTGAGAACTTTCCACTCAAACGAGACCATGATCTCATTTTGTGGAGTGAAACAACCGAACAGCAGAGAAAAGACATGCTTCGTGAGGGAATCGTTCCTGGCGATTATAATTCTCCGGTCGCAGCGGATTGGCCTGACCTGCTTGAGATTGTTGATAGACTGGTGAAGCCCGAACGCAAAAGGCAAAAGGACAAAATAGGTCAACAAATATGGTGGCGGTATTTGAGAAATCGTCCTGCTTTGTACGAGAGAATTTTGGGAAAGAATCGCATTACCGTTAGGTCACTTACAAGTACAAATTTTCCAACTTTCACATGTTTGGAAAATGCGGCTGTTCTTGATCAAACTTTGGTTGTGTGGGCGGAAGAGGGACACTGTATCACTGGAGTTCTCTGCTCGAGTACTCACGAAGTCTGGGCTCGAACGATGGGTGCGACAATGAAAGACGATGGTCGGTATAACGTGGAAGATTGTTTCGATACTTTTCCTCTGGCCCAAAGTTTTCGAGAAGATACGTTAGTTACAACTACCACCCAACGCTATTTCACTCATCGCGCGGCGATGATGAAAATCCGCGATGAAGGCCTCACCAAAACGTACAACCGGTTTCATAATCCTCTTGAGGCGGATGAAGATATCCAGAGTCTCAGGCAACTTCATGCTGAAATGGATGATGCAGTTCTGCGGGCCTATGGCTGGGACGATCTGGCTGATCGTTGCGAGAGGGGTGGAGAGTTTGCACCGCGGTTTCTAACCGAGGAAGAAGAGCCGGAATTCGCATACCAAAACCGCTTGTTCTGGCCGGCATCGTTTCGCGACAAGGTGATCGCGAGATTGCTTACGCTGAATAAGGAGCGCGCGGCCGCCGAGGCGTTGATGAGTAAGGGTGACAAGAAGAAAAAGGCCACTCGCCAACAGAAAAGACAAACAGAGAAACAGGGCAGCCTCCTATGAGCGAGACAGAGTTCGAAACATCAACAGAGGTGCGCGACCATCTTCTATCTGCTCTTCGCGGAGACATTTTTGGTCCGGACACGCGGCACTTCGCCGGTGAAGCCCATATGGCGAATACAGAGACTTTGCGCCCCGGCATTCGCCCTTCTTCCTTTTATTTATTCGGCTTCCTCGTTCCGGCCCATGAAACGGAAATGCCAAGCCCTGCAGATGAACAGCAACTGGAAAGGGACTTGATCGGAGAAGAGCAAGACGATGCAAATGCGCCGGATGAAGACGATGAAGACGGCGGCCGGGAGCATGTTCAACGAAGGCGCCTACAACCATCCAGTCTCGGCCTCACGGTCTTTGTCGATCCGGACTGCGCCTCCATTGACGCGACGGTTCGCTTCGCCAATTACATTCCGGAACCGCCCATCTCTGAGGATATCCTGCGGGGCGCTCCCAAATCAGTCGCGGATGAAATAGGCTGGCGACGAGATCCGCGAACAATATCCCAAACGATTGAAGCCAAAGACATCAAGCGAGCCCTCGAGACTCCCGGCGGGTATGAGATCTTGTTAGCGGACTCAGCCGCCCCCAGCCTTCCCGGAGGGGACATTGTGCTGCACATCATCGCGCAGAAATGTCCGCTCCCGCGTCCTCTTCCTCGCACTGAATGGCCGGAGGGCATTAGTGTAACCGTCTTTGTGGTGAACAAGCGAACTGCCGCCAACCGGTTCAAAGATGTATCCAACATCTTTCAGGTGGGTCTGACGCTTACCACGCCGAAAGGATTCATCGGCAATCCTGATATGAGTGGGTATGCGGCGGAAGATTTCGATCTGCGGCTGCACGACTTGCACTACAACGACATATTGCGCTTCGTTGGGGGGCGGAATGTTGGTACCGGCCATGACAAGGTTAATGGGAATCGGGCCGGTCGTGTGTGGAGTGACCATTTACCCGCTGCACATGTAGAAAAAGTTGACCAGAACAAGGCGCTCAACGACATCACGGAGTTCAACATGGGCAGTCTGGCGGACCTCAGCACGTCGCCGGAACGTCTCGCTGAAACTCTCGAAAAATTTCCGGCCGCTTATCTTAGTGACTTCATCGAAAAACAGGCAGCCGAAGTGGCCAATATTCCAGAAGAACGCCGGCGTGATATTGCGGAGACATTGGTGACCAACCAACGATCCGCGTACCAACGCATGGCGGCTGGCGTTGATCTTTTAAAGACCAGTCATGATGCGCGGCTCGCCTTCAAGGCAATGAACCTAGCCATCAAGTCCTACCTTGAAAACTCAAGGAAAATTCCCGATCCAAGCTGGCGTCCGTTTCAGCTGGCCTTCGTCCTTCTTAATTTGCCGGGGCTTTCAAACAATTTGAGCGAAGACCGGGAAATCGTGGATCTTCTGTTTTTCCCAACGGGCGGTGGTAAGACCGAAGCCTATTTGGGACTTGCCGCTTATCAGATCGCACTTCGCCGGATGAGTCATCCCGATTGGCTGGGCAGCGGCGTCAGCGTTATCATGCGCTACACCCTGCGACTGCTCACACTCGACCAATTGGGACGCGCGGCGGCGATGATCTGTGCTCTCGAGTTGCTGCGACGATCCGATGACTGGAAGAAGGCAAACGGTCAGCCTCTTCTCGGTCAGGCGCCCATCGAAATCGGCCTCTGGGTGGGATCAGGCGCCACGCCCAATAAAATTGGCGGGCGAGGCCAACAGGATGATTCACCCCCGCGCAATGCTTATGGGAAGGTAGAGTGGTATCGGCAAAAGCGCGGGCCATCTCCTGCTCCCATAACGGAGTGTCCATGGTGCGGTACACCATTTGATCGCGACACCTATCGTATTACCGGTCTACGTATGCTGATCAATTGCGACAATCTTGATTGTGATTTCAGTGCGGCAAAAGGGGGCCTGCCGGTGCTCGCCGTAGATGAAGAGATCTATAACCGCCTCCCCGCCTTTATTGTCGCCACAGCGGATAAATTTGCAGCGATTCCAAGACGAGGAGAAATCGGTCGCTTTTTCAATCATGTGGATCGCATCGAAAATGCAAACAATACACAACAGTTGATGTTTCTCGGTGCCGATGCGCCCGGAATCGGCACGTTGCTCGATCCACAACGACAATGTCTGCCCCCACCGGATCTTGTCATTCAGGATGAACTTCACCTCATTTCAGGCCCGCTCGGGACCATCGCCGGTCTCTATGAAGCAGCATTAGACCGTCTCGCCAGCAGGAACATAAATGGCAAGCTGCGCGGACCAAAAATTGTCGCCTCCACTGCAACCGTTCGACGTGCTGACGACCAGATCAAGAAACTTTTCGATCGCGACAAGACATCAATCTTTCCGCCGCCGGGAATTGATCGCCGCAACAGCTATTTTGCCAAAGTCGCCGAAGTCCCCGATCGGCAGCGCCTGTATCTTGGCGTGAGTGCGCTGGGTATCGGGCCTCGAAAAGTCTTCCTGCGAACTGTTGCGCCTTTGCTCGCGGCTGCGCAACACGCCTATGAAAATGCAATCGTCGATCATGAAAAAGGCAACCCCGCAGATCCGTATATGACGGCTCTCTGTTACTTTAACGCGCTTCGCGAACTGGGCGCCACAAGACGAATAGTTGAGGACGAGGTCGCTGGCAATCTCGCCAACTTTCAATCTCGCCGCTTGCGGCTGCTTCAAGAATCAGAAATGAGCCCCTTTGCGAATCGTACGATTGGGGCTCCGGAGGAACTCACTTCCCGCAATACGACAGACAAAGTCGCGGAGACGAAGAAGCGTCTCGGCCAGAGCTTTTTTGATCAAGACCCGGACCAACCCCTTAAGCCGCTAGACGTCGCACTCGCCACCAACATGATTTCCGTGGGCCTAGATATTTCGAGGCTCGGGCTCATGATTGTGCAAAATCAGCCCAAGAGCGCTGCAGAATATATTCAAGCCACCAGTCGCGTGGGCCGAGAGGACGAGAAGCCCGGCCTTGTGGTGGTCATTTTGAACATGCACCGCGCTCGGGACCGTGCACACTACGAAGATTTCGAGACCTATCATCAGGCATTCTACCGCGCAGTCGAAGCGACCAGTGTTACTCCCGCAGCCTCGGGGGCGTTGGACCGGGCTCTGGGCGCTGTCTTCGCTGGCTTAGTGCGGCATTTGGATCCTCAGTTCACGCCTTCACGAGGACCGCAATTGGTCGAGCGTGATGAACCCGCTGTAACAGAAGCGCGAGACTTTATCGTGAAGCGGTTTGAATGTGCTGACGAAGCGGATCGGCTCATTGATGCCTGGCTTGCCATTCTCGCAGATCGTCAGGGCGAGGGACTGTCGTGGGATACCCATCAGGCGGACGATGGCGGCCTAATGCACACCCCCTTGCAGGATCTATCTGGACTGCGGCCTGAGTTTCGGCTTTTCGAAGCAGGGTGGTCGATGCGCGATGTACAGCCGGGCGTCGCCCTCGAAATAGAACAATATCTCGAGACGAGGTAGCAGGTATGGCCAAAGACGAAATCCGCCTGTCTCAGCTCATTCAGACTTTCGGTCCCGGGTCGATCGTGGACCTTCCCAAAGTTTCAGTACTAATCAGGGGCGTGAGTGACTGGCCAAGCTGGCGGCCAAAAAAAATCCGTGAGCGGCGTCTCATTTTCTACCTCACCAAACTGTTGAGAAACGCCGAAGGCGGAGAAAGTTGGCTTGAAGATGATGTTGAGCTGGAACTCTGGGAGCCTCCGTTGAACGAGGAGCTTCTTCAAGGGCCGAATCCTCCTTCCGTTCCAGCGGTGGTATTCCCGCGATGGGTCACGTCTCCCCTTAACGAAGAAGGGGCGGGAACAAGCAACCGACAAAAGCTGGAAAGATATACCGCGAACGAACAAAAGCGGCGCCGCGAATCCAAAACCCCCATAAGATGGGTAGGCGCATGCGCGAACGGGCACATTCAAGATATCGACTGGCGTTGGTTCGTGCACGTTAATGCCGCTGAACAGAACTGCCAGCAAGATCTCTTCATTGAGGACCGCAGCTCCGGAAGTGATCCGCAGTATATCGACGTTGTGTGCGCATGTGGCGCGAAGCGGCCGCTAAGAGACCTCTATGCCAGTGATCGTGTTCTTGGCCCTTGTCAGGGGCGGCGTCCTTGGCTTCGACGTGCGGGTACCCAAGAATGCGATGAAGCCCTCAAGCCGATGACCCGCGGAGCCATCAACAATTACTATAGTCAGATTCTGCGTTTAATAGCGCTTCCCGAAGATCCAGATGAATTGCAGCAAAGGATTTCACAGTTCCCGGTGTTTCGACAAATAGAGACAAAAGAGGAAATAGCTCAAGCGCTGAAATTCAGCGAGGCCGACGTGAAAGCTGCCGTCTCTGGGCATTCTGAAGATGAGATATGGGAAGCAATTCAGGAGCTAAGGCGCAGAGAGGGCGCTGAGGATCAAGACGCCAATAGTGCGCCCAATCCGAAAGAAGCGGAGTTTGAGGTCTTCACTTCATCCGAAAAGATTGGCAGCGAAGCCCTGAACGCTCGGCTAACCGGGCGCCGTTTGCAACGGGAGGAGTGGGATGATCGCTCCGTCGACGCCGAATGCATTAAAAGAATTGTTGAAATTCGCAGGTTGTGCGTTGTTTCCGCCCTCTACGGATTTACGAGGCTCGAACCGGCACCATCTCCTTTCGATGAGAATTTCGAGGAAATTACATTGGAAGTGCGCGGCCAACCGCTCGCCGAGAAGGTACGCTGGCTACCGGCCATGGAACAGTTTGGAGAAGGTTTCTTTGTTCAAATCGACAGCGCTTGGTTCAAAGAAAAGCTGACTGATACCTCCATTCAACAGGCATTTGGAACAGTAGAAAATCGCTATAACATCTGGCAATCGAAACAGGCGAACCGTAGCCCTTATCCCGGACATGCCTACTTATTCGCTCATTCTCTCTCCCACATGTTGCTGGAACAAATCGCTCTCGAAGCCGGATATCCCGCAACTTCGCTAAACGAGCGCATTTATGCACTGTCGCGTCCCGGTTCGACGCGCATTTCTAAAATTGGCATACTGATTTATGCGGCGGGGAGCGGTTCTCAAGGCACACTTGGAGGATTGCTGCAACAAGCGTCTCGATTTACAGGCCTGCTCGGGAGAGGGCTTGAGCGAATGTCGATATGCGGGAACGATCCCATATGCTCGACGGCCCCAACGCCGATCGCCAATGACGACTTCTCTGGCTTCGGCGCGGCATGTCACGGATGTTTGTTTACGGCCGAAACGAGCTGCGAAAAGCGGAATATGCTACTTGATCGGAACTCTCTTTTGCGGATGCTCACCTGACTGTTAGAACAAAACGACACTCTGCCGAAGACCATAGGAACCCGGCACCCAACTTCGGCTCGGAACGCTGCTGACCCAGAAACGATCGGAATAGACATGGCATTCGAAACCCCCAAAACGATCAAAGAGGTTGTGGAACGGATCCACAGAAAGGAGTATCTCCTACCGGCTATCCAACGCGAGTTTGTTTGGGATACTGATCAAGTTGAAGCTCTCTTTGATTCTCTTATGCGCGAGTATCCGGTCGGCTCTTTTCTTTTTTGGCGGGTCGAAAAGGAACAAGTTGGCCAATTCCAGTTCTATGAGTTTCTGCGGGATTACCACCAACGGGACAACAAACACAACGAAAAGGCCAGCGTATCAGGCAACGAGGCAATCACCGCCGTGCTAGACGGTCAACAGCGATTAACGTCATTGTACATTGGACTACATGGTTCGTACACGTACAAGGAAGCTCGAAAGAGGTGGGACAATGACGCGGCGTTTCCGAAACGAAAGCTATACTTAAACTTACTCGGCAGCCCCCCAGAGCAAGATCGCGACTACGATTTTCGGTTTCTCACAGAAACGGAGGCGGAAAAGCAAAGCGACACGGCCTGCTGGTTCCCGGTGGCCGACATCTTGTCGATGGACGAACACGACAAAATCAATGACTATGTATTCGATCTCGACCTACCGAATGAGCGCGGAAGGTTCGCTAGCAAAACACTCTTCAGACTCCGGAAAGTTATTCACGACGACAGATCGATTAACTACTTTCTTGAAGAAGGAGAGTCTCTGGACAAAGTTCTGAATATTTTTATTCGTGTGAATAGCGGTGGCACTGAGCTCAGCCATTCAGATCTTCTTCTCTCGATCGCAACCGCCCAGTGGCAGACACGAGACGCGAGGGAGGTCATCATAGAATTCGTGGAGTCGCTCAAGCAAATTGGCAACGGCTTTGATTTCAGCAAGGATTTTGTTTTGAAATCATGTCTTGTGCTGAGCGACTTTTCGGATATCGCGTTCAAGGTGGACAACTTTAACACCGAAAACATGCTTCGGATAGAAGAGAATTGGGACACTATTTCTGAGGCCATTCGCGGGGCCGTAGTGTTAGCGGCAAGTTTTGGGTTTCACCGGGACACATTGACTTCGGCAAACGCGCTGATCCCGATCGCGTATTATCTGATGAAAGCGCGCCCCACAAACTTCGCTGCCGCTGGCAATCACAGAGAGGATCGCGAGAAGATCTTCAAATGGCTCTTGATGGTTATCCTTAAGCGAACATTCGGTGGACAGCCTGATAACGTACTGCGTCCCATGCGAACAGAAATCCGCAATCACTATCAGACGGGCTTTCCGTTGAAGCAGATTGTTGAGGCGCAAAAGGGGAGCACGAAACCAATCGACTTCACAACAGATGAAATCGAGAATCTCACAACCCTACAGTATGGAAAACCCTACACGTTTTCGTCTCTGGCCATACTTTATCCGACCCTGGACTTCAAAAACAAGTTTCACCAAGACCACATTTTTCCGGTTCGACTTTTTACTCGTGCGAAGCTTCGAAAGCACGGCATTCCGGAGCCCAGATTCGATTACTATTTTGAGCAATATAATTCGCTTGCGAACCTTCAGCTCCTAGAGGGAATAGAAAATCAGGAAAAGAGTGGCAAACCGTTTGAGCAGTGGCTTGAAGAAACGTACACGGACCCGCAGCGAAAATCTGAATACCTGGGAAAACACTACATACCTCAAGGTATAAAGCTGTCTATAGACAACTTCGAGGAGTTCATAACGGAAAGGAAGAAGTTGTTGGTCGACGAGTTCACCAGTCTATTAGATGTTTGAGGTTGAGCGGCAGGAAATAGGTGAATTTGACGGTTGAATGAATGCATTTAACATCGAGTTGGGACTTTACGGCGCAACTGACCTTTGGTCAGTTATTTTCGCTAGGTTTTCCGCTTGCTACACTTGACGCGACCGGCTTTAATGAACGTTAGTCATTTAAACTCTTCAGACTTGTGCCCAACCGGCTTTCGCTCCGATTTGTTGAAGTAACTTAAGTGCGCTAGCACTGAACCCTCCGTGCACGACTGTTGATCAAATAGTGATACGAGTTTAACAATACAATCGCGATACCGGTCCATAAGGCCTCAGTCGGACCATGGTTCGACCAAGTCCACGCTTTAGCGGAATCCGTCAGCACTTAGTATTTTTGCGCTGACTGCAAAAGTCCGACGGGTCATTCAGAGCAGATCAATCCATTGGATTAAGGTTCGTCTCGCTCCGTTATCGGAGTAGCGGGTGGCCGCAGCGGTGAAGAAATGATGATTGGTGACGGAATTGTCCGTTCCGGCCCTATGGAAAACCTCTTAGGGGGGTCCATAGGGAGTAAGGGAATATTACTTCACCAACCGTCATTCCGTCATCTCATTGACAGGATTTCGCGCGGCGGTGGCCAAACGCAGCCCCAGAAAACCAACTCCGTCTTTTCGCTTATGTTTCTGGTACCCGCGTCTTTCGATTTCTTTCGTCAACCGACGTTGCGACCAGCCCCAGGTCGTTGCCGAATCTTCGAATGTCCGAAAATCACTAATCAATTCGCTGCAATACACGAAATCACCTTCGGTGCAGTTGGCTTTCAACCATCTGCCGACCACGTCTTCCTCTTCGAAGTAGTCCGCCGTCGCATTAGCAACGATCTCAGGAACAGCCAATCCATTCTCCCGCCAATCAACTAACCCATCCAGCATCCATGTCAAAATACCAGGGGCCTCGGCTTTGAGCTTTTCGAACAAGGCAGGGTCTCGTTCGTTTTCCGGTATCGTGACTTCAAACGGAACAAGATGTATGCGCCTTTTCATGGCTTCATTAAAGTCGTTTAGGGTTGGTTTATCATTGGCACTGAAGATGAGTTTGAACTTAGGAATATATTCAAAGTGGTCTTGCCGCATGAAGTTTGCGACGATTGGTTCTCCTCCAGTCACCGATTTAATACGCTGTTCGTTCCATTTCTCGCCACTATTCAATTCGCTAGCGCCCACTATTCGCGCACCTGCCAAACGGGCTAACTCTGTCAGATGAGCTTGGTGCTTCCGTATAGTGAACATTTCCGCCGGAGCGGTGCGCGCGTAATCGCCGGCGATACGTTGCAGGATTCGGGTGAAAGTCGACTTTCCGTTCGCACCCGTGCCGTAAAAAAAGAAAATGCATTGCTCGTCGGTTGAGCCGGTCAACGCGTAGCCGCAAGCACGCTGCAAATACCGGATCAGCTCGACGTTGCCTCGCATGATGCAATCTAGGAACTCAAGCCAGACGGGACAACCGCCCTCCGGTCCCACCGTCGTAGTTTTGGTGATTAGGTCGGCGGGGTCGTGGGATTTTATTTTACCGGTCCGAAGATTTATGGTTCCATCCGGCGTGTTGAGTGCCCAATCATCACGGTCGAGATCGTCAGCTTTGGTTGCGAACTTCGGATCGCATTTTGCTAGATTCTCGACCGCATTGACGGTCTTGCTCATAGCAAGAGACCTGCCTGCTCCGTTATTTGTTGATCTCATCGCCTTTGTCGCTTCCCCGGCGCACAGCAAACGTATGGCGAACTTTACACTAGCGGTCTTGTCTTCCACCCAACGAGTACCGTCATAGATGAACCATTTACCCCATTCATTTACATAAATCACGCGACCGTGATTTTCGGCGGCAAATCGTCTTACCAGTTCTTCTTCGCTACGAGTCGGGGGCCTCACTTCGCGGAGTTCGCGGGCGAGTTCGGAAAAAGCACCGTCATCCATTGTCATGTCCAACCTTCCGTTTTTGAACTTCGCGCCACGCGATGCTCGACACCAAACCTTCGACTTCTCTTCTTTCCAATGGCGGCTCGCAGTAAGCTTGATTAACCGCGAAAACGAGGTCTCTGACAGTGAAAAGATCAATTCTATTCGCGATGAGGTGGCCCGACAGGCGGGTTAGAGTGTTGTTTCTGGTGCCTTCTCTTATGCGGTCTCCATTGATATAGTTCGTTGGCTCAAATCGATTTGGCTGG
This sequence comes from Alphaproteobacteria bacterium, assembly GCA_028285305.1. Lineage (GTDB taxonomy): Bacteria > Pseudomonadota > Alphaproteobacteria > SMXP01 > SMXP01 > JANQPV01. The sequence goes on along the minus strand of JANQPV010000056.1, from coordinate 114,919 downwards.
ATCTTGCGAGGTTCGAGTTTGCCATAAGATGCTAGTTTCAGTAGCCAATCTGGCATTTCGGCAAACGGCAACAGGTCGGGATGATAACCTTCAAGCCAGCGATAGGCGGGACCGTCGATGTGAAGGGAGGGTGGGGCAACAATATAACCGCCGTCGGATCTTACATCGATACCGATTGCTATCTTACCGACACTGCAAGCAAGCGGCTTAGTCGGGCAGGCAAAAAAGATATGCTCACCGCCCCCGCCAGTGAGCACTCGCGGCGTCTCTGGTAGAAGACCAAACTCGTTTTCCAAACCTTCCAGACTTTCGTCGCCGCCATTTTTCGGATCGATATCAATGATCGAAATTCCCGATACGCAGCCGGTCGCTATGCCCAGGTTTCGACCTGGTAGTGAGAACCATCTGCGTATTTTTTTTTGATCAGTTGTCGCGCTAGTAAAGCCCCCTGAAATGGCCGGATGTTTTCCCTGGTGGTCGCATGTCGATCGCCCACAAGAACACCTCCGGACACCATCTCTTTCAGCAATCCCATAGAGTGGAAAGACTGACCATCCGCGCTCCCCATAATTGAGAGCAGATACCAGCATGTCGTCTTCGTTAGGCATGGCGGACACCTCTCGAACGGGAGAGGATGTCAACTTCCGATCTTAAAAAGTATCTGCCATGCCATCCTCCACCATCCTCATCATCGTGGTTCTCCCGGATCATTTCTATGCTTAATCCGTACATATGCCTTAGGCGAAATACGTAATTGGCAATCTTAAATGAGTGAGTGCCGCAGAACTCAAGTGCGGTGAGTCCCGCATCACCTGCTTTTTCCAGCGCCTCCAGTACCCTCGCGGTCTTTCGCGTAATGGTGACTAACGGATTTCGCATCCTCCCTCGCACCCTGGCGGTAATGGTATAACTACTTCGTCTGCGTCCAAATGGTTTGGGGCGATCGCTCGCGCCGGGGTCTTCGATCAATTGAGCCAGCAGCTCCCTGCAGTCGTTTGAGGGCGGACTACCGGCGTCATTGTGGGAGCGATCGGAATTGTCATATCTGTTTGATGGTGATATAGGCATAGCGTTCTTTCTTGGCGGCGCGCCTATTGCTTCGAAACCACTGGTGCGCCGCTTTGTGTTAGTTTGGTACTTAAGGTGCTTGACGCTCGGCAACGACGTTATTTCGCCACTCGAGGATTTCATCCATTGGCCAACGATTGGCGTTGCCAATTTTCACAGGTGCAGGAAAGTTCCCATCTGCAATTCTTTTGTAGATGGCTGACTTTTGGAGTCCGGAAATGTAAGAAACTACAGGTAGGGCGACCAGCGGTGATACACCACCGTTTGCCATTCTTATTTCTTCAACGCCAATCAATAGTTCCTGAAGTTGTTGCTGCGCTCTGATCTTTTCGATCATCGCGCAAGCCTTTTCCGCCTCTTCGCCAAACTTCCGGTACCAGGACAAGTCTTTCGACGACGGTAGAGATTCTGTTGCTGACATTCGTTCCTCAACGGTTCTGAGTGGACCACTGAGGAAAATCAATCACGCATTCGAGGTCGAGTCACGGACTGCAAATCGTTATTTGCAGTCCCGCGGGTCATTGCATATTCGCTATCGAGTAGAGTTCGGGCATATTGATGCCTTCGTTCTCAATGATGGAGTACTCGAGTGACTTTCCTTTTTCGATTGCCCCCTCGACTTCGGCTTCACTGCACGATCGGCTTATCCGTTGCCAAGATCTCTTTCTCGAATGGTAATAGTCCGCATCAGGATCGAACTCGAAAGAAAGCACGTCAAAGAACACCTTTACCGGCGCTTCAGATCTGAAACCACTTTCCATAAATATGAGCGTGGAGAAACGAACGCGAGCGGCTGCTCTTAAATCGCGGTTGTCTTTATGCCCGCGTGTTCTCCGATGCGGGCTCAGTATTTTTGGCGATGAACCGTCAGCCAAACTCATCTCGATCAAATCTCGAGCAACCACCTGAGGACACATCAGCGCTCGTTCCAACACTGGTTCCATGTCGAGAACCAAGCGAGCAAGAGCACGTTTGATGTAATCCGGGTCATGCTTTCCCGGCGATTTAGCCGTTTGGGAACTTTCTCTTCCGGGAATTGCTGCGTGACCAGCATCCATAAGCCAAAATAGGAGTTCGGGGCCCGCGACACGCCCGATGAAACCAAGAGCCGATTGGGCGGCATCACGCGTCCATTCAGGGGCTTCAGCTTGCTCTTCATTTGTTTGTCGAGTGGCCTCTATGAGGTCGAGCAACTCGTCCAGCTCAGAGTGGGCTTTTTCGCGATTCATCGTGCCGTTTCCCGCAAGAAAACTACGTTCGCTATTGTCGAAGCAGTTGAATTGCAACAATACTCTGCCCATTCATTCATCAGCTTACGTCTTTTCTCAAAAAGGTCGGTGCGCCGATATGCTCGCTCAACATCGTTCCCTACGGCATGAGCCAACGCCATCTCCAAGAGGTCTGAAGGGTAAGAAGTCTGCTCGGCTGCCCAATCTCTGAATGTGCTTCTAAAGCCATGAGCGGTAATGTCTGTGCGTCCAATTCGCCGTAGTAGGGTTAGAAAGGCCATATTCGACAAGCCACTCCCGGCTCTTTGTCCTGGAAAGACATATTTGCCTTCACCATACGCAAGCATTTGCTCGATTATCTCAACAGCGCGATCACTCAAGGGCACGCGATGTGATTTACGTGACTTCATCCGCAACGCCGGAATAGTCCAGGTCTTGGAGGTCAGATCAAACTCGTCGTGCCTTGCACCGATGACCTCCGACGTGCGAGTTGCCGTTAGAATGAGTAATTCGAAGGCGCGCGCAGATACACCTTCGCGCGATCGCAGCTCTTCAACGAATGAGCCGACTTCCAAATAAGGTAAGGCAGCGTGATGCTCTACTTTCTGGACCTTCGATGGCTTTGGAAATATTTTGTCCAGGTGTCCTTTCCAACGAGCCGGGTTCTCCCCGCTTCTAAGCCCTTGTACTTTTGCAGCATCTAGAACTGCTTCGATGCGACCACGAACACGCTTCGCCGTTTCGTTCTTCGTGGTCCAGATCTCCGAGAGGATTTTTTGCACATGATGTGTTTCGATCAAGGCGACCGGAAGGTTACCGATCAAGGGGAACGCATAACGTTCTAAGGTAGCTGTCCACTGCGCAGCGTGTTTTCTATTCGACCAACTAGGTTCGTTGAGTCGGATGTATTCCTCAGAAACCTCGCGAAATGTGAAGACTTTGGCATCGTTTGCAGCAGCAATACCTCGTAGACGCACCCTTTCTTCAATTGGGTCAATTCCCTTACGGAGTAATTTTCTGGCTTGTGAAGCTTCTTCGCGGGCTTCTTTTAGGGTCACGTCGGGGTAGGGCCCCAAGCCCATCTCACGGCGTCGCTTGTTTAGCGCAAACCGGACCACCCAGCTCTTAGTATCGAACTCGCTGTGTCGAAGGTACAGGTTCCCGCCATCGGCGTAATATCCAGGGGAACGAATAGCCTTGATCGCTCGATCCGTAAGCCTGTTTTGTTGTCTCGGCATCCGCACCTCCAACATCCTGCCCATGCTTCTGCACATGATGTAAGTGTGGCTCGTGATGGATGCAAGTGGAAAAGTACGGACACATCAAATCGGTTTTTCCCAATTTTCTGAGCCCTTTGGGCGGGCATTCGGAGGTCTGTGGAAAACGATGGAACATGAGGTGGCGGATGGGGTGGGATTCGAACCCACGAAGAGTTGCCCCTTGCCGGTTTTCAAGACCGGTGCCTTCAACCACTCGGCCACCCATCCGTGAGATAAGAGAATTTGGGTGCTATCATTCGCACCGTCAAGGCGCAAGGCTGTTGTCGAAACGGGCGGGCGTTACCCTTTGTTAAGGCTTGCTTCCTAACAAAGGCTGCCTTCACCGCTCAATTCATTTTTAAAGGAATTGTCGGCAAACTAGGGTATACGAATCCCTTAGCAGCCAACGTGAGTGTCCATCTTTCAATGAACGTCTCTGTTTTCTTTCGCAACCTGTCCGTCTTGGTTTTTGCGGGCGCCGTGTTGAGCGCTTGCGGTTCCATCCCGTCGTCAACGTCCAGCGTGCCCGGCCAGTACAAAGTCGGTAACCCCTATATGATCAACGGCAAGAGGTATGTGCCTCGAGTTGAGCCGGACTATAATCAAGTGGGCGTTGCCTCTTGGTACGGCCGGAAGTTTCACGGCCGTAAGACGGCCAACGGCGAAATCTACAATATGAACGCCATGACGGCGGCTCACCCCACACTGCCGCTGCCATCCCTCGTACGGGTGACGAATTTGAGCAATGGCCGATCGGAGATCCTGCGTGTCAATGACAGAGGACCATTTGCGCGGGGACGGATTATCGATGTCTCAAGAGCAGCGTCTCAAAAACTTGGATTTCAAGGCCAAGGCACCACAAAGGTGCGGGTCGAGTATCTGGCGCTTGCGTCCCTCAATCCATCGGCGCCCAATGTCCTGCCAAGCCAAGCTCCATCGACCATGATTGCACAGGCGCCTAGGGCACCTGCGGCACCTGCCGCGCAACCAATCGAGGAGCGTCCTCAAGCAAAGGTTATTGCTGCGGCCCAGGCGGCTCATCCCATCGTGCCGGACCGGAAGAATTACTATATCTCGTCATCGGTCACGGACCCCCTGGAAGCCGAATTGTTGCGGCAAGAGTTCGGGGCGACCTACTCCGGCACCATGATCATTCCGTTGCAGACGGAGGCACGGACCGACTACTACAAAGTGCGGATCGGGCCGATAACATCTGAGCGCGAGGCACTGGATCACCTACAAGCTGTGCGCGACGGCGGTCATCACGACGCCATAATCACATTCGATCAAAGTGAGAGTTTTTAGGAATAGGAGTATCTCGTGCGTATTCTTAGTTGCTTTTTAGCCCTTCTTGCCGCATCGGTCCTGCCGGCCCGTGCGGATTTGCCTTTTGATACGCGTGCTGAATTTGCAGTCATCATGGACGGCGAGACAGGAACGATCTTTTACAGTAAGAACGGCGAGAAGCTCATGAAGCCGGCGTCCATGACGAAGCTGATGACAATCGCCATCCTTTTCGACCATATCAAGACCGGCAAGCTGACTTTGGAAGATACGTTTCCTGTCAGCGAGAAAGCGTGGCGCGAGCGCGAGGGAAGCTCCATGTTCGTTCGTGTGAACACGGAAGTTACGATCGAAGATCTCATTCGGGGAATCGTTGTCGCGTCAGGCAATGACGCGTGCATCGTGGTTGCCGAAGGCATCTCCGGGACGGAAGACGAGTTCTCTTATCTTATGACCGAGTTCGGCCGCAAAACGGTCGGTTTGAAGAAATCCACATTTGGCAACTCGCACGGCATGCCTCATCCCGATACCTGGATGACGGCGGAAGACTTGGCCATTCTCGCCAAGTTCATTATCGACAATTATCCGGACCTCTATGAATATTTCTCCGAGAAGGAATTTCAGTACGGAGAGGTTAAGAATGCCCAGCCAAACAGAAATCCGCTGCTCTATGCCAATATCGGCTCGGATGGATTAAAAACGGGTCACACGCAAGAATCTGGCTATGGTCTAACGGCCTCTGCCGTTCAGCGCGGTTATCGGATGATCGTCGTCGTGAATGGGCTTGCTTCAGAGTCCGAGCGGGCGACTGAATCTCAACGGCTTGTGCGCAAAGCGTTTCGCGACTTCGAGCGCTATGAGCTGTTCAAAGCAGGTGATCCGGTTGGCGAGGCGAACGTCTGGATGGGACAGAGCAAGACCGTGCCTGTAACCGTCCAGGAAGACTTGATCGCGATTCTGCGTCCGGAAGACCGCGAAGAAATGGAAGTCTCGGTCGAGTATACAGGCCCAATTCCTGCTCCCATATCAGCTGGAGACAAAGTGGCCGAGCTTCATGTGCGCGCGCCCAATTCGCCGACGTTGGTCCGAGACCTTTACGCCAGCGAGGCCGTCGGCGAACTGGGTCTTGTCGGCAGGATGGGCGCCACGTTGATGCACATGATCACCAATAGTCTTAGCCCTGCGGAAGAGGGCGCAGCCGCCAATGCAGGCTGATGTCCGCCCCCGCGCGTTTCATTGTTTTCGAAGGTGGTGAAGGGGCGGGCAAGTCCACTCAAATCAGCTTTCTCGCCGAACGCCTGATGTCCGTGGGAATTGCCTGTATCACAACGCGCGAGCCCGGGGGTACACCCCAAGGGGAAGACTTGAGGGCTCTCTTTGTCCGGGGAGAAAGTGATCGCTGGTCGGCCCTTGCGGAGGCTCTCATTGCGTATGCCGCCCGGCAAGAGCACCTGGAGCGCCTCATCCGGCCCTCTCTTGCGGCGGGCAGGTGGGTGATCTGCGATCGGTTCTCGCTTTCCACGAAAGTCTATCAAGGCCATGTCGGGGGCGTGTCCTCTTATTTTCTTGGGGCTCTGGACGCCGAAATTGTGGGCAAAACACAACCAGACCTAACGGTGTTGTTGGATGTCGATCCATCGACCGGCGTGTCCCGGGCGCGCGGCCGAACGGGCGCTGGAGCCGAAGAGACCCGATTTGAGGATAAGAATCTGGCGTTTCACGTAAAGCTGAGAGAGGGATTCCTCAAAGCAGCCAAAGAAAAAGAAGGCCATGTTGTTGTCGTTGCCTCGGATGCACCGAAAGACAAGGTGGCCGAACAGATTTGGTCTGCCGTAGTCGCGCGATTTGACGAACTCGCATAAGTGTGGGTTACCCCCGCCGCGCGTGCGTTCTGGGCCCTCAGGCGTTATGATCATTCAGATTGAACCTTGAAGAGAAACCAAATTGGCCACGGACTCTCCAGAAATCGACCGCGTTCAGGGGTGCGCACATCCTCGCGAAACCTATTCCCTCTATGGGCACGATGAGGCGGAACAACAAATCATCAGCTCACTGAAATCGGGGCGATTGCCTCATGCGTGGCTTATTTCCGGATCACCGGGCATCGGCAAGGCCACACTGGCTTACCGCTTTGCTCGATATGTGCTGGAACACGGGAGTCGCGAGATCCGCTCCTCACTCTTTGTGGCGCCGGACGAGAGGTCAAGCCGGTTCATTGAAAGTGAAAGCCATCCCGGCCTGCTCGCGCTCAGGCGCGTGTGGGAGCCTGGCAAAAAACGCTTTCAAACCGTATTGTCCGTGCAGGAAGTGCGAAAGCTCTCCGACTTTTTTGGACTGTCCTCGACGGATGACGGATGGCGCGTGTGCATTATCGATTCGGCGGATGATATGAACCGGGCGGCGTGCAACGCGCTCTTAAAGCGTTTGGAGGAACCTCCGCCGCGCTCTCTCCTCCTCTTGGTTTCTCATCGGCCTGGATCGCTGCTTGCGACAATCCGGTCAAGGTGCCGGCACCTTCCTCTCAAAAGTCTTAGCCAAGACGCTTTGGCGGCGATCATCGCCGAAGCGGGCATGGACGTATCCGCAAGCGATCTCGAAACGTTGAGCCAAATTGCCGGCGGTAGTGCGGGCCGGGTGCTGCAGCTCCTCCAAAACGATGGCATTGCCAATTTTGGCCGGGTTCTTTCGCTCTTTTCCCGGGCTCCGAATATCGATACCAGCGCCGTAACCGCTTTTGCGGAACACGTTTCAAAAACACAAGGGGAAGATCTCTTCGACCTCACGTTCGATTTTATTGCCTTGATTTTGGAGCGGGCTGCCTCGCTGGGCGCTGGGGAGGCGCAGCCATTGTCAACGGATGAGAAAGCAGTTTATAGCACGTTGGACAGGGCGTATGGCCCCCAGGGTTTGAGTGCTGCCTGGAGCGAGGCTCAGCGTTTACACACGGCCTGCCGCGCACTCAATCTCGACCAAAAGCAGACGATCGCCGAATTTTATCGTCGCCTTGGGACTGCGTAATACTTGGGACCGCGTAAGAGAAGGCCGCATTTTGACAGATCAAAACATTCCCAAACTGGTCGACAGTCACTGCCATCTTGATTTCGATGGTTTGATTGAGGACGTGGACAACGTCGTGGAACGGGCCAGCCTTAACGGCATTGGTCATATGGTGACCATTTGTACAAAGATCAGTGAATTTGATCAAATCAAGGATGTTGCGGAACGGTTCGACAACGTCTTTTGTTCCGTTGGTTTGCACCCACACAATGTAGCTGGGGATCCAGACTACTCGGTTGAAGACCTCCTGCGGCTTAGCGCTGGGCCGAAAGTGGTGGGGATCGGCGAAACCGGCCTTGACTTCCACTACAATTATTCCCCGGCAGCGGCTCAGGAGGAAAGTTTTCGCAAACATATTGCGGTTTCCCGGGAGACGGGGCTTCCGCTTATCGTGCATAGCCGATCGGCCGAAGACGCGACCATCCGGGTCTTGCAGGATGAGTTTAGGGCAGGGCCTTTTCCCGGCGTGCTGCATTGCTTTAGCTCGGAAGGGTACCTGGCCGATGCGGCGTTGGAGCTTGGCTTTTATGTATCGTTTGCCGGCATCCTGACGTTCAAGAATGCCGAGGATCTGCGCGAGACGGCCCGTCGTGTTCCGCTGGACAGGCTTCTCGTTGAAACCGATGCTCCTTATCTTGCCCCCGTTCCAAAGCGCGGGAAACAAAACGAGCCGGCCTTCGTTCGGTATACGGCAGAGCGTCTCGCCGAGCTTAAAGAGATGCCGCAAGACGAGCTTTTTACGGTGACGACGGAGAACTTTTTTCGGTTGTTCAACAAAGCACAAAGGGGGCAGGGGTGACGTTGAGAGTCACGATTCTGGGTTGCGGCTCTTCCGGCGGGGTGCCCCGCATCGGGGACGTCTGGGGCTCGTGCGATCCGGACGAGCCGCGCAACAGGCGCAGGCGCTGTTCAATCCTGGTCCAACGGATCGGTCCGGGCGGCGTGACGTCCGTGCTCGTGGACACATCGCCCGATATGCGCGAGCAGCTGCTCGATGCCAAGACCGGAAAGCTGGACGCCGTTCTTTATACGCACGACCATGCGGACCAAGCCCACGGCATCGACGATTTGCGCATGGTTGCGATGAATATGCGCGCGCGGGTTAATGTGCATGCGGACAAAGCCTCCGGAGAGCGCCTAAAGCGCCGCTTTAGCTATTGCTTTGAACAGGCCCCGGGTAGTGCCTATCCCGCTATCCTCGATCTTCGTTTGGATCTGGAGCCAGGCCGCGTGCATGTGGTCGACGGCCCCGGCGGTCCCATCGAAGCGCTGCCGTTCCTTCAGTATCACGGAGAAATCGACTCCCTCGGGTTTCGCTTTGGCCCGATTGCCTATTCCAGCGACGTTGTCGATATGCCGGAAGAGAGCTTTGCGGCCCTGGAAGGAATTGACTGCTGGATCCTTGATTGCTTGCGCTACAATGCGCATCCGAGCCATGTCAATCTCGAAACGTCTCTGTCTTGGTTCGAGCGTGTCAAGCCGGCGCGCGGGATTCTTACCAACCTGCATGTGGATTTGGACTACCAAACCCTTAAGGGCCAGGTTCCGGCTGGGGTCGAGCCCGCCTATGACGGGATGGTGGTCGAAGCAGAGGTTTAAGCAGCGGACACTTGACCTTCCCCAAACGGCTGCTCATGCCAGATGACCCCCTCCAGGTGGTCGAAGTCACCGCGCCACGGCGCTGTCTCAATGGCGTGTTTGGTTTGCTCATACCCGGCTTTCCATCTCTTGCGGATCCCGCTGGCGCTGAAGTCGACATCCTTGGTCTGATCTTCGTGGGCGATCGCGGGTGCGAGAAGCCCGACGACGTGCATGCGGGTCAAACAGCCCCAACTCACCATTTCATCGAAATCAGGGGTGTTCTGATGTTCCTCCGGCACCAGATCGGCAAGTTCCTGGATGATATGACGCAAACGGTGGTTCACTTGATAGCGCTTAATGTGTTCGGTCACGCGGCTTGAAAATTGTATATCTTTCTGCCGATTGAGAACGTCCCAAATGGACTGGGGCTCTTTGCCTTTAGGATTCCAAAGTTGCACAGCAAAGATCAGTGAGTCTCGGCGCGGATAATCATCGAAAACGATTTCCGTCGGCGTGTTTGAGAGAATTCCTCCGTCCCAATACAGCTCCTCATCGACGCGGACGGCAGGAAAGGCGGGCGGGAGGGCGCCGGACGCCATGATATGGCGCACGTCTAAGGTTTCATCTCGCGAATCGAAGTAGCGCATTTCGCTCGTGCTTACATTCGCGGCGCCGAAGGAAACGCGGGGGGCGTTGGCGTTGAGCTGGCCAAAATCGATGGCCTCACTGAGCGTCTTTTCCAATGGTCCGGTCGAATAGTAGCCGGCCTTTTCGGCGCCAAGCCTGAGCCTGGGATTCGCAAAGGCGAGGGAGTTGGGCTGAAAGAACCGGTCCAATCCGCCGGTCATGATCGACAAGTACGACAGGCTTTGCTCAAACGGCCGATATGTCGGGAACCAGTGCCAGGGCTTGTGATGGGTAACTTGATCCCAGAATGACGTCAGAGCCTCCAATCGGTTTTCCGGGGCGTTCCCAGCAATGAGGCTCGCATTGACCGCCCCGATGGAGGTACCGATGACCCAGTCGGGTTCAAGACCGAACTCGTGGACGGCCTGGTAGACGCCTGCTTGAAACGCGCCGAGGGCGCCGCCGCCCTGAAAGACCAGCACGAGCTGGCCGGCCTCTTTGCAGACTTGCGCTGCCAGGCGCGCTTTCGATCCATTTTGGGATTTTGACATAATGATTTTGACCGGTGTCTGAGGAGTGGTTGCTCTGTGTTTACATCATATTAAGGGCAATGATTAGTGCGCTGTCCATCCGCCATCGACGGGCAGGGCCGCGCCGGTGATTTGAGCCGCTTCGTCGCTGCAGAGGAACGTGGCCAGAGCACCTAATTGTTCCAGGGTCACAAATTGCTTTGTGGATTGAGCGTCGAGCAAGACATCGCGGACCACTTCGACTTCCGTGAGACCTCGTGCTTCCGCCGTGGCGGGGATTTGTTTTTCCACGAGGGGAGTCATCACGTAACCGGGGCAAATCGCGTTACAGGTAATGCCGAACTCCGCCGTCTCTAAGGCGACGGTCTTCGTTAATCCCACCATCCCGTGTTTTGCTGCGACGTAGGCTGATTTAAAGGGGGAGGCGACCAATCCGTGAGCAGAGGCCAGGTTGATGATGCGGCCCCATTTGCGCTGTTTCATCGGACCTACCGTGGTACGGATCATGTGAAAGGCACTCGACAGATTGATCGCCAGAATGGCGTCCCACTTCTCCACCGGAAACTCTTCAATCGGATCAACGTTTTGAATGCCCGCATTGTTGACGACAATGTCTAAGGACCCCAGCTTGGCGACGGCCTCATCAACCAACGCCTCGATTTCGTGGGGCTTTGTCATATCGGCGCCGTTATAGATGACTTGAACGCCGAAATCGTTTTCCAGCCGTGCGCGGCTCTTTTCGATCTCCGCCGGATCGCCGAAGCCGTTGAGAGCGATGTTCGCACCGGCCTTGGCGAGCGCCTCCGCAAGGCCGAGCCCAATGCCGCTGGTTGAGCCGGTGACGACCGCATTCTTGCCGTTGAGCATGTCGTGTTCTCCAATGTGAACTTTTGTCGTATGGCCAATTTCAAGTATCGTTTTGGCGCGTGCCCTTAAACCACTTCACGAGAAATGTGATCGGTTTTTTGGGCGGGTGATGATTGGTTGGTCAGACGCGAGATTGGAGGGCGAGTACATGCGCCAAGTCGGCAGTTTCGGGGTGTTGGCTCCACGCAAATAGCGAACAGGCGCCCTCTCCGACCATGGTCTTTATTTTCCATAATATATATTATGCGACAAATGGGTGTGGGTTCACGGCCAGGCGTTTCTTATAACTCGCTTGCGCAGTGCCCTCATTTTGAATCCCTGCCGTCATGGAAACACGCTAGGTTCTCCCCATATCTGCTGAGATTGAGGAGCATGAAATGAACGGAGTGATGAGCGGGTTTATGTCGGTGGGTGCCATCATCTTGTCCACCTGGACCACCTATATGACTTTCTTTGACGACCGCTACACGCTCACGGTGGCTATGGCCTCCATCGGCTCATCGGTGCAGACATCTTCTTATTCCTCTTCTATCGAGAATGTTCGCGAGACGCGCCGTGCACCTTATGTGACACCGGTCATCATCGCTTCTAATCAAGGCACCAAGTCCATGGTGTTCACACGTGTTTCGCTGGTGAAATCCGAGAGCCAAGAGACGTGCAGTGCCGGCAAGGACGCGCCGTCGGCCTTCCCACTCAAGCGCATCGATCAGCCGGAGATTTACTCGCCGGATTCCATTCAGACACTCTCTTTTGAATTTGCCTTGCCGGATCTTAATACTCGCAACGATGAAGAACCGGACTTATCTGTCCTAGCCGGCTTGTGGTGCATGAAGTTTGTGGTGTTCGATCATAACGGCGAGCGCTATGAGCCCTACCTTGAGGCCTTTCGCGCCAAGCCGGCACTGGTGCCGGGCGAGGATCCAGAGGACGCGCCGCGGCTCGACCTCAATCTGGAGTATGCCCAGGGTCCTGTTGAACTGGTCTCTAGAGGTGGGGTTTCCCCATGGTAAGCGAGCAGACATTCGCACAAAGGCGCACCGCCCCCTTCGTGCCCCATGCGCCGACGCCGCAGGCCAATGCGTTCGCATCGAAGCCGGACTTTTTCACTCTTTTGCGGACCATGCGGACACTCGCGCGTAATCCGCTGGCGGTTTGGGCTGAGCGCCATTACGAGGAACCCATTATTAAGGCCGAGATCATGGGACGCCGGATGCTCATCCTCAATGATCCGGACACGATCCATCACTGCTTGGTGCAAAATGAGGACAAATACGCCATGGACTTTGTCCGTCAGGCTGTCTTGAAACCGTTTTTAAGGGAGGGACTGCTCACCAACGAGGGGGAGCCCTGGAAACGGGTCCGCAAGCTTACCGCGCCGCTCTTTTCGCCCCGTCATGTCAATGCGTTTGCCATGCCCATGGCCCAGGTTTGCGATGAGTTTGCAGACCGTCTCGCCGCCCGTTCACTTCAGGTCGTTTCGATGAGCGATGAAATGGTACAGCTCACCCTCGCCCATCTGGCGGCCACGCTTTTTGGTGGAGAGATGCATCTCGATCCGGACATGCTGGCTGCGAGCGTCGAAGAGCTGATGGCTATTGGCGGCCGGCCGCACATTTTCGATCTCGCCCGCCTGCCCCTTTCGGTGCCGCGGATCGGCCGGGGGCGCGCGCACCGCATTATGAACGATTTGCGAGCAAGGCTTACTCAGCTGACCGAACTAAAGCGGGCCGAGCTTGCTAAGGGAAAACGGGAGGCGAATAATCTGCATACTCTTCTCCTCAGTGCTACCGATGAAGACGGTGAACATCTGAGTGATGAAGAGATCGTCGATAATCTGATCACGTTCATTGCTGCGGGTCATGAGACCACGGCCCGGTCTCTGGGATGGACGTTTTATCTCCTGTCCCAAGCGTCTGAAGTCAGAGATCGCCTGGAAGCTGAAATCGCAGCCGCCGACTTAGACGCCCTACCCCCTCAAGAGTGGGTGCAGGCCCTTCCCTTTGCAGAAGCGGTGCTCAAAGAAAGTATGAGGCTCTATCCGCCCGTGGCCATGATCTCTCGCAAGGCCATTGCATCTCATTCGGTCCCTGGGCTGGACGTTGAGGAGAATACAAGCGTCTACGTCTCGCCATGGTTGCTTCACCGCCATCGTAAGCTGTGGCGCGATCCCGATGTCTTTGATCCGAACCGTTTCTTGGAAGGTCACGCCATCCACAAATACGCTTACGTTCCATTCGGATTTGGACCACGGGTATGTATCGGCGCTCGCTTCGCCATGCAGGAGGCGCTTATTTCTCTGGTGAAGCTGACTCAACGCTTCCGATTTTCCTATGCCGCGGAGAGGCCGCCCACGCCGAATATGCGCATCACGACATTCCCGGACAATCCTCTACCTATGAAAGTGGAGCTTAGAGCTTAGAGCCTCAATAGAGGTACTTCTTTGGACCGATGCTCCCCCCGCCTATTGGGGTGGACTGTGCGGCGAGGAGAGCATACAGCCGCTCTTGATACGAATGACGATAACTTGTCACCCTTTGAGGAGGTATACCAACCATGTGATCAACGCTCCCTTCCCCAATCAAGTGCCTTAACCTTATCACATCGCGATGTGGCAAAAACATTTCGCGTGTGTGGCGACAATGTGGAAGTGGCTTAGTGTGGCAGTTGTGCAATCCAGCAATGGCTAGAGATCTGCGGATTCTCGTCGACATAAGCAAAAGCTTGTGAATTGATGCGTTTAAGCCTGGCACATTCCCGTTATGACGCGTGATATCGTTCTCCGTCTGCGGCCGCTTTTGCTTGCAATAGATTATTCCTTTCAACATCGAGTGTACTCCATGACAAACACACCCGAGACGCGATCTCGAGAAGCCATAGAAGATTTGCTGGACATTATGAAGCGGCTTCGTGATCCGGTTGATGGATGTCCGTGGGATACGCAGCAGACTTTCGGAACGATTGCTCCGTATACAATCGAAGAAGCGTATGAAGTTGCGGATGCGATTGAACGTAAAAATTTCACAGATCTGAAAGAAGAGCTGGGAGATTTACTGCTTCAGGTGGTCTTTCATGCTCAAATGGCATCGGAGGAAAATCTGTTCTCCTTTGACGACGTGGTTAAGTCCATTTGTGAAAAAATGATCCGAAGACATCCTCATGTGTTCGGGAACGAGGATGCAAGTCGTTCCGATGACGTCTCCAACATTTGGGAACGCGAAAAGGATAAGGAACGACATCGAAAAGCGGATGGACCCGTGAGCCTTTTGGCGGATGTGCCTGTGAACCTGCCCAGCCTCTTGCGCGCTGTGAAGTTGCAAAAGCGGGCGGCAAAGGTTGGCTTTGATTGGCCGTCCACAGGCGAAATTTTTGACAAGCTCGATGAGGAGTTAAGAGAACTTCAAGAGGAAGTAGGGAAAGAGCCCATGAGCGATGACCGCATTGAAGATGAAATGGGCGATGTTCTTTTCGTTGTCACCAATCTGGCACGAAAGCTTCACATCGATCCGGATGCGGCCTTGCGGCGTTGCAATGAGAAGTTCAGAGCGCGTTTTCAGTACATTGAGCACCAAGCACAGGCAAACGGGTTGACTCTTGAGGACGTCGGCCTCGATCAGATGGAAGCTTGGTGGCAAGAAGCGAAAACCAAGACTTCGTCATAGGTGGCGAATCGGCGTTCGATCGAATTGTTTTGAGAATTTGCCCAGGTTGATGGGAGACAACCGAACCACCAATCTCGTTTGTCCTTCATCGTTGCAAGACTGTTCCATGACATCGCCGTGGCCATGGAGCCAGGACAGGGCTTTGCCGTCCGTATAAGGAAGCTCGAACTCAACCACCGTGTGAGAGGCTTTAACCAATTGCTGCAGACCCGAAATCAGATCAGGAATGCTCTCTCCCGTTTCTGCGGAGACGAAGAAGCTGGGGACAGCCTTGCTGTCTCCCGCGTTAACAAGAACTGATTCGGACACTTCGGCTCGGCGTTCCGGCGGGATGAGGTCAATTTTATTGTAGACGTTTACGAGATGGGGGTGGACCTCCGTTCCAACGCCCAGCTCATTCAGAATGTTTAAAACCTCTGCTTGCTGAACTTCATGCTCAGGATCGGAAATGTCTTGAACGTGCACGATATAGTCGGCCGACAGGACTTCTTCCAGAGTTGCCCGGAATGCGGCGACGAGCTCGTGCGGCAGGTCGGAAATAAACCCGACTGTGTCGGACAAGATAATCGGCTCGCCGTCGGCCAGTTTCACCAGCCGCATCGTCGGGTCCAACGTCGCAAACAATTGGTCCCGGGCTAAGACGTTCGCCTGGGTGAGCCGGTTGAATAGCGTCGATTTACCGGCGTTGGTGTAGCCGACCAGCGCCATTACCGGGTAAGGGACCCTCGCCCGCGCCGCCCGATGCAAGCCACGGGTCCGTTTGACGTTTTCAATTTGTTTCTTGAGGCGGGCGATTTGTTCGGCAAGTTGACGACGGTCAGATTCCAACTGTGTTTCCCCTGGCCCACCAAGGAAGCCGGTGCCGCCGCGTTGACGCTCAAGGTGTGTCCAGGACCGCACGAGACGCGTGCGTTGGTACGACAGATGAGCCAACTCAACCTGGAGGCGTCCTTCGCGCGTCTGGGCTCTCTCGCCGAAGATCTCAAGAATCAAGCCCGAGCGATCAAGGACTTTTGCGTTCCAAGCCCGCTCCAAGTTGAACTGTTGGCGCGGCGTGAGACTATGATTGACAACGACCAGATCAATCTTTTGCTCGCGAATGATTGAACCGAGGCGCTCCAGGCGCTCCACCGAAACAAACGTTGCCGGTTTGACTTCAGGGACGGCCGCATGGCACGTGTGGACCAATTCAACGCCGATGGCCTCTGCCAACCCACAAACCTCGGCGAGTTGCCTATCAATCGAAAAAGCAATCCCATCATCTGCATCGGAACCATTCATGCCGCCCGGTTTGACGATGGGATTTACGACCATGCAACGGGTTTTGCGGGCCCGCGTGTCTATCATATCCATAGACTAAAAAAACTACTTATGGGCCGAAAAGACAAGCTGACGGATCAGTTTTCTTCCGTCTCGGCGTCAAACAGCTGGATATTTGACCCGGGCATAATGGTGGAAATGGCATGTTTGTACACAAGTTGGGACTGCCCATCGCGCCGCAATAAGACGCAAAAGTTGTCAAACCAAGTAATAATGCCGGTCAGTTTAACACCATTCACCAAGTAAATGGTCACCGTCGTCTTCGACTTTCGAACTGTGTTTAAGAAAGTGTCTTGTAGATTTTGTTTCTTCTCGTTTGACACAATAGGATCCTTATTGGTTCTCTCAGTATTTCGCCAATTCGCGGTCTTCGTATTTTCTGTCACGTGTTTTAGCAAAGGTGCATTTAAGAAACCTTCCAACCCGGGACGTTTGCGGTTCGTTTCGTACCACATTGCAACCGCGAAACAAACTAGATCCGGTCAAACGGCCCCAGGTGAATTTAGGGACTAAGAGAGTGAAATTCTAGGCTGAGTCTCTTCTTCAGCCGCTCCAAATGCGATTAAGCCTGCCAAAAACGTCTCTGGAAGGGCAGCAGGAGCAGGATTATTTCCAACCTGCCCAAAATCATGCCGATCATCATCGCGATCTTGCCCATGGTGTCTACTTCTGGTTTGAGCAGATCTGCCGGCCATAAGAAATGGGCGAGAGCGCCGCAATTGCTTACCGACATAAGGGATAGAGAAAACGCCAATTCAAACGCAAGTCCAGAACCAGCGAGGCACATCGCCAATAGAGCAATCACAATAATCAGTAGGAAGAAATATAGCCAAACGAAGCTCAAGCTTTGTTGGGAAATCGCCAAGTTGTTGAACTTGAGATTCTTTATTCGACGCGGGTGAGTGAGGCCCCGCATGTCACTCATGCTGTGCCGAAAAAAAATGAGTGCACGAATTCCCTTAAGACCGCCAGCGGTCGACAGTGCCGCACCCCCCAGAAACATACCAAGCAGCAGAAGGGGCAAAGGCATGGCGTCGAACGGCTGAGAGCCTCCGGCGGCAAACCCGGTTGTTGTAACAACGGACACGGCGTTGAACAGGCTTGAAAGAATAGGGATAACGGCGATATTCTCCATCATCTCCGAGATAAGTTGAAAGCCCGTCAGCACCGCGACCATGACCAGAAGATAGAGCAGTTCCCCGTCGGCCAAAAACGCTCGTGTCCGGCCGCGCGCCAGTTCGGTTTGAGTGGCGACATTCATGGCTCCGATGAACATGAAAACCAGAATGACGATCTGAACGAGACTTCCTCCTAGAGCATCAACGGTGTCGTCGATGGGCGCCGCGCCTCCGGTTGAGACGGTGGCGAGAGAAACACAAAGGGCATGGAACACGTCAACACCGCTCATGACCAACAGCACATAGCAAAAAACAGTTAGAACGCTGTATATTGGAAGGAGACGGATGGCGGTCTTTTCAATGCGTTCGACTAAGGACGACTCATCAATCAGCTCTAAGTTGGGGCGGCTTAGCGGCAATGCGCTCAATGTGATGTTGCTCAGGACCGCGACCATAACAATGAGCGTGAAATATCCGCCCAGCCATTGCAGACTGCTTCTCCAATAGAGCAAAGCCTCGCTTAAGGACTCGGCCGGCAGCAAAAACGAAAAACCCGTGGTCGTGATCGACGAAACGGCCTCAAATAAAGCATCAAGCCGGGTTTCTGACGCGCCCAGCAAGTAAAAAGGAGCGGCAGCAGGTATGGGTAACAGGAGCGTTAAGATAAGGATAAGGATTGTTGCCGTGCGAACGGAATAGCGCGACCGGTGACTGCGAAAGCTTAGAACAAGAAGCATCGCCCCAAAAGCGGTAAAGCACGCCATCAAAAAGAAAAGATTGGCTGAGGCGACGTCTTCGTGGGCAAGAGCAACCAACGATGCGATCGCCATGTTGACAACGAAAGCGGCCAGCGACAAGCCGACAAGATATGGGACACCGGTCACAGGCATGGAACGTGTTCTCTGACGGCGCTCTGGGTCAACATTCTAGAAGTATTCGAGGCTGACCCGGAATACTTTTTCAACCTTTTCGGTCATCCCCCTTTCCGCTAAGAGGACAACGGTGTCCCCCTTTTCAATGCGGGTGTCTCCGCGTGGGCGAATGAACTCGTCGCCTCTGATGATTGCACCGATGGCAATCTCATCGGGTAGTCGCGCTTCTTTGAGCGGCGTTCCGACGAGCGGCGACGTTTCTAGGGCTTCGGCCTCAATAACCTCTGCGCGGCCTTGGGCAATGGAATACAGAGCCCGAATACGTCCGCGCCTGACATGTTGCAGAATGCGCGAAACAGTAATTGCTTTGGGATCGATAAACGCGTCAATACCCAATGAAGTCGTCAGCGCACTGTAATCGCTATCGTTAATCAGGCACATAGTCTGAGACGCACCGTTCTGCTTGGCGATAACGGAGGCAAGGATATTCACTTCATCGCTATTGGTGAGCGAGACCACTGTTTCTACACCACCAATTCCTGCCTCTCTAAGAATGTCTTGATCCAGACCATCGCCAAGGAGAACAACGGTTCGTTTGAGTTGGTCGGCAATTTGGACGGCACGCTCCTTGTTACTTTCGATGATCTTTACATTCAAGTGGCTTTGGTTCTCAAGCGCCTGAGCAACATAGAAACCGATGTTTCCACCTCCGATAATCAAGACTTTTTTGGCTTCACGTTCCTCATGTCCAAAGATCGCAATCGTGCGGGCGAGCATTTCGGAGTCTGTGACTACATAGACATAGTCGCCAATGAGCATCTGGTCCCCTTTGGCGGGAACAAAAAACCGCGCATCGCGTACAATCCCCACGACCGTCGCCTTGATGTCGGGAAACAGCTCTGTGAGCTGACTGAGAGGTGTATTCACGACCGGACAGTTTTCCGCAAGCCGCACACCGATGAGCTTTACCTTGTCCTGGGCAAAAGACGCCGTCTCGGCAGCTCCGGGATTGCTCAAACGGGCCAGGACCGTATCACCAACCTCAAGCTCAGGAGAAATGATTACGTCGATGGGCATGTTATCCCGGCTGAACAAGTCCTGCCAAATCGGGTTCAAATAGCTTTGGGAGCGGACCCGAGCGATCTTCATGGGTACATTGAAAATGGAATGGGCAATCTGGGCCGCAACCATGTTCACTTCGTCCGCGAACGTCACGGAGATCAACATATCTGCGTCCTTGGCCCCTGCCCGATCCAGAATTTCCGGATGGGAGCCGTGACCAAGGATCGCCTTAACGTCCAAAGTCTCGGTTATTCTTTGGATGAGTTCAGGGGACCGCTCTATGACGGTTACGGAATTGTTCTCTTCTACGAGCCGTTTGGCGATGCCGTAGCCGACTTGGCCCGCGCCGCAGATGATGACCTTCATGCCGTCACGCTATTCTCTAACGCTAAATGAGGCATTAACCGTTGCTGGCTTGGGCAATTTCTGCGGTTCTACTGTTTGCGGTCACACCTAAAGACTTTAATTTCCGGTGGAGAGCGGAGCGTTCCATGCCAATGAAAGCGGCGGTGCGCGAGATGTTTCCGCTAAAGCGATTGATCTGAGCGACCAGGTATTCCCGTTCGAACATTTCCCTTGCTTCGCGTAACGGAAGTGCAATCACTCGGTCGGTGGTGCTATGGCCGGGGATCGAGGGAGTGGATGAGCCGATTTCCGGTGGCAAGCGATCAGCAGAAATGACTTCCTGGTCGTCTTCCGTGGCCAGAATCAGCAGTCGCTCGACATTATTGCGGAGTTCACGCACGTTTCCTGGCCAATTGTGCGCTTGCAGCGCCGCCATGGCATCATCGCCAATCTTTCGTTTTGGAAGACCGGCGGAACCGGAGATTTGATCGATAAACACTTCGATCAATTCGGGGATATCCTCACGGCGATGAGAAAGCGGGGGCACAGAAATCGGGACGACATTCAGCCGGTGATACAGATCTTCGCGAAGCTTGCCTGAGTCGATCGCCGATTGGAGATCTTTACTGGAAGATGAAATGACCCGCACATCGACTTGAACGGGCTGTCCACCGCCTTCCCTTTCAAAACGTTGCTCCACCAATACCCGCAAGATCTTGCTTTGGGTCTCGATGGGCATGTCAACGATTTCATCGATATAGAGTGTCCCACCATGGGCTTGTTCAAATAACCCAATCTTGCGCGGCTGACCGGCTGCGGCCTCAATTCCAAACAACTCCCGCTCGAAGCGCTCCGGCGCCATAGATGCAGCATTTATCGCGACGAACAGGTTGTTAGCCCTGCCAGATTTTTCATGGATCGTACGGGCGACCAGTTCTTTGCCAGAGCCCGAGGGCCCGGTTATGAGGATGCGGCTGCCGGTGGGAGAAACTCGGTCGATATATTGGCGAAGCTGAGTGATTGCGGCGGACGAACCCATCAATTGTTGGCCGCCGCCCAACAGGCTCTTAAGTTCGGAATTTTCTCGGCGCAGCCGAGACACTTCGATGGCCCGCTCGACCGTCAAAATGAGATTGTCTGCCTTGAAGGGCTTCTCAATAAAATCGTGGGCTCCCATCTTCATAGCGGAGACGGCGGTTTCGATATTGCCATGGCCGCTGATCATGATGACGGGCAGTGCCTCATGATCCGCCCTGAGCTTGCTTAGGATCTCGAGGCCGTCGAGACGGCTGCCTTGCAGCCAAATGTCGAGCACAACAAGTGTGGGACAGCGCACTTCAACCTCTTTTAGCGCGCTGTCGCTGTCGCCCGCCGTTCGTGTTTCGAAGCCCTCGTCTTCCAAGATCCCGGCAATTAACTCGCGAATATCGGCTTCGTCGTCGACGATCAGGACATCACATCCGCGATCCGCCGTAACTTTCCGCTTTGACCGCTGAGCTGTATTCATTCAATTTCTCCGTCAAGATCCAACTGTTTCCAGTCGCAGATTTGCTTCCTTTTCCTCAGCCGTAGGCGTTTGGAGTGTTGCAAGATTGCTACCAGAACAGGGCAGCCTTAACCGTATGTCGGCTCCTTTAATGTCTTTGCGGTTTGCCAAGACAAGCTCACCGCCATGGTCTTCCATCACCTTTTTCACGATGGCTAAGCCTAATCCCGTCCCTTTTTCGCGCGTGGTCATGTAGGGCTCGGTCAACCTGTTTCTATGCTGCTCCGGCAGCCCGCAGCCGTTGTCCTTCACGATGATTTCAATGTTGGGTTCTCCGACAAGGAGTTCAACGTCAATGCGGCCTGGAAGCTCGTCGGACTCCACGCGGTCATCGCCCAGGTCGCGCGCCGCTGACAATCGCGTTGCAATACCTTCAGCTGCATTCTTTAAAATGTTGGTGAGGGCTTGCCCGATCAAGCGGCTGTCGCACTCAATTTCCAGCGGCTCGTCTCCAATCGTAATTTGATAATCAATTTCGGGGTTGGCGACGCGCTGAGAAAACACGACTTGTTTCACCAAATCGGTTAAGTCTGCCGGTTTCATTACAGGTACAGGCATTCTCGCAAAGGACGAAAACTCATCAACCATGCGCCCGATGTCTTTTACTTGTCTGACAATCGTGTCTGTACACTGTTCAAAAACGTCGGTATCCCCGGAGATATCGTCAAGGTATTTGCGACGGAGCCGTTCGGCACTGAGTTGAATTGGCGTGAGCGGATTTTTGATCTCATGCGCGATCCTTCGCGCCACGTCCGCCCAGGCGGCCGTCCGCTGAGCGGAAACCAATTTTGTGATATCATCAAACGTCACGACATAGCCTTCGGATTGCGGGTCGCCATGGTCTCCGGAAATTTGGACATTCAAATGACGAATCTCCGAATTTCTTGAAATCTCAATGTGGTCTTCGACAAACACATCGCGGTTGGTGCGAAGCTTGGCCAGCAATTCTGTCAGCTCCGGTATGACGTCCAGCAGCGTTCGGCCGATCAACGCGTCTCGCGGCGTGGCAAGTAAAGTGATGGCTGACCGGTTCGCAATTGTGATCTTCAGATCATTGTCCAAACCAATGACACCGGCACTTACACCTGCCAATACGGCCTCGGTGAAGCGTCTGCGGGCATCCATCTGTTCGTTTGCTTCGACCAACTCCTCTGTTTGCGACTGCAGTTCATCGGTCATTCTGTTGAATGTGTGACTAAGCCGGTCCACTTCGTCTGTGTCTTGATCAACATGGACCCGGGCACTTAAGTCTCCTCGGCTTACTTTCTCGGCGGCTTGCACCAACCGGTCTATCGGGGATGCTAAGTCGTCCGCTTGCCGCAATCCCGTCCGTATGGCGGCTAATAGGACAATGAGCGCAACGATCAAATAGGCCAGGGAAAAGACACCAACAACATACTCTTGATTGGACTGAAAGAAGTTAAACTCGTGGATGATTGTTCGGGTTTGATCCATTTGATCGAGAACGAGCGGATTGATCCTCCGGCCAATGAGCAGGTAGGCGTCGTCGAATGCCTGAAGCTTTATGATGCCGCGGAACTGGTTGTTAGCGACGTCCGAAAAGATCGCGAGTTTTCCTTGGCGAGCGGTGTTGAACACTTCAGTGGACGGCAAAGTAAAAGGCGGCGCACCCGAAAGGCTCGCGCTCGACAGGCGCCGACCCTGACCGTCGACAATGTAAGCGGACTCGAGTTTGCGCAAAGCGCTTTGAACTGCCAGAAACTGACGAAATCGAATAGGGCTTTCCGCCATAAGCTGTTGGCGCGAATCGACAACCGGCGCAAGCGTCCTGGCATCCACGCGCAGAGAATCAATCTGATCTTGAACAAAACCATTAACGATGACCCGCAGGTTTCCCATCGCCGTTGGGAACGGTTCGTCTTCGCCGAACAAACTATCAAAACTGAATGTCAGTGTAAGAATGGCCAGTATCGCGACAGCAACCGCAGGAACGATCGCAATAAAGCTAAAGAGGATAACCAGACGCTTATGAAGTCTGGCCGCTCCGAAAACGGATTTGCCTGTGCGCCATACGGTAATGAGCTGCCACAGAATGGCGACGATGAGGGTCACTGCGACCACGCCGTTCAAGACCAACAAGTTGGATACGGCCTGACGATTGGGGGTCTCGCCCGTTATCTCGCGCAAGGTGAAGTAGATGAGCGCGATTGAGCTCAAACTCGCAATGACGAGGGCGACGCTGAACCAAGAGAGATTTCTCTTACGTTGCTCTGCACGGCGCGCGCCAAGAGACGACGCTGCCGAAACGACGGTGGCCGTTTGCTTCAACAATTCAGGACCAGACTGTTCCGGCGTCGAGAATGGCTCATCAGCAGTTTCCGCCATGCGATCCCATTACCCACAATTCTGTCTTAACTTGGGCCTTCAGTCTGAACTTGCGCCCGTTCGCTCTTATACGAACCTTCCGCGTTCGTCGGGCGCCACCACACTGAGGCTGTTCTACAACAATTTAGGGCTTAGACCAATTCAATCGTTGCCAAGTTACATCAGATTCTGACCGCGAACGACATTTATGTCTAGGTCTCTGATTTTCTTACGCAGCGTATTGCGATTCAGGCCCAGCATGGCCGCGGCCTTGAGTTGGTTGCCATGGGTTACGCGCAAACATCTTTCAATGAGAGGGCGCTCTAGTTCCTTGAGAACCTTATCGTAGATGTCGACAGGTGGCTCACCTTCGCCGCTCGGCAGGAAATAGTCGTCCAGATGCTTGGCAATTGAGGTTGAAAGTGTCTCCAGCTCTTCTTCCGAGTCGCTGTCCGAATGCAGATGGGCTGTCAGCTCAGTCGTCACAATCTCCGCCGTGATTACATCGCCCGAATGGATTGCGCAAATCCGGCGGATAAGGTTTTCCAGCTCACGCACATTGCCAGGCCAGTCGTGGAGCATCAAACGATCGAGCGCGTCTTGATTAATCGTTTTGGCCGGTAAGTTTTCCATCTCCGCACGGACGAGGAAATGGCGCACGAGATCGGGAATGTCTTCCAACCGCTCACGCAAAGGCGGCAATCTCAATGGCACCACATTCAGTCTAAAGAAGAGGTCTTCCCGGAATTGCCCATTCTCGATCTGGCGCTGAAGATCTTTGTTTGTGGCGGCGATTATGCGAACGTCCGTTTTGACGGTATTATCTCCGCCCACAGACGTATACTCACCATCTTGCAGCACCCTGAGCAACCTTGTCTGTGCCTCCATGGGCATATCCCCGATTTCGTCGAGAAAAAGGGTCCCATGATGGGCTTGCTCGAAACGGCCAATTTTCCTTCCGGGCGCGGGGCTCGCCTCTCCTTGCTGTCCGAATAACTCAGCCTCGATCAGTTCGCGTGGAATGGCGGCCATGTTGATAGCAACGAACGACTTTCCGCGGCGGCGCCCGTAATCATGAAGCGCGCGCGCTACGAGCTCTTTTCCGGTTCCAGATTCACCGGTTAACATAACGGTTAAGTCGGTGGCCGTGAGGCGCGCGATGATACGGTAGACCTCTTGCATGGGCTGCGAGCGGCCGATCAAAGGCAAGTTTTCTCCGGACCGTGTGGTCTCCAAACGGACGCGGACTTTTTCGGACTCTTTTGCCGGTGACAGTGCCCGCTGAACCAAGTTCGTCAGCTCATTCAAATCGAACGGTTTCGGCAGATACTCGTAGGCGCCGCGCTCTTGGGCGGTGATCGCTGTTAGAACCGTGTTTTGCGCACTCATCACAATGACGGGCAATTCGGGCCGTTCCGTTTTAATACGAGGCAGCAGCTCAAACGCGTTTTCGTCCGGCATAACGACATCGGTGACCACGATGTCCCCCTCGCCTTCTGAAATCCACTTCCACAATGTGGTCGCATTGCTGGTCGCGCGAACTTTGTAACCCTGCATTGCGAGGGCTTTGTTCAACACCGTCCGCAATGAGTTGTCGTCGTCCGCAAGAAGTACTGTAGCTGGGGTCATCTCAACCGTCTTTCACGAAGCCTATTCGCTTTGGGTTCGGGGTGTGCCCAGGGGCAAAAGAATACGAAAAAGGGCGCCTTTTGGGTGATTCTCGCATTCAACGACACCACCGTGGTCGCGAACAATCTTGGAGACCAACGCCAGACCCAATCCCTTACCACTACGTTTGGTGGTCACGAACGGATCGAAAAGACTGGGCATTAGTTCTTCCGGAATACCTGGACCGTTATCGATCACTTGCACTTCCAAGGGCAGGTTTACGCGCGAGCCGCTGCCCGGCAAAGACAACTTCACTCCCGGCCGATAAGCTGTGGTCAGTCGAATGCTGGGTCGTTCCGATTGTTCGACGGCGTGCGCAGCATTGCTGAGAAGATTCATAAACACTTGAATGAGTTGGTTCCTGTCTCCCCCAATCTCAGGGAGCGATGGGTCATAGTCCTTCAAGATTTCGATATCGGCGCCAAAGCCCATTTGGGCAACATCCACCACGTGATCCAATATGGCGTGAATGTTCACCGGTTCATAATCGATGGGCTGCCTATCTGCGAAGACTTCCATGCGATCGACGAGATCGCAAATCCGATCCGCCTCGTCGCGAATCAGAGCCGTCAAGTTGATTTCATCTGCGGGAAGACTTTGCTCAAGAAGCTGAGCGGCACCACGAATACCGGCAAGCGGATTCTTGATTTCGTGGGCCAATACCATCGCCATGCCGACCACGGACCGTGTTGCATCCCGGTGGGTGATTTGGCGGGTGATCCGATCGGCCATGCCCCGATCCTGGAATTGCAACATCGTGTAGCTGGGATTGTCAGGCACAGGCGTAACAAGAGCATCTACTGGGCGCGCCTTAGTCTTTCGGGTGCTGATCTCGACATCGTACTCGTTAATAGACGATTGACGATCTCGCGCCTGAGCGACCAACGAAATCAGTGGACTGTCAAAAGGGACGAGTTCATCAAGCTTGAGTTTCACCAAGAAGGACGTACTCTGCTCAAAGAACGTCTCCGCAGCGTGATTGGCGAAGCAAATGTGATCGCTTCGATCGATCACGATCGTCGCCTGAGGAAGCGCGTTCAAGAGTTCATTGCCTCCGAACAGGTCTGCTTTGTTTTCAACTCTCTGAGGCCGCACGTGCCAACACTCCTAAGCGGCTCTCGCCGAACAGCCAAATGTTTCGGGCTCACGCGCATAGGCGCGGGCCAGTGTCTCAACAACCCGTTTCTCATCGTCTTCTTCACGCACGTCATTCCAGGCTTGACGGCGCCGGCTCTCACTTAAGACACCCGTCTCTGCCGCGGCGTTCAAAAACCATCCGACATGTTTGCGCGCCACCCGACTTCCCATCTCGGCGCCATAAAAGGATAGATAGTCCTCATAGAGTTCCAGGAGGCTGGTGAACTGTTCATCGCTGCTCGGAGAACGGGGGCTCCCTTCTGATTGAAGAAAGCCATGCATTTGGGACAACAACCAGGGCTTGCCTTGCGATGCCCGGCCAACCATGACACCGTCCGCCCCGGAAATCTCCAAGATGTGTTTGGCATCTTGAGGAGTACGGACATCACCGTTTGCCAGGATCGGAAGAGAAACCGCGTCCTTCACTTCGCGTATGAACTTCCAATCTGCTTTTCCCTTATAAAACTGATTTCGTGTTCGGCCGTGCACTGAAATAAGTTGAATGCCTAAGTCCTCGGCGATCTTCGCTAATTCAGGCGCGTTTCGGGAGTGGTCGTCCCAGCCGGTGCGCATTTTGAGGGTGACGGGAACAGAGACTGCTTCCACTGTGGCTCGTATGAGCGCTGCTGCGCGGCCTAAATCTTTCATAAGCGCGGACCCAGAAAAACCGCCGGCCACCCTTTTCGCAGGACATCCCATATTGATATCTATGAGCTGCGCGCCTGCTCCTTCTGCAATTCTTGCGGCTTCGCTCATCCAGTGGGGTTCACAGCCGGCGATCTGGACACCAATCGGCTCGGCTCCCGCATCCATGCGTGACCGGAAGAACATCCCCTTGCCGCCGTTCGCAAGATCGCGGCTCGCGATCATTTCCGAAAACATGAGCTGAGGTCCGAAGCGCCTGACCTGACGCCGGAACGGCAAATCCGTAATGCCGGCCATAGGAGCCAGCACAATTTGGCTGCTCAACTCTACCTCGCCAATGCGCATTGTCTAGTTTTTAATCACTTTTTTCTTGTGCCTACAATTTGTTCACACTACATAAACTCACTGCGGCGCGCAAGAGGCCCTTCGACCAACCTCATTCTGTTACACGACGCGAACAAAAGCGCTTTAAACTGCTGGATTGCGGTGCTAACGCTGGGAGCCAATAATCTGATCGTACGGGGCTCCTGTGACCAACATAATGCTTATTGTGGCCGCTGGTAGGGGCCATCGCGCCGGCGGCGGCACTCCCAAACAATATCGGCGCTTGGATTCACGGACCGTGCTATCGCTGACGCTTGACCATGCGATCGGCTCGCAGGATGTGGACTATTGCCGTGTCGTTATCCATCGCGACGACGAGGACTTGTACAAAAACGCACTATCTGATTGGAAAAAACTATCGAAATTACTACCTCCCGTCTATGGCGGCGCCGAGCGCCAAGACTCGGTCCGTTTGGGATTGGAGAGTCTCGTGGACCTCGATCCATCGATTGTTTTTATTCACGATGCGGCGCGGCCCTTCGTGACTTCTCAATTGCTTTCGAAACTCAGACACGAAGCGGAGCGTGAAGACTGGGATGGTTGCCTGCCGGGCCTTCCGGTTGTCGATACATTAAAAAAAGCTGGCGCTGACAGACAAGTCGAAACGACAGTTGATCGAACGAACATTTGGCGAGCGCAAACACCTCAAACTTTTAAGTTCGCCCAAATCTTAGCCGCCCATAGAGCGGCCGAAGGCCGCGCTCTGACGGACGATGTCGCCGTTGCGGAGGCCTCGGGGCTCAAGATAAAAGTTATCGACGGCGATGCTCGAAACATCAAATTGACCACCCCTGAGGACTTTGAAGAAGCCAAGCGGCTCTTGGCGGACTTAGAGGGACGTTCTTCCGATCATGGAACAGCTATGACACGAGTGGGATTTGGGTTCGACGTCCATCAGTTTGAGCCCGGCTCGGAGATTATTTTGTGCGGGGTACCGATCCCATTTGAGCAAAAACTCAAAGGACACTCCGATGCGGACGCGGGTCTGCATGCGATTACAGACGCCATCCTGGGGGCAATCGGTGAAGGCGATATTGGCGACCACTTTCCCCCTACCGATGATCAATGGAAGGATGCCCCTTCGTCGCTCTTTTTGGAACGGGCCCGTGATCTCGTGACCGAAAAAGGGGGTGCCATCGTGCATGTTGATTTGACCTTGATTTGCGAGCGTCCCAAGATCAAACCGCACCGCGAAGCGATGCGGCAATCAATTGCCGAAACTCTAGAGTTGGAAATTGGTTCGGTGAGCGTAAAAGCGACGACGACGGAGAAACTTGGCTTTACCGGGCGGCAAGAAGGGCTGGCCGCCCAGGCCGTAGCAACTGTGAGGCTGCCATGATCCCGAAGAAGTACATCGATATGGCGGCGGATATCATGGCGGCGGCTCGATCGCGCGGCTGGACCATAGGGACGGCCGAGTCGTGCACCGGCGGCCTGATCTCAGCTTGCTTTACCGAAGTTCCCGGATCGTCCGACGTCTTCGACCGGGGCTTTGTGACGTACTCGAATGGGGCGAAGCGCGATGTTCTCGGCGTCTCGAGGGAGATCCTTGTCCGCGAAGGGGCCGTGAGCGAGGCGGCAGCCCGTGCGATGGCAGAGGGCGTGCTCGCGCAAACGCCTGTGGATTTGTCCGTCGCTGTCACAGGCATCGCGGGACCGACCGGCGGTTCTCCGGACAAGCCCGTCGGGACGGTCCATATGGCGAGTGCCTGCCGGGACGGCGAAACGGTTCACCGTCTCTGTCAGTTCGGTGATCTCGGCCGTGCGGAGGTAAGATGGGACACAGTTGAGGCCGCGCTTGCGCTCATGAGAACTCACCTTGAATGACACTCTAGATTTCGATCGAAAGCTGAAAATGAGTTCTGAGGATACGCCCAGAAAATACGTTCGTGAGCGTCACCAACTGATCGGCCTGTTCTTAGGTCCCGCATTGGCGCTGACGATTTTACTCAGCCCGCCGCCTGACGGATTGTCGCCCGAAGCGTGGCGGACGGCAGCCATGGGTGTGTTGATGGCTATCTGGTGGGCGACTGAAGCGGTGCCAATTGCCGTTACGGCCCTCCTGCCGCTCGTCTTTTTCCCACTGCTCGGAATTGCGAACATTTCCGAAACAGCTGCCCCGTTCGCCAACAAAAACATTTATTTGTTTCTGGGCGGATTCGTGATCGCCTTCGGTATGCAGAGATGGGATCTGCATCGCCGGATCGCGCTCAATATTCTCCGTTTTGTTGGCGGCGATGGCCGCTCTCTTGTGGGCGGCTTTATGCTCGCCAGCGGCCTTCTCAGCATGTGGGTCATGAACACGTCAACGACCATGATGCTTTTGCCCATCGGCGTCTCCATCATTTCGGTTATCCACGCAAACGTGGAGGGCCTGACGGACGAGGACAAGCTTAATTTTCAGTGCGCCCTTTTGCTCGGCATCGCCTACGCCGCCTCCATCGGCGGAATGGCAACCTTGGTGGGAACCGCCCCCAATGCCATGATGGCGGCCTTCATGGCGGAAAACTATCAAGTGGAGATCGATTTTGCCCGCTGGCTGATGGTCGGCCTGCCCTTGTCCCTCATCATGCTGCCGCTTGCTTGGTTTACGCTGACGCGCGTCGTGTTTCCGCTGAACTTTCAGACGTCGGATCAAGGCAAAAGTAAGCTTCAAGAAATGCGGCTTGCCATGGGCAAGATCACCGTGCCAGAACAACGGGTCGCTCTGATCTTTCTGGTGGTCGCTCTGGCGTGGATCACCCGCCCTCTTCTCACAAACATAGAGGGCTTGAGCGCGCTCAATGACTCCACGATTGCCATCGCCGGCGCCATTGCCTTGTTTGTGGTTCCCGCCGGGTCGGCCAAGGGCGATGCCCTCCTAGAATGGTCGGATCTGGAAAAGCTCCCCTGGGGCATCCTGCTCTTGTTCGGGGGCGGTTTGACCCTGGCTGCCGCCGTCTCAAACACGGGTCTTGCCCAGTGGATCGGGACCAGCCTTAACGCCCTCGGCACGCTTCCGCTCATCGTCTTGGTCGCTGTTGCGGCGGCGATGATCATTTTCTTAACTGAACTCACCAGCAATATCGCGACAACGGCCACGTTCTTGCCCGTCGTTGCAGCTGTCGCTCTCGAAGCTGGCATCGATCCGATCGTGTTAACGGTTCCCGTCACCTTTGCGGCGAGTTGCGCCTTCATGCTCCCTGTCGCCACACCGCCCAATGCCATTGTGTTCGGCTCGGGGCTCCTGCGCATTCCGCAAATGATGCGCGCGGGGTTCGCGCTCAATTTGGTTGGGATCGTGATCGTGTCCACGGCCGCTATATGGCTGGCGCCGCGCGTTTTCTGAGAGTGGAGCGGATTAGGATTTGAAGCCCGAATAGAGCGCGTCAGCCCGCTCCTCAAAGGCATCCACCATGGTTTCCACCACATGTTCGAACATGGTGCCTATCAGCATCTGCAACACCCGACTTCGAAAGGTGAAATCGATATGAAAATCAACGGTGCAGGTGCCATCGATATTGCGATTGAACAGCCAGAGATTTTCTAAGCGTTCAAACGGCCCTCGTAAGTACCGCACATCGATCCGGTTGCTGATCGAATTTCCGTTGACCTCACTGCGGAAGCTTTCGCGGATTCCCTTAAACGAAACCATTAAGTCCGCCACAGTTGTGTGGGACGCCTCGTCTTGCTCATGGGAGTGGATTCTGGAGGCTACACACCAGGGTAAAAACTCTGGGTACCTCTCCACATCTGCCACCAGCCGGAACATTTGCTCCGGCGAGTGGCGAACCCATTTCTTTTGTTTGTGGACCGTCACTTGGACCGTTGCTGTTCCGCCCGCGCCTGGCGCAGGCGCTCAAAATCTTCATCGGCGTGGTAGGACGAGCGCGTCAG
Source organism: Alphaproteobacteria bacterium (assembly GCA_028285305.1). GTDB lineage: Bacteria > Pseudomonadota > Alphaproteobacteria > SMXP01 > SMXP01 > JANQPV01. The sequence goes on along the minus strand of JANQPV010000056.1, from coordinate 83,460 downwards.
CGGCGTTGCCGACACCATGAGAAAGCCCTTGCTGTAGGCAATCTTTTGCAAGGCTTCAAATTCATCCGGGGTTACAAATCGGTCGATGGCCGCATGTTTGCGCGTGGGCTGAAGATATTGCCCTATGGTCAGGAAGTCGATATCGGCGGACCGCATATCGTCCATGACCTGCATGACTTCTTCCTTTGATTCCCCAAGGCCCACCATCAGACCCGACTTGGTAAACTGAGAGGGATCCTTCTCTTTGACTTTCTCCAAGAGCCGCAGCGAATGATAGTAGCGGGCGCCCGGCCGGATCGAGGGGTAAAGACGCGGCACGGTTTCCAAATTGTGATTGAAGACATCGGGTTTGGCGTCAATGACGATTTCGTGGACATTTCCCTTACGGAGAAAGTCCGGCGTTAGGACTTCAATGGTGGTCTCCGGCGACTTGTCCTTGATAGCCGCGATGACGTCTGCAAAGTGCCGGGCGCCCCCATCTTCCAAATCGTCCCTGTCAACGCTCGTGATCACCACATGCTTCAGTTTGAGCTTGGCGACAGCATCAGCAACGCGGGCGGGCTCGTTACGGTCGAGAGCGTCCGGGAGCCCAGTGCGCACATTGCAAAAAGCGCACGCGCGGGTGCAGGTGTCTCCCATGATCATCATTGTGGCATGACGCTTGGACCAGCACTCGCCAATATTTGGACATGCCGCTTCTTCACAGACCGTGACGAGATTGTTGTCCCGCATAATCTGGTGAGTCTCTTTATAGACAGGCGATCCCGGCGCTTTCACTCGGATCCAGGAGGGTTTGCGCAGCACAGGGGTATCCGGATTTTTCTGTTTTTCCGGATGGCGGGCGGCTTTTTGGGTCTTTGTGTTTTGGCTCTTTGTGTCGACGACTGTAACCATTGAATTCCGACCGTTTTGGGCACATAGCCCGACTCCAATATGTCTTATGTATGAGGCGGAAAGCTTAACGTCAAATGTGTGCAAGTGGCGCAGCGGTTCTCAACTTGGGCCCGCAACTGTCATTTGCGCAAACGTCGCCGCGTATTTGTTTGTCGTTGCGAAGACTGCTTAGCCCACATCGTCATGCCTTGGTTCACACACTCTGAGGCGGCAGGCACGACATCACCGCAAATGCTAAATATGCAGCGCCTGGTCGTACGCGTCGAGAACGGACTCATGCAGCATCTCGCTCAAGGTCGGATGAGGGAAGATGGTGTGCATCAGTTCCGCTTCCGTCGTCTCGAGTGTCTTGGCGATCGAATATCCGTGGATAAGCTCCGTGACTTCCGCTCCGATCATATGAGCGCCCAAAAGCTCGCCTGTTTCCGCATCAAAGACGGTTTTGATGAGGCCCTGATCCTCACCCAAAGCGATGGCCTTGCCGTTGCCTTGGAAGGGAAACCGACCCACGCGCACCGAATGGCCGGCAGCTTTTGCCGCTGCCTCTGTTAGGCCGACGCTTGCCACCTGTGGGAAACAATAGGTGCAGCCCGGCACATTCTCCGTGTGAAGCGGCTCAACGCCCGATTCGCCGGCGATATGTTCAACGCACAGAACGCCTTCGTGCATCGCTTTGTGAGCAAGCCACGGCGCGCCCACCACATCGCCGATGGCGTAGATGCCGTCGACGTTGGTCTTGCACCATTGGTCGATTTTCACGTGGGCGCGGTCGACGTCGATGCCCAGCTCTTCAAGCCCGATGTCCTCCACGTTGCCGACAATACCGACGGCCAAAATGACCCGATCAACTGTCAGGGACTCCGTTTTGCCGTCGGCTGTCTGAAGCTCGGCAGTGACGGAGTTCGCCGATTTCTTGAGGCTTTTTACTTCCGTCTGGGTATGGATCTTCATGCCCTGTTTCTTGAAGGCTTTCTCCGCCATCTGAGAAATCTCTTCGTCTTCCACCGGCAGAACGCGGTCCAAGATCTCAACGACCGTCGTATCCACCCCGAGCGTATTGTAAAAGCTCGCAAACTCGATGCCGATTGCGCCGGAGCCGATGACCAGAAGCGACTTCGGCATGGCCTCGGGTACCATTGCCTCCTTGTAGGTCCAAATGAGTTTGCCGTCGGGCTCGAGACCCGGCAGGCTGCGGGCGCGGGCACCAGTGGCGAGGATAATGTTCTTGGTGCTGACTTCAGTGCCTTCCACGGAAATCTTGCCGGAGGCGACGAGCTTGCCGTGGCCTTCAATGACGTCGATTTTGTGTTTCTTCATGAGGAACTTCACGCCATTCGACAAACGACTGGCCACGTCCCTCGAACGCTTCACGATTTTTGCCGGATCAAAAGAAATGTTGTCCGCCGAGAAGCCGAATTCATCGAGCCTATGCATGAGATGATAGATCTCCGACGAACGCAGCAAGGCCTTGGTGGGAATGCAGCCCCAGTTCAAGCAGATGCCGCCCAAGTGTTCGCGCTCGACAATGGCGGTCTTCATGCCCAGTTGGGCGGCTCTGATGGCAGCCACATACCCGCCCGGGCCCGAGCCGATCACCACAAGGTCATAGTTCTTTTCCGTCATGCTTACTTCTCCGAGGACTTTATCATCGGCGTTTTAGGCGCTCTTGGGCGTACCGTCCAGCGCCGTGGTTTTCGTAGCATGAGCGGGAGGCGTCAGGACTTACGCCGAATAGCTGGGCCGCGACGTCACCCTGCCGATCCAGGCGTGGACATTCTCAAGGTCTTCAGGAATATCGATCTTCATCATTCGCGCAAGATCACAGGCCGAAATGGCGACGATGTCCGCCATGGAAAAGGCGTTGCCGGCGAGAAAATCGCGGCCGCCGATTTCCCCATCCAGCCATGCAAATTTCTTTCCAGCCAATTCCCGCTGTGAAGCTGCGAATTCGGCGTTTTGGTCCACTTTGTCCGCAAAGAACTCCGCCGTGTGCTGAACGACATCTGAACACGGTCGAACCAGTTCCAGCTCCGCCCGGCGGATCCACATTTCGATCAGGGCCCGTGACTTGGCATCGGTGCCGAACAGAGGCGGTTCGGGATGGAACTCTTCGACAAACCGGCAAATGGCCACACTCTCTGTGATCACCGTGCCATCATCCATGATCAGGGCCGGCGCTTTCCCAAGAGAATTGATCGCCAAGAAATCCGGCGCCCGATGTTCGTCTTTCATAAAGTCCAGGTCGGTTGTCGGCAGCTGCACGTCCTTTTCGGCAAGAAACATCCGCACACGTTTTGGGTTGGATCCCAATTGGCTACTGTAAAGTTGCATGGGGCTCCTCCTCGAATCTCAGAGAACGAGACTATAAGAGCATCGTCAGAGGATCTTCAATATATCCCTTAAAGGCCTGAAGAAACTGGGCGCCAACCGCGCCGTCAACCACTCTGTGGTCGCAGGACATGGTGCAGGTCATGATCGTGGCCGAGGAGACTGCGCCATCTTTGATTATCGGCCGTTTTTCGCCTGCACCGACGGCGAGAATACATGCATGAGGCGAATTGATAACCGCGGTAAAGTGCTTCACACCGAACATGCCAAGATTGGAGATCGAGAAGGTTCCGCCTTGATATTCCTCGGGCATAAGTTTGCGATCACGGGCCCGTGCGGCCAAGTCTTGGACTTCTTTGGCAATGACCGAGAGTCCTTTAGCTTCGGCGTCAAAAACGATGGGCGTAATCAAGCCGCCGTCGATCGCAACCGCGATCGCGACATCTGCGTGTTTGTGCTGGATGATGGCGTCTTCCGTGAACGAGCGGTTGGCTTCGGGGACCTTCATCAGCGAAAGAGCGCAGGCGCGAACAACGAAATCATTGACAGAGATCTTGAAGCTCCCCTCCCCTTCGGGAGATTTGGCGTTCAGTTCCTTGCGCGTCTTGAGAAGCGCATCGATTTCGCAATCGATCGTTAGGTAATAGTGCGGAATGTCGCGCTTGGACTCGGTCATGCGGGCAGCGATGGTTTTGCGCATGCCGTCCAGCTTTATCGTTTCGTAGCGCCCTTCAACGAACAGGCCCGCGGGCGGCGCTTTTGCGTCTTTGGGGGGCTCTGAGGGTCGTGCCGCAGGAGCTGATTTGGGTTGGTGGCTTTCGATGTCGCGCTTGATAATGCGGCCGTGGGGACCTGTTCCGGCAACGGAGGTGAGATCGATCCCTTTTTCCCCGGCCAATCGCCGCGCCAAAGGGCTGGCGAATATGCGCTCCCCCATCGGAGGCATTGGAGCGGTGCAAAGAACGGGCTCCGGTTCTGGAGCCGGTGACGCTGAGATTTGTTCGGGTGCAGATTGGTCTGATTCCGCCGGCGCCTGACTTCCGTTTAACGGCTTAACGCTGAACCCTTCGAGAGCCGAGGCATCCTCTCCCTCCTCCAGCAACAGCGCAATGGGGGCATTGACGGCGACTTCGTCGGTTCCGTCTTGGACGAGAATGCGCGCCAGCGTGCCCTCGTCTACCGCCTCTACTTCCATGGTGGCCTTGTCGGTTTCGATTTCGGCGATGACATCGCCTGCCTCCACACTGTCACCTTCTTTGACCAACCACTTCGCCAGTGTACCCTCTTCCATCGTCGGCGACAGAGCGGGCATGAGAATGGGGATCGGCATTATTTGGTCTCCCGATAGCTCACACGCTTGGCGGCCTGCACTATTTTCTCAGCGTTCGGCAGGCTGAGCGCTTCAAGATTGGCGGCGTATGGCAAGGGCACATCCTCCTGGTGCACGCGGACAACGGGGGCGTCCAAATAGTCAAAGGCGTCCGTCATGAGCGTTGCCGAAATTTCGGCACCAATGCCGCAGGGGCCCCATCCTTCTTCGATGGTCACCGCCCGGTTTGTCTTCTTGACAGAGTTGATCAGGGTTTCGGTATCCATAGGCCTCAGCGACCTCAGGTCGACGATTTCCGCGTCAATCCCTTCGTTTGCCAATGTTTCGGCAGCTTCCAGTGCAAAAAGGACGGACCGGCTATAGGCGATCAATGTGACATCCGTTCCAGGACGGACGACCTTGGCCTTGCCGATGGGAACGAGGTAATCGTCGCCGGTGGGCACCTCGAACTTGTTCCCATAGAGAAGTTCGTGCTCAAGGACCACCACAGGATTTGGATCGCGAATGGCGGATTTGAGAAGGCCTTTTGCGTCTGCGCCGCTATAAGGCGCAACTACCTTCAATCCCGGCACGTGGGCGTACCAAGAGGCAAAGTCTTGACTGTGTTGCGCGGCGACGCGCGCGGCGGCTGCGTTGGGGCCCCGGAAGACGATGGGACAGCCCATTTGTCCGCCGGACATATAGAGGGTCTTCGCCGCCGAGTTGATGATATGATCAATGGCCTGCATGGCGAAATTAAACGTCATGAACTCGACGATGGGACGCAGTCCCGCAAACGCCGCGCCGACGCCCAGCCCTGTGAACCCATGTTCCGTGATCGGTGTATCAACAACCCGCCTTGACCCGAACTCATCCAGTAGTCCCTGGCTTACCTTATAGGCGCCCTGGTACTCGGCCACTTCTTCGCCCATGAGGAAGACGTTCTCGTCCCGGCGCATTTCTTCGGCCATGGCGTCGCGCAGAGCCTCACGCACCGTTGTCTCTTTGGTATCTAGACCCTCAAGATCGGCCTCCGCCGCGCTTGCTTGAGTTGGAGGCTCTTTATGAGGGGCCTCTTGCTGTGGCTGTGGTGTCTGCGCGTCCTTAGATTCTTTTTGCGGTTGCTCGTTCACACTCGTTCCGTTTAGAGCCTTCTCTGCATCATCCGGATTCTCTCCGTCTTCCAAAATGACGGCTATGGTTTCGTTGACCTTGACCCCTTCGGTCCCCTCCGCAACAAGTATCCGTCCCAACTTGCCTTCGTCGACTGCCTCTACTTCCATCGTGGCTTTGTCGGTTTCGATTTCGGCGATCACGTCGCCTGACTCGATCGTGTCTCCCTCAGAGACATACCATTTGGCGAGGGTGCCCTCCTCCATGGTTGGCGACAAAGCGGGCATGAGAACGAGATGTGCCATTCTTGAGGATCCTTACTTCTTGCCCACCGTTTGATCGTGGCATTGGATTTCCCAAATGACACGATCCGAAGGAGGATCAAAGGGTAACGGGTCAACAGACTCGAATATCTTATGGTAGCCGCCTTGGCACAGCTCTTCCGCCCTTGTCTCCATCTGGCGTTCAACCTTGTAAGAACGACCTCCTCCCTCTTCGAGCGGCGCTTCGAGCTCCAGCTCCCACCCTCCAAAAGCGCGCTCTCTGGCTATTACATCGGAGAATATGGCGGGGAACGTGTCTTCCAAAATGGATTCGCAGCCGGACAGTGACACACCGATTCCTAAGTACAGGCACATCTTGCCAACCGTCATCCCTGTCTTCTCAAGATACATAGACGTCCGTATACAGCTCACCGGGATCGGGTTCAGGGCTTTCTTTGGCAAAGTCAACCGCTTCAGCGACAATCGCTTTTACTTCCTTATCGATTTGCTTGAGATCACTTTCCGAAAGCGTTCCCTCTTTCAGCAATCGGGCCTTGGCATTGTCGATCGGGTCATGGTGCTCTCGAAAATCTTGGACTTCCTCTTTGGTTCTGTATTTGGCCGGATCGGACATGGAATGGCCCCGATAGCGATAGGTCTTCATTTCCAGGATAATGGGTCCCTCTCCCGAACGACAATGGGCAACTGCTTTTTCTCCCGCCTCTTTGACCGCCACCACATCCATGCCGTCGACTTCTTCGCCGGGTATGCGGAAGCCTGATCCGCGCCGGTACAAGTGAGTCTCCGACGAAGAGCGCTTCACACTTGTCCCCATTGCGTACTGATTGTTCTCAATGACGTAAACCACCGGCAGGTCCCAAAGCGAGGCCATGTTAAAACTCTCATAGACTTGCCCCTGATTGGCCGCGCCATCGCCAAAATAACAAAGGCAAACGTGGTCATTTTCCCGGTACTTGTTTGCAAAGGCGAGCCCGGTTCCGATCGAAGACGAGGCCCCAACGATCCCGTGACCGCCAAAGAAATTCTTCTCTTTGCTGAACATGTGCATCGAGCCGCCTTTGCCGCGGGAGAGCCCGCCGCTCCGGCCGGTCAACTCTGCCATCACGCCTGCTGGATCTAGTCCCACAGCAAGCATGTGTCCATGATCCCGGTAGCTGGTGATAACTTGGTCGCCGTCCTTTATGCAGGCTTGCATGCCGACGACGACCGCTTCTTGCCCAATATAGAGGTGGCAGAATCCGCCGATAAGGCCCATTCCATAAAGCTGGCCGGCCTTTTCTTCAAACCGGCGGATAAGCAGCATGTCCCGGTAGAACTTTTCCAATTGGTCTGCGCTGGGGCGCGCAGTATCAATTTCGGTTGCATTTTGAAGCGTGTCAGTCACTTTTTTTGGCCGCTCGTTGGACGTGGTTAAGAAGATAGGGGTGATCCATAAACAAATAATAACGCTGCGTCCGGTGCAAATTCACGCAATCGCTGTCTCCTCTTCGGGCCGGGCATGTTCGCACGCGCCTTGGTCCGCGAGCAACCGCCGAGAAAACGCTCCCCACGGTTAAGGCGGACCTGTCCCTGCCGTCAAATCAATAATGTCGGGAGCGCACCACGACGTCTGCAAGCTCCGCCCCTAAGGCAGGACTTCCGTCGCAGGCGGCGTTTCCAGGGGGTAGAAGATGACATAATCATTCGGATGGGCATAGCCTAGGACTTCACGAGCCCGTTCCTCGACAAGGTCAAGATCCAAACTTGTCCTTTCCAACCCTTGCGTGCGGTGAATAAGCAGTTCGCGTTCTTGCTTAAGCAACGCGAGCTCATACTCATAGCGCTCCATTTGCTGTTTCAACTGAAAATATCGCAGCAGGCCGTTATCGCCATAGAGGCCATGATATCCAAGATAGACGACAAACAGACAACCCAAAAAGGGCATCAAAAGAGCAAGCAGGTTCGACTTGATCTGAGATAAGAGCATCGCACAGCCAGAGTTCGACTCACGCCTAAAGCGTATCAAGTGCAGGATAAACTGTCACCGCGATGGTTAATGCTCAGCGTCTCTATTTGAGGACGGATCGTCCGGCATACTCAGCGACGGAGCCCAATTCCTCCTCAATGCGAATGAGCTGATTATACTTTGCAAGGCGATCTGAGCGCGCCAAGGATCCGGTCTTGATCTGGCCGCAGTTCGTCGCAACTGCCAAATCAGCAATTGTCGCGTCTTCTGTCTCTCCCGAACGATGGGACATGACCGCCGTCATCGAAGCGCGGTGCGCCATATCTACGGCAGCCAATGTTTCGCTCAGTGAACCGATCTGGTTCACTTTGACCAAGATCGAATTGGCGGACTTTTGATCGATGCCTTTAGACAGCCGTTCCGTGTTCGTCACAAAAAGATCGTCCCCAACCAGTTGAACCTTGTCCCCGATAGAGGCGGTCAATTCCTGCCAGCCGTCCCAATCGTCTTCTGCCATACCGTCTTCGATTGAAACAATGGGATACTGGCCCACCAGGTCCTTCCAGTAGCCCGCCATCTCGGATGGATCGAGTTTCTTTCCTTCGCCTTCTAAATGATAGAGGCCGTCACGATAAAACTCTGTAGACGCCGCATCTAGCGCGAGAAATACATCATCTCCAGGTTTGTAGCCTGCTTGTTCTATGGCCTTCATAACGAAATCAAGTGCGTCTTGGGTCGAGCCCAAATTCGGCGCAAAGCCTCCTTCGTCACCGACATTGGTGTTATGACCTGCGTCAGACAGACCTTTGCGCAGCGTGTGAAAGATCTCCGCACCCACACGCACCGCATCGGCGATGCTCTCCGCTGAGACGGGCATGATCATGAATTCCTGAATGTCGATGGGATTGTCCGCATGCGCCCCACCGTTGAGGATATTCATCATAGGCACCGGCAAAACGCGGGCGCCGGCGCCGCCCACATAGCGATAAAGGGGCAATTGTGCCGCCGCTGCCGCCGCCTTGGCCGTGGCGAGCGAGACACCCAGAATAGCGTTCGCTCCGAGGCGGCTCTTATTGGGCGTCCTGTCCAAATCAATCATGATCTGATCAAGGAGCAATTGCTCTTCCGCGTCCAGGCCGGACAAGGCGTCAAAGATTTCGCCGTTCACATTGTCCACAGCTTGCGATACGCCTTTTCCGTTGTACTTGTCGCCTCCATCGCGCAGTTCAACGGCCTCGTGGGCACCGGTTGACGCCCCGGACGGGACGGCGGCGCGGCCGATCGAGTCGTCTTCGAGCATCACATCCACTTCGACTGTGGGGTTTCCGCGGCTATCGAAGATCTGGCGCGCTACAATATCGAGAATGGCGGTCATACCCTGCCCCTCTTCCTCACAAAACTGTTTGCATGAGAACGATCTTTAAACCGTGCCTTGCCGCTGGCGGGCGGACAACGTCGGAACGCTATTTCCAGGACGCGCAATCGGCCGGCTGCCTATTCCTTCGGTTCCAGAATCTGGCGGCCGCGATACTTCCCAGATGACAGGTCAATATGGTGCGGACGGCGAAGTTCGCCCGATTCCTGGTCTTCAATGTAGGCCGGATTCTTCAATGCGTCATGAGAGCGACGCATGTTTCGCTTTGATCGGGTCACTTTTCGTTTGGGGACAGCCATGACGTCCTTCCACTCCGAAATTCAATATTGTTTTCGATGAAATTTGAGACGGGGTGTTAGCGCAGTTTCGCCTGCGCGACAACCAAATTCGGGGAGCTGTTGCGCGGGCCGGACGATCTAAAGGCGGTCGATTCGCAAATCGCTCTTGGTTACCCGATCAAAGGCAAGGAGATCGGTGAGCATGGGTTCTAGCTTGGCCAGGGGAACCATGTTAGGCCCGTCGGATGGGGCCTTGTCCGGATCTTGATGGGTTTCGATGAAGACGCCGGCCACGCCCACGGCCACAGCAGCCCGAGCCAGGACAGGAACGAATTCCCGTTGTCCCCCGCTAGTGCCACCTTGGCCGCCTGGCTGCTGCACCGAGTGGGTGGCATCGAAGATGACAGGTGCGCCTGTGTCCTTTAGAACCGGAATTCCGCGCATATCCGACACCAAAGCGTTGTAGCCAAAACTGGCCCCGCGCTCCGTAAGCAGGACATTGAGATTACCGCTCTCCGTCACTTTGGACACAACGTTTTGCATGTCCCAGGGCGCCAAGAATTGCCCCTTTTTCACGTTCACCACCGCTCCGGTTGCGGCCGCCGCCAAAAGCAAATCGGTCTGGCGGCACAAAAACGCCGGGATCTGGAGAATATCCACGACCTGGGAAACGGGGGCGCATTGCTCGGCCGTGTGCACGTCCGTCAAGACGGGAATGCCGAGGGATTCTTTGATCTCTGCAAATATGGGCAGGGCCTGCTCCAGGCCGATGCCGCGCTTGCTGGAAAGGCTCGTACGGTTCGCTTTGTCAAACGACGTTTTATAGACGAAGCCGATCCCGAGACGCGATGTGATTTCACGGATGGCGCCAGCCATTTCGAGAGCGTGATCGCGGCTTTCCATGGCACACGGTCCCGCAATGAGCGAAAGCGGCAGGGTGTTCGAAAAGGCGACGTCACCCAGGGTTATCTTGGCATTGGGCTGCATATGGCCTGTCATTTCAGGTCCGCCTGTCCCTGTCAAAACTTAAACAAGACGGGACTGGGTCAGCGCCGCGTCGACAAAAGATGCAAAGAGCGGATGGGGTTCAAAAGGCTTCGACTTGAGCTCAGGGTGAAACTGCACCCCAAAGAACCACGGATGGCTTGGAATCTCCAGGACTTCCGGCAGGAGTTCATCCGGTGATGTGCCTGAGATGATGACCCCATGCTGCTCGAGTAAGGACCGGTATTGGGAGTTCACTTCATAGCGATGCCGATGCCGTTCGTTGATCTCAAGGCTTCCGTATATTTCGCTGATGCGGCTGCCCGGCCGCAAATGCGCGGTGTAGCTGCCGAGCCTCATGGTTCCGCCCAAGTCGCCATTCATGTTTCGCGCTTGGAGCCCCTCTTCGGACATCCATTCGGTCATCAAACCGATAGCGGGGTCGTCGGCCTCTCCAAATTCAGTAGAGGTGGCATCGGTCCGGCCCAATAGATTGCGCACCGCCTCAACCACCGCCAACTGCATGCCGAAACATATGCCGAAGAACGGCAACTCACGTGTGCGGGCAAATTGGGTTGCGGTGATCATCCCCTCGCTGCCCCGTTGACCAAAACCGCCCGGAACCAATATGCCGTGAACATCCTCGAGTCTTGGCAGAGCTCCTTCCTCTTCGAAGATTTCAGCTTCTATCCATTCCGTCGCCACACGAACATTATTTGCAATCCCGCCATGGGCGAGCGCCTCGCCCAAAGATTTGTAGGCGTCTTTTAATCCTGTGTACTTGCCCACGACTGCAATTCGGACTTCGCCTTCCGGCTCCAGAACGCGGTGGACGATTTCGTCCCACCTGGACAAATCCGGTTGGCGTTCCTCGCCAAGGCCGAAGACGTCCAACACCGCCCTGTCAAAACCTTCGGCGTGATACGACAAAGGCACTTGGTAGATGTTTTCCGCGTCCAACGCCTGGATCACGGCGTCCGCATGCACATTACAAAACAGCGCTATCTTGCGCCGCTCATCTGGCGGAATTGGCCGATCCGACCGGCACAAGAGCACATCCGGCTGGATACCGATGGAACGCAATTCCTTCACGGAATGCTGCGTCGGCTTGGTTTTGAGCTCTCCGGCCGTATCAATGAATGGGAGCAATGTTAAATGCACAAAGGCCGAGCTTCCTCTTGGTAACTCATAGCTCAGCTGCCGGATTGCTTCAAAAAACGGCAGACCTTCAATGTCCCCCACCGTTCCTCCAATCTCGCATAAGACAAAATCGTGCTGCTCAGAGTCCGACAGAATGAAAGACTTTATTTCATCCGTCACGTGAGGAATGACTTGGACAGTAGCGCCCAGGTAATCGCCGCGGCGTTCCTTTTGAATGATGTGCTGATAAATGCGGCCGCTGGTGACGTTGTCCGCTTGGCTGGCCGCGACGCCCGTGAACCGTTCATAGTGGCCCAAATCCAAATCCGTTTCGGCGCCATCATCCGTGACGAACACTTCTCCGTGCTGAAACGGGTTCATGGTTCCCGGGTCCACGTTCAAGTACGGATCGAGTTTGCGCAAACGCACGGAATAGCCGCGTGCTTGCAGAAGGGCTCCAAGAGCCGCAGAAGCGATACCTTTTCCGAGAGAAGAGACCACGCCGCCGGTGATAAATATGAATCGCGCCATGGGCGTTCTTCATAACCCAATTTCAAAAAATTCCAAAGGGCTACATTACGACGCGGCTATTTCCGCCCAAATTCCTGGGTTTGAGCCGATCTTACTCAGGAATCGGCACGGCTGGTCCGGCCGGTTCTTCGGGTGCCGATTCGGGGATCGGAATGACCGAGCCGCCATCCGAGTCTTGGGTATCCGTAATCACCGACCCGGCACCTTCGTTGCCGGAACGCGCCAAAATTGTCAGCGTTATGCTGGTGACGAAAAATGCAGCTGCGATAATGACCGTTGTACGGGTCAGCGCATTGGCAGCGCCGCGCCCAGACATAAACCCGCTCATTCCTCCACCGCCGCCTCCACCGATGCCCAATGCTCCACCTTCGGACCGTTGAAGCAAAATCACACCGACCATAACCAAAGCCAGCAGGAGGTGGATAATGAGGATGATTTCTTCCATGGAATGTTCGCCTTATGCTCTGCGGTCAGTTGACATCAGCGGTATGAGGTCCTGTCCTGTTGGGGCGCGGTTCTCGTGCTTCGTGCCAGCATCATCGACGAGTTCGGCTTGTCTTACCACCCGCCGAGCACCCGAAGGCGCCTCCTACAACAGGAGGCCTCTCTTGGCAATTCGTTAGGTGGTGACGAACGAGCGCTATTTCAAATCGCCATCGTTCAGCGTGACGTAAAGAGGGCATCCGGTGCCGAGAAATCGCTGCACGACATTGGAACTGTTTTTGTCCGCAACGACCATCTTCGTCTTCTCACCGTCAACCGACTGATATTTGCACGTTAACGCCGATTTGTTCACAAAACTTGCCTCAAGCCTGGCTGTTTCCTCGACAAATACTCCGACTTTCGGATTGACCGCGCCGTAATACCCGCCGGCTGCCAGTGCACCCAAAAAAACCAAAGAACCGATACGCATCATTCCCTCCACCGCTTTGTAGATCTCAAATTAGCATTGTGAGGCTCGAATGAGAACGAAAATGAGGCAAGACCGCGTATCGCGGGGGCTATGAGGCAGCGGATATAATCGCCAGAAAGTCCTCGGCTTTCAGGCTCGCGCCTCCGACCAATCCGCCGTTCACGTTGGTAACTGCGAGGATCTCTGTGGCATTACCCGGTTTCATGGAGCCTCCATAAAGAAGGCGAACACTGTTTCCGTCGTCCCCGAGATGCCCAACCATCGCCGTTCGCAAGTCATCGTGCATTGCGGCAATATCATCGATTGTCGGCGTTCTTCCGGTGCCGATCGCCCAAACCGGCTCGTACGCAATGACTGTGTTGGAGGCTGTTGAGCCTGAGGGCAATGATTTCGATACTTGGTCGGAAACCACTGACCAGGCTTGGCCAGCATCACGCTCGGCTTCGGTTTCCCCAACACATATAATAGCGGTCAATCCTTCGTCCTGAGCGGCTTTTGCCTTTTGCTTTACCAAGTCGCTGGACTCGCCGTGATCTGTGCGCCTTTCAGAGTGGCCAACGATAATTGAGGTGCCGCCAACATCTTTTATCATCTGTGCGCTGATGTCTCCCGTATGTGCACCGGAAAGGTTGGGATGACAGTCTTGAGCGCCGATTCCGACCGCGGACCCGGCTGCCCGTTTCGCGAACGCCTGTAAAAGTGTGAAAGGCGGGCAAACAAGAACCTCTCGCTGACTGCCGTCCGATGCAGCCACGCCCCCAATGAGCTTTTGTAGCTCTTGCTCGGATGCGAGCAACCCGTTCATTTTCCAATTACCTGCGATTAAAGGCCGTGGCGCCATCATCTTCCCCGGTGTTATTGTTTGAAAGGATCCCTATCTACCCATAGTAAGCGAGCAAGGCCAAGGCGCCATCTTGCGGTAGGCAAAGTTACGTCCTAGAAACGCTTGCTTTCACATAAGGTAAAGTGAACGTCATGCTCGAGCAATTGCGGAATGCGGCCAAAACTTGGGTTGCAGGTATATTTATCGGACTTTTGTGCCTCAGCTTTGCCGTTTGGGGGATCAACGACATCTTTACTGGCACCGTCAACACGGACGTGGCCCGAGTTGGCGAAGCCAAGATCTCTCAAGACGCGTTCGACCACGAATTTCGGCGGCGCATCGACCAGATTTCAGCCCAAACCGGACAGCCACTTGACACAATTCAGGCCCGTCAATTTGGGCTCGACCAACAAGTTCTAAATGAGCTGGTGCAGCAAACGGTGCTCGCTCAGGCCACAGAAAATTTGGGCCTCACAGTATCGGACACAACCTTGGCGGACTCGATTCGTTCCGACGAGGCGTTTGAAAATGTCTTGGGCGAGTTTTCGGCGCAAAACTACAACGAGCTCTTACGACTTAACAATTTGACCCCTGCTCTTTATGAGGAGCGGCTTCGCCGGGATCTCACGCGCCATCAATTGGTTGTTTCTTTGATCTCAGGCCTCGAAGGCTCCACATCGATTGCCAAGGCGCTTCATTTCTTTCGAGAAGAAAAACGCGAGGTGGAGTACCTCGTCATTTCACCAGAGAACGCCAAAGACCTTGCGGCACCTACAGAAGAAGAGATCGTTGAGTTTCATGAACAGAACAGCGATCAGTACAGAGCACCCGAGTTTCGCACCTTCACATACGTGCTTATCGAGCCGGATCAATTCTTCGATCGAATAGACGTCTCGGAAGAGGAACTCCGGGGCGTCTACGATTTTGCGGGCAACCGGTTTGTCACGCCTGAAAAACGAACCGTTCGGATCATGACATTTGCGAGCGAAGAGGCTGCGCGCGCGGCGCACGAAAGTCTGAAACAGGGAGAGACCTTTGCTTCGGTCGCTGAGGCGAACGGCTTCGACGTAAATCAAATTACACAAAACAATGCTCTGCAATCGGATTTGCTTGATGCCGCCGTGGCAGAAACTGTATTCGGCCTTGAAACAGGTAGTGTGAGCGAACCCATCAACGGTGATATCAGCTGGGCCATCGCAGAGGTCACCTCGATCACACCGAAGGCGGAGCAACCGTTTGAAGATGTGCGCGCGGTCATCCTCGATGAAGAGAAAAGGAAACGCGCGACGGACTTTGTGTATGAGTCGTTTGGCGACTTCCAAGACGCCATCGCAGCCGGCGGAAGCATTGAACAGGCCGCAGAGCAAATTGGCCTGAAGGCCCAGAAGGCTGGTCCGATCGATGACACGGGAAGAACGCTGGAAGGCGAGACCGTGTCGGCCGTTGCCGACCTGAGAGTTCTTTTGAGGGAGGCATTTGAGGCCGATGTGGGTCTTGAGTCCGATCTGCTCGAGATCAGCGAGGATGGGTATGCCATGGTGCGCGTCGACGATGTTATCGAAAGCCGTATCAAACCGCTTGAGGAAGTCAGATCCGAGGTCAAGGACGCCTTCGTCTCCCAAAAACGAAGGGAAAGACTCGCGGAACTAGCCGCAGATGTTGCGGAACGAGGCAATTCGGGCACAGATTTTTCTGAATTGGCGGGAGAGTTTAACCGCTCTGTTCTCAAAGCAGATCAACCCTTGCAACGCGATTTTGCGGACGAGCTTTTTTCCTCTCCCCTGGTGGCAGAGTTGTTCACCAAAAATACGGGCGAGTTCGTTTACGGTCCCGCGAATTTTGGAGAGTCTTTCGTTGTGGCCGTGACGCGCAAAATCATTCAGCCCACAGAGGAGAGAGAAAGCGTCGACGTTTACACGCAAATGCTTCAACAAGGCGCTCAAAGCGACATTCTTGAACAATATCTCGCCCACCTCAACGAAACGCTGGATGTCAGGATCTACCAAAATGTCGTCGATCAATTCTTGGGCGTAACCCCGGATAGCTAATTGGTCATGCCCTTCGTTCCCGACTTTTCAGAATTTGAAGCACTCTATGAGAAGGCGGAGCCACAACTTGTCTGTACGCGATTGATCGCTGACTTGGAGACACCTGTATCGGTTCTGCTTAAGCTGGCCAAAACACAAGAAAACAGCTTTCTTCTGGAGTCCGTCGAAGGAGGAGAGATTCGTGGTCGGTATTCGATCATCGGATTTAAACCGGATGTCATTTGGCGTGCCCACGGAAACGAAGCGCACATCAACAGACGTGCGCTCTTGGACCCAGACGCCTTCGAGCCGTGCGCAGAGGATACGCTCACGTCGCTGAGATCGTTTCTTGATGGGTCGCGCATCGATTTCGACCCCGCGCTTCCGAAGATGTCGGCGGGAGTTTTTGGCTATCTGGGGTACGATACGGTTCGGCTTATTGAAGACCTACCCAACATAAACCCTGATCCGATCGGCATTCCGGATGGCTTATTCATCCGTCCCACGCTCGTGGCCGTGTTTGATGCGGTCAAGGATGAGATCATTTTGTCCACTCCCGCGCGCCCGAAAGACGGCGTATCGGCTCGCGCGGCCTACACGCAGGCTTGCGAGCGGCTCCAAGAGTGCGTCTATGGACTGGAGCAAAGCGGCTCCACGGATCTCGATGTCCCAAAAGGGCTTGAAGACTTACCCGCTCCCCTTTCGAATACGACGAAAGAGGAGTATTTCGCGATTGTAGAAAAGGCCAAGGACTATATCGCGGCGGGAGACATCTTTCAGGTGGTCCCCAGCCAACGCTTTGAAATGCCGTTCTCTTTGCCTCCATTTGCGCTTTACCGGGCTCTGCGCCGCATCAATCCGTCCCCTTATCTCTATTATCTGAATTTCGGTTCTTTTGCCGTGGTGGGATCGAGCCCGGAGATCCTTGTTCAAGTACAAGACGAGGAAGTCACGATTCGCCCCATCGCGGGGACACGGCCTCGGGGACAGACTCCGGAAAAGGACCAGGCATTCTCGCGTGAACTCCTAGAGGACCCCAAGGAACTTGCCGAGCATCTGATGCTTCTCGATTTGGGCCGAAACGATGTAGGCCGTGTTTCCAAGATCGGGTCGGTCAAAGTGACGGAACAGTTCGTGATCGAATATTATAGCCATGTTATGCACATCGTTTCGAATGTGATCGGCGAACTGGACCGCGAGCGCTTCGATGAAATTTCTGCGCTGATGGCGGGCTTTCCCGCTGGAACCGTCAGCGGAGCACCGAAAGTGCGGGCCATGGAAATCATCGACGAGCTGGAGAAAGAAAAACGCGGCCTGTATGCCGGGTGCGTGGGTTACTTTTCAGCCAAGGGCGATATGAATACTTGTATCGTGCTTCGAACCGCCCTTGTGAAGGACGGCACACTCTACGTCCAAGCCGGAGGCGGCGTTGTTGCTGACAGTGATCCCCTAGCGGAGTACGAGGAAACGGTCAATAAAGCGAAAGCGCTAGTGCACGCGGCAGAAGAAGCGGTTCGATTTGCGCATTCTTCCCGCTACGGACAGTAGTTTTGGCCATCTCCGTGTCTTGTTCGGATGCTGGTTCGAGTACCTGTTCCGCCAAATGGGACACCGTGACAAACTGAAACCCGCGACTTTCGGCTGAGACGCACCACTCGGCAATGAGGTCGAGCGTTAGTTTGTGGGGGTGACCGATGGCAATCGCGTACCCTCGTTCTTCAGCAATCTGCTCTGTCTTATTGATTTGCGCACGAATTTCTTTTTCATCGATCGAGTGATCGAGAAAGACGTCTCTGACCAATACATCGTAGCCGACTATTTTGCCATTTTGAGCTGTCGCTTTGGGCCCTGTGCGCGAGTCGACATAGATCAGGTTTCGCTTGGAGAGCTCTTGTAAAACAAGGGACATGCCCCCCGCGAAGGTCGAAAACTTACTTCCCATATGGTTGTTGACGCCGACGAAGCCGTCAAATCGGGACAAGGACCAGGCTAATTTCTTTCTCAGCTCAAGGCTGGTATCCGCGACAAAAAGTGCGTTTGGGCCAGGATTGGAAACCCCAAGGGGTTCCATCGGCAGGTGGACCATCACGTCTTTGCCCCGGCGCCGCGCTTCGCGCGCAAGCTCCTGTGTATGCAAACCATAGGGCAAGAATGACAGCGTGATGGCGGCATCAATTTCGATTGCCTGTCCGGTCAGAACGGCACTCAAACCTAAATCGTCAATGATAAGCGCGATCTTTGGGGGTGACCGATGCCCTTCCCCATTGACAGATTGTTTTCCCACCGACGGTCGCAAATTCAGGGGGCCGGCTATCGCGCCCGCTAAACGATCGAGTCGTTGGGATGGGTCCACCTTGATGGCGTCGTTGGCGCTTGGAAGGTGTGCGGGTCTCAGAGCGAACGGCGCCGGCACTCCGTCGATGGGGGGCTGTGCGTGGCTCCAAACCGTCATCGCTGCAAACAAGACCGGGGCCAATGGCACGGCCTTTGGGAGGAATCTCCAATGCCGCCTCAGCCCGCTTATCAGTTGGTGCAGAATCATTGGCGCTTTATAGGTGAGTCGGCCGCGCAATTCATTGATTCCGCCGGAGATATGCTATTAGACCTTGATTTGCATGGGGAAAAGTCGAGATGACAGTTTTCGCCGCGAGTGGGTCTGAAAACCGAAATGATTTTGCTGATCGATAACTACGATAGTTTTACCTACAATCTTGTCCATTTCATGGGCGAGCTTGGGGCGGAGTCCGAGGTGGTCCGCAACGATCAGATTTCGGTGGATGACGCTCTTGCGCGTGAGCCTGATGCAATCGTGTTGTCCCCCGGCCCATGCACACCAAATGAAGCTGGTATTTGCGTGGACTTGGTGAACCGCGCGGCGGGCCGGTTCCCCCTCTTAGGTGTTTGCTTGGGTCACCAGAGCATCGGTCAGGCGTTCGGAGGCAAGATCGTGCGGGCAGACACGCTGATGCACGGCAAACTCAGCACGATTTCGCACACGGGCCGCAGCGTCTTTAAGGGGTTAGAGAGCCCGTTCCAAGCGACAAGATATCATTCTCTCGTTGTTGATCCGGGCACCCTTCCCGACTGCTTGGAAGTAACAGCGACGACGGAGGATGGAACCATAATGGGTGTTCAGCACAAAGAGATGAACATTCACGGCGTACAGTTTCATCCGGAGAGCATCGCCTCGGAACACGGGCACGCCCTTCTTAAGAACTTTCTCTCTTTAACCCAGGGGCGATCGAGCTAGGCGTTTCCATGGATATCAAACACACGCTTGATCGCATTGCCTCCGGCGACACTTTGTCAGCTGATGAGTCCGAAACGGCTTTTGAACACCTCATGTCCGGTGACGCGACACCGGGTCAAATTGGAGCCTTCCTAATGGGCTTGCGCGTTCGCGGAGAGACGGTTGACGAGATTGTTGGCGGCGTGCGCACTATGCGGGCAAAGGCCCTGCCCGTTGTGGCACCTGTGGACGCGATCGACACATGCGGTACGGGCGGCGATGCGAAGGGGACGTACAACATCTCAACCGCGGTTGCCTTCGTGGTTGCCGCGTGCGGTGTGCCGGTTGCCAAGCACGGCAACAAAGCCCTGTCTTCCAAATCAGGATCGGCAGAGGTTCTTGAACATCTGGGTGTAAAGCTCTCGGCGTCCCCGGAGCAGATTTCAAAGTGCATCAAAGACGCCGGCATCGGATTCATGATGGCGCCGTTTCACCATTCTGCGATGAAGCATGTGGGGCCGGTTCGCCAAGAACTAGGTACGCGAACGATCTTTAACCTCATGGGTCCTCTCTCTAATCCCGCAGGCGCAAAGCGGCAGCTTGTCGGGGTCTTTAGCAAGGCGTGGGTGGAGCCCCTCGCTCAAGTTCTTAAGTCCTTGGGGTCTGAAACCGTTTGGGTTGTTCATGGCTCAGATGGGTTGGATGAGATCGCTCTGACCGGGCCGACGAAAGTTGCGGAGCTTCGTGGCGGATCGATCAGCGTCCGTGAGATCACACCCGCCGACGCTGGCCTGGCAACGTGTCAATTGGAGCAACTCGTAGGTGGAGATCCGGCCCACAATGCCGAAAAGCTCTCGAACCTTCTTGAAGGAGAAGTCGGTCCCTACCGGGATATTGTGCTTCTGAATGCGGCGGCGGCGCTGATGATTGCGGACAAGGCCTCCACTCTGAAGAGCGGCGCGGAGCTGGCGGCCAGCGCTATTGAGTCAGGCAAAGCCAAGTTGGCTCTTGAAAAGCTCGTTTCTGTCTCGAACGAAGGATGAAGCCCGGTGGCAGCGACCATTCTTGAGCAGATCAAGGAATACAAACTGCGCGAAATTGCTGAGCGCAAGCGTGCAGTGCCTCTCAGTGCCCTTGAGGACGAGGCGCGCGCGGCATCACCCGTGCGCGGGTTCAAATCTGCACTTGAGAAGTCGGCACAGGCCGGCCGCTATGGCCTTATCTGTGAGATAAAGAAAGCCAGTCCTTCCAAAGGCCTGATCCGAGAAGATTTCGACCCTCCGCTCCTTGCCAAGGCCTACGAGGACGGCGGTGCCACTTGCCTTTCGGTGTTGACGGACGCACCCAGTTTTCAGGGGGCTGACCACTACCTCTCGGACGCGCGCGCCGTCGTTCAGCTCCCGGTCATTCGGAAAGACTTCTTTTTCGATCCCTACCAGGTCGTTGAAGCCCGATCTTTGAATGCGGACTGTATTCTGATCATCATGGCGGCCGTTTCAGATGTCCAAGCAAAGGATCTCGAAGCTGCGGCCCGCCAATGGGGCCTTGATGTGTTGGTGGAAGTCCACAATCAAACAGAACTGGGGCGCGCCTTGGCGCTTTCTTCGACACTGATTGGTATCAACAACCGCGACCTCAATACTTTTCATACCAGCCTTGAGGTTACACAGACACTCAGCGGCCAGGTCCCCAACACACATCACTTGGTTGCCGAAAGTGGCCTTTCGACGCGGAGCGATCTTGATCAGCTTGCGGAATGTGGTGTGAACTCCTTTTTGATCGGCGAGAGCCTCATGCGTCAAACCGATGTCCGAAAGGCGACAAAAGCTCTGATGACGGGAGATACAAACTAGATGGGTGCAAAACTGACGCATCTTGATGACGAAGGCGCGGCTCGTATGGTCGATGTCGGGAACAAAGACGATAGCCAACGGCGTGCCATTGCCGAGGCAGAAGTCCATATGGAACCGGGCACGCTGAAACTCATCGAAGAGGGCAACCTCAAAAAGGGAGACGTCTTGGGGGTCGCGCGCCTCGCCGGGATTATGGGCGCAAAGCAGGCGTCCAACCTCATCCCGCTTTGCCACCCTTTAGCGCTCACCTCCGTCTCAGTTGATCTGGTGTTAGATAAGGCACGCAGCTGCGTCAAAATCACCGCCGAAGCCAAAGTCAACGGCAAGACCGGTGTTGAAATGGAGGCGCTCACCGCTGCCACCGTGAGTGCCCTGACGGTTTATGATATGGCAAAGGCCGTTGATCGGGGTATGACCATTACGAATGCACGACTGGCTTTGAAAGAAGGCGGCAAGTCCGGCACCTACGTCGCCAGCGAGAAAAGCTCATGATCAGCGTTGAGGACGCTCTCGAGCGCATCTTGGCGCCGGTTAAGCCGCTTGGCCGAGAAACGATTCCGCTTTCGAATGGCGCGGGCCGGGTTCTCGCGGCTGACATTGCCGCTCCGCGCTCCCAGCCACCGACCGCCGTTTCAGCCATGGACGGATATGCGGTTGCCTCGCACACGCTGCGCGGAGAGAAGAGCGTGCTCAAAGTTTCCGGCGAGTCGGCTGCCGGAAGCGTTCCCCTACGGAGCATAGAAGCCGACACCGCAGTTCGTATCTTCACCGGTGCCCCGATGCCCGGTGGTGCAGATACGGTTATCATCCAAGAAAACGTCACAGCTCACGATGACGGCACAATCACGTTGAACGAACTCCCAAAGCCCGGCGCAAATGTGCGCGCCGAAGGCGTTGACTTCGAGAAAGGTCAGGTTTGCCTTCGGGCGGGACGCCGTCTCACCGCGCGTGACCTTTCCCTTGCTGCGTCCTTGAACCAACCGTGGCTGCAGGTCAATCGTCAGCCAAAAGTGGGGGTCTTGGCGACGGGCGACGAACTTGTCCGGCCGGGCGAGACACCGGGAGAAGCGGGCATTATCTCGTCGACCGTGTACGGTCTTTCCGCCTACATCTCACAATGGGGCGGTGTCCCGATGGATCTAGGGATTGCCAAAGATACGCGTGAGAGCCTCTCTGAAGTTCTGAGCAATGCGACCGATATCGATGTATTGGTGACTCTCGGGGGCGCCTCCGTGGGCGCCTACGATTTGGTGCAGTCCACGCTCAACGAGCTTGGTATGAAACTCGACTTTTGGAAGATCGCCATGCGGCCGGGCAAACCCCTTATGTTCGGTGAGTTTCATCAGAAACCGGTTCTGGGACTTCCGGGTAATCCTGTTTCGGCTTTTGTTTGTGCACTGCTCTTCTTACAGCCGGCCCTGCGGAAGATGAATGGGGATGAAGATCATCATCCCGCCAAACGCCAAGATATGCTCCCGCTCGCCAGCGCGGTCCCTGAGAATGGAAAGCGGCAGGACTATATGCGTGCCCGGCTTGTTCATTCGCCTCGGCTTGAAGTTGCGCCATTCGACCTGCAAGACAGCTCCGTGGTGAGTATCTTTGCGAATAGTGATTGTTTAATCGTGCGGCCCCCGCATGCACCGCCGTCGGAAGCCGGCGATCTGGTCCCTATCCTTCGTCTCAACGCCTAAAACGGGGGTTACGGCAACCGATCTACTCCCTTTATGGTTTTGCTTTGTTTCTAAGATTCGCCAAACCGGCGAGCTCCCCCGAAATTGCTCAATTGGATTCCTGCGGCGTTTAACCCCTGCTTGACCACATATAAGAACTAAAGTAGAACAAGTAACTATATGTTGTTGTTTTGTTCTTTTAGCCCTGAGATGTAACAGAGGAGATCATCCGGAATATGCTGACCAAAAAGCAAAAGGAGCTCCTGCTCTTTCTTCATGAGCGAATCCAGGAAACCGGGATCGCCCCTTCCTTTGACGAAATGAAAGATGCTTTGGACCTCAAATCCAAGTCCGGCATTCATCGTTTGATTTCGGCCCTGGTTGAACGGGGCTTTATTCGCAGGCTGGCTCACCGGGCACGGGCGATTGAAGTTGTCCGTCTGCCCGATGATGTAGCTAATGATCTGCGTGCCGTTCGTCCCCGAGAGAAAGGTTTTCGTCCCAGTGTCATTGAGGGAGATCTGGGCCACCGGCAATCGGTTGGAGGCGAAGGTGCGGGTTCTGAGGCAGCGACGGAGCTTAAGATCGTTGGGCGCATTGCGGCCGGCACGCCCATTGAGGCGCTTCAAAATGAACTCGATACGATCCGTGTGCCGAACGAACTTCTGGCGAGCGGTGATCACTACGTACTCGAAGTGCGCGGGGATTCCATGAAAGATGCCGGGATTTTGGATGGCGATTTGGCTTTGATCAATCGCGGCGACAGCGCCGCCAACGGAGATATCGTGGTTGCGTTGGTTGACGACGAAGAAGCAACCCTCAAGAGACTTCGCAAAAAGGGCGAATCTTCCGTGGCTCTAGAAGCAGCCAACCCAGCCTACGAAACCATGATCTTCGGGGCCGACCGGGTCAAAATCCAGGGGCGCCTCGTCGGCCTCATTCGAAGGTACTAGCCGCTGGTCCGCCTTTTCAGGGGAGTGGTCAAAACTCGCTCCAGGGTCTTCGACCTCGATGGTCAAGGGCCGACTTTATATCGAGAGTTTCGGCTTCAATAGTGATCGTATGTGCACCCCGTTCCTGCAAAGTCCGGCGGTCGATAATGTAGGTGTGGCGTTCGCACCGGGACCTCAGTCTTCGCGGCAAGTAGAATTCACTTACAACGACATCTGAGCGAACACATTCTTCTTCGAACGCCCGCCTGTCCAAGACGTAGGATACCAACTGGCCGTTCGGGAGCCTGGCAACACACGCGAGCACATCGCATGAGAATGCCTCGTCTTGGTTTGGTCGAACGGACGCGTCGGGATGGATACCGCTCGAGCGTTTCCAAGACTCTTGGGCAAAACGAGAGCGATTCTCGAACAGGATTACGAGATCCCCTCTTTTTGTAAGCATGCCGATGTTTTTACCGTCACGCTCAATAAAAATATCAGGGGGCGTTGCAAAGGGGAGGATCGCATATCCCAATATCAACGGAGCCAGTCCAAGCAAACGCCAAGGTTGGCGCCACAAAGCGAGCCATAGACCGCCGATGACAATTGCGCTCAGTGAAGCTTTAGGCCATTGAGGCACATATTGTTCAGCGCCAGGCCAAGATTGTATTTCGCTGATCAAACCAATTACGGAATTTATGCCGAGTTCCATCGGTTTGAGGGCGAATTGTTCCAACCCGAAGGGAAGTAAAATTAGAGCCCAAAAGATAGCAGGCATAATGAAGACCGACACCAGCGGCATGACGATCAGATTTGACGCGACGCCGAACGTGGCGATGCGATTGAAATGGTACGTGGCAAAGAATCCGGTGGCGAGACCGGCGATAATCGACGTAACAGCTACGCCCCCAAAGTAGAGAAAGATCTTACGACCAATGTTCGCGATAAGGCCGTATTCTTGCGTCCCAACCCGGGCGGCACGGTATTGCCAAGTTTCGTAAACCGCGATCAACGCAACAACGGCGGCGAATGACATCTGAAATCCGACCTCAATGGCGCTTTCGGGTGACACCAATAAAACCACGAATGCCGCAGCCGCGACTGTCCGCATGGAGATTGCCTGGCGGTCATTCAACACCGCGAGGAATACGAGACTAATCATGATATAGGCGCGTTGGGTTGAGACCGATGCTCCGGAAAGCAGCAAATAGGCAGTTGCTGTAAGCAAGCCCAGAATCGCGGCCCACTTCCTGACGGGAAGGCGCAGAGCGAATGCGGGGATTAGTGTCAGGCCCAAACGAAAGACGAAGTAAGCCAAGCCGGCGACCATGGCCATGTGGAGGCCGGAAATTGCCAAAAGGTGCGCCATGCCCGTGGCGCGAAACGCTTCTGCGGTATCAGGCGGAATGGAATGCCGTACACCGACGACCAAGGCGGAGGCCACCGCACCTGCAGGACCCGCGATCGTGCTTTGTATTTGCTCACTGATATTGTATCGAAGATTGGCGATAGAGGTGACAAATTGATTGTGAAGTCCCGCTTGGGGAGACTGGGACGGTATCACGTGGGGTTTGCCCAGTGCGAACCCCAACCCCCCGATCCGGTCGAACCAGGCCGTTCGGGCATAGTCAAATCCGTTCGGAATTGCCGGTCCGGGAAGCGGCATGAGAATAGCTCGCATCCTGACCATGTCTCCAGGCCGCAGTTCTTGTGCATCTGAGCGGACCGTGAGGCGTACGCGTCGCGGTAGTTTCTCTTTTTCCAATCGGCCAATTTGGCTGGGACGCAGCGTTAGGCGCCAACTCATCTTTGAGTTTTCGTTGGACTGTGGCCAGACTTCTTCGATTGTTCCGACCACATCAAGGGGACCCATCTTGCGTTCGATAACAGGAGCCCGGACAATTTCGGTCCGAATTTTGGTGGTTAAGAATCCGGCCGAACAACAAACTGTAAGCAAAGCCCCGCATAGCCAAAGAACCGTTTGAGGCGAATTCTTGGATCTAAGCCGCGCCAAACACAAAATGCTCAGACTGGCCGACGCTACCAATGGCAACCCCGAGACCCGCAAGGATGGCTCAGTTGGAGCGGCAAAGTAGAAAACGACACCCGCAGCAAAAGCGACCGGCACCCATAGGACCCATCGGGCTTGCTCAAGAAACAGCGTTCTCGTCAAGGCGGCTGGTGAGTGGATGCAATCCCAGACGTCAAGAACGAGCGCCCGCACACGGCAAAAAGCACGTTTTCCGAAGTTCATTACTCCCTGATACACGAGCAAGCTCGCGTCTTGCGCAACCATGCGTTTAATCAAAATCAATGCTTGGAAAAAAATCAATTGGCGCGGTTACATCTGGCCATCTGTGACATCGGTTGGTACATGTCTGCCCGATGACTGAGACCCCACAAATCGTGACCAGATTCGCCCCCTCCCCCACGGGCATGTTGCACATCGGGGGCGCGAGGACAGCTCTGTTTAATTGGCTGTTTGCCCGCAACCAAAAGGGGCACTTTAAGCTGCGCATCGAGGATACGGACCGGGAGCGATCCACAAGCGAAGCCATTGATGCGATTCTAGAAGGATTGCGTTGGCTAGAACTCGATTGGGACGGCGACATCGTCTTCCAATCTGAAAGGGCGGCGCGTCACGTTGAAGTCGCGGAGTCTCTGCTTGCGTCGGGCCATGCCTATCGCTGCTACGCCGCACCGGAAGAGCTCCAGCAAATGCGAGAAACGGCCAAGGCAGAGGGCAGGCACCAAGGTTACGACGGGCGGTGGCGGGACCGGGATCCCGCGGAGGCCCCCAGCGGGGTCGATCCCGTTATCCGGCTAAAGACCCCTCTTAAGGGGGAAACACTCGTTGCTGATGTCGTTCAGGGAGAGGTCGTCCTTTCGAACCAAACTCTGGATGACTTCGTACTGCTTCGCAGCGATGGAACACCGACTTATATGCTTTCGGTGGTGGTGGACGATCACGACATGAACGTAACGCACATTATTCGCGGGGATGATCATCTGGTAAACGCGGCCCGTCAAACGCATCTCTATGAGGCGCTGGGCTGGCAGGTGCCCATCCACGCTCACCTACCCCTTATTCACGGGCCAGACGGCGCGAAGCTCTCCAAAAGGCATGGCTCGCCAGCGATCTCGGCTTACAGGGACAAAGGATATTTGCCGGACGGGATGAAGAACTACCTTTTAAGGCTGGGCTGGTCCCATGGTGATGATGAATTGATCCCCACCGAAAAGGCCATTGAGTGGTTCGCGCTGGAAGGCATAAACAAAGCGCCGGCTCGTCTGGACTTCGACAAGTTGGACTTCGTCAATGGGCACTATCTTCAGCTCTGTGGAAACGAAGACTTGATTGACGTGCTCTTGCCGCATCTGGCCGAACTTACTGGACAGAAAATTTCGGATGACGTTCGCCAACGTCTGAGACGCGTGATGGACGAACTGAAGCCGCGTTCCAAAACACTGGTGGAGCTGGCTGAGAACTCTTTGTTTCTTGCTAATTCGCGCCCCTTGCAACTCACTTCAAAGGCAAAGAAGCTGCTAGACGATGAGGCAAAAGCTGCACTTCGTGCACTTTTAGACGACTTGCGCGGCGTTGAGGATTGGGGCGCGAACGAGCTTGAAAAGGTTATTCGACAGTTCTGCGACAGCCGTGATATGAAGCTCGGAAAAATCGCTCAGCCTCTCCGTGCGGCGCTCACTGGAGGGGCGAATTCACCCGGGATTTTCGATGTTTTAGTGGCTCTGGGGCAAGAAGAGGCCGTGGGCCGAATTACGGATCAAGTTTAGAGGGATGGGGCGCCGCTTCAGGGCGCCTAAGAAAAATTTGAGGAGCAAAGCTAAATGGTAAATCAGGTAAAGCCGTCGCAGACGACCGCGTCGCTGAAACTGAACGATAAAGAACTAAATCTTCCGGTTTATGACGGGGCGATTGGACCATCAGCTATTGATGTGCGCAAACTTTACGGCGAGTCCGGCCTCTTTACTTTTGATCCGGGATTTACGTCCACGGCCAGTTGCGAATCCGCCATCACCTATATCGATGGGGATGAAGGCGTTTTGCTTTATCGAGGATATCCAATCGACCAACTCGCTGAAGAAGGCAATTTTTTGGAGACCAGCTATTTGATCCTCCACGGAGAATTACCGAACGCAGATCAGATGGCGCAGTTTCGCCGTGCAATCACCAATCACACGATGGTGCACGAACAAATCAGTCAATTCTATCGCGGTTTCCGGCGAGACGCTCATCCGATGGCGATCATGGTGGGCGTTGTGGGTGCCCTTTCGGCCTTTTATCACGACTCCACCGACATTAATGATCGTCAGCAACGAACCATCGCCAGTCACCGCATGATCGCAAAAATGCCGACCATTGCGGCCATGGCTTACAAATACTCAGTGGGGCAGCCGTTTATCTATCCTTTGAACAAGCTTGACTATGCTGAGAACTTCTTGCGGATGTGTTTTGCTGTGCCGGCCGAAGAGTACACGATCAATCCGATCCTGTCTCGTGCGATGGATCGAATCTTTATTCTGCATGCCGATCATGAGCAAAACGCCTCCACATCGACCGTGCGATTGGCGGGATCCTCGGGCGCAAATCCCTTTGCTTGCATTGCGGCCGGAATTGCGTGTCTGTGGGGACCGGCGCATGGCGGTGCAAACGAGGCCGCGCTCAACATGTTGGCTGAGATTGGATCGGTCGAAAACATCCCGGAATATGTTCGCCGCGCCAAAGATAAGGACGATCCCTTCCGGCTGATGGGGTTTGGTCACCGTGTGTATAAGAACTACGACCCGCGGGCACGGGTTATGCAAAAGACCTGTCATGAAGTCCTTGACGAGCTTGGGATCGATGATGATCCGCTTCTGCAAGTCGCTATGGAGTTGGAAAGAATAGCTCTCAGCGATGAGTACTTTATTGAAAAGAAGCTCTATCCCAATATCGACTTCTATTCGGGCATTACACTCAAGGCGCTTGGCTTTCCTACCACCATGTTCACGGTTCTCTTCGCCCTAGCCCGCACCGTGGGGTGGATCGCTCAGTGGGAAGAAATGATTGCGGATCCCATGCAGAAAATTGGACGTCCCCGTCAGGTTTACACCGGGCAAATGCAGCGGGACTATGTTCCGATCAACAAGCGGATGTGATCAAGCGGGCGCCAATAGCAACGTCCCCACTTCTTTTTGCTTTTGTTCGATTGTCGAGAGAACGGCTTCGGCCGCTCGCAGGCCCGGTTGTCCTTCTGTGTCTTTCAAGGTGGCGAACGCCTGCGTGATATTCTGTATTTGTACCGAACGGGCCATCTCGTTTTGCAGCAGCAGACGAAGGGCGTTCGAAATGAGCTGCGGATGGCACTCTTCTTGGATGAATTCCGGTACGATTCTCGCTCCGGCTAAAATGTTCACGATACAGATGTGCTTCGATATGACAAATGGACGAAATATTGTGGATGTCAGCCATCCGACTTTATAAGCGACGACCATCGGAAGTCCGGCCCTTGCGAGCTCCAAAGTGACCGTGCCCGAAGCCGCCAAGGCCACACGGCTTATACGGAAGGCGGCGTGCTTGTCTGCCTCTCCTTCAACACATATTGCCGGCAAGGGCCACGTTCTCACTTCGGCCCGAACCCGGTCAGCCACATTTGGTGAGAGAGGTAAGACAAGCTGCAGATCTGGAAAGCTTGTAGCCAAAAGTTCAATCGTTTCGCGGAACACCGGAAGCAAGAAATGTGTTTCGTTGCTCCGGCTACCGGGAAGGACACACAGCGTTGTCGCCTGCGGATCAATGCCATGTGTGCGAATGAACTCACTGTCTTCTATTTGCTCTATTCGCTCTTCTGTAAGCGGGTGCCCAACGAATGACGCGGCAAGTCCTTCCTTCGTGAAATGCCCGGGCTCAAAGGGATACAGCGTCAGTACGTGATCTAAGAACTTCGCGATTTGCCGGGTTCGATAGGGACGCGACGCCCACACTTGAGGCGCGACATATTTGATGATTGCGCCCGAATAGCCTTTTTTTTTGAGGCGAGCACCGATTCGGTCCGTAAAGCCCGAACTGTCGATCAGCACAACCGCGTGTGGCTGGTGTTCCATAGCAAAGGCAACTGTTTTGTCCACACGCGCCAGCGCTTTGAACACCATGGGGGCAACCTGCGCCAACCCCATCACCGCCATATCATCGATGGAAAAGAGCGAGTCGATACCTTTGTCCGTCATTCGAGGTCCGCCAACGCCCGAGAACTTGAGAGGCCTTTTGGCGGTGCTTTTGAGCGCCGCCATCAATTGTCCTCCGAGGCGATCCCCGGACGGCTCAGCGGCGACCAGCATGATGTGCAAGGGGTCCATAGCGGCGTCGGTCATGCGGATTTGATTTCAAATACCAAAGACGAACATTCGTTCACTGTTTGCGAACTCCACGACTTTCTCTTTGTCGAGAATAAGTGACCCGCCCTCCGCAATGGCGATTCCGGCAAGCCCTGCTCGAGACGCTTTGCGAACTGTATCGGGACCAATTGTGGGAAGATCAACTCTGCGTTCCTGTCCAGGTTTGGGTATCTTTACAAGCACACCCTTTCTGTCGCCCGGTGAACCTCTGAGTTCCGCCGGCAGCCCGATACACCGGTCCAGCATCTTGTCGGTTCCCTCGGCCGCCTCAACCGCCAAAACTAGGCTTCGACACACAACACAGGCCTGGCCGATGTCCAGAGCCCCCATTGCCGCTATCACCTCACGTGCCCGGTCGATGTCCCGTGTGTCTTCATCGGATGGGCTCAAACTGGTCAGCGGCCCTTTGGGAGCAAGCAGAGACCTCAATATCTCATCGGCACCGATCACATTGAACCCGTCTGCTTCTATCGATTCTACCAAAACCCTGAACAGGCTGTCATCTCCTTGCAACGCGCTCTTTAGCACTTTTGGAAGCAACTTGACGCCCTTTGCATCCAGGTTCAGTTTCTTGAAGTCCGGACGTACCACCCGCCCTGCCATCACGACATCGGTACACTTATGGTCTTTAAGGTGATTGTAGAGCTCACCTACCCGCCCCAAGGACGTCCACACATGGGGATGAGGTCCCAAATCGCTGTCATTTGCAAATCCCTTCAGGCCAACCAAGACATAGGACCGCCCCGAGGCAACGCACGCCTCCGCAAGTAAGAGCGGCAAGCGTCCGCCTCCCGCTATTATTGCCAGTTTCGATGTCATGGGATCACGATATTCGGTCAATCAGGATCAAATTTCGGCATACAGATCGGACGATTGGTTCCTGTTCGGATGAAATCAATGATTTCCGCCACTTCCCCGCAATCACCGTACTCTTCTTCAACATCGTCGATCCGTTCTTGGAATCTGCCTTCCCAAGCGAAAAGCAATCGGTAGGCATTGCGGAGTGTGTGAATGGTCTCTCGTGAAAAGCCCCGGCGTCTTAGTCCGACAAGGTTGAGGCCGGCCAAATGGGCATGGTTTCCTTGTACCGACCCGAAGGGAATGACATCGTTTGGGACCGCAGCCATGCCCCCGACAAAAGCATGCTGACCGACCCGGCAGTGCTGATGGATCGCCGCCAAGCCGCCAATCATCACGTAGTCTCCAACGGAGACATGCCCTCCTAACGTCGCGTTGTTGGCGAATATGACATTGTCTCCGACGATGCAATCATGGGCGATGTGACTGCCGACCATGAACAGTCCGTCATCGCCAACACGGGTCTCCAATTTGTCGACCGTGGTCCCGGGATGCATTGTGACATGCTCGCGGATCACATTGTTCTTGCCGATGATGAGCCGGACCTCTTCGCCTTTGTATGCTGAATGTTGTGGGCCCAGTCCCAAAGAGGCGAAGGGATAGATTTTGGTGTTCTCGCCGATCTGGGTATACCCCATCAGGACCACGTGAGACATCAGCTCCACATCTTGAGCCAATTTCACATTCGCGCCGACGATACAGTACGGGCCAATTTTCACGCTTTCGTGGAGTTCAGCGCCGTCTTCCACGATTGCGGTTGGATGAACTTCCGCCACGTCAACGGCCCTTGTTTTGAGTGTCGGGATCGACGGCCATCGCAGCGTAATCGGCTTGCGCGGCGAGTTCTCCGTTGACGTAAGCCTCGCCGTGGAACTTCCAAACGGGTTTGCGGACCTTTACAATCTCTATGGGAATCTCCAGCGTATCGCCTGGTACGACCGGACGCCGAAATCGGGCATTGTCGATCGACATAAAGAACGCGAGCTTATCGTTGGTGTCGATTTCTCCCGAGCTGGCGACGAGCGCTATGGCTGTCTGCGCCATTGCTTCAATAATCAAGACCCCGGGCATGACTGGCCGACCCTGAAAGTGGCCTTGAAAAAAGGGTTCATTGAACGTGACGTTCTTGATCCCAACTGCCGACTTATCCCCCTTCATGTCGCGGATCTTGTCAATCATCAAGAAAGGATAGCGATGGGGCAGCAATTCCAGCAAACGCTGAATATCAGCGTGCCCCAGATCGTTATCAGCAGTAGCGTTTTCGTCTTGCATGAGCAATCAATCGAATTGAATGGGTCCCAACGTGTGATGTAACCGGTTACGACTTATCCGGCTTTCTGGATTGGCGGACCATCCTTCTCAATAACCCAAACTCTCTGCGCCAGTCGGCAATGGGCTGAGCGGGATAGCCACCGTGAATTTCGCCATCGGGTACATCGCGGTGAACGCCGCTTCTTGCGGCGACCTGAGATCCTTTACCTATTTTTACGTGATCGGCAACACCTACGGCACCACCCAAAACCGCAAAGTCGTCCAGCTCGACACTGCCCGACAAACCACAATGCGCTACGATGATGCAATGGCGCCCAATGCGGCAGTTATGACCGATCTGCACCAAATTGTCGATTTTCGTTCCCTCGCCGATGACCGTATCGTCAAGAGCACCGCGATCGATACAAGTTCCAGCGCCAATTTCCACCTTGTTCTGGATGATGACTCTGCCAATCTGAGGGATCTTTATGTGTCCTTCAAGTGACGGAGCGTAGCCGAACCCATCCTGACCAATTCTGGCGCCGTTGTGGATCCGAACGTCATCCCCGATCAAACAGTGACTCAAAGTCACATTATCGCCAATGGTTGAGCGACGTCCGACTGTCACGCCCTTGCCGATCACCGCGTTCGCCCCAATACGCGCTTCGTCGCCAATTTGGGCTCCCTCCCTTATGACCGCAAATTCCGATACGGAGCAGTCTCTTCCCAATTCGGCGCCCTCGGAGACGTAAGATTTTGGGCTGATTCCTTCAGGCGCCTCGTCAGGGTAGAAGGCTTGCGCGACGCGCGCATAGGCAAGCTGAGGGTCGTCTGCTGTAAGGACAATGGTTGTGGTCCCTGAGACATCGGCATCAGGTCGGACGAAGCACGCCCCCGCTTTGGTCCCGGCAAAACTTTCTTTGTGCTTTGCATCCGACCAGAAGCTGATTTCGTTTCCAGATGCGCGATCTAAGGAACCAATCCCTACGATCTCGATCGAAGCTTGGCCCTGATCGACCAGAGTAGCGCCCGTCAGCTCAACGATTTGCGCTAGTGTCAAACTCGCCGGAGCAGAGAAAAAACGTGGATCTGCCATGAAAACTCACAGGAACTGCAAAGAAGGAATTCCGTGAGACACTAGCACGGCTTGCGCAGACCTTAGTTCTTTTTCTTTTTGCCGTCATCGGCAGAGGCGGATTCTTTCGCTTCGGGGAAGATCGGATTGCCCTCTTCATCCACCTTTATCCGGACCAATTGCACGGTCTTGAGTTTCTCATCGAGCCGCTTCATGACGTCTGCTGTTACTTCGACATCGGACGAAGCAAAGATGGTGACCGACTTGTCCAGCAAGAGTGTGGCCGACCGTTCCCGCAAAACCTGCTCCAGAATGGGCGTCAACGACTCTGAGATTTTTCCAGTCGCATAGCTCACGGACGCGCGAAATTCCGTGTTCTTGAATTGCTGGTTGCGCTCGTAGACGCGAATCTTTTCGCTCAGTTTGTCCGTACGCGTCTTCAACACCTCTGCCGATAGCAGCGCTGCTTGCGCGTTAAGCTGCTCTTGTTCGGTCTTGATCTTGGTGAATTCGTCTTCGAGTTCTTTGCCGATCGTTTCCTGTAGCTTCTGAGCTTGTTCGGTTACGCTCTTCCCCGCCAGGGACTCACTCAAGATTTTGTTGCGATCAATCACTAAGATGATTGGGATCGTTATTTGAGCTTGAACCTTGGTCGGCATAGCGACCAAAGATGCTGCTCCCACCGAAGCGACCAAACACACACTTAAACACGTGACCGCCAATCTCTTTGACGCTGCGGATACAAAACGTGCAACCTTATTCTTGTCGTTGTACATGCGATACTCTTTCAATTTAGAACCGCGTTCCAGCGCTGAAGCGGAAATTCTGGGTCTTGTCGTAATCCTCTTTCAAAAACGGTACGCCAAGATCCACGCGAACTGGGCCAAAAGGAGACTTCCAAAATACGCTGACGCCTCCTGAAGCCCGGATACTCATGTCATCAACAACGCCGGCTACCAGGTCGACATCATCCAAAGTGCCCAGAGTTCCGACCTCGCCAAATAACCCGCCCTTGATGCCAAATTCTTCAGGCAGCCCGAGCGGAAACTTCAGCTCTGCCGAGCCAATTGCAAATGTCCTGCCACCCAAGGCATCATCTGTCGTTAGGTCTCTGGGGCCTATGCCCGAGACGTCAAAGCCTCGGAACGTGTTTCCACCCTTGAAGAAGCGGTCCGTCAGGCGAACACTGTCATTGCCCCAACCGAGTATGTGTCCCGCTGAGCCTGTCAGGCTGCCGATCAGGTTATCGTCGAAAACACCGCGATAGATACCGGCTTGAACCTCAGTTCGCACATAGTTCACGCTTCCGCCGATACCGGCAAAGTCCTGAGTTACAGAACCGCGCCATCCACGCGAGGGCTCAATGGGATCATTCAGGTGATTGATGGACCAGGTGTATCCTGCGACCGACGTGCTTCGTTGACCCACTTGGTCGCAAATTGCGCGCGAGACAAATCCGAACTGACAGTCGAAGTCCGAGACTTCAATGTCATCGGTCCGAAACGTGTAGCGCAACGAGAGATTGGTAAAGTCCGTGAGGGGCGAAGCTGTTCGCAGGCCAATGCCCTGGCTATCCGTCTCAAAACCCGATTCGTCCGAGAAATCCGTGAGAAGCTTAAAGACATCGAAGCCTGCCGCCAATTTGCGCCCCAAGAAATAAGGTTCCGTGAACCGGATGTCCACTTGCTGACGGCGACCGCTAATGGATAACCGCAGACGTAAGAACTGACCTCGTCCTAAGAGATTACGTTCCGTTATGCTAAAATCTGCCAGAAAGTTGTCGGTGGAGGAAAAACCCGCACCGAGAGCAAGTTCACCGGTGGATTGTTCCTCCACATTCACATTCAAAACCGTCTTGTCCGCAGACGTACCGGGTTCTTCTTCGATTTCAACTTCGCTGAAAAAGCCGAGGCCCCGGATACGGGCTCTGGATCGGTTGATTAGCACTTTGTTGTATGCATCGCCTTCAACGAGCCGGAACTCGCGGCGCACCACTTTGTCGAGCGTGCGCGTGTTGCCATTGATGTTGATGCGCTCGATGTAAACGCGCGGGCCTTCTTTGATCCGATAGACGATATTGATGATGCGCGCTTCGGGATCTCTGCGCAGCCGAGGCGCGACATCTACGAAGGCGTAGCCCTGAGCACCCGCGATAAAAGTCAGAGCCTCGACACCATTTTCGACTACAGAAGCGTCGTATGTCGATCCCTCTTTAATCGGCACGGCTCTGCGAAGGACTTCTGGCTGCAACGCGTCAATGGAACTGTCAACTTCAACCGTGCCAAAGTTATAGCGATCCCCTTCCTCCACCGTGAAGGTGATGAAGAAGTCTTTGCGGTCCCTGGTTAGCTCGGCGACGGCCGACACAACGCGAAAATCCGCATATCCTTCGGAGAGGTAGAATTGTCTCAGCTGTTCTCGGTCAAAGGCCAATCTGTCAGGATCGTAATTGTCGTTCGATTCAAAGAAGTTCCACCACTTTGATTCTTGCGTTGCGATCACATCGAGCAGTTTGTTGTCACCGAACCGTTCGTTGCCGACAAAGTTGATTTTGCTGACACCTGTTACAGGCCCTTCGCTGATCTCGTAGATCACATCAACGCGATTTTGCTCAAGGCGTACAATTTTTGGGCTGACGTTCGCAGCAAATCGTCCAGAGCGCCGATAACGTTCGATAATCTTTGAAACGTCTTCTTGAACTTTTGCTCGTGTAAAGATCAAACGCGGCTTTAGTTCCGTTTCTTCCGCAAGTTCGCCGTCATCGAGAGATCTGTTGTTTTCAAAGGCCACACGGTTGATGATCGGGTTTTCCTTAACGGATATGACCAGGTCACGCCCTGAGCACCCCAACGATACATCCTCAAAGAGACCCGTCGCAAAGAGCGTCTTCAAAGACAGATCCATAACCTCTTCGTTGAACGGATCTCCAGGCCCCAGAACCGTGTACGAAAGAATAGTACTTGCCTCGATCCGCTGGTTCCCAGCTACGAGAACCCGCTGAATGGTCCCGCGGCAGCTGTTCGAAGATCCCGTTTGAGCCAGCGCCCCGGAACTGGTAACGAACGTCGTCGCCGCCACCAAAATTAAAGAGAACGCAAAGGTAAACCCCGTCCGGACGATCGAGTTTCTCATGGATCTCTCAGCAACCCCCTAGATGAATACCGCAATCGCAGTATGTCGTTACAAAATTGTCATGCCCGTGATGTCGTTCCACATCACAAAGGTCATTAGACCGAGTATTAGTGCTAACCCCACCCGAAATCCGAATTCTTGCGCTCGTTCATTCAAAGGCTGGCCATTTACGGCCTCAATCCCATAAAACAACAAATGGCCTCCATCAAGGATCGGAACGGGAAAAAGGTTAATCAATCCTATACTCACTGACAAAACTGCCGTCAGTGTGATGAGGGGTATAATTCCAAGCGTTGCAACTTGGCCCGAAACTTGGGCGATTTTTATTGGTCCTCCTATCTGTGTGGCGTCTTCTTTTCCAACTATGAGACGACCCAGAAAGACAAATGTGCGATCGATAACCATCCACGTTTCTTGGACGCCTTTGCCGATGGCTGTGATCGGATCATAGCGCCTAATTTGCACTGATTCGGGATCTGCACTGCGCTGAATTCCGACCAGACCAACTTTGTGCTTGGTACCAAAGCGATCTTCTCTGATCTCGCGGCGCGGAGTTACCATGAGCTCAAGGACTTCCCCTTGGCGATTGATGATGAATTTTAGAGGCGTGTCTGCAGACAAACTGACGATGGCCTGCAAATCGGAAAAGCTCGATATCTTTCGGCTGTTAATTTGCGTGATCACGTCACCGGGTAAAATACCGGCCGCCGCCGCGGCGCCGTCCGGGTCAACCTGATCGGCCACGGGCGCCAACTGCCGCTCGCCAACAAACACAAAAACGAGCGCGAAGATTACGATGGCAAGGAGAAAGTTCGCAAATGGGCCTGCCGCGACGATGGCAGCGCGTTGATGTAAAGGTTTGAAATGAAAGCACGCCGCGCGTTCCTCGGCGGTAAGTTTCGACGATTGCTGCTCAAGCTGGTCTTTGTCCGGAACACTTGCGGCATTTTCGTCGCCGAAGAACTTGACATACCCCCCTAAGGGAATCCAAGCCACGCGCCATCTTGTTCCATGCTTATCGTTCCAACCGAAGATTTCTTTGCCAAATCCAATAGAAAAAGTATCTATCCGTGTGCCGAAGAAGCGAGCCACGGAAAAGTGTCCGAGCTCGTGAAAAAATACAACGATTGTGAGCACAAACAGGAACGGAATCCCGTAAAAAATAAGAACATGTGCAATTCCAGACAGTGTGCCGAAAAGGTCCATTCGCAGCCCTCACTAACCCAAAGGTGTTGATGTAAAAGGAGCGGCGCTGGGTTCGCCGCACGCGCTTATCATTATTTTTGTTTGAATTGCGACGAGATCCCGTTGGCTTCGCCGCGCGCCTTTAAATCTAAGTCGATAATGTTTTCGATTTCAGACAGAGGTGTTTCTTCCCATTCCGTTTGCATGACTTCAACCGTGCGTTCAACGATGCGCACAATGTCTAGAAAGCCAATATTTTTGTTCAAAAAATGTCCCACGGCGACTTCGTTGGCCGCGTTCATCACCGTCGCGGCCCCTCCTCCGGCCTGGAGACACTCTCGCGCTAGTCTGAGTGCGGGAAAGCGGATCGTGTCAGGAGTTTCAAAGGTGAGTTGGTCGAGATTTTCAAAGTCCAACCGGTCCGCCGGAGTCTCGATGCGATCGGGCCAAGCCAAAGCATAGGCGATGGGAATACGCATGTCCGGCGTACCCATTTGTGCCAGCACAGAGCCATCACGATAGCGGACCATCGAGTGAACGACAGATTGTGGATGGACGATGATTTCAATTTGATCTTCCGATACGGGAAAAAGATGTGCGGCCTCGATGAGCTCCAGGCCCTTGTTCATCATGGTCGCCGAATCTACCGAAATCTTTGCACCCATTGACCAATTGGGGTGAGCAACCGCTTGTTCAGGCGTCACAGGTTGCATCTCATCGGTGCTCCAGGTTCGGAAGGGCCCACCTGATGCAGTCAAAATCAAGCTTTCAACGGACTTTGGGTTCACCTGGTCAAAGACCTGGTAGATGGCATTGTGTTCGGAGTCCACGGGCAGCAATGTCGCGTCATGGGCCTCAACCGCCGCCATAAACAGATCGCCCGCGCACACAAGGCACTCCTTGTTCGCAAGACCAACGACACCGCCGCGGCGAACCGCGTTGAGTGTCGGCTCTAATCCCGCGGCGCCTACGATGCCCGCCATCGTCCACTGGGACGGACGGCACGCCGCCTCTTTGAGGGCCTGGCGCCCGCACGCCGCTTCGACATCCGTTCCGGCAAGGCCATCCTTCAATTCGGCATAAAGGGATTCATCGGCGATAACCGCAACGGATGGGCGATACTTTCGCGCCTGCTCAACGAGTTCTTTTACTCGGGATTGAGCGGTAAGCACTTCGATCGGATAGACATCGTGATCTCGACCGTTTCCAGACCGAGCCCGTTCAATTAGGTCAAGGGTGCTCGTACCAATCGACCCCGTGGAACCAAAGATGCTGATGGATCTGTCGGCAGCGCTTAGAACGGGTGATTTGTCAGAAGTAGTCTCGTGGTCAGCAATGAGCATCGGTTACCCGGTCCCCGTCCCTCTCTTGGCCCCCAAATCGACTCTTACGATGTCACACTTTGAACATCCACACAATGACGGCAGCCACGACCACCGTAAAAACAAAACCGTCCAGTCGATCCATGACCCCGCCATGGCCAGGGATCAGTCCACTTGTGTCCTTGCGATTCACCATTCTCTTGAGACCGGACTCCATTATATCTCCCATCTGGGTCGTAAGGCCCCCGACAAGACCCAATACCGTAAGGTGAACAATTGGAGCGATTTCGGTCATCATGGCGATGAACATGCCAATGACCCCCGCAATTGCACATCCTCCTGCGAGACCCGCCCAAGTCTTCGAAGGCGACAGCGAGGGAATCAATTTGCGACCGCCGAACGCCGTACCCATCAAATAGGCTCCCGTATCGGTTGCCCATACCAGTAAGAGCAACGCAATGAAGTAGGTCTGGCCGTCTTCGGGACCATTTCGAAGCCAAATCGTCGCAATGGCGGGAACCGAAATGTACGCCATGCCTATGGCCAACCAAACTGCCCGGCGTTGTGTCACGATCCCAACGACAAGCAGCAAGACCGCCCCAACAAGCGCGAGCTGGAACGCACTTGCCCAATACCCTGCTTGTGCGATGAAGATCGTCGCCCACAGACCAAGGACCATGGGAGCCAGTATTGTGAGAGATACTCTTCGGTCAAAAAGCCGCGTCCATTCAAATGCCATGAGACTTGCAGCCAATGCGACAAAACTTGCGAACAGCCAACCGCCAAGCCAGGCTACCCAGAGCGCCAGCGGCGCCAGGACTAAAGCGGATATCCACCGCAGGCGGAGCTCCTGGGCAACAGGCATGGGCGGCTTGAGAGTTCGAGCGGTCTTATGATTTTCGGGGTCAGGTACTTGCGATGAGTCAAGCGGGGTGGTCAAAGACTTTAACCGTTTGTGCCATTCACTGACATCGACGCCGTTGCTTCTACATGCCCGTCCGCTTCCCCTGGACGTCCTCCGAAACGACGGTCTCTTCGGTTATACTCGGCAATAGCAGCCAACAAATGGTCCTTGGTAAAGTCCGGCCAAAGAACGTCATCGAATACAAACTCCGAATAGGCAGACTGCCAAGTCAGGAAATTGCTCAGGCGTTGCTCGCCGCTCGTGCGGATGACCATATCCGGGTCCGGAATTCCGTTTGTGTACAGATATTTTTGGAAGAGTTCACCGTCAATATCGTCGACGTCAACCTGGCCGGAAACCGCGGCGCGCGCGATCTGCTTTGCTGCCTCCAATATCTCGTCTTTGCCGCCGTAATTAAAGGCTACGATCAGATGGTGATCACTGTTTCCTGCAGTCTTTCGCTCGGCTTCATTGATGATCTCGATCACGTCACGGGGAAGATTGTCTCTGGAGCCTATTATTCTCACACGTATATTGTTTTTTGCGATCTCGTTGATGTCCTTTTTGAAATAGAGGCGCATCAGGCCCATGAGATCGTCGACCTCCGTTTTCGGTCGATGCCAGTTCTCAGAAGAGAAGCCATAGAGTGTCAAATACTCAAGCCCCACATCGTCCAGTGAGCGCACCAGCTCTCTAACCGCCTCAACCCCTTTCTCGTGTCCCTTTTTTCTCGGAAATCCGCGGGATTTTGCCCAGCGGCCATTTCCATCCATGATCACTGCAATGTGTCGAGGCGGAGTAAGAAGCGCACCGTTGCCGCGCATATCATTCACCAATTTCGTAGGGCACTTACTCACACTAACATGCAATCATTTAGGGCAACTTTACGGCTGCCTCATACTTGCATTATTTCGCTCTGCTTCGCCTCAAGGGACTCATCGATATCCTTGATAATTCGATCCGTCAGGGACTGAATTTCGTCCGCCCATATCTTGTGCTCGTCTTCACTCATATGGCCGTTCTTTTCCAAGCTCTTTAGTTTATCCATGCCGTCTCGGCGAACGTTCCGTGCTGCGATCCGGGCTTGCTCGGCATACTTCGAGGCGACTTTAGTCAATTCAGTGCGGCGCTCTTCATTCAATTCCGGAATTGGCAATCGAATGAGCTGACCATCGGTCGCCGGATTGATCCCCAGTCCGGAATTCTGAATGGCTTTTTCCACCGCACTGACCATGCTCTTATCCCAGACTTGTACGGTAATCATGCGGGCTTCCGGCACGCTCACTGTGCCGACTTGATTGATGGGCATTTGGCTTCCGTATGCATCAACTGAAATCGGATCCAGCAAACTCGCTGACGCCCGTCCTGTTCGAAGCCCCGCAAACTCTGACTTGAGTGCGGACACAGCACCGTCCATGCGGCGCTCAAGGTCGTCAAAGTCCAGCTCTGTTTCATCGGTCATGTCTGTTGCTCCTTGTGGGGAGTAATTTGCGAGCAGCCACCTGTTGGGGTGAGACGCAATCCCCAAAAAAGACTGACAGGGAAACCGGTTCAAGCGCCTTTAGCCTATCAGCCCGTGCGGATGTGGGTTCATGTGCGCGTTCGCGCGCACTCTGAGTTTGCATAATCTCATCATAGTGGGCCTGAGCGTTCAAGATATAGTTGTGCACAGCCCCTGGTTCTGGAGGATTTTGGGCAATCCTCCTTCCCCGCGGATGGCAAAGACGACAATTGGCACGTTGTTTTCGCGTGCCACGCTGATCGCGGATGCATCCATAACTTTGAGGTCCTTTTGAAGAACATCCAAATATGACAGTCTTTCATACCGTTCTGCACTTGGATCCTTGACCGGATCGGCGGAATAGACACCATCCACTTGCGTGGCCTTAAGAAGGGCGTCGCAGCCCATCTCCGCGGATCGAAGGGCCGCGGCGGTGTCGGTGGTAAAAAATGGATTTCCAGTGCCGGCGGCAAAAATCACGACCCGGCCCTTCTCCATGTGCCTAATCGCGCGCCGCCTGATAAAGGGTTCGCAAATTGTATCCATAGGGATCGCAGATTGGACGCGGGTCTCGACACCCAGCGCCTCGAGGGCGTTTTGCATCGCCAGCGCATTCATCACGGTCGCCAGCATTCCCATATAATCAGCGCTGGCTCGTTCCATTCCTTTCGCGGCCGCAGACAGTCCGCGAAAAATATTGCCGCCACCGATAACCAGGCACAACTCAACGCCAAGATCGCGGCTATCTTTAATGTCTTGGGCGATGCGCGTAACGGTTTCCAAAGAAATGCCGTAGTGCTCGTCCCCCATGAGTGCTTCTCCCGAAACTTTCACGAGTACGCGCTTGTAGAGGAGCTGATCTTTATCGCTCATTTCGCCGGTGCTGATCGTCGATAAACGGGCGCATTTTTTGGGTCTCGATTGTTCCGGCTACTGTCCAACTGCAGCTGCAACTTCTGCCGCAAAGTCCTGTTCTTCCTTTTCGATTCCCTCACCAATTTCGTATCTCAGGAACTCCTTGATCACGACCGGTGAGCCCATGTCTTTGCCGGCCTTTTCGAGCACCTTGTTGATCTTGGTTTCGTTGTCGATCACAAAGGTCTGAGACAGCAATGCAACGTCTTGGTAGAATTTGCGCAGCTTGCCCTCGACCATCTTTTCAACAATGTTGTCGGGCTTACCGCTTTCTTTGGCCTGCTCCAAAAAGACCGCTCTCTCACGTTCAATGAGGTCGGCGCTGATTCCCTCTTGATCCAGAGCAACTGGGGCGGCAGCGGCAATGTGCATCGCTAGCTGTTTACCAAGCCCTTCCAATGCGGCGCGGTCTCCTGACGAGGATAGGGCGATCAGCACGCCAATTTTGCCCATGCCGGGGGCGGCCTGATTGTGAATATAGTTCACGACAACACCGTCATCGACGGACAGTCCTGCAGACCGGCGCAAGGTCATGTTCTCGCCGATTGTCGCAACCATGTTGGTAAGATGGTCCTCGACTGAAACACCTGCGCCTGGAACGGTAATCTTATTCAGTCGTTCCAGATCGCCTGAAGCGCCAAGGGCCAGGTCGGCAATCGTCGCAGCCAGTTCCTGGAACTTTTCGTTGCGGGCAACGAAGTCGGTTTCGGAATTGATCTCCACCAACGCGCCATTCTTGCCGTCCTCGCTGATTGCACAGGCAATCAGTCCTTCCGCGGCGACGCGTCCAGCCTTTTTTGCCGCTTTTGCCAAGCCCTTCGTTCTCAGCCAGTCAATTGCGGCTTCGACATCGCCATTGTTCTCTTGCAGGGCCTGCTTACAGTCCATCATGCCTGCCCCGGTCTTGTCCCGGAGTTCTTTGACCATGGATGCGGTAATGTTCGCCATTAGGATCTCCAACTCGTCATCTCAAATGTTATTCGGCCGGGCCGCCTGAGGGCGCGTCTTCGCTTGGCGCGGAGGGTTCCTCACTCAAGGTTTCGCCAGCTTCGGCACTTTCGGCAGGCACTGCCTCTTCTGTTACCTCGATAATGTTTAAATCCTCTTCCGCCAAATCTTCAGCAGCGCCGATATCAATACCGGCTGCGCTCTGACTCGCGGAAATGCCATCTAGAACGGCTCGCGCGACTAAGTCGCAGTACAATGTAATCGCGCGGGCCGCGTCGTCGTTACCCGGTATGGGATGCGTGATCGCATCCGGGTCGCAATTTGTGTCAACGATCGCAACAACCGGTATTCCGAGTTTGCGCGCCTCGTTCACTGCGATCGCTTCGCGGTTGGTATCGACGACAAACATTAAATCCGGGATACCGCCCATGTCTTTGATCCCGCCCAGCGAAAGTTCCAGCTTGTCGCGCTCACGCGTTTTTTGCAGCAGTTCCTTTTTTGTCAGACCAACACTCTCAGACTCTAATGCTTGTTCCAAAGATCGCAGGTTCTGAATCGAATTGGAGATTGTTTTCCAGTTGGTCAGAGTGCCTCCCAGCCAACGGTGATTCACATAATA
Organism: Alphaproteobacteria bacterium; assembly: GCA_028285305.1. Lineage (GTDB taxonomy): Bacteria > Pseudomonadota > Alphaproteobacteria > SMXP01 > SMXP01 > JANQPV01. Next base: position 39,726 of record JANQPV010000056.1, on the reverse strand, counting down.
CTGCGCGCATCGTTGGGCAGCTTCGGCAAGCGGCTGGTTTGCTTGTCGCTTGGTTCCCACAAAGAGAATACGTCCGCCGCCGGCCACAACGTCGCGAACGGCAACAAGCGCTTGGTGCAACAGCGGGACGGTCTTTGAGAGATCGATCACGTGGATCCCATTGCGAACGCCAAAAATGTACTGACTCATTTTCGGGTTCCAACGGTGGCTCTGGTGGCCAAAGTGAACGCCAGCTTCCAGCAGCTGGCGCATGCTAAAGTCGGGAAGTGCCAATTTTGTCTCCTTTTCCGGTTGGTCCTCCACAGGCGAACGGCTCTATATGAGCACCGGAACGACATGAAATAAGCGCCTCACAGCGCCATGCCGCAATACCTGTGTGGGAAGTTGGCCGCTGTATATCCTCGACTACGCTCAAAAGCAAGGATGCTTCATGGTCCCGCTATGCTTCCCGACGCGTTCAGAGACCTCTTAAGCTGCTGAACGTCGATCACGCCGGGAAGCGCCTTCAAAGCGCTCTTGACCCGGGAGTGAACCGGGAAGGACTGGCCCAATGTAATCTCAATTTCATAGCGTTGCCGAGGGCTGGGATCACTGGTTTCTTTGCCTGTATCGCTGCACGCCGTCTGCGGGTCAGTTTCGGCCGCCAATACAATCAAATGGACCGGCCCGCAGCGTTCCGATCGGGAGGCTTGGCGCGCCTGCTCCAACCCAACTCGAATGTCCTCTATCGCCTCGGGCGACTGGACAAAGACCCGCAAACCGTGGGCCGCCTCTCCGTCTACATCGTCCAGGCGGCGAAACGACTTGGCCGAGAGCTTGGGAGCACCCTCCTCCCACCTTACGGCGGCGGTCGTCATGACCAGAGTGCCGGGTTCTAAGAGGTCGCGGTGGGTCTCAACCACATCAGAGAACGCGATCAGTTCGTAGCTATCGCTTGCGTCTGAAAGAGCAACAAACGTGATTGGCTTATCTGAGTTGCGAGAGGGGCGTGTTCGCGCGTAAACGACAGCCCCGGCCAACTTCACGATCCGGGTGTCATGGTTGGGAGAGCTGCTCAACGCTTTGAACGTCAACACACCTTCTTGTTCCAGGACGGTCTGATACGTCTCCAACGGATGGCCGGATAGAAAAAAGCCGATGGCTTCTTTTTCCTTGTCCAATTGGTCGATTGAGGTCCAACGAGGATGTTTGGGCAAGTCTGGTGTTGGTAAATCCACCGCCGCTTCGCCAAAGAGATTCGATTGCGAACTTTCGCGTTCGCGGCGCTGGTGGTCGGCGTACTGCAGCAGAAAGTCGGCTTCTGCGAAACTTTGGGCACGGTGGGGCCAAACTGAGTCGAGGGCCCCTGCCTTGGCTAGGTTCTCAATGAGCCGCCGGTTCGCGCTGGTCGTATCCAAACGCCGCGCGAAGTCGAACAGGTCGGTATAGGGTCCGGACGAGTGGCGCTCATTGACAATCTGAGAAACCGCAGTCGTGCCCACATTCTTGATTGCGGATAGGGCGTAGACAATCTTGCCGTCCTGGGTCGTGAAATCCGTCTCGGAGGCGTTGATGTCAGGCGGGACGAGCTCGATTTCATTGCGGACCGCTTCTTGGCAAATGATCTGCAGTTTGTCTGTGTTCGATTTATCGTAACACATGAGTGCCGCCAAAAACTCCACGGGATAATTGGCCTTTAGGTAGGCCGTTTGATAGGCAAGCAGTGCATAGGCAGCCGAGTGGCTTTTGTTGAATCCGTATCCGGCGAATTTTCCGACCAACTCAAATATGTACTCGGCGCGATCTTGGTCTACGCCGTTTTCTAGAGCACCACGAACAAATCGATCTTTTTGCCGGTCCATCTCCTCCTTCTTCTTTTTGCCCATAGCCCGGCGAAGAAGATCCGCTTCTCCGAGGCTGTAGCCCGACAGGATTTGCGCGATTTGCATGACCTGTTCCTGGTAGATAATGACGCCGTAGGTGTCGGCGACGACTTGAGACAGGGACTCGTGCAAGAACTCAGGGTCCTCATCGCCGTGCTTGCAGGCCAAATATTTAGGGATGTTCTCCATAGGGCCGGGTCGGAACAACGCCACGAGAGCAATCAGATCTTCAAAGTTTGTCGGACCTGCCTGACGCAAGAGATCTTGCATGCCCGAGCTCTCAAACTGGAAAACGCCAATTGTATCGCCGGCCGAGAGCATCTGATAGGTCTTTTCATCATCGAACGGGATGTGCTCCAAATTCACTTGGACCCCGGAGCGTTTCAGCAATTCGCACGCCTTCTGCAGCACCGTCAGTGTCTTTAGGCCGAGGAAATCGAACTTTACGAGACCAGCCGGTTCCACCCAATTCAGATTGTATTGGGTCACGGGCATGTTTGAACGGGGATCGCGGTAAAGGGGGATCAGTTCTTCGAGCGGCCGGTCACCGATCACAAGACCTGCGGCGTGGGTGGACGCATGACGATACAGCCCTTCGAGCTTCAGAGCGGTCGTGATGAGATTATCGATGGTGTCATCTTGCTCCATCTCTGCGCGCAATTCAGGGACCTGTTCGACGGCCTCTCCCAGGGAGGTCGGATTTGCCGGATCGCTCGGAATGAGTTTCGAGATCCGATCCACCTGTCCGTACGGTAAGCTCATAACCCGTCCGACATCGCGGACAACAGCCCGTGCTTGCAGTTTTCCAAACGTGATGATTTGAGCGACACGATCGTGTCCGTACTTTTCTTGCACGTAATGGATGACCTCGTCGCGGCGATCCTGGCAAAAATCGATATCAAAGTCCGGCATGGACACGCGCTCGGGGTTGAGAAAGCGCTCAAAAAGGAGTGCAAAGCGCAATGGGTCCAAATCCGTGATTGTCAGCGCCCAGGCAACAATCGAGCCTGCGCCCGAACCACGGCCGGGCCCGACCGGAATATCGTTGGCTTTCGACCACTTAATGAAGTCGGCCACAATCAAAAAGTAGCCGGGAAATTCCATTCGAATAATGATGTCGAGTTCGTGCTGCAGACGGTCCCAATAGTCCGCTTCAGGAGCGGCCAGGCCGATTCCCGACGCGAGGCGGTCTTTTAGACCGGCCTCAGCTTGACGGCGCAATTCTTGGGCTTCGTCGGCGCCGCTTCCGAAGCTCGGCAAAATCGGGTCGCGCGTTTCCGGCATATAGCTGCACCGCTGCGCTATCTCCGCCGTTGCTTCCAGAGCCTCGGGCAGATCTGCAAAGAGGGCGTTCATCTCCGCAGCCGATTTGAAATAGTGCTCTGGGGTCAACCGGCGGCGATCGGCCTGGTTCAGATACGCGCCGTCGGCGATACAAAGCAGCGCGTCGTGGGCGTCAGCCATCTCTCGCGTAGAAAAGAACGGCTCATTGGTAGCGACAAGGGGTAAGTCTCGATCGTAAGCAAAACCGAGCAGGTGTTCTTCAGTTTCATCACTCACACCGTCCAAGTGGCGTTGCACTTCTATGTAAAGATGCCCCTCGAACAGGGGCTCGATTTGCTTGAGAAATTCGGCAGCGTGATCGGGGCCTCTACTCTTGAGGAGATAGTCGAGGGCGCCAAGCCGTCCTCCGGTCAAGGCGAGCAAGCCCCCTTGCCAACGGCGAAGGTCGGCGATCGAGACATGAGGGACTCCGCTTTCTTTGCCTTTGACGTAGGCCTCGCTTGAGAGCTGCATCAAGTTTTCAAAGCCGTTCCTCGTCTTACTCAACAGCGCGAGCGGACGATACGCGTGCTCGTCGCCACGTGCGCTTTTCCGGCTTTGGATCCGGTCGGAGCGAGATCGACCCAAATCGATCGACAGCGTGCAACCGATGATGGGCTGAACGCCCGCCGAAGCAAGTTTGGTCGATATCTCAAGCGCACCAAAGAGATTGTTGGAGTCCGTCACCCCTAGGGCCGGTATGGCGTTCTGAAGGCAGAGATTGACGCAGGCGCCGGGTGTTATTGCCCCTTCCGAAAGAGAATATGCTGTGCGCGTGCGTAAATGAATGAAGGGCCTGCCCTCACAATTGCTTTGATCCGTTATGTGTTCAACAGTCACCGCTTTTTCTTCTCATGCCGAATGAACAGATGTCCGGAGCGCTCGCACAACCAGTTGGTACAGTCTTTGACCATCGGGCTACACTAGGCTGAGTGTGTCTGATTCTAAAAAGGGCGGATGTGCCCGTCGAACCGTTTTCCCCAAGAACCAGATCCGATGGGTCTATGCTATGGCGGCGGGCGAGTTGAAGATGGATATCCACAAGATGGCTGACCAAAGCAGCATACCGAAAACAATCGATGCGAAGGTATCTTTTGCGAGCTGTTTCATGTGTTCCCTCTATGTTCTTAGAGGGGCATAGTTGTTCCCTTTGTGTTCTTTTGTCAACGTAATTTTGGTTAACGGAAACCTATTGCTTCGAGATGGAACTCTTCGACATTAATCTTGCCGGCATTGCCTTTTGCGCGGTCATGTGGGTTGGCTTGGGCAGTCTCTGGTACTCGCCGCTCCTGTTTGCTCAGGGGTCAAACGAAGCGGCCGGGGACGGACAACTCGGTTTGACGCAAGTTTGGATTCTCGTCGCTGGGATGTTGGGAAGTTGCTTCGTTGATGTGTTGTTAAATGCCTATGAAGGAGTTGGGGGGCTCCTCGACTGGCAAACGGGCGCTGCTCTTGGGCTTCTCGTTTGGCTCGGAACAGCGGTTCCTATGCGGATGATAGAGTTTGCCTACAGGCGTTCGAGTTTTGATCTCTTTTTGATCGATTCAGGCAACACGGCTCTTTGCTATTTCTTTACAGGACTTTTGTTGGGAAACTGGGCTGCATCCGCAAATTGATGCGGCTACGATTTCACAAGAAGATCTTTGCCATCGATCAAACGGCCTTCGTGCAGCAGAACGACGCGGTCCATCTCTCTAGCGAGGTCGAGATTGTGAGTTGCAATGACGGCGGCCAAGCCTTCGTTTCTTGCCAAGGAAACCAAGTTACCGAACACGGCAGACGATGTCTTGCGATCCAGGTTTCCAGTCGGTTCATCGGCGAGCAAAATAACCGGTCGGTTGGCCAAGGCTCTGGCAATCGCAACGCGCTGTTGTTCACCTCCGGAAAGCTGCATTGGCTGATGGCTGAGCCGCTGGTCGAGACCAAGTTGGGAGAGGAGCGTGGTGGCGCGATGGCGCGCCTTGGAGCGGTTCTTGTCGGCGATCAGTTGCGGCAAGACAACGTTCTCTAGAGCGGAGAACTCAGGGAGCAAATGATGAAACTGATAGATGAAGCCAATTTTGTCCCTGCGTATCCGGGTCAGTTCGAGATCGGACAAACTCGCGCAGGTAACGCCTTCGATGATGATCTCGCCGGCGTCGGCGCGTTCCAGTAAGCCGGCCGTGTGTAAGAGCGTTGACTTGCCCGCACCTGACGGGCCCACCAGGGCGATCATCTCGCCGGGCCAAACCGTTAAGTTCACACCCTTCAGAACGTCTAGTCGCTTGCCCCCTTGCTCGAAATGCCGCGTAACGCCCTTAAGCTCCAAGACGGGTTTTCCTGAAAGTTTCATCCGCAGCGCCCGTTATTCGTACCTAAGGGCGTCAACGGGATCCATCCGCGCCGCGCGCCAGGCCGGATAAAGCGTTGCCATGAACGCGCATAACAGGGAAAGACCAACAATAAGTGCGATTTCGCTCGGATCCATCCGGGCTGGAAGCTCTGAGAGATAATAGATCGTTTCCGGAAAGAGTTGGATCCCGAGCACGGCCTGTAAAGCCTGCCGTATACTTTCAATGTTGAGGCAAATCAGAGCGCCCAATCCGACGCCGAGCAACGTCCCGCTGAAACCGATGGTGGAGCCCGCGATCAAGAAGACCCGCATGACGGAACCTCGTGAAGCGCCGATACTGCGCAATATCGCGATCTCCTGACCTTTGTCCTTCACCAACATAATCAGCCCCGAGACTATATTCATTGCGGCAACGAGGATGATCATCATGAGAATCATGAACATCATATTGCTTTGTACCTGCAACATCGCAAAGAACCGATTATCCATGTTGGTCATGTCCACAACATCCGCAGGTTCAAACAGGCGCTTTTTGACCTCCCCGATCGTGCTCTCCACATTCTGTCGCGGATTTTCGATCGTGATTTCAATCGTGTTCGCCGCGTTGTGGAGATTCAGATAGAGCTGCGCCTCTTCAAAAGGCAGAAACACGATGTCCGCATCAAAACTCGACAGGCCCGTCTCAAAGACGGCGCTCACCTGATACGCTTTCGAACGGGGAACTCTGCCAAACGGTGTTATCGCACCATCAGGCGATAAGACGGTGATCTCGTCGCCCACTCCCACCTTTAGCGTCGTAGCCAATTGGCGGCCCATAACCAACCGGGGATCCACCGGGTCCGCGTCGAGTGTTCCCTCAACGAGATTCTGCGATACAATCTCAAAGGATTGCAGGTCTTTGTGGCGCAAACCTCGCAAGAGGACGCCCGAGCTCTCAATGTTTGAAGATGCGAGCACCATTCCTTGGACGATCGGAGCAACTCTCTTAACGCCTTCGATCTCGTTCAAGCGATCGAGGAGCGGCTCGAAATCGTAAAGACGACCGTCTACATTGCCGTTCACATGGATGTGGCCATTAAATCCCATAAGCTTTTCAACGACTTCGATCCGGAAGCCGTTCATCACCGACATGACCGCTATGAGCGTGGCCACGCCGAGCGCGATCCCAATCAGCGAGAACACAGAAAACACGGACACCAATCCCTCTTTCCTCCGCGCACGAAGGAACCGTCCGGCGAGCATCCATTCAAAAGGAGCAAAGGCTTTGCCAGACTTGGCCGCGCTTACGGACGATGCTTTGGCTTGGGCGCGCGACGGCATAAGGACCTCGGCCGGCTTCTACCGCTGGTTCGCGCGAAAGGCGCGCTGCTTACCCGTCAGATCGAAAATGCCGGCTTGCATCATAAGTTCTGGAATCCTTATTCGTATCGCAATGCTTCAACCGGATCCAAATGGCCGGCTCGCCAGGAGGGGTAGATTGTCGCGACGAGTGAAAAGAACAGAGACATGAGAATGATAGCGGAAACCTCTCTTACCTCAACACGAGTCGAGAGTTCGGACAAGAGCGCGAGTTGGGCATCATTGAGGGCCAGGCCAGGTATCCTGCGGATTTGCTCTTGAATGAACACGATGTTCACCGAGATCACAGTGCCCAAAAGAAAACCGGCAAATGTTCCCACGATCCCGATGGCCGACCCTGCGATCAAAAAGACCCGGATCACAGTTCCCTGCGTCGCCCCCATGCTGCGCAATATGGCGATGTCGTTGCCTTTATCCTTCACCAACATAATCAGTCCAGAGACGATATTGAAAACCGCTATCAGTATGATCAGAGCAAGAATGATGAACATCATGTTCTTTTCAACTTGCAATACACCCCAGAGCGTGCCGTTGGTCTGTTTCCAATCCCGGACTTCGAGGCCGGCAGGAAGAACTTCGCGCACCGCCGTCTTTGTTTGATCGGTGTTTTGTTTGTCCGTTAGGATAACTTTGTAGGCGGAAGCCCGGTCTTCCAGCGCGAAAAAGAGTTGAGCGTCCTTGAAGGGGAGATAGACGAAGGGACGCTCGAATCTCATCTCGTGGGTCGAATAGCTGCCGACAACTCGGAAGGCTTTTCGGTTGGGCACCGTGCTGAAAGAGGTTACGGGTCCGTTGGGGGAGATGAGCGTGACAAAGCTGCCCGGAAACGCGGGAAGCGAAATGGACAAATTACTCGGCACAAAGAGGCCTCCAGCGGTATCGAACGCCTCAAGAGAACCAAGCGTTTGATTGTTGTATACAGACGGAATGGATTCCAGGTCTGCCCGCCGTACACCGCGCACTTCAACGCCCGTCGCGTTTCCATTCACCGATGCCAACGCCTTTGATTCGATAACGGGGATTACGGTCGCCACGCCTTCGAGGGTCCCGACCCGTTCTGCAAGATCTCCCGAGGTGCTTATTCCCCTTTCTTGGGTACTTTCAATGCGCAAATGACCGGAAAAGCTAATCGCTTCATCCAGGAGCTTCACATGCCAGCTGTTCATCACCGAGATAACGACGATCAACGTCGCCACACCCAGGGCTATTCCGACGAGAGAGAATATGGATATGACGGAGATGAAGCTCTCTTTCCTTCGTGCACGAAGGTAGCGCATCGCAAGCATCCACTCATAAGGCGCAAAGGGCCTACTCACGCACGCTCTTTCTGACTTGTAAGAAAATTGATGGCCGCCTCGGGACTCAATTCTTGCCGTTCTCCGGTTCTGCGATCTTTCAGTTCAACTGTGTTCTTTTCGAGACCCCTGGGGCCTACGATGAGTTGATGCGGCAATCCGATGAGATCCATCCGTGAAAACTTGGCCCCTGCGCGCTCGTCGGTATCATCGCACAAAACCTCGATTCCCGCGGTCTTGAGCTGTTCGTAGAGATCATCGCATTTGGCCGAGGTGGCGGCATCCCCCGGTTTGAGATTGACGAGGCCTACGTCAAACGGAGCGACCGAGGCCGGCCAAATGATGCCGTCCTTGTCGTGGTTCGCCTCTATCAGCGCGCCTGCGAGGCGAGAGACCCCAATCCCGTAGGACCCCATTTCAACCGGAATGAGCTTTCCTTCCGGCCCTTGCACGGTCGCCCCCATGGCCTCTGAGTATTTTGTCCCAAAGAAGAAGATATGGCCGACCTCGATTCCTCTCGCGGATATGCGGTCCGCCTCCGCCACCTGAGCCTCAAACGCCGACTGGTCATGCATCTCGTCAGTGGCCGCATAAAGGGCCGTTCTCTCGTCGACGATGGCTGAAAGATCACTGTCATAGTCGAGACCATCCGGTGGGGCCGGAAGGTCCAATAACGTCCTGTGGCAGAACACTTCACTTTCGCCGGTTTCGGCAAGGATAAGAAATTCGTGGCTCATATCGCCGCCAATAGGGCCCGTGTCTGCGGCCATGGGGATTGCTTTAAGGCCCATGCGATCAAAGGTTCGTAAGTAGGCGGCGAACATTTTGTTGTAGGCTCGACGGGCGCCTTCTCGGTCGAGATCGAACGAGTACGCATCTTTCATAAGAAATTCACGGCCTCGCATCACCCCAAAGCGCGGCCGAATTTCATCTCTGAACTTCCATTGAATGTGGTACAAATTCAAAGGCAAGTCCTTGTAAGACTTCACACTGCCACGAAAAATGTCGGTTATGAGCTCCTCGTTCGTTGGGCCGTACAGAAGATCTCTATCGCCGCGATCTTTGATGCGCAGCATTTCCGCGCCATAATCATCGTAGCGGCCACTTTCCCTCCACAAGTCTGCAGACTGAAGAGTTGGCATCAGGAGTTCAACAGCACCTGCTTTGCCCTGTTCTTCGCGAACAATGGTCTCTATGTTTTTGAGCACACGCAGCCCCAGTGGGAGCCACGTGTAGATTCCTGCCGCAGACTGACGAATGAGCCCTGCCCGAAGCATGAGACGGTGCGATGCGATCTGAGCATCGGATGGGGTTTCTTTCAGCGTGGGTAAGAAATATCGACTGAGTTTCATGGGGCTCTAAGGGATACGCGACAATCAAAGAATCTACGGGAGTTTACGCCAGTTCGGCTCCAATTGAGTAGGCAAATTGCGAGATACGATTGCTATTTTCGCGATGGGACTATTTGGTCACAGCGGAGCACGGACGAGAGGATCGGGCCGGCTCGCTCTCAGCAGTGCTTCGGGAGCCGAACTTCACGGCGCCGGTCTGCACGTCGATGACGGCGGATCCTGCCGATGTCTCCGGATTGATGTCGCCCGGTTCCGCCAGGGGCGAGTTTTCTTGAAGACGCAATTCGACTTCAATGGAATCCGGCAAAACAGGACGCAAGGAAGGGCCGCCAATATCGGCAGGAACTCCACCAGTAGCTTGTCGTGGTTTATGTTCTACGCTGTCGTCCGGTTGGTGCCGAACGGGCGCGCGGCAGACCGGCGGGTTGGCAGGCTCAACCGCCGTTGACGGGATGGCCCCACGCAATTCGATGTCCTCGGCCGTGTTCGCCGATAGGGTCCACGCGGTCCAAAAAACAAGGGCGCAAAAAAGTTTCATGGACCCATACTCATCGCGACCCGTTGATAACAGTTTAACGCCCTGTTTGACCCATAAATCTGTTAGTGATGGTATGGTTTATTCTGGATTAGGGCTCTGTTCTTGTGGCTCAAATAGTTGTCAACGCCGAGCACTCCCCGTCGCCAAGGCAGGGTCAACAATTACGGTCAATCGATCTCTTGCGAGCGACACAGCTCCCTCCTCTCGCCATCGGCATCTGTCTCTTTTGTGCCTTGTTCGCCCTCGGGGGCGTTCCCGTAGTGTTGGACCTATTCCGGGGGTCGAGGTCCTACGAAGCCGCCATCCAGTCGTCCTTCGGACTTTTTATCAATACGGCTGCGATCAGTTATTCGGTGGCGATGTTTTATTTCATCACCTTTAGGTTCAAAGAGATCCTGACGGAGCTGGCGGCGCTTTCGCCAAGCAACGAGTCTCAACTGCGAGCCGCAAATTCGGCGCTCACCGCCAACCGGCATCCCAAAGCTTTGACCGGGGCGCTGGTCATCGGACTGTGCTATGGATCGTTCGCCGCGCTGACGGACTTCGATTCTGATCGAAACATGCCCTATTTTTCCCTGCCGTCACTCAATGGGTATTGGGTTCTCTATATTCTTCCTCTGCTTTGGGTGGTGATCGCCTATATGAGCGTGCTGTTCGTTGCCAATGCGCGGCTCATGGGTCAAGTGGTCAGATCCTTTACAAGTACAGACCTGTTCGATCTGCGCCCCTATCATCTCTTCGTGTCGGCGGGCGTGCTCCAAACTCTCTTGTTGGTGGGTGCTCTCTCCCTCCTCCCGTTGCAGAGTATCTTGGTGCGCGACGTGGGGTGGTGGGACTTTTCAACAGCGCTTATTGTTGTGGTGCTGCTGATCTTCATGGCACTGAGGCATCCGGTGTGGGATGTCCGTACTAAGATTGCGGCCGCCCGAAACAAAGAACTGGAGGCGGTGGACGCACGTATCCGCGATTTTCCCCAAGATCTACGAGCTGCTTCTCTCGAATTTGTCTCGCTCGTTGCCTATCGCAAGGCGGTGGAAAACATCGAACCCCTTCCATTGTCTAATTCCAATACGGCGCGTCTTATTCTGTTCGCGATCATTCCGCCCCTGACTTGGGCGGCAGCGGCTGTCATTTCCTACTGGGTTACGGAATTCATGGCGCAGTTTTGACGCTCCAGGGAGACCGAAAAAGCATGTCTTCAATCTTGATCCCGTTTGCAGAGGGAATTTGGATTGCAAACGGGTCTCCCGTTTCTTCGTTCGGATTTCGATATCCGATACGCATGGCCATCCTTCGGCTGTCGGATCAGAGCTTGTTTACTTGGTCGCCCATCCCGTTGTCCGAAGCGCTTCGCAATGAGGTGGACAGATTGGGAGCCGTCCGGTTCATTGTCGCTCCGAACTCCCTCCATCACTTGTTCTTGCACGAATGGAAATCGGCGTATCCGGACGCAAAGCTCTATGGATCTGCGGAACTTCAGAAGCGCCGTTCGGATCTTAGTTTTGACGGTGAGCTTTGTGACACCTTGCCTGCTCCGTGGGCGCCGGAAATCCAGCATGTCCGCGTTGGGGGCAATGTGATTACGCCCGAGTTTGTTTTCTTTCATCATCTGAGCAAGACAACTCTCTTCACCGATCTCCTTCAGAATTTCGAGGAAGGTTGGTTTACCGGCTGGCGCGCTCTTGTCGCAGGCTTAGATGATCTTGTCGGCTCGCAGCCCCGGGTTCCGCGCAAGTTTCGAATGGCATTCGTCAATCGACGAGCGGCTAAAGACGCTGTCGAACGGATAAAGGCTTGGCCCAGCGAGCGTATTCTGATGGCCCACGGAACGCCGATTGAAAAGGAAGGTCGGGCGTTTATTGGAGACGCATTTCGCTGGTTGACCAGTTAGTCTTTGTGCAGAAACTCTCGGGCCGCCGCCAGAGCAGGAGTTTCGCAGTGGATTACGCCTTCGATTGATCCCAAAATGCGGCTTCAATCTTGTGGCCATCGGGGTCTCGGACGAAACACCCGTAGTAAGGGTGACCATACTCCGGACGCGGACCGGGATCGCCGTCTGAGGTTCCTCCCCCCTTTAAGGCTGCTTCATGAAAGGCGTGGACCTCTTCTTTTGAACCAGCAATGAAACCATAATGGGTTCCATTCCCTACGCTGAAAGACTTACCATCGATGGGCAGCTGAACCCAAAACTCCGGAAACATCTTGCCGAATGCGACCGCTCCGGGCACTTCTTCAACCCGTTTGGCGCCCACCGTTGCAAGAACGGCGTCGTAGAAGGCAACAGATCGTTCAAAGTCGCTGACGCCAATGGAAACGTGTGAAATGATGCTTGGGATTTCCTCAGTCATCTTTGGACTCTCTGTTGTGGTGCCCAATATCTGACGCCACAGTCTAGGGCGGTGTCAAGAATGGCGGAACCACCGCTTGTGCGATCAGCCAAAGGACGAAGGTAATACCGGTGGTGATCAGCAGTTTTCGGCTGAGCCGCGGCGCCGTGGGCGCGCCGGGCTCCGATCCGGGCTCAACGTCATCCGTTTCCAGTTGAGATTGGATGCCCCAAGGCAAAACGGTAAAGAGAACCACCCACCAAATCATGACAAACGTGACGATACTCCCGGTGATACTCATGTGGTTTCTCCCTCGCTCATGCGCGCAAGATGCTCACATCAATCAGAGGCCGCTTGCCCCAGGCTTCTGACAGAAACCGGCGAACTGTTCTGCGAACGGCAAGTTCGACTTGCTCGTCATCGCGGGCGATCTTCTTGGGAACGCGGCCGACGGCCTCTTCCACCCAATCTTCAAGCTCGGCCAGCCAGCTTTCTTCGTCTTGGTCCAGATCTGGGACGCCCCTCGCCTTGGTCATGGGGCTTGCTAACAAGCGTCCGTCTTCATCCATGACCAACGCCACATTCACCAGTCCGGCAAAAGAGAGCTTTCGCCGCTCGCGCAGATGATCCGACGTGGTGAGGACGTTGCCGTCCAGATAAAGCCGGCCATTGGGACATTCGTCGATAATCTCTGCGGGTCCGGGATGTAAGCGCACCATTGTTCCGTTCGACGGTACAACGGCCTCGGGTATTTGGAGAGACTTGGCAAGGTCTGCATGTTCGCGGAGGTGACGGGCCTCGCCGTGAACAGGCACAGCAATTTGCGGGCGCACCCATTGATACATCTGCGCAAGTTCGTCGCGGCAAGGATGTCCCGAGACGTGGACGAAGTGGTCTTCAGCGGTAATAACTTTGACGCCTCGTTCCGTTAGCTGATTTTGGAGTTCGTAAATGAGAACTTCGTTGCCTGGGATCACACGAGAGGAGAATATGACCGCATCTTCCGGATCCAAAGCGATGTGGGGATGACTTTCAGACGCAATCCGAGCAAGGGCTGCACGTTGTTCGCCCTGACTGCCAGTGCAGAGATAAACGATCTTGTCCCTGGGCACGTAGCCCGCCTCTTCTTCCGGGACGATCGGCGGAAAGTCTTTTAGGAGGCCAACCTCTTTTGCCGCGCCAACCATCCGGTGCATCGAGCGTCCGATCAGGCACAGATCACGCCCCGTCTCAAGCGCTATGCGTCCCACGGTTTCCACGCGCGTAACGTTGGAGGCAAAACACGTGATGACGACTCTGTTGGGAACGGATTTGACGACTTCCAAAAGATGCGTGCGCACGTCCGCTTCCGATCCCGCCACGCCGGGGGAGAAAACATTTGTGGAGTCGCAGATCATCGCGCGCACCCCCTCGTCCCCAAGTTCCTTGAGACGAACTTCGTCTGTACACTCACCGATTAAGGGGTCGGGGTCAATCTTCCAGTCTCCCGTGTGCAATATCATGCCGGCAGGCGTTCGAATGGCCAGGCCGTTGGGCTCAGGAATGGAATGGGTCAAGGTAATGAGCTCTATGTTGAAAGGTCCCAAATCAAAGCGGGCTCCCAGCGGGATCACATTGATGGGAGGCTCTTCGATCCACCCAATATCGCGAAACTTTCCCTTCACAAGTTCCGCTGTAAAAGGCGTCGCATAGATCGGACATCCGATTTCAGGCCAAAGATGAGCCACGGCGCCGATATGGTCCTCATGACCGTGGGTCAGAACCAGCCCTACCAAGTTGTCCGCATACTCCAATATATATTCCGGGTCGGGCATGATGAGATCGATGCCGGGTGTCCGCTCATCGCCGAACGTCACCCCAAGATCGACCATAATCCAAGCGCGGTCCTCCGGTGGACCGTACCCGAACAAATTCAGATTCATTCCAATTTCGTCGGATCCACCCAAAGGCAGAAAGACCAGTTCATGCTCGGATGACGCGCTTTTCTGGGTTGGCATCTACAAGCCGACCTCAAGCCTGTTGATTGCGTTTGTAGATTTCGAGAAGCCCGTCAATTGTCAGGTCGTCATCCAATTGATCGATCAGATTGGTGGCATGACGGAACAAATGAGACAGGCCCCCCGTTGCAAGCACGGTCATGGGTCTCTGGTACTCTTGCTTGATGCGGGTTACGAGCCCTTCGATCATGCTTGTGTAACCCCAAAACACTCCAGACTTCATGGCTTGGTCCGTGGTCGTGCCTATAACGGATTCCGGCTTTTCGATTGCGACGTTGGGCAGTTTAGCGGCTGCCATGTGAAGGGCTTCCACGGAGAGATTCACACCGGGACAAATGATTCCCCCCTCATAGGCGCCGTCTTCAGCCACGACGTCGAATGTGGTTGCTGTTCCGAAGTCAATGATGATGAAGCTGCCCTCATATTTTGCATGCGCGCCCACCGCATTGGCCAGCCGGTCGGCGCCCACTGTCTCCGGCTGCGGCACCCGCACATCGATACCCAACGTGACGTCTTTGGATCCCACGACCATAGGCTCGAAGTTCAGATAACGCCGGGTGATTTGCCGTAGATTGAACAGCGCCTGAGGTACAACCGTCGAAATGATGCAGGCATCAACTTGGTCCAGTTCAATGTCCGCGATCTTGAGCAACTGGCGCAGCCAAACGACATATTCGTCAGCTGTGCGCGATTGACTGGTCGCGATGCGCCATTGGCCGAGCAACTTGTCCTTATCGAAAATAGCGAAAACACAGTTCGTGTTTCCCGCGTCAATGGCTAGAAGCATAGCTATTCTTGTGCGGTTTCAAAAAAATACATCGCCCGCGGTTATGGTGCGTATCGCGCCATTTGGCAATTGCAATATCAAGGCGCCAGCTTCGTCGATATCGGCGAATGTGCCGTGGAGCTCTTCGCTCGGCAATCTTACGCGGATCGGCTTTCTCCAATTCCACGCGTGGGCCAGCCAATCTTGCCTGACTGCTGAAAAACCTTGCAACATCCAATTCTCGTGGCGCTTGGCGAACGCAAACGAGAGGTGCTCAAGCATGGTATCTGGATCAACGGTCTTGCCTGCCCTCTCGCCCACCGAGGTCGCTGGATAGGGCGTATCTTTTGGAAAGTCCGCCAAGTTTACTCCGATGCCGATGACAAGACAGGTTTCCTGTGGCTGCGGGGTGGGAAAAGATTCCAGAAGGATCCCAGACACCTTCGCGCCTTCCAGGAGGACGTCATTGGGCCATTTCAATTCGGCGTTCAGCTCCGGGGCTATGTTGGCGATCGCGTCACGCACCGCCAACGCGGTAACGAACGACAGTTGAGCAAGCTCCGCGGGTGCGCAGCGCGAGTTCATCGCAAGACTGCACATCAAATTTCCGGACGCGGATTGCCAAGTGCGCCCTTGGCGGCCCCTGCCGGCCGTTTGCCGATTAGCGCGAATCCAAGTTGGGCCCGAGAGCTTTCCCTCTTGAGACAAACGTTTCGCTTGGCTGTTTGTGCTGTCGACCTCGTCGTAGACGAGGCAATTGTAGCCTTCGGGTACCTGCACCATCACGTCGAACTATGGAAAAAGGGAGCTTGCTGCCGTGCCCGCCAGTTGGATCAGTGGCAAGGAAAAGACCGCATAAAGACCCGTGAACAGTCCCGATGCGGTCAGAACGGCCTGCATTTCTCCCCGCATCGGCAAATCGAAGGATTCGGTCGGATCATCGAAGTACATAATCTTCACGATGCGGAGATAGTAAAATGCCCCGATTACGCTGGTTACAACCCCTAGGACGGCCAACAGATAGAGTTCCGCTTTGACGGCCGCCATGAACACGTAGAATTTAGCGAAGAATCCAGCAAAGGGTGGGATGCCGGCAAGCGAGAACAGGAGAACCATCAGCCCAAAGGCCATCATCGGTTGGTTGCGGGACAGACCAGAGAGCTCATCGATGTTCTCCACCATCCCATCGCGCCGCTTCATCGACAAAATGCAGGCAAACATGCCCAAAGTCATGGCGAAATAGATGAGTAGATATATGAGAATGCCGCGGACGCCCTCTTGGCTCCCGGCCGCCAGGCCGACCAAGGCGTATCCCATGTGGCCGATCGAGGAATAGGCCATCAGACGTTTGATGTTTGTTTGCCCGATGGCGCCGAAGGCCCCCACGACCATACTGAGAAGCGCGATCGTGATAATGATCTGCTGCCACTGGGGAGTCACGTCTTCGCCCGTGAAACCGGTGATCAAAACGCGGACAAATAATCCCATCGCCGCGACTTTTGGGGCGGCGGCGAAGAATGCAGTCACGGGCGTTGGTGCGCCCTCATAGACATCTGGAGTCCACATATGGAAGGGGACAGCAGAGATCTTGAATGCGAGCCCGGCAGAAAGGAAGACGAGCCCGAATATGAGGCCAATGCTGAGGTCCCCTTCGTGCAGCAGCTCGCCCAATACATCGAACTGGGTCGTTCCGGTAAATCCGTAGATCAGGGAACTTCCGTAGAGCAACAATCCGGATGACAAGGCACCCAGCACAAAATACTTGAGGCCGGCTTCCGTTGAGCGAAGGCTGTCCCGGTTCATAGCCGCAAGCACGTATAGAGAAAGACTTTGCAGCTCCAACCCCATATAGAGCGCGATCAAACTGTTCGCAGATAGCATCATGCACATGCCGAGGACGGCGAGCACAATAAGGATCGGAAACTCAAACCGATTCATTTTCTCGCGCTCATTGAACGCAACAGACATCAGAATCGCGACAGAAGACCCGATCAGCACCAGGATTTTGAGAAAGCGCGCGTACGAATCGACAATAAACGTGCCCCCAAACGCCATCAGTCTCTCTGAAGGCAGCTGGATGATGGCAAAGCCTGCGATTATGAACAAAGCGATGCTTAAACTACCGATTAAGCCCGCGGACCTGTCCCCGCGAAATACACCCAAGATCAGCAGCACCATCGCGCCGACGGCCAGGATGATTTCCGGCAATGCGATCGACAAACTTTCCGAGAAAGTCGCAATATGTTGGGCGCTGTCTTCCATTTATGTAACCCTAATTCTCACCTACGCCAGGTCCGGTTTCTTCCAACTGAGCGGACTGGAACGCTTCGACCGCGGCCGTATACTGATCAAGCAAATTTTGCACCGAGGCGTCGGTGAGATCGAACACAGATGATGGGTAGAATCCCATGTAGAGCGTCGCAACGACGAGGGGCGCGAATGTTATGATCTCGCGTGAATTCACGTCGTCGAGCGCACGCAGGGTATCCTTCGTCAACTCACCGAAAATGACGCGGCGGTAGAGCCACAAGGCATATCCTGCGCTGAGAATAATACCTGTCGTGGCAATGAATGCCGCCCAGGAATTGGCCTGGAATGCGCCCACCAATGTTGATATTTCGCCGACGAATCCGCTTGTTCCCGGCAGGCCTACATTGCCGAGCGTGAACAGCATGAAGATGGCGGCATAGATCGGCATACGGTGGACCACGCCCCCATAGGCTGCAATCTCTCGCGTATGCATCCTGTCATAGATCACGCCAACGCACAGGAAGAGTGCGCCGGAAATAACGCCGTGAGAGAGCATCTGGAAAATACCCCCCTGCACCCCCTGCAAATTGGCCGCAAAAATACCGAGGGTGACGAACCCCATATGGGCAACGGAGGAGTAGGCGATGAGCTTTTTGATGTCCTCTTGCATCAAGGCAACGAGGGACGTGTACACCACCGCAATCACGCTGAGTGCAAAGACAAACGGCGCGAACATGTCTGAAGCGACAGGGAACATGGGAAGCGAGAAGCGCAAGAATCCGTAACCGCCCATCTTCAACAAGACGCCCGCCAATATGACGGAGCCTGCCGTCGGGGCTTCCACGTGGGCGTCGGGAAGCCATGTGTGGACCGGCCACATCGGCATCTTGACCGCAAACGATGCGAAAAACGCCAACCACAACCAGGTTTGCATGTCTGCCGCGAACGGGTGTTGAAGCAGCACGGTAATATCCGTTGTTCCCGCCTGGACATACATCGTAATCATAGCGATCAGCATCAGGACCGAGCCGAGCAATGTATACAGGAAGAACTTGTACGACGCATAAATCCGCCGTGCCCCGCCCCATACACCGATGATCAAGAACATCGGAATGAGACCGCCTTCGAAGAACAAATAGAACAGAACCAAATCAAGCGCGCAGAAGACGCCAATCATAAGCGTTTCGAGCACGAGAAAGGCGATCATGTATTCCTTCACCCGTACACGGATCGCATCCCAACTCGCTAGGATGCACAGGGGCATCAGGAATGTCGTAAGCATTACGAACAGGACAGAAATGCCGTCAACGCCCATGTGATAGGAGATATTATCCCCAAGCCAATCGTACTTTACGACAAACTGAAACTCTGCCGTTGACCCATCGAAGTTCATCAGCATCCAGATTGATAGAACGAGCGTGACGAGAGTTGTCCAAAGCGCTGCGTTGCGGGCGTTTTTGTCAGCGACCTCGCGATCACCGCCGATCAGCAAGATGAAAAATGCACCGATGGTGGGCGCAAAAGTTATTGCTGTGAGAATCCACTGATCCATTAGAGGACTCCCATCGAACGGGCGTAATAGAATGAAATCAGCAAGGCGATCCCGATCAACATCGCGAAGGCATAGTGGTAGACGTAACCCGTTTGCAGACGCACCACCCGTTTCGTTGTCTGTAGAACCGCGCTGGCCACACCTTCGGGCCCGAACCCATCAATGAACCAGCCGTCTCCCCGTTTCCACAGAAACCGGCCGAGCCACTGGGCCGGCTTAACGAAGAGGAAGTCGTAGATTTCGTCGAAATACCATTTGTTGTACAGGAAGCTGTAGAGCACGCCGCCTGTTGATGCCAGTTTTCGAGGAATCTCGGGACTCAAGATGTACCACCAATAGGCCCAAGCCAATCCAATCAGCATCATGACAAACGGGGCATAAAAGACCCAGTCCACTTCAAGATGGTGGGCTTTCTCAACGGCCGGGTGTTCCGACAAAAGGAAAATGGAGCTGAGCTTGGCGCTTTCTTGAACACTGGGGTCGGCCCCGTGAGCCGCCAATCCCCAGAAAGCCGCGTGATGGTCTCCGTAGAAATACCCGTAGAAAATCATGCCCGCAAAGACGGCGCCCACGGCCAAGAGGATCAGCGGGATCATCATGGACATGGGAGCTTCGTGCGCTTTGTCCAGCACCTCTTTGGGAGCCCTCGATTTGCCGAAGAAGGTCATGAAGATGAGGCGCCACGAATAGAACGACGTCATGCCGGCAGCGATCAAGAGCATCCAGAACGCGAACATGCCAATGTCGGTGTGAACGGCATACGCGGTTTCAATAATCGCATCCTTGGAGACAAATCCGGCAAATCCAATGTGGGTGTGCGGAATACCCACACCGGTGATGGCCAGCGTCCCAATAATCATGAGGGCCCCGGTGTACGGCAGATATTTGAGCAGCCCCCCCATGTTCCTCATGTCTTGCTCATCATGGAGCGCATGAATGACCGAGCCGGCGCACAAGAACAGCAGCGCCTTAAAGAACGCGTGGGTGAACAGATGAAACATGGCCGCGTCGTAGGCGCCAATCCCGGCTGCTGCGAACATGTAGCCCAGCTGGCTGCATGTCGAATAGGCGATGACCCGCTTGATGTCGTTCTGGACCAGACCAACGGTGGCGGCAAAAAAGGCCGTGATGGCGCCAACAAATGTGACCATCAAGAGCGCATCGGGAGCGTACTCAAAGATATGAGAACAGCGGCAGACAAGGAACACACCGGCGGTGACCATCGTCGCTGCGTGAATGAGGGCCGAGACAGGCGTCGGCCCTTCCATCGCGTCAGGAAGCCACGTGTGCAAAAGGAACTGCGCCGACTTGCCCATGGCGCCAACGAACAGGAGGACGCTGATCAAGGTCAGCGTATGAAACTCTTGGCCGAGAAACAGGATCGTATGATCGGCCTTTTCGGGAACCTGCCGGAAGACTTCATCGAACGACACGCTCTGAAAGACCAAGAAGATCGCCATGATCCCAAGCGCGAAACCAAAGTCGCCAACCCGGTTCACGATAAACGCTTTGATAGCCGCCGCATTGGCCGAAGGCTTTTTGTACCAAAATCCGATCAAGAGATAGGAGGCAAGCCCCACGCCCTCCCAGCCAAAGAAGAGCTGCATGAAGTTGTCCGCCGTCACCAACATCAACATAGCGAACGTAAACAGCGACAAATAGGCGAAGAACCGCGACCTGTGTGGGTCGTGGCTCATATAGCCAACGGAGTAAATGTGAACGAGGGTCGATACGCTCGTCACCACGACGAGCATAATCGTCGTTAAAGTATCGACGCGTATGGCCCATTCGGCTTCAAAAGTTCCGATATCAAACCACCGGAAGAAAACGATCGCCTCTTCTTCCACATGACCCAGAATTGCCACTTGAAAGAACGCCGCCATGGACAATATAGCGGATAAGATCATGAGACTGATGGTCACGATCTCTGAGCTGCGATGGCCGATCCAGGGACCGAATAATCCTGCCATCAAGGCGCCAATGGCCGGCAGAAGGACAATCAATTGATACATCATGTCCGCGGCCTACCCCTTCATGACGTTGATGTTTTCAACGGCGATGTTGCCGCGATTGCGGAAGTAAACGACGAGAATGGCCAAGCCAACCGCGGCTTCGGCGGCGGCTACGGTTAGCACGAACATCGCAAACACTTGTCCGACGAGATCGCCCAGAAAAGCGGAGAAGGCCACGAGATTGATATTCACGGCCAAAAGCATGAGTTCGATCGACATCAGTATCACGATGACATTCTTCCGATTCAGGAAGATCCCGAACATCCCCAGCGTGAAAAGGATCGCTGCGACGGTTAAATAGTGTCCAAGTCCAATTTCCATCCCCAGATATCTTTCCGTCCTTAGATCCCATCTCCCGGGCGGACTTTGACCAGCTCCACGCCCTCGGCTCGGCGGCGGCCAACCTGTTCCGAAATCTTTTGCCGCCTGACCCCTTCTCGTGTCCGTAAGGTTAAGACAATTGCGCCAATCATTGCGACCAACAAGATCATTCCTGCCGCCTGGAAGAAGTACACATAGTCGGTATAGAGGATTTGTCCCAAAGCCGCCGTATTGGCTTGCTCCGAAACCGGAGGAACCGGAAATGCCGCGGGAGCGGAGATTTCGGGCGCAACCGTGACAGCACCCAAAACAAATATGAGCTCCACCAAGACGATAGACCCGATCACGACACCCATGGGCATATACTGCAAAAATCCCTGGCGCAGTTCGACGAAGTCGATATCCAGCATCATGACCACAAAGAGGAAAAGGACGGCGACGGCCCCCACATAAACCACCACCAAGATCATTGCGAGAAACTCAGCGCCCAGAAGAACAAACAGTCCGGCTGCGTTAAAGAATGCAAGAATCAAAAACAGCACCGAGTGCACCGGATTTCGTGAAGAAATCACCAAGAATGCCGCCCCGATGACTATGGCGGAAAACAGGTAGAACGCGATTGCTTGGAGTGCCATGACCGACCGAAGCCTCTAGTTTCCCTGTGTTCGGCTGGCGAAGGGCACCAGCGATAAGATTATTGACAGCCGCATCCCCGGGAGGGTCACGATGTGGTATGCGATTCTAAGACGCGCGCCAAACTCCCCAGTGGAACAATCGCTTCCCGGCGCGCTTGAACGAATTCGTTGGCTTTCTAACGATAAGGTGCATCCAATTCCAGGTTTTTTGCGATCTCCCGCTCCCAGCGATCGCCATTCGCCAAGAGGCGATCTTTGTCGTACATCAGCTCTTCGCGGGTTTCTGTCGCAAACTCGAAGTTCGGTCCTTCGACAATCGCGTCTACCGGGCAGGCTTCCTGGCAAAATCCGCAGTAAATGCACTTCGTCATGTCGATGTCGTACCGCGTGGTGCGGCGGCTGCCGTCATCTCTCGGTTCGGCCTCTATGGTAATCGCCTGGGCCGGACAAATTGCCTCACACAGTTTGCATGCGATGCATCGCTCTTCCCCATTGGGATAGCGCCGCAGCGCATGTTCTCCGCGAAACCGAGGGCTGAGCGGACCCTTTTCAAATGGGTAATTGACCGTGGGTTTGGGCTTGAAGAGATAACGAAAGGCGACCCAAAAGCCGGCAATGAAATCCAGCAAGAATGCCGCTTTAACTGTTTGTACAAGGCGTGACATCTCGGTTTCCTGCGTCCTATGGACCTACCTGCCCCTGAATCACCCCAGGCGCGTCGGGGAAGTACACAACGATGGCTGCACTCAGAGCGACCCAGACCAAGGAGAACGGAAGGAAGATCTTCCATCCCAGTCGCATGAGCTGATCATACCGGTAACGCGGTACGAACGCCTTGACCATGGCGAACATAAAGAACACAAAAAGGACTTTGAGCACGAACCAAACAATCGGGGGAATAGGCAGCCAACTCATGGCTTCCGTGCCAAAGGGCCATGGCGGCAGCCAGCCGCCCAAAAACAGGATGGTCGTCATGGCACACATTAACACGATGCTGACATACTCACTCATCATGAACATCATGTAGGGCGTTGAGGAGTACTCAGACTGATAGCCGGCGACCAGTTCCGGTTCGGCTTCCGGCAAATCGAAGGGGGGGCGGTTGGTCTCCGCCAATGCCGAAATAAAGAACACGATGAACATGGGAAACAGCCAGGTAAAGGCGTACCACACCTCTTCCTGAGCCCGGACAATATCGCTCAGTTTAAGGGATCCGACCGTGACCACGACTGTGATAATGACAAATCCGATCGAGACTTCATAAGAGACCATTTGAGCGGCAGAGCGCAACGAGCCCAAAAACGGGTACTTGGAGTTCGACGCCCATCCGCCCATGATAATGCCGTACACGCCCAAAGATGAAATGGCGAAAATGTAGAGAATGCCGATGTTGAGGTCGGCGAAGACCCAGTTTTCGGTCACCGGAATCACCGCCCAAGCTGCCATCCCTAAGACGAACATGAGCAGCGGTGCAAAAAGAAAGACAAACTTATCAGCGGACGCTGGAACGACCACTTCCTTGACGGCAAATTTGATGAAGTCTGCAAACAGCTGCAAAGTGCCGAAAGGCCCGACGACATTGGGACCTTTTCGAAGTTGAACGGACGCCCAAATCTTTCGGTCCCAGAGCACCAAGAACGCGACGGAGACGAGGATGACGAGCATCATCACAAAGATGCCCAGCGTGGTGTCGATAAAGTAGGCGGTTCCGCTGGCCAGCTTGTAGCCGAAAAACCCAAGGAAGAAATCAAACAGAGCGGAAATGGGAATCTGCATGGATGCCTTTCGCCTCTATTCCGCCGCCTGCGCAAGAGCTTCGGCACTTAGAGCACTGCATTCGGCCATGGTCTTAGACGCCCGCGCGATAGGATTGGTAAGATAAAAGTCTCTAATCGGATACACAAACGGCGAACCGTCAATTGGACCGGCTTGTCCGACCTTTTCCAGATCAAACGTGCCTGCCGTATCCGCGCCGGGCGCGTAATCGATTGAGGCAAATATCTCGTTCGCTTTCAACAAAGCATTGCGAATCTGCGCAAGGGAGTCGTACTCCAATTTCGCGCCCACATGCTCCGACAGCGCTCTCACGATCGCCCAGTCTTCCTTGGCTTCGCCGGGCGGAAAGGCAGCTCTGCGGCCCAACTGGACCCGCCCTTCGGTATTGACCCAAAGCGCGTTTTTCTCCGTATACGCGGCCCCCGGCAGAATCACATCGGCGATGCTCGCGCCCCTGTCGCCATGACTGCCCTGATAGACAATGAACGTGCTTGCAGACCTTGAGAGGGGGAGTTCATCCGCCCCAAGCAGGTACAAGACGTCCAAGTTACCCGACTGAAATGCAGACACCATGTCGTGCGTGGTCATCCCTCCGTCACCGGGGAGAAATCCAAGATCCAGGCCTCCAACCCGGCTTGCCGCGGTATGGAGCACATTCAAGCAGTTCCAACCGGCATCGCCGTCTTCGCTTGCGCCGGACACCACACCAAACTTTGCGGCGGCTTGGGCCGCGAGATGCATAATCGCTTGGCCATCCTCGCGTTCGAGGGCGCCCATCCCCAGAATGATGACTGGCCGTTTCGCGGACCGGAGAACTTCAGCAAACTCATGGGTGCCATCGGCGATCTCTTGCAAGGTCTGGGGACCCTCGCCCAGCCACTCCACATCGTAGCGAAGGTCTGTTTGCGGACCAATCGCACCGATTCTCGCTTGTGCCCGCAGATAGAGCTTCCGCAAGCGCGCGTTCACAAGAGGCGCCTCAACCCGAGGATTTGTTCCAACGAGCAGGACCGCGTCTGCGTCTTCCAGACCTTGAATGGTCGTGTTGAAGAGATAATTCGCACGCTGCTCGTTGCTGATCAAGCTGCCCTCTTGCCGGCAATCCAAGTTCGGCGATCCTAACTTCTCCATTAGATCGCGCAGCGCCATCATCGATTCTACGCACACTAAATCGCCGGCAATTGCGCCTACTCTTTCCGGCTTCGCCGACTTGATCTTCGAGGCGATCATCTCGAAGGCTTCCGTCCACGAACAGGGCTGCAATCTGCCGTCCTTGCGCACATAGGGGCGGTCCAGCCTTTGGGTCCGCAAGCCGTCCCAAATGAAACGCGTTTTGTCCGTAATCCATTCTTCGTTTATTTCTTCGTGCAAACGCGGCAAAATCCGCATCACTTCGCGGCCCCGGCAATCGACCCGAATGTTCGAGCCAACCGCATCCATGGCATCAATGGTTTCCGTCTTACGCAGCTCCCAGGGTCGAGCCGTAAATGCATAGGGCTTCGATGTGAGGGCGCCGACCGGACACAGATCAATGACGTTGCCTGAGAGTTCCGATTCGAGCGACTTTTCCAGATATGTGGTTATCTCCATATCTTCGCCGCGCCCGATGGCGCCGATTTCTTCGACACCGGCGATTTCCGCTGCAAAGCGCACGCACCTTGTGCACTGGATGCACCGTGTCATGACCGTCTTGACAAGGGGGCCCATATATTTTTCTTCGACCGCCCGCTTGTTCTCTTTGTAACGGGACGTGTCGATGCCATAGCCCATCGACTGATCCTGCAAATCGCATTCACCGCCCTGATCGCAAATCGGACAATCAAGCGGGTGATTGATGAGCAGAAACTCCATCACGCCTTCGCGCGCTTTTTTGACAAGCGGCGTTTTCGTATTGATGGCGGGCGGTTCACCGTCGCGGCCCGGTCTGAGATCGCGCACCTGTTGGGCGCACGACGCCACCGGCTTGGGCGCCCCCACAACCTCAACGAGGCACATGCGGCAATTGCCGGCTATGGACAGCCGCTCGTGATAACAAAAACGGGGGATCTCGGCCCCTGCTTCCTCGCACGCCTGGAGGAGTGTGTACTCTCCGGGAACGTCGATTTCCTTGTCGTCTACAATCAACGTAGCCATAGTTTACTCCGCCGCCTGATGGACGGGAACAGGCCGGTCGCTGCGGTAAGCATCGATCCGCTCCTCAATCTCGTGCCGAAAATGGCGAATGAGCCCCTGCACTGGCCACGCCGCGGCGTCGCCAAGAGCGCAGATCGTGTGGCCCTCGACCTGACCGGCTACATCCAAGAGATCGTCGATTTCGGACGTTTGCGCATCGCCTTTTGCCATGCGCTCCAGCACGCGCCACATCCACCCGGTGCCTTCGCGACACGGTGTGCACTGGCCGCAGGATTCATGCTTGTAAAAGTAGGAAATTCGGGCAATCGCTTTAATAACATCCGTTGACTTGTCCATTACAATAACGGCAGCGGTGCCAAGCCCCGACTGAACATCCTTGAGGGCATCAAAATCCATCAAAACATTGTCGCAGATGTCTTTGGGAATGAGGGGAACAGACGAACCGCCCGGAATAACAGCTTTGAGATTGTCCCAACCTCCCCGAACGCCTCCGGCATGAGTTTCGATCAGTGTACGAAGAGGAATGCTCATTTCCTCTTCCACATTACAGGGCTTGTTGACATGGCCCGAAATGCAGAAAACTTTTGTGCCGGTATTGTTCGGTCGCCCCAGACCCGCGAACCAAGATGCGCCGCGGCGGATGATTGTCGGCACGACAGCGATGCTCTCAACGTTGTTGACTGTCGTTGGCGCCCCATAAAGGCCTGCGTTGGCAGGAAACGGCGGCTTTAGGCGCGGCTGCCCCTTTTTACCCTCAAGGCTTTCGAGGAGCGCGGTTTCTTCGCCGCAAATGTAGGCCCCTGCCCCGTGATGGACATAGATGTCAAAATCCCAACCGCTGCCCACGGCGTTCTTTCCCACCAGCCCGGCCTCATAGGCTTCGTCGATGGCCTCTTGGAGGCGGAGCCGCTCAGCAATGTACTCACCGCGAATATAAATGTAGCAGGCATGGGCACCCATGGCGAAACTTGCCACCAAGCACCCTTCGATCAGAAGATGAGGATCATGGCGCATCATCTCTCTGTCTTTGCAGGTGCCGGGTTCGGACTCGTCCGCGTTCACAACCAGATAGTGAGGCCGATCGCCAATCTCCTTCGGCATGAACGTCCATTTGAGACCTGTCGGAAACCCCGCTCCACCGCGGCCCCTCAAACCTGATTCCTTGACCTGATCAATGATCCAATCGCGGCCCATGGCCATCATATCCGCCGTGCCATTCCAGGCGCCACGTTCCTTGGCAGCTGGAAGTCTCCAGTCCTGCAAACCGTAAAGATTGGTAAAGATACGATCCTTATCCTGAAGCATCGCTGCCTCCTTCGGAAGGAGCCGTTCGCCCCGCAAAATCAACCGGTGCCGCAGCTGACTTGTCATAAAGGTTCGGATCGGTGAGCGTTGACGGGCCGCCAAACGGTTCGCTTGATGTTCGGCCGGTAGCTGACCCAGGCTTCGGGGCGCGTCCACTGCGTAGGTCGTCCAAGAAGGCGCCCAATGTCTCTTTGGTCAGATCTTCAAAGTAGTCGTCATTGATCTGAACCATTGGCGCATTGCAGCATGCGCCCAGACACTCGACTTCGGTCCACGTGAACATGCCGTCGGCGCTGGTCGTGCCCTTAGGGCCGATCTTTTCTTCGCACACTGCTTTCAATTCGTCCGCGCCACGCAGCCAACACGGCGTCGTCCCGCACAGTTGGACATGATACTTGCCCAGAGGCGCCAGATTGAACATCGTATAGAACGTCGCCACTTCGTAGACGCGAATATACGCCATGTCCAACATCTCGGCGAGATAGCGCATGGCCGGTTCACTGACCCAACCGGCATTTTGCTTTTGCGCGCACCATAAAAGCGGAATGATCGCGCTCGCCTGCTTGCCGTCAGGATATTTGGCGACTTGTTTCTCCGCCCACGCCAGATTTTCCGGCGAAAAACTAAATTCCGTAGGCTGTTCTTTGGCCAGTCGTCTCACGCTCATCGATCAACCTCACCAAAAACAATGTCCAACGATCCAAGTACGGCCGACACGTCGGCCAACATGTGCCCCTTGCACAGAAAGTCCATGGCTTGGAGATGGGGAAATCCAGGCGCCCTGATTTTGCACCTATAGGGCTTATTGGACCCGTCAGACACCAGATAAACGCCGAATTCGCCTTTTGGCGCTTCAACGGCAGCATAGACCTCGCCCTCAGGGACGCGGTACCCTTCTGTATACAGTTTAAAGTGATGGATCAGAGCTTCCATCGAACTCTTCATTTCAGCGCGTTTTGGAGGCGCTATTTTTCCAACTTCCGTGACAACCGGCCCGCTTGGCATCTTGTCCAAGCATTGCTGCATGATCTTCACGCTCTGCAGCATTTCTTCGATCCGCACGAGATAGCGGTCGTAGCAATCGCCGTGCTTTCCAATGGGCACCTCGAAGTCTAAGTCGTTGTAGCACTCGTAAGGCTGCGATCGGCGCAGATCCCAAGCCAATCCTGAGCCGCGCAGCATCACCCCGCTGAAGCCCCATTTGATTGCGTCCTCAGCGCTCACCACACCGATGTCAACATTGCGCTGTTTGAAGATTCGGTTGTCTGTGACCAACGCTTCCATATCGGAAACAACGCGGGGGAACTTTTCCAGAAATGCGTGGATGTCTTCGGCCAATCCGGCCGGCATATCCTGATGCACACCACCCGGGCGCACGAAGGCTGCATGCATTCTAGACCCAGAGATCCGCTCGTAAAATTGCAGCAACGTTTCCCGCTCGTCCATGCCCCAGTTGGGAAGCGTCCAAGCGCCCACATCCATGGCCTGGAACGTCACGTTCAATATGTGATTCATCAACCGGCCCATTTCCGAGTACAGGACCCGGATGTATTGAGCGCGCGGCGGAACTTCGATGCCGAGCAACTTTTCAACAGCAAGCGCAAAGGCGTGCTCTTGATTCATGGGCGCAACGTAATCCAGACGGTCAAAATACGGCACCGCCTGCAAGTACGTTTTGTGCTCGATCAATTTTTCCGTGCCGCGATGAAGCAAACCAATATGCGGATCAACCCGTTCGACAACTTCGCCATCGAGCTCCAATACAAGACGCAAGACACCGTGGGCCGCAGGGTGCTGCGGACCAAAATTCAATGTCATATTGTCGATTGGCTTTTCGGTCATTCTCTAGCCGTTTGTGTCCGAACTACCATTCGCCGCCTTCTGGTCTCCGGGCAAAATATACTCAGCTCCTTCCCAGGGGCTCATGAAATCAAAGTCTCTGAACTCTTGAACCAGCGAAACCGGTTCGTAGACCACCCGCTTTTGCTCCTCGTCGTAGCGCACTTCGACGTATCCTGTAAGCGGGAAGTCCTTGCGCAGAGGATATCCTTCAAACCCATAATCGGTCAAAAGGCGTCGCAAATCCGGATGGTTGGAAAACAGCACTCCATACATATCGAAAGCTTCACGTTCAAACCAATTGGCCGCGGGAAAAACATCCGAAACACTGGGTACGAGCGTTTCCTCGTCGGTGCTGAGCTTGATTCTGATGCGCTGGTTTTGACGCAAGCTGAGGAGGTGATAAACGACGTCGAACCGCCGTGCGCGGCCTGGATAGTCGACGCCGCAAATATCGATGAGCGACGTGAATTGACAATTGGGCTCATCTCGGAGGAATTTCAAAACCGACGTGATGTGATCCGTGCGCACATCCACAGTCAATTCGCCAAAAGCGACATCAAACTTTATTACGGCCTGTTCGAGAGCAGACGTAATGTGCTCGCCCAACTCGATGAGGGCCTCATTTTGTTCCGCAGTCTCTGTCACTAGCGCTCAATCGTCCCCGTCCGGCGAATTTTTTTCTGAAGAAGCATTATTCCGTAGACCAGCGCTTCTGCGGTGGGCGGGCAGCCCGGGACATAGACGTCGACAGGCACGATGCGATCGCAGCCCCGGACGACAGAATAGGAATAATGATAGTAGCCACCCCCATTCGCACACGACCCCATCGAGATCACATAGCGAGGCTCGGGCATTTGGTCGTAGACCTTCCGCAAGGCCGGCGCCATCTTGTTCGTGAGTGTACCGGCAACAATCATAACATCAGACTGCCGGGGCGTGGCGCGAGGCGCCGCGCCGAATCGTTCTAAATCGTAGCGCGGTAATCCGGCATGCATCATTTCAACCGCACAGCAGGCAAGTCCGAATGTCATCCACATCAATGAACCGGTTCGGGCCCAGTTGACGAGATCCTCGGAACTGGCCAGGAGGTAGCCCTTTTCTTCCAGCCTTTGGGCCAAGTGCTCCTTGTATGGGTCCGCATTTAGGGTGGCAGGCGCGTTGCCTGGTTCAGCGACCTTGTCCATCACTCCCACTCCAACGCGCCCTTCTTCCATTCGTATATGAAGCCGATTGTCAGGATGCCGAGGAATACCATCATTGACCAAAATCCAAACACACCGATTGAACCGAGCGAGATAGCCCACGGGAAAAGAAAGGCGACTTCAAGATCGAAGATAATGAAGAGCAAAGTCACGAGATAGAAGCGCACATCAAACTTAAGACGCGCGTCATTGAACGCATTGAATCCACATTCGTAAGCAGACAATTTCTCAGGATCAGGAGCATTTGGCGCAATGAGCGCCGGCACAACCAACAGAAGGCCTCCGAGAACAACGGCAAGCCCCATAAATATCACAACGGGAAGATATTCAATAAGATAAGGCTGCCAATCTGCTTGGAATGTTTCCATTCTACTTGTCCATTCCATTTCAAATCACGGATCCCCGAGGGGCCGACGATTCATCGATATGCTTCTCCAACACCGAAAAAGCTATCAACGCCTTAATATGGCGTAGGAATCGCGCGCTTGGTATAGGACCTGGCGCCGCATCTTGCAATGCAATTCGGATTGCCTAGTTCCACGGCACCAAGAGCAGTTGCAGCAGCCTGATAGAGGATGCGCTAAAGGTCCGGCTCCGGTTCGCGGCCGTCGCCATCAAAACCAATTGGAAGCAGGCGGCGCTCCACCGGCCGCTTCTCCAAGCCGAGATCATTCTCCAACCAACTCTTGAGAGCCGACGCGATCTCGCTCGGAGATTCTTCGGGAAGAAAGTGCCGCCCTTCAACTGTTTCGATCCGCTGATTCGGAAACTCGCGCGCATAGCGGAGGACATCGCCCTGGACGAGCGCACCTGGTGATCCTCTCAAAAACAACTTCGGAATGTCGCTCGAATGCATCCATTTACTGTAGTCGCTCACGATCTGCCAAATCCGTGGAGGCCGCCCCGCATATGGAACTTGACGAGCCCATGCCAACATCGCTTGGCGGCTCTCACCTGCCCTCAAATAGGGCTGGCGATAGGCGAGCTTGTCTTTTTCTTTCAGCACACCGCCTAACTCGCCGATAAGAACCTGTTCAATCAGGCCATTCTGCTGCAGCACAAATCGTTCGCCGCCAGCCCTGTGATAGATTTCCAACAGCGGAGATGAGCCAGCTTGGCGCACCTTTAGCCGAGGCGAAATGAAGATTCCTTCCATGTGAGCAACGGCTTTCACAGCGCCCGGATTCCTTCTGGCCCAATCAAGGCCAAGCGCAGACCCCCAGTCATGGACTACGAGGATCACATTCTTATCAGCTCCGACTTTTTTCAGAAATGCATCGAGATAATCCCGCTGCGTATCGAACGAATACGTCTGGCCGGACTTTCGTTTCAACTTGTCGGAATCTCCCATACCGATAAGATCGGGGGCAATACACCGGCCGTACCCTTCCGCATGGGGAATGATATTCCGCCATAGATAAGACGATGTCGGGTTGCCATGAAGAAAAACGATGGGATCGCCTTTCCCCGCCTCCACATAAGCCATCCAATGGCCGTTCACCCGCGTCATTTCTTTTTCGTAAGGGCCCACGAGGGTCGTTTCTCGATTGGCTCCTGATGTCATGCAGCCGGAGACGAAAACGGACAGAAGGCCAACCATTAACAGCACGATCGGCGATTTAGAACGGGCCAAGATTCTGGTCATACCAATCCCCTGAACGGCTCCCTAGGCTTGGTTGATGGGCTGAACAGCGTTCCTTTATACTACAACGCGAATGGATCAAATATCCAATCGCTCCTTTAGACAAAGTCTAAGGTTTGTCGGGCAGCAAGGGGAGTGACAACTGATGGATCGGAGCCGAAATCCAAAAACGTGGCGGGAGTGACGGGACTCGAACCCGCGGCCTCTGGCGTGACAGGCCAGCGCTCTAACCAACTGAGCTACACCCCCATATGAATTCCGGCGGCCAAAATGACGACCCGAATTCCATGCGGCTTACACGGTCTAAGTCAACACTCGACCGAAGTCAATAATCCTCAGAGATTATTGTGTGATGGTGGGCGATGACAGGCTCGAACTGCCGACATCCACGGTGTAAACGTGGCGCTCTCCCAACTGAGCTAATCGCCCTTTTCAATCCAACACAGTCAACTCAAAACAGTGTAAAAGGATCAACCAACCCTTATTAGCAGAAAAATTTTTGACTTTGAAGAGTCCAATTACATTGAAGTGACAGGCGGTCCCTGTTTGGAGGCGACCGGCCCGTTCGGGACGTAATCAGCTATTGACGGCTTCCTTCAGGGCTTTGCCGGCCTTGAATTTTGGAACGTTCGAGGCCGGAATGTCCATGGGCTCCCCGGTTCGCGGATTACGGCCGGTGCTGGCCTTACGCTGGGACACTTCGAAATTCCCAAATCCGACGATACGTACACTGCCCCCTTCCTTGAGGGTGGTGACGATACTGTCGAACGTGGCTTCAACGGCAGTTGTCACATCATCCTTGGACATCGAGGTGACCTGCGAAACGCGATCAATCAGTTCTTTCTTGTTCATGGCTTTACACCTCCTTGGTGAACTCAAACCCAAAAGGTCTCTTCTGGACTTCTATTTTGAGATATTTCAAAACCAGTCTAACCTAAATGGCAGATTTCCGCCATTCCTTGAGGCACAATGCGCTGGCCACAGCTCAAGGGCAAGCGCAAAGCTGCGAAGAATCCACAGCTGTTACTGCCATATGACTGATATTTTTCCCGGGTTTTGCGCCTTAATGACGCAAAATTCCCGGTGATTCCTCTGACTTTTCGGAAATCGCGGCTGCCTCGGCGGCAGATTCTTCATCCCATTCAATGGCTTGCAAGGGTTCGACCAGAGCAATCTTCAACACGTCCTCCATCTGGGAGACCGCATGAATTTCCAGGCCGCTCTTCACATTGTCCGGTATTTCCGCCAAATCCTTCGCGTTTTCTTCCGGAATAATCACGGTTTTAATGCCGCCACGAAGGGCTGCAAGCAGCTTTTCCTTTAATCCGCCGATGGGCAGGACGCGTCCGCGGAGGGTAATTTCCCCGGTCATGGCAACGTCCTTGCGTACCAGCGAGCCGGTCATCACGGAGATGATCGCCGTTGCCATTGCCACACCGGCAGACGGTCCGTCTTTGGGTGTCGCCCCTTCCGGGACGTGGACGTGAATATCCCGGCTTTCAAATTTCGGCGGTTCGATGCCGAATTCGACGGAACGGGAGCGGACATAGGCATTGGCCGCCTGGATCGATTCCTTCATGACATCACGCAAGTTCCCGGTAACGGTCATTTTGCCTTTACCGGGCATCATGACGCCTTCAATGGTCAACAGCTCGCCACCGGTTTCCGTCCACGCCAGCCCCGTGACCACGCCGACGGCATCTTCACGCTCAGCTTCGCCAAAGCGGAACTTGGGAACACCGAGATAGTCTTCAACATTATCCGCGGTGATGGTGATCGTTTCTTTCTTATCCTTTAAAATCTCCGTAACGGACTTACGCGCCAGCTTGGCGACTTCCCGCTCGAGGTTTCGAACGCCGGCTTCGCGCGTATAGAGCCGAATGACTTTCTTCAAGCCATCCTCGTCCAGGGACCACTCGTCCTCTTCCAGCCCGTGTGAAGACAGCTGGTTGGGAATGAGGTGCCGACGGGCGATTTCAACTTTTTCGTCTTCCGTGTACCCGGCAATGCGAATGATCTCCATCCTGTCCATCAGTGCCGGCGGAATATTCAGCGTGTTCGCCGTGGTAATGAACATGACGTTGGAAAGATCATAGTCCACTTCCAGATAGTGATCATTGAACGTATTGTTCTGTTCCGGATCGAGAACTTCGAGCAATGCCGAAGCCGGATCACCCCTGAAATCGGCGCCCATCTTGTCAATCTCATCGAGCAGGAAAAGCGGATTGACCTTCTTCGCCTTCTTCATGGACTGAATGACTTTACCGGGCATGGAGCCGATATAGGTTCGCCGATGACCACGAATTTCCGCTTCGTCGCGCACGCCCCCGAGGGACATGCGGACAAACTCACGGCCTGTGGCATTGGCAATGGACTTACCGAGCGACGTCTTACCGACACCGGGAGGACCGACGAGACACAGTATCGGTCCCTTCAGCTTGTTGGTCCGGTTCTGAACCGCCAGATATTCGACAATCCGTTCCTTGACCTTTTCAAGCCCGTAGTGTTCTTCATCAAGAACGTCCTGGGCTTCTTCCAGATCTTTTTTGACCTTGCCTTTCACACCCCATGGGATGGACAACAGCCAGTCGAGATAGTTGCGCACAACCGTTGCTTCCGCGGACATGGGGCTCATTTGCTTGAGTTTTTTCAACTCAGCCGTCGCCTTGTCCTTGGCCTCTTTGGTCAGACGCGTGTTCTCGATTTTTTCTTCAAGTTCGCCGATATCATCACGGCCGTCATCGGCGTCACCGAGTTCCTTCTGAATGGCTTTCATCTGCTCATTCAGGTAATACTCGCGTTGGGTTTTCTCCATCTGCCGCTTGACGCGGGAACGGATCTTCTTTTCAACCTGCAGAACCGAGATCTCGGTTTCCATCAGCGCGTAGACCCGCTCGAGCCGTTCGGATATCGAAAAGATCTCGAGCACTTCCTGGCGTTCGGATATCTTGATGGCCAGATGCGATGCGATGGTATCGCCGAGCTTGGAATAATCGTCGATCTGGTTGATTGACCCGAGCACTTCAGGTGAAATCTTCTTGTTGAGCTTCACATAGTTCTCGAACTGGGCAATGGCCGAGCGGGCAAGCGCTTCGGCTTCCTCTTCATCGCCCACCTCTTCCTCGATGGAGACGATTTCGGCTTCAAAGTAATTTTCCTTGTCCGTGTAGGACTTGATCGCTGCCCGGCTTGTGCCTTCAACCAGGACCTTGACGGTGCCATCGGGCAATTTCAGCAATTGAAGAACGGATGCCAAAGTCCCGACTTGATAAATGCCGTCGATTTCGGGCTCATCATCACTGGCATTCTTCTGGGCCGCCAGAAGAATCTGCTTGTCATTGCTCATGACTTCTTCGAGCGCGTTGATTGATTTCTCACGACCAACAAATAGCGGAACAATCATGTGAGGAAAGACAACAATATCCCGAAGCGGTAGGACCGGATACAGTCCGTCGCCTTCACTCATTTGCTCTTTTGTGTGTTCATCCGTCATATCAGCTTCCTGCGTTTGTTGGTGTGCTTATTGGCTTGCGACACTCTAATTAATTGAATTATTTCAGCAATTTTCCGGAATTGCGCTTTCAGGTTCGAAAACTTACGAATTCCGATAATCAGGCAACTTTAGTACCGTTTAGTCTAATTAAATTGCAGTCGGGTAAATGTTCAATACCTTGAATTAATTGTCGGGCGGAAAAATTCAAGCAGCGACCCACAATTAATAAAAATTCTGCAATTATTTCCACAACCTAACTGATGGACTTCGGCAGACGCTATTTTATCGTGTCCGATCAGGCGCTCGATTCAATTTCGTCTGACCGGTCAGAATAGATACGAAGAGGCTTCGCACTGCCTTCAACAACTTCGGGACTGATAACGACTTCTTCAACGCCTTTCAGGGTTGGCAGGTCGAACATCGTATCCAGCAAAATCGCTTCCATGATGGAACGCAATCCTCGGGCACCTGTCTTACGCTCTATGGCCTTGCGGGCAATGCCCTTGAGGGCTTCTTCGGAAAAAGTGAGTAACACGTCTTCCATTTCAAACAGTCTTTGATACTGCTTGACGAGAGCGTTTTTTGGCTCCGTAAGAATTTTGACCAGGGCTTCCTCATCCAGGTCCTCCAATGTCGCAAGGACGGGAACACGGCCGATAAACTCCGGGATCAGACCGAAGCTCAGAAGGTCTTCCGGTTCAACCGCCTTGAGAAGTTCGCCTGTCTTGCGTTCATCCTCGGATTCGACATGAGCGGCAAAGCCGATGGAAGTTGACTTCCCGCGACGAGAGATAATCTTTTCAAGGCCCGCGAAAGCACCACCACACAGGAACAGAATATTGGTGGTGTCCACTTGCAGGAATTCCTGCTGTGGATGCTTGCGCCCGCCTTGCGGGGGAACACTGGCCACGGTGCCTTCCATGATTTTCAAAAGGGCCTGCTGAACACCTTCGCCGGAAACATCTCTCGTGATTGACGGATTGTCCGATTTTCTCGAAATCTTATCGACCTCATCGATATAGACGATCCCGCGTTGCGCGCGCTCGACATTATAATCAGCGGACTGCAGCAGTTTCAGGATAATGTTCTCAACGTCCTCGCCCACATACCCGGCTTCGGTTAGTGTTGTAGCGTCGGCCATGGTGAACGGAACATCAAGGATACGGGCCAGGGTCTGTGCCAGCAGCGTTTTACCGCAACCTGTCGGTCCGATAAGCAGGATGTTGGATTTCGCCAGCTCGACATCATTGTTCTTGGTGGCATGGTTGAGTCGCTTGTAGTGATTGTGCACGGCCACCGACAACACACGCTTCGCATGCTCCTGGCCAATGACGTAATCATTAAGAACGCTGTAGATTTCCTGGGGTGACGGGACGCCGTCGCGGGACTTGACCAGGGAACTCTTATTCTCTTCCCGGATGATGTCCATGCAAAGTTCAACACACTCATCGCAAATAAAGACGGTCGGACCGGCTATGAGTTTGCGAACTTCGTGCTGACTCTTACCGCAAAAAGAACAGTATAACGTATTTTTTGAATCGTTTCCGCTCACCGTGCTCATCCCATATTCAGGCCAGTTTGATATCCAGGTCAGTCACGCCGATCTGCTCGAATCCGACCTTGAAAAATCTGTCTATCACCGACACTATTTCTTAACGTTGCGAATTTTATCCATGCGATCAATTCGACAATCTGAACATGTTAAACCATAACAGATCAACAAATGTTTAACCTCTTTTACTAACGACTAATGAAGTCGCGTCAGAATTACAACACATGTTCAAGGCCGAAAACCAGTCACTTTATGATCAATAACTCTGGCGCCAGTTTGACCTCCGTGCGGTACTTCGACACGCTGCGACATGTAAACGACAAGCTCAAAGTCAAAAAAGCAGAGTATTACAGAATGTTA
This sequence comes from Alphaproteobacteria bacterium, assembly GCA_028285305.1. Classification (GTDB taxonomy): domain Bacteria; phylum Pseudomonadota; class Alphaproteobacteria; order SMXP01; family SMXP01; genus JANQPV01. The sequence goes on along the minus strand of JANQPV010000056.1, from coordinate 2,500 downwards.
GATTGGTAAGCACCAAGCCTGGAAAGCTCAGTACCCGGTAGAAACGCAAATCCCGATTGATAAGGCCGGGCCAAAAATTCGGCCCGGGGACAAGAATAAATCAGGAACATGTCAATTACAAGCGGGAACGATCCTTCATGAACAATTTACTCTTTTGAACTTTCATCTGTGGAAAGTTCCTCGGAAATTTCCCTTTTTTCAATGACCTTATCAATCAGACCGAATTCCCGCGCGGCTTCGGCGGTCATGAAATTATCCCGCTCCAGGGCCTCGGCGATGGTTTCAACCGTCTGTCCCGTGTGCTTGGCATAGACCAGGTTAAGACGCTCGCGCAGTGAGAGGATCTCCTGGGCATGACGCTCGATATCACTCGCCTGTCCTTGAAATCCGCCGGACGGCTGGTGGACCATGATTCGGGAATTGGGAAGGGCAAAGCGCATACCGGCCTCTCCGGCCGACAACAGGAGTGATCCCATTGATGCGGCCTGTCCGATGCACAATGTCGCAACCGCCGGCCGGATAAACTGCATGGTGTCATAGATCGCCATCCCTGAGGTCACCACACCTCCGGGAGAGTTGATATACATGGAGATCTCTTTTTTGGGATTATCGGCTTCCAGGAATAGAAGCTGGGCCGTAACCAGAGAGGCTCCATAATCCTCAACAGGACCGGTCATGAAGACAATCCGCTCTTTGAGAAGCCGGGAATAGATATCATAAGCACGTTCCCCGCGGTTGGTCTGCTCCACAACCATGGGCACGAGAGTATTCATATAAGTGTCGATAGGATCTTTCATCTACCTGCTCCTCTGGAAAGGCAAGTTCAGGTGCTTCGCTTAAATCAAAGTCACCGGTTCGAATTAATTAGAGTGATTCCGTATTTCACACCATAAGAGAACGTCAGACGGGAGAGCTTGTATTACGTTGTTTCCTTGTCATCGGTTTTATCGTCAGATGCCTCACCTTTTGTATCGGCAGCGTCATCGTCTTCGGCATCCTGGGCAAATAATTCTTCGACGGGAACGGTTTTCTCCTTCGTATCCGCCAGCTCAACGATGAAATCCACCACCCGCTCTTCGAAGATCGGGGCTCTCAATTCGGCCATCGCCTGGGGATTTTTCTGGTAGAACTCAACAACCTCTTTTTCCTGACCCGGATATTGCTGGGCTTTCTCAAATACGGCACGGCGAATTTCTTCCTCACTTACCGTAATTTCATTTTTTTCTCCGATTTCAGAGAGCACCAGACCGAGTCGGACGCGTCGTTCACAGACTTTCTCATAGTCCTTGCGCGCTTCTTCCTCTGTCGTCCCTTCGTCCTCGAAGGTCTTGTCCGCCTGTTTCAGTTCATTCGTGACACGTTCCCAGATGGCATTGAACTCATTTTCAACGAGCTTCGGCGGAATCTCGAATTGATGGGCTTCATCAAGTTTATCAAGAAGCTGACGTTTGAGTTTAGCCCGGGACGCCTCTTCATATTCCTGCTGTATGCGCTCCTGCACCGCGCTACGTAGCTTCTCAACCGATTCCAGTCCCATATTGGTGGCGAATTCCTCGTTCAGTTCCGGTTTTTTCGGAGCGGCGATATCCTGAACCGTTACTTCGAAAACAACGTCCTTACCGGCAAGATTTTCTGCCGGGTAATCGTCAGGAAACTTTGTTTTAATTTCCTTGTTTTCACCCTTCTCGGCCCCGAGCAACCCCTCTTCAAATCCGGGAATAAACGCATTTTGACCAATGACCACCGGTGTCCCTTCCGCACTGCCGCCTTCGAATTCCTCGCCATCGATCTTGCCAACAAAATCAATTGTCACCCGGTCCTTGTCTTCCGCTTTACCCTCTTTCTCCTCATAGGTGGTACCGCTTTCCAGCAACCGGTCCAGCCCATCACTAATGGCCTCATCAGTGACCTCGGTAACGAGTTTTTCAACCTCAATTTTTGAGAGGTCCGCGATTTCAATCTCGGGAAGAATTTCAAAGGAGAGCTTGTAGGAAAGGTCGGCCTTTCCATCCATTATTTTTTCGATCTCATCCTTGTCTTCCGTAAACTCGAGATCCGGCTCATGGGCCGGTTTCAGATCCCGGTCGGTGAGAGCCTGCTGGCTGGTTTCCGCGACTGTCTGCTGTACGACCTCGGCAGCGATCGACTTGCCGTAAAGTTTCTTGATATGGGAAACAGGTACCTTGCCGGGTCTGAAACCCTTTAAATTGACCTGTCCCTTAAGCTCCTCGAGCCGGCGGGAGACTTTGTCTTCGATTTCCTTGGCGCCAACGACAACTTTTAACTCGCGTTTGAAACCTTCAGAATGTGTTTCGGTAATTTCCATGTTACTTGCTTCCAACTGCCATTCGTTCCTGCCGATGCCGGCCTATCTCGGTGATTTCATTGATCTCAAGACGGCGTGGTGCGGGTGAGAGGACTTGAACCTCCACTTCCGAAGAAACTGGTACCTAAAACCAGCGCGTCTACCAATTCCGCCACACCCGCGCACGGGAGAAGA
>JANQPV010000028.1 GCA_028285305.1 Alphaproteobacteria bacterium | reverse complement strand
GCGAACGCTCTTCCTCCGATCTTTCTCACGCGCAGTATCGACATGCCTGGATGCTCGCTCTGCCAAAGCTCACTTCAGTGTTCAATAGCGATGTCAGGGTCAATGTTCCAGAGATTTGTTTTTCTAAGTCGCAGCTGCGAATCTGGCCTTCGGTCATATAGCAATCGAACGAGGCATTTCGGCTTGAGCGGGATCGGCAGCCATTATGCCTTCAAACTCGCGGTTCAACGGATGTCACTCACCTCTGGCTGATGTCTACTACGGGTCAAAAATGCCCGAAAGAGCAGAGGCAGCCCTCAAGGACAAAGCTGCCATCCTTTGGCTACATGCTGAACGTCTGAGAAGAGTTCGGAGCGGCCTTGCGCGGAATCTCAAACGGTTAGATTGGACCTGATAACGATTGTATGTCTGGCATTATTGAATATTACCACTGTCGCTTCCACAGAGAAACAAATGAAGATCTCGTCGCTATGTTCTGGGCTATTTGTTAGGATTCTGATTCTTGAGATTGAACTTCCACTGCGGAGGGTCCTGAGATATCGCTCTGGGGGATACCAGTTCGCGAAGGGGTCCGAGCTAAGTCACCAATGGAGGCAGTTTGCTTCTGCGTTGGAGGATGGCTCCGCTGACATGATGATGGCGAAAGCTTGTGCTCCCCCAATCTTCATTAGACAATAATAAAGACATTATTCAATATATCTATAATTTTTCATTTTGTTATATTTAAAAATATTGATGAACAGAATATCGTATTTTGTTCATTACTTAATCGAATTGTCAACAAATATTTGCGCCACACTGGCGTCATGTCTATGAGGGGATCACTGCACGATCAGAATGGAAAACGCCTGTACCTCACGCCCATTGAGCGGTTGCGGTTTCTTTCAGCCGCATCGACTCGAGGGACATCCGAACGGCTCTTGTGTCAAACGCTTGCTCACACTGGCGTCAGAATATCAGAGGCCCTGAGCATTACTGATGAGAGCTTGGATTTTGAACTCTCTGCCCTAACGGTTGAATCTCTCAAGAAGCGCACGCGAGGTATCTATCGAACTATTCCGCTGCCTCTTGAATTCCTCGTTGACCTGCAACGGTCGGTGCTCACTTTCACCAGTAGTAAAATTTCTGACCGCTTACTGTGGCCATGGTGTCGGACAACCGCGTACTACTTGATCAAGGATGTGATGCGCGAGGCGGAGATTGCAGGACCGCAGGCTTCTCCGAAGGGCCTCCGACACGGATTTGCGATCAACGCGCTGTCGTGTGGTGTGCCGCTCAACATGATCCAAAAGTGGATGGGCCACTCCAGCATCGAAATCACATCACTATACCTCAATGCCATGGGCGAGGAAGAACGGACATTGGCTGCCAAAATGTGGCAGGACAGCTCCTCGTCATTTGAAGCCCGACAGCTGGTTTTCCCGAATCTCAGCTAATGCGCACTTCGTGCTAAAACTGGGCACCAGGTCCTGCCGCTTTTTGGCAGCCAAGTCCAGCCCTCGGTTTCTACAGGATCGAGTGAGCCATGAGATTCGGGGACGATCGCGGTTAGCGCCTCACTCTTCGATGTCAACTTCATGTATTAGAGATCGAAAGTAGAGAAGCTGACATTAGGCAACTCTCCGCTTGATGGATAATGGCGAAAGGTCGTGCCCCCAAAAAGAAATCGGTGAGCATCGATTGATAGTATGGCGCAGTCCGCGCTACAATATGCTTGATTATGGGGGCGGGGTAATGCTGATCATTGATCTATCAAGGTGAAATGGATGCCTGGTCCGCTCGGTCCTGAAGAGACGGAGATCATGGAATTTCTCCACGATCGCGTTTTCAACCCTGTCCTCAACTCTCAGAAGGCTTCGAACCGTTTAAAGGCTGGTTGCCGAATGACGATCAACCGTATGATGCAGAGAGATGCATTGGGAATGGTGCAATATTATTGGTCCGCGATCATTGGCACTGAACGCAGCATAGGTTTTGCCGCGCAACTCAAGAAAGAAGGCTTCGAGCGGTTCGAGGAGGCGTTGGAAGAATTCCGTGTGAGATTTGCTTCACCTCGGAGGCGCCGCTGAAGATCCAATTATTCTAATGCCAGCCATTCGATTTTTGTCAATTGAAACTAGGAAGCTTTCCAGGATACAACCGCAGGCATCTAATATGGCGATCCTTATTTCTAGCCTGCCCACCTTAGTATACAATGAACACCGATAATTTAGTCTCAAAAATATGGAGTCTTTGCCACATTTTACGTGGTGATGGGGTGAGCTATCATGAATATATCTCAGAGTTGACCTATCTTCTTTTTCTGAAAATTGCAGAGGAAAATCGGACAGAAAATTTGCTTCCTAAAGGAAAACGTTGGAAGGATCTTGTGCAGTACAATGGAGCTGAACTCCTAAACTACTATCGCGAGATGTTGACATACTTAGGGGGGCACGCACCTAACGAAACGGTCCGGAAAATTTATGCTTTTCCCACAACGGTGTTCTCACACTCCGAAAATCTTAGAGCCGTTATCGAGGGGATTGATAAGCTGGATTGGCATTCGATCACAATGGACAGAATGGGGGACATCTACGAAGGTCTCCTGTCCAAGAGTTCGCAGGATGCTCGTTCCGGCGCCGGACAGTACTTTACGCCCCGTCCGCTCGTGGACTGTATCGTTAGGTTGGTTCAACCTGGGTTGGGAGAGGTGATCCAAGATCCTGCGGCAGGCAGTGGTGGCTTCCTGATTTCAGCGGACCACTATATTCGTACATGCGTGCCTGAAGGGGCGTATGGTGATAATCCTCCCAGATACGAGGGAATTGAGATTGAGAAAGGAACTTATCGTATTTGTCTGATGAACGCGTTTTTGCATCGCCTAAAATCTCGAGTGATTCTGGGCGACGCACTTACAGGGGATGCTGGGTTTCTGTCACCTGCGGACGTTATCTTGGCGAATCCGCCTTTTGGAGCCAAAGCGGGGAGCGCTCGCGAGCTGAGAGACGATATTGTTTATCCGACTGTGAACAAGCAACTTGCGTTCTTGCAACACATATATTTGGGGTTGAAGCCAGGCGGACGTGCAGGGGTCGTTTTGCCCGACAATGTTCTTTTTGAAGATGGTATTGGTCGAAGTGTTCGCCAAGACCTTATGGAACTTTGTGATCTCCATACAATTCTTAGACTTCCAACAGGGATTTTCTATAGCCCCAGCGTAAAGACGAACGTGCTCTTCTTCACACGGGGCCTGAGCGATACGCACAACACCAAAAATGTCTGGGTATACGATATGCGCCATGATGCTCCCAGATACGGCAAGAAAATTCCGTTGCGATCTGAGGATTTTTCCCAGTTTGAACTTGAATATGGCGATGATCCTAGTGGGAAATCGACGCGAAAAGATCACGGCAAGGAAAGCCGCTGGCGATCCTTCAGTCGAAGATCCATCTCGGATAGATCTGATAACCTAGATATAACCTGGCTTTCCGATAGTCAGGCAGAAGCGGAAGACACATTTTCCGAGCCCGATGAAATCGCTGCGGCCATTCTTTATCATCTGCGTTCAGCACTAAGCGAGATCGAAGCGGCCACGGAGGAACTTGCTGAGATCGCAGAGGCTGCCGACTAATGAGCGCAGAAGCCTTCGATCGCACGATTCTTCTCGTCCTTCATGATGGAAAACTGATCAGATTGAGTAATCTAATGCCGCCGCGATTGGCGGCAGAGCAATGCCGCGAAATCGGAGGACTAGGATGAGTGCGCTTCCTGATGGCTGGGTGAGAAGTACGCTTGACGACGTGACGCTGCCAATCGAAACGACCGATCCGAGGCGCTCCCCAGAGAAGGAATTCGTCTACATCGACATTGGGTCGATAGACAATCAAACACAAACCATTACAAACCCGAAGTACATTCTTGGGCAAGATGCTCCTTCTAGAGCAAGACGGATTGTTGCCGTTGGTGATGTGCTTTTTTCAACTGTCCGAACCTATCTGAAGAATATAGCTATTGTTGCTGACGAGCTTGATGGCGAGCTGACGTCGACAGGCATCACCGTGCTTAGGCCGAGCGAAGCGATTGAGAGCCGATATCTCTTCAATTTTGTTCGGTCGGACAAGTTCATTAATGAAATCTCGAAATCACAAGACGGCACGCTTTATCCGGCTGTGAAAGACAAAGTCGTTCGCGGTGCCATAGTGCCATTGCCACCATTAGAAGAACAGAAGCGAATCGTCGAGAGGATCGACAACCTCACTGCCCGGACGAACCGTGCCAAAGGTGAACTTTCCCGCGTTCCAGCGCTGGTGGCGAAGTATAAAGAAGCGCTGTTGGATTTGGCATTTTCAGGACGTCTCACGATGGACTGGCGCAGCAATCACCCAAATGAGCTACCTGCTCCGCTAGACACAGTTCGCAAACTTCGTTCGGAAGATCGTCTACTTTCTAAGCGCAAAGAGGTCGCTCGAAAACCACAACAACCGATTCCGAGTAGCTGGCTTTGGATCTCGCCAGATGAAGCCGCTTCTGATGAGCGCTATGCTATTGGGATCGGGCCATTCGGCAGCGATCTGTTGCGCGGAGATTATCGCGATAACGGAGTACGGTTGGTATTTGTTCGGGATATTCGTCGCGAACGGTTCGATTCCGATGATGCTCACTACGTAGACAATAAGAAAGCGCAAGAACTGCACCGGCATGTTGCTCGCCCCGGTGATGTTCTTATTACAAAGATGGGCGACCCTCCTGGAGATTCATGCCTATTTCCATTGGAAGAAGAGCCTGCAGTAATCACAGCGGATTGCATCAAGTTGACGCCTCACCCTGCGCTCGTGACGCCAGAGTTTCTCAACTTCGCAATCCGATCTCGGCAAGTCCAGAGCCAGATCAAACTAATCACCGCGGGCGTCGCGCAACAAAAAGTAAGCCTTGGACGCTTTAGGCGGATTGCTTTGCCAATCCCCCCACTTGCTGAACAAAACGAAATCACTCTCCGAATAAATACCGCATTTACATGGCTCGAACGCGTCAGTGTCGATCACGCCAACGTATCCGAACTGTTGCCTAAACTTGATGGGGCGATTCTCGCCAAAGCTTTTCGCGGTGAACTTGCGCCTCAGAGCCCTGATGACGAACCAGCGGACCTAATGCTGGAGCGGGTTAAGGTTGAGTTGGCTGCGAAATTACTTAGCGATCGAACGCAAGATCTGCAAATGCGAGTGGAAGAATTGGAGGAGAGAGTTTTGACTTTGGAACGCAATCTTGAACGAGTGTTAATCGCGGCAGATGATTGGCTTCCTGCACAAACGGCATTTCAGCGGTGCGGCATTGGAGATGGCGCATCAACCGAAGATATCGAGCACGTTTATGCTCAGCTGCGAGAACTTGAAAGAGCTGGCAGATTGGAAGCGAAAGCCGTAACCGACAAAGTTGGAAGGAAGCTTTACGATAGTATTCGGTTGCGGGCTGTGTAAGAAATGCGCCTCGACAAGCTCACGATCGGAAGTCCAAAAAACAGTCCAACTCACCAGTTTAAGAACCTGAAGAGCGTCTCGATCGACTTTGATCAAAAGCACTGGATCACAGTCGTCATCGGTTGGAACGGGACAGGTAAATCCAACGTAATTGAGGCGCTCGCTGTGATCTTTCGGGATCTGATCCAGGGAGAGCGGAAGCCCGCTTTTGCCTTCAAACTGGATTACCGGATCGGTGCTGGTCCTGACACAGTGTACATAAGTATTGATGCTGATCCCGACAGGGAACGCGAAGCACTAATTATTTATGCAGCGAAAGATGCTGACGTTAGGGGCAAAGGCTCGCCCACGCCAGCTATCAACGGAGAGCTTGAATCTTCTGAGGTGAGCGGGAGAAAGGTTTCGTTAAAATCCTTCTTCGATTCCAACGGCAAATTCTTGCCCCGCTATGTGTTTGCCTACTACTCAGGCGAGAGTGACCGACTGTATCAGGTGTTTCGACCCTATCTGGAGGTGTTCGACACGAAATTGAGACGTGGTGAGGACCCTGGCTTAAAGCGTTTGTTCTACGCGATGCCCGTACATAGTCAGTTCGTGCTTTTGGCATTTTTGATACAGCAATCTGATGAGGTGCGGGATTTTTTGGCAGACCACCTTGGCATCGATCCAGACGAAGGTATCGAATCTGTGCTCTTCGTCCTGCGCCAGCCACCATGGAAATCAAAGAAAGGTGATCCTCGATTTTGGAGAGCCAAAGGGGTAGTCGCTTCTTTTTTGGATAGGCTCAATGACATCGCCTTGGCACCAATCGAAGTTAATCGGCGCGTACCTGTCTCTCTTTGGAACAGCAAGACGATCGAGTTCAAATACCTGTTCGTGAAGGATATTGACTCCCTAAGGATGTTGGTCGGAAAACAGCATCCAGCCGAATTTTTCCGAGATTTGGAAAGCACACATGTTTCCCAACTCATTGACGAGGTGCGCATCCGTGTGCGCCTCAAGAAGAACAACGAAACTGTCACGTTTCGGGAGCTCAGCGAAGGCGAGCAGCAGCTCCTGACTGTGCTAGGCTTATTACGATTTACAGCTGAGAGCGAAAGCCTGTTTTTGCTTGATGAACCTGACACACACCTTAATCCTCGATGGGCAGTAGACTATCTGAACTATCTTCGCACGTTCGCCGGCCAAAACGACACCGACCGCGAGAACAGTCACATCCTTCTAACCACCCACAACCCATTGGCAATCGCCGAACTGTCCAGAGAACAAGTTCAAATCTTGCAGCTATCGCGAGAAACCGAGCCATCTCGTATTGTGGCGATGCACCCGGAGCTCGATCCTAGAGGTTTGGGATATGCAGCGATAGTAACAAGCGACATGTTTGGAATTGCCTCGACACTTGATCCCCCGACCCATCTATTACTTGAGCGGCAAAGGGCTTACGCAGGAAAAGAGCATCTCACAGACAAAGAACTCGACGAGCTGTCCAAGATCAATACCAAATTGGAAAGACTCGGCTTTCGTTTTTTTCATCCAGACGCGGAATATTCGCGGTATCTGCGCCTCAGAAATGGAGCCATGCGATCCAAGTTTGCATCAGATGATGCAGAGAAATTGGCTCGGTTTGCAGTTGATATGGGAAGTGAAGAACGTGAGGACTTGGGCAAACGGCTCATTCAGGAACTTCTTGAAGAACAAACGGATGCTTAGACCTCGAGTTGATGAGATACATTGATCGGAAAAGACTGCAGTTGCCTGACGGGTGGTTGGACCGAGCGGCAATAGCGACAAAGCATGTTTCCAATGGTGGCGACCCGAGCGACCATGCTGGCGTATGGAGAGAGTTGAAAGACGGTTTGGCTGACTTATTCAATGACAAGTGCTGGTATTGCGAGGTCCCAATAACTCGATCAGACAATGCAGTCGACCATTTTCGCCCTAAGGGACGTGTAAGCGACGCAGCGCTTGAACACATTGGCTATCGATGGCTTGCATTCGAACAGTCCAATTTTCGATACGCTTGCACATTCTGTAATTCGCGTCGGAAGGACGTCGAAGGTGGCACTGCGGGGGGAAAGGGAGATAGATTTCCGCTGCTGGATGAATCGCAACGCGTTTATACATTTGGTTCGGTCGCAGAAGAACGCCCTATCCTTCTTGACCCGTGTGAAGTCGGGGACTGGCGCCTCCTCGGATGCAAAAAGGAGAATGGGAAGCCTTGTGCAGTTGGCAACGAGATTGAACAATGCACTCGGGCGGAAAGTTCAATAGAAATCTACCATCTGCACCATGAGCCGACCTGCAAACTTAGGCATACGGCGGCAGTGCAGCTTTTGAGTGACATTGAAGAGGCAAAGGGGCTTTTCACTGCTGCAGAATCTGATGCCGCTCATTCGCCTGCGTTCAAAAATGCTGCAGCTCGAATTCTAAAGGCGATTCATGTCGACAGTCCATTCAGCGGCGAGATGCGGTTTTTGTTGGGTGGGGAGAGAGATCTTAACCATCCTTGGGTGCAAGAACTGCTGGAAACTTGATGAAGCGAAAGGGGTGCGACGGGAGAGTGCCTGGGTCAGCAATATATTATAAGGCTTTTAACGTCGCTCAAGACCATCCTACGGATAATTGTAGAGGAAATGCCTTACAGAGCTTTTATTAGACCCTCGATCGGAGCACAGCCGTCAATTTGCTCGTCAAATTCTGCATCGGTCATCGTGCGCAAGGCTTCAAAGTGCTGTGTATCGGATTCGTGTGCCATAACAAAACGGTACGCATAAGGATATATTTGGCCCTCCCCGTCGGGAGTAAGGACAATTCCTTGAATATAGCCATCGGAGAGGGTATCGGGTGTGATTGCTAGGGCAAGTCTAATATACCTCCTACCAAGCCCCAGCAGATAAAGTCTTTGATTCATAAATATTACAATTCCCTCATGGCGTGCCTCTTCTTCAAAATCTTCACTCACCTCTTCTGCATCAGGATAATGTCTAAACCAATGCGCTGATCCTTCATATGTAATTAATATAAGACCTCTAGTCAATTTCTCTTTATTATTTCTTCTTACATATCTTAATTTTCCAGAGAATATCTTCTCTTGTGCCAATTCCATTGTTCTTTGGTTGATTATATTTTTTATTCCGTGCGTAAGTCGAATCGTTAATTTTGGTGAAATAAGCATATTTAGACTATTTTTTATTCTAAACGAATGCGTGAGCAATTTTTCATCACTTGCTTTCAATAAATTAAAGAACGTGACGCGCCCAAAATCGACCTGATGCGCTATTGTTTTCCAATAAGCGCTAGGCGTTCCATCAAAATTGCTTGCACGGACCTTTAATTCTTGAACCGAATTCAAAAATACTTGATCTAATTCTTCACCGTGATACATCTCGGCTTCTCCCAGCTCGGTAACATCATACACAGTGGCTCTGGTTTGTCCATTTTGAACAAATAAGCTCCCACAGGTTCAACTTGACGGCTTTTTGTTCATATTGGCTCCCTAGTCCGAAAATTGCTGATAGTTCATCGGAATCATGTTCATCTTGGCTAGAGAGAAACAAACTTTGGATCAAGTCCCACACTGCACGTACAACGACAAACAAAGCTCCGCCTGAATTGGCCAAATTTTGCACTTCATCGGGCTTGAATTGAATGGACGGGCCGTCATCATAGCCTGGTGGCGGGCGCTGCTACGCCCGCTCACCAGCATCGGCAACGTTAGTTGCTGACGGTCCTTTCACGATGGGACAGGAGCAATGGCCACATTTGTGGGTCAGATGTCAAGCTTAGAAGCAGCTAGCTGCCGATGCATCGTCAACTCTGTTTAAAGGAGATAGAAAATGTATCAAAAGCAGGAGTTTTATGGTCGATCATATCCAAACGCTGGTTTAGCGGGCAAGGTGTCCACGCTCGGTAACCCGGCAACGGCAGTAACTTGTTCTATGGACGTAGCTACGAGAGTATTTGGATCTGCTGAGATTTGTGGTGTTAGCACATTCGAGGAGGGTGCGGAGCAGGTTGTAGAAGAGGAATCGGACTATTTGTTGGTTCCCGGTGCCTACCCTGAGATCAAATGGCTTTATCGAGATCACAGGCTTACGGCAGTAGATGCGTTTGTGTACCCAATTGCGGAGCTTGTCTTTTGCTCCCGCCATGCAACGACGCCAGAGTATGTGGAGCGGGTCTACTATCACCCGGCCACGGATAGTCTTCTGGGAAAGTTGGAAACCAGATTTGATCGAACTGAACCAGTCTGCAGCAATGAGAAGGCGGGCGAGATGTTGCTGCAGCATCCAGGGGATGCTGCAATAAGCAACATGTTGGTTGCCAATTATTATGGCTTGACCATTCATATGATGCTGCAGCCGAAGCATCAAATGGGCTGGGTCCTGTTCGCCAAGAACTAACCAGTGTCAAACCCAAGATACAAACCGGCCAGCGGGGCAGTCCTCCGCTGGCCACTGCTTCCATATTTCCACCAAAACTTGCTTCGAAAGCTAGTTGGAACAGATATCGAACTTTGATGGCTGCTCGGCTAGCCATCCGCGTGTAAAAAAAGCTAAACTCAACCCTGCGATGATCGCATATTGGCAATATAGATTTTGAGACACGGATAGGTTTCACAATGCATTTTTCGAATGCGCTCCAAGACACAGCAAGTAACGTTAACACGCTTCTCGATCAGTTGATCGGGACAAGATACGCTGCGACCCCGCGCCTTCTGGAAGCAATGAGATACGCCACGCTTGATCAGGGAAAGAGACTCCGTCCATTCCTAGTACTGCAAAGCGCGCATCTTTTTGGGGGAGACGCAGAATCGGCCTTGCGGACAGCTGCAGCTTTGGAGTGTGTTCATTGCTACTCGCTTGTTCACGACGATTTACCAGCGCTGGACAATGATGTAATTCGGAGGGGAAAGCCGACGTGTCACATATACTTCGATGAAGCCACCGCAATACTGACCGGAAATGCACTTTTGACTGTGGCCTTCGAGATACTGGCTAACGCGAGGACCCATCAAGACGCCTCTGTCCGCGCGGAATTAGCTCATCGCCTTAGCACCGCGGCAGGTTACAACGGTATGGTAGGCGGGCAAATGTTGGACATGACGGTGGCAGACTTTGGCGAAGTTGACAGCAATTCGGTAGTCCAACTGCAGAAGATGAAAACTGGGGCCCTAATTGCATTCGCTTGCGAAGCGGGGCCTATCATCGCCAAAGCCGGTGAAAGTGCGCGTAGCTTGATGAACGGGTACGCAGCGAACATCGGTTTGGCATATCAGATTGCGGATGACATATTGGATGTTGTTTCCACTCCCCAACGGCTGGGGAAGTCGACGCAAAAGGATAATCAGCAGAGCAAAGCGACATTCGTAGATCTGTATGGTTTGGACGGCGCGAAGGCCAAATCAGAGGAACTTGTCGCAGCAGCACTTGCTACACTCGATGGTTTTGGGACCGAGGCTGAACTACTCAGAGAAGCGGCCCTTTTCGTTACTAATCGTGAACATTGACTCTGTGACCTCGTTATCCGGTACAGAGCTTGAAAACCGCCCAAAGTTGAGCTTTCCGGGCAAAGGTAGAAAGTTCGGACAAAACCAGCAGCTCTGCACGACTGGCCGTGGTGCATGTGCCCATAAAACGATCCCGTGAGGGGTTCGACACTCGTCTACCCCGGCGGCTCAATTCAGCAACGAACCGGAACGTCAAACGAGTTTTGAACGACCACAATTAGAACCTCAGCTGACGAACAGAGCATTAGCACAGTAGATTTCTTTGTTATTTTCTTTTAACATATTGATATATTTGAATAAAATCTAGATTCCTGTATGCTTTTCCTAGTTCCCTTTTCAGCTTTTTTGGAGGACAAAATGGGAGAGTACATTGACTTCGATCATGTTAAAACGTACGCGGATTTCGCTGCAATTCTGGCTCACAACAAGATAAAACTCTTTGGATCAGGTGATGAACGTCGATGTCTTTGTCCGTTCCACGATGATCAACGACCACCAGCACCGGAAACCTTAGTAGAGAAGTCCCAAATTAGTGGCCCAAACATTGGGGGCTAGACATTCGTTGAACGGCGTCCCGGATCCGTAGTTGTTGCGTTAATCCGATCTTCCAGATCCTTGGTCCCATCAGAAACATCTGCATCTAGATGCCTCCTCAGCATATGACGGCATAGATCTAGCTGACGCTTTGCTATGTGGGTGTCACCGGCCTGAAGGTGGAGTTCGATAAGTGCTTGATAGGCAGGCTCGTATGTTGGGTCGATCCGGCATAGATGTTGGGCACTTACCGCGATGTTATCGGCATCTCCTTCTATTGTAGATTTTTCCAGCGCGTCGTTGCCAAGCTTCAGCGCCTTCGCCTCAAGCGCCTGACGTGTCGTCCAAACCCAGTCGGTGAACGGTTGGCTACGGATTCGAAACGAGTCCAGGAAGGGCGCACTGTACAACTCCAGACCTTCCATCTGCTGCGCGAACGAGTAGGGTCCTGAGCAGCATTCGCAAAAGCGTCGAATATCGACCTCTATGTCCTCGCTGTGAAACTCTAACCGTCCCCCATGCGACTGGATAAGACAGGCGTGATCAGGCCCCAATGTTCTCCGCAGCACGGACATCTCCTGACGAAGACTAGCTCTCGCTTGATCCGGGCCACTATAGGGCCAAAGCAGATCCGATACTAAGTCGCGAGACACCTCTTCGCCTGCGCGTTCGACAAGATAAGCGAACAACGCCTCCGACTTGCGCGTCGGAAAGCGTATAGCTTCACCGTCGCCTCGAACCAGTATAGGGCCGCCAAAAAGCTTTATTTGTAACTCGATCTCCACGCGTCTAACATACTGCCTTTGCCAAGTGATCCAAAGAGTTCAAAGCAAGATACGGCATGCTGTTTTGACGAATTTCTTGCACCAGTCCGGAGAACGGCGTGGGTATACTCCATCCAAAGTTCAAATTGAGATGAGGTAAGATATGTCAAACAGCGGCTTGGTGTGTTGGCAGTGAACGCATCGGGCATGGCAGAGCCCATTTCCTCGATACATTGGAAACTGCGGTAGTTCCAAAAGGCACATTGGGATGAATCGGGCTTATGTTCGAATGATCTCGAGTAGGCGCTTGCGCTCGCCGACCACAAAGCCGGTGAGATCATGCAAACCATGATCGATGTTGGTTTGCCCTACAAACCCAACTGTGTGCAGGTTTCGAATTTCCACACCACTCGGCCACTAGTGCATGAGTTTAGGAAGAGAGAGTGATGGCTCCGAAGCATCGTTCAGTTCAGGCAATCCTTTGTCATTAGCGTGAAACTGAGCTGAACCTGTCCCCGAGTCCTAACGTTGCATCGGCCTGCCTTTGCTCGGTTGCGTTTTGAGAAATGATCGGTCTTGTGACCAGTCACTCAAGGACAAACTTAACTGAGTGGCTAAGACGTACTGCGTGGCTTGCATTCCAATGGAGCCTCTTTTTTCTGACCTAAGAGGCTCTCTCCCGGCCGGCGTTCTCCCTGTTCTGCCGGCCGGGCAGATATAATTTGTATCGAGCTGCTGCCGATGCGGAGCTCCTGATGCTAGGCCAAATGCGAGTTTCGAACGCGCCTGAATCGTGGGCGCCGAACTTCTCCTGGTCAGTGCGTTTTTTTCGACACGATCTAATTCCTCCCAGACAGGACCGGGAATAGTGCGTAGTCCGTCCACGACTTGTTCAAAACCATCACGGAACCAATCGACATCTGCTTCAAGAGCTGTGATTAAGCCAGATCCCCCCTCTAAGCGCGGACCACTATTTCGGCCCCAGGTCAGTTCTGTGTTGGAACCAGACCAATACAAGTGCTCATGTCCTGACTGGAGCAGAAAGCGGGCGAAACAGGGGATCGCAGTGAGAGTAACATCCCCTGTTTCGCTTCAAGGCATGTGTAGCGCACGTCTCGTGCTTCCCTCCACCGACGCACGAGCTACGACCTGCACAGCAGCATGATCAGTTATGGCAAACCAAAACTTAACCTCATCCCCCCAAAAATTGCCCCGCAAGAGTCGCCCCCTAAGAATTTAGTAGCTGGAAAGGCAAAACAGGTCGGAATGGGCAATTCATGAACGAAAGCAGCCTTGCGTACGCAGTACACCTCTCGCTTAAACCGCTTCTTCGAACGTAAAGAGGAACAGAACGGTCGCGAATGGCCAACTCCCAACGGCGAGCAATAGAAGTTGCAGGCATGCACGGAGAGCCCCCGGCTCGATTGAGCGGAACGCGTGGGAGCTCTCCGTTTTTGCGTCGGCGTTCGAGGAATGTATGCCGATGCTACGAACCATAATGGTTCTGATAACAGATCGCGAAGTTAGAGTAAGGTTAAGACGTGTAGATCTGCCATCTGCCTCGTACGATAGCACTCTATAGACTAACCGCTGACTAACGAAGACTCCCCATTTTTATACCCATGCGTTGGTTCGTCATTGCATCGAATGTGAGAAATGACACCCGTAAAAATTGGGGAGTCGAACTCTGGCAATTGTTGACTTGGTCATAAAGATGTACATTGCTTCGGAACACCAGATTCACGGGCAATGACGAGATGATGACAGGCCTGATGTCTGAGGTGATTGGCGGCAGCATTGCGTGTGACTGGATATTGAGCATTCGCTAGATCGCAGTAAGGGATCTGGCTTTGGTTTGGGGGGGACCCATTGTCCGATGCGCGAAGACACAAACGTTAAGCTAGCGAGCATACAAACTGTGGCGGAACTGTCTCAGGCCGCCGAGGCAAAGGCCATTGAGGCTGATCTCATGTTCGAAGCGTACCTTTTGCACCTCGTTCAGGTGGCGCTCAAGAAACAATTCGAACTTGAGGTTACCCAAGCATGATCTGCGACCCAATCTTTCTGCAAGTGGACACCTCTGGTGACACCGCTTGCATACGATCAGAAGCTACTTCTGAAGCTTCTCGAAGTGATGCCTCAACATCCTCACTAGCAATCCGGACGAACACCCGGCGTCAAGCGCCGCTTCTTTCCATATCAGGTCCTCAGCCATTTGGGGCTGCCGCTGTAAAGCGGCGACAAGTGAATCCCTGCCTGAGCAGGTAAGCGCACAGTTGGACAGTGGTCCGCATACAACGCCATGCTGCACCAACCAATCCCACAACCGCCCGAACTCTTCTTTGTGCACATCAATTGGCGGATAGTGGTTGAGGTCAGTTCGATTTGGAAACGCTGTATACAGCTCCTGCAGAGCCAAAAGAGTCAGATCGCTAAAATTGGGACCGACAGCCTCAATGTTTGGCAAACAAACTAGCTTGGGCGAAGCCCAATCGGACGCTTTTCTTATCATGACACCCGCCCACGCAATGTACATATATCATCAACTCCCAGACTATTGCCTCAACGATAGTCTATTGGGGCTTCTGGAGAAGCCGCTCGTTCTCGAAGGTCTAGACAGCGGCACCTGCCTGCGTCAATGCGTAGAATCTTGGGGGTCAAACGCTCCAGCTCAGTGACTTTTCTCGCCGCTAGGTTGGCCATGTTCTATGAAGAACAACAACCTATCGAAAGTTCACCCAAGGTTTTTCGTTTCGGACCTTTATACGAAGAACCTCCTCGCGTCCTCTCTTAGCCGAGGTCAGCAGACTTTCAGACCACCTTTCAATGTACTTTCAGCGGTGCCATGTCCAAGTTCAGCAAAGCTGTCATACAACCCGATCGACTCATCAAATCAGAAGCTGCAACCCTATGGTAACCACGTGTTTTCGCTCGACCAGCCAACAAAAAAAGAATTCACAAAATCAACTCTCAAATACAATCATCAATATGACTCGGCCTTCAATCTCATAAATGATTGATGTAGTTAGCCTAGGACGCACTCCTGTTTATAGTAGGCACATTTTTACATCTTGACCCTAACCGTGCTTTGCTCAAGCCTTGTGCTGGCAGTTTCTTCAAGCGTGGCTCTAAAACGAAAACATTAGGTATAAGAAGGACATCGCG
This sequence comes from Alphaproteobacteria bacterium, assembly GCA_028285305.1. Lineage (GTDB taxonomy): Bacteria > Pseudomonadota > Alphaproteobacteria > SMXP01 > SMXP01 > JANQPV01. Next base: position 14,351 of record JANQPV010000028.1, on the reverse strand, counting down.
CTGAGTGCAGCGTGTTGTCAGAACCACCCGCGGGCATGTGGGAAACGAGACCGAGTAGTGCATTCAAGAGAGAGCAAGTTGTTGGACGTAAACTCGAAAAATGGAATAAAGACGCTTGACTTGCGGCTGTCGAAGGCAGCACGGGCGTTGCTCGGTTGGACGCAGGAAGATCTCGCTCAAATCGCAAGCCTTAATATTGGTTCGGTTAAAGATTATGAAGCTGGCCGGCGGAAACCGACCAAACAAACTCTGCTGTCTTTGTTACAGATCTACAAAAGCCAGGGTATCGAATTCAACGAGGTGGAAAATGACTGCATTGAGCTTTGGCTGAGAAGCTCGGATCACAATTGTTGTTGAATGAATGCAAAGCTCGTTGAGTGAAACCAATTGTATTGAGTTGGATACAAACTCTTTCACTCTCCAAACTGTGAGCGTGAAGCAACGACCCGGTTGAGCTCACAACAGGGAAAACCCCCAGCTTGTCCTCTCCCTGGATACACGCTGGGGGTTTTCGTCTTGTTCTGCACTGCTGTTCTTCCCCTCTAATTCTGGACTGTTACAGGGCAGGCACTGCGCTCCAGCAAAGGATCTGCATTTTCGAACGAATACTTCTCATGCGTTCTACGCTGACTGGATGATCCCGGCTGCCCCAATAGACACTTCATCCAATCGGGCCAAAACAGGAGGCTTGAAACCGAAGCATACCAGGGTAGGCCCATGCGCTAGTGATAAGCTGAATCAAACGAGTTTTTTAGACCGCTAAATCAAGGTGAGTTTTCATATGAGGGGCCGGGACAAATCCATTGTTGGATCGGTACCAACCAGCAAACTCTTCAGCCGGCATGGGCTTAGCAAACACATAACCTTGAATAACGTCCACTCCGAGACCGGCGACGTAGTCAAACTGCGACGCCGTCTCCACGCCCTCAGCAACAGTCTTAAGATTCAACGATTGAGCAAGCCGTACAGCGGCGCGCGCACCCGCGTCGGCAAAGGCATCTGCTAGCGCTTTAGAAACGAATGATTGATCAATCTTCAGTTCAGTAAAGGGAAGAATCTCCAAAGTGTCCAAATTTGAACGGCCAGTCCCAAAATCGTCACAAGCGGTGCAAAAACCTTTCATTCTGAGACGCGTGACAACTTCCATAATGTCCAGAAAGCCGGAGGCAAAGCTTTCCTCGGTTACCTCGATGGTGATTCTCGAGGCGGCGAGGCGGAGGTCCTCAACAATGTCGGATAGCTTGTCGGGCAGATTGAGTTCATGGAGTTCTTTGGGGTCTATATTGATGGCAAGATTTATATCTATCCCTTCCCGATCCCAAAGCTTCAACTGCGTAAGAGATTTCGCGATCATTTCTCTGGTGAGTTCGCGCATAAGATCGTGCTCACGCGCGACAGGGATGATTTGATGAGCGCCAAGAAAGCCAGCTTCGCTGTCCTTGGCCCTCATCAGCGCTTCAACGCCAACAATCTTCAGGCTTCGAACATCAACTTTCGGTTGGAAGTAGGGTATGATTCCAAAGTTCTCGATTAACCGGTGCAGTACTACCGCATCAATTTCGTCAGGTTGCTTCGTTGCTGCCGTCTGAGGCGGGTCCACGAGGAGAACGGCATCAAGTTTGTCTTTCGATAGCGGTTTGGAAATTACGCCCCGCAGATGAAGTTTGCTCTCCGAAGCAATCGCGCTCGCGGCTTGCAGGATTGACCCATTTTGCCCGCTCGCAATAACCAAGTGGCCAGCGAAGCCTGCATCGCGCAATCCGCGGAGGATTTGAAGCCCGTCCATCCCGCACATGTTCAGGCCAGTGATGACAAGGTCTATGACCTCCCCCTTGCATTGAATGAATTCTAGAGCCTGTTTCCCCTCAGCCGCCTTGTACACACGGCGCACGGATGAAGATAGCAGGTACAATTCTGCGGTTATTCTTACGAAGGGGTCGCTATCAACAATTAGGGCACTGCGGTAAGTCATCATTGCGCGCCGGTATGAAAGACGAAATCGTCCGATGATCCCTTAGCTTTTGCTATTACTGTCACTGTATATCGTGCATCTTTTGCGGAGCTTAATGAACCTGTTGATAGTTTTCTTAAGTGCTGAAAAGGCCTGGCAGAGGGCAACCAGTACTGAGTTTCCGAAGGGGCACTGGTTTCGTTTGCACCGTGTTCTAGCTGCACGGTGTCTTGCCGGAAGAGCATTACTTGGCATTCGCCGAATCCTGCCGAGTACTGGTTCTGGGTGGTCATCTTCTTCTGACCAATCCGAGGGCTCACCGCGCCATAACAGAAGTCGTGAAGAGGATCGATGCCGCAACCGGGGTCCTTATGAACATCCCAAGAGTAATTCGACAATCTGTCGGTCATAGACGGTTTGCAGCAGATCTCGAAGCAGGAATACGTGCTGGAAAACAAGTTTCCCAGTTTTGAGTGCTCGATCGCAATTTTCACAAAAACAACCCCAAAGAGAGCAAAAACATTGTCCATGATCAATGGCAGTATGAGAAACCAATTCGTTGTGTTGAGCTCTAGCCAAGTCTGCATCAGCAAAGCGACAATAGTTGGCACCGGCCTAAGACTAACAGAATCCGCACCCCCCGGATTCTTACCTATAAGTTGTTGCTAGCGCCCATCTGCAACCAGACGCGCGGGGAGGTTTAATCTAACCGGATGGGCTGCACTAACGGGGTTCTTGCAACTTCTATCTCAGTGTTGCGCGGAGAGCCTCCCAATCAAAATACGCAGAACGCAAGGAGGATCCCCGCACTCAGGTCGGCTGTCGAGGATGTTTGCCGATGCTGAGAACTTGCGCAATTACGATGGTAAACGACACAGTGCCGCTTCTAAACCTGTGTGCACGTCAGCCATATGCATCCAACGTTAGAGTTTGTTTTGCTAATCGCTCCCTAACGCTTGCACCCCAGAATTCGGCCAGCATACATTACTTGTGCTGGTTAGCGGGGTACGCGATGACGTTCTTGCGAACACGGCCTCTGGCTCAAACTCAAACGTTGTTGGTGGGATCAAACCATCAAATTCGAACCAGTCGACTGGCGAGTATGACGGTCGTCACCTCTGCCGATTCACCTCCAGCGACAGACGCTCCTGACTGGCTGCCATAAATGCCGGACCTTCTGGCAGAAGAGGCACCGACTAAGTCGCGTCGCTAACAGCGCAGGGGAATTCATCAACTGAGTTGGTCAAAGCAACGGCGTGAAGAAGCTCAGCACCAAGAACATCCGTGTCCTGAATAGCAAATTGCGGGCTGTCGTCTAGCGCGATCGCAGGAACTAAAAGCCGAGTTGTAGCACCAAGCGGCGCTGCGATCTGTTTTGCACTGTCTGCAATTGGCAGGACCCAATCTTTCTTCGTAAATCGCTGCGCCATTCTGACTGCCATCGCAAGCCCAACTGTTTTGAACAGGCTTGCGGCTCGTCGTTACTCCCTTTTCGTCAACAATGACGCCAAAGGTACATCTCAAAATATCGCCCACACAATTATAGTTAGAAAATCTTGCAGCTACGATTTCAGGTCGCTTTAACTCGGTTTTGCTGAAATTCTTCAGACGCGGAGAAAACAAAGATTGGGTCACCAAAACTAGGTTTGATGCGAACACAGCAATCCAGTGGAGACATACTCCTAAATATTGCAGGCCTATTGATGGCCATCAGTTCAGTGGCGTTCGCCGTTTATATGGCCATCTACGGTGACGGTAGTTCTCACGGTCTTCATTACCAGGACGCTTCACGGACACTAGATCCGTCAGTTTTGAGATCGTCAATCCCGCAGCTCAGCGGAGGGCCGATCCAAAATATAAAAAGAGACCGGGCCTCAGAAGGAGCTGCTGTCCGTTGTATTAAATCTAGCCTTCGGAAAGCTGGCCATTATCGTGGGAACGACGTCCTGCATGATGTTGATGTCGTTGACTTGTCGAACCTCCAAGTGTGTCTCGCGAAGACCCATCGTGCGAACGCTCATGAAACAATCAACAAACAAGGACGCCCGGGATCGGGTGTCGAACCATTAAGCGATTTCATCCTCAGCATCTGCTCGCCGAAGCGCTGGCGGTTGGAGACAGAGACCTGCTGGACTCTCCTCCGTTCGCAGGGACCGAGCCGCGTGGCACTGGAGTGAATTGGTCGTTGCAACGATGCCGAAACACTCAGACATACCTCTGACTCAATGATTGTAAGGTAACCCATATGAACTTTACTTCCAGCAACATTGACCTGTCCAACGGCATTGTTGGCACATATGACTGGTACATTGTTGTGCTATCGATCTTCATTGCGATCCTTGGTTCATTTAGCGCGCTGGAACTTATCGACAGGATTAGGCGTTCAGGATCTCGACTTAACCGCGCATTCTGGCTGGCAACCGGCGCCGTTGCCATGGGGAGCGGCGTTTGGGGCATGCATTTCATCGGCATGGTTGCCTATCGTTTGCCCGTCCCGGTATCCTATGATCTGACGCTGACACTTGTTTCAACCATCCCAGCAATTCTGGTAGGCGCCGTGAGTTATTACGCGGTGAACTGCGCACGGGCCAAAACGCTTAGAATAATCCTTGGCGGAATCGCTATGGGTGGCAGCATCGGGGCCATGCATGTCGCTGGGATGATGGCACTGCGTGTGGATGGGGTTGTCTATCACGATCCGATATTGTTCGCTGCCTCGTTTGCGGTTGCGATGTCGCTGGCAATGCTAGCTCTACAAGCCAAATTCTTTCTCGCAGCCCGGGTGGCCAGGCGTCATGCTCACTGGTTACGACTCGTTCGCGCTTGTTTGCTGGGGTTCACAGTATCAGGCATGCACTACACAGCAATGGCTGCGGTTCATATAATTCCGTTTGCTTCTACCAGTGCGGAGCTTACAGGATTGCAACCGGACTATCTTGCGGTTCTGGTGGGGTCGGTCATCCTAGGGTTCATCGGAGTGACAAACATTGCCAGCACCGTTGGGCATCGGCTCGAAGCCGCATTGGCGTTAGAGAAGGAAGTAGAAGTTCGCCGTGCTGCCGAAAAAGTTCTGGCAGAACAGAACCAGCGTTTCGAAGCAGTTCTAACGAACATGTCGCAGGGCATGTGCATGTTCGATAAACATCTACGCATCGTTGTCTGTAACCAGCGGTACGCATCGCTTTACGGATTGTCCCCGAGCCAGGTGAGCGTGGGGACAGAGCTTCGTCAGATTTTAGAGTTTAGGGTCGCAAATGGTCTCCATGCAGGCGACAAATCCCAAGACTATGTACGCGAAATTCTCTCCTGGGCGGCGCGCAGGGAATACGGAAAAAAGGTTCTTCATCTCAACGATGGCCGCATTATGGAGATTACACAACAGCCCACACCGGATGGCGGCTGGATCTCGACACACGAGGACATTACCGACCTGGTGCGAACAGAGGGTCAATTCGCTCAGGCAAACCCTCTACACCATTTAAACAGTCCACCGAAGCTGAGCTCTGTCCCGACTTAGCGTATTTTGAGGAACATTGAGACGTGCGTCAATCGATGTAGCAAAAGCATGAAGTACGATTTGCATCAGTCTTGTTTCGCAGTTGCCAAGGGCGAGCAGGGAAACACCGCGATTGAGTATGCGCTGCTGGTTTTTCTGATTTCAGTTGTCGTTGTTAGCAGCTTTGGTCTTGTTGGCCAAAGTCTCGATGATGCCTTTTCCAACTCGTTTGCACCGTTACCCTCGGACCAAGGCGGCCCACCCACTGTATCTTCGGACGATCCTCCTGACGTGCACGGTCCTCCATCTTTTGCTGGTGGTTAGCAGATCTGGTGAAGTTTCCCAGAGTAAGTGGTACGATGGACAGAACAGTTTGGCCGACTTCAGCTTCGACCATTTGGTTCACTTCAAGCCGAAAAGGCCTTTGCTTTTGAACAGGCCTCCAAGCGCACGGTGTGTTGCGGGGAGTACAGCACCAGTTCCTTCACTTGCCGTTTGCTCAACATCTTAATCACGATGTCTCCTCAAATTGAGTAGCATCACGATGCCCCAAGAATTGGTGTCCATCGAGGAACCGTAAAGATAGCATCAATCCGCACTTACAACCTAGGGACGGCAAGGGCAGATCAATCAGCAGCACCTCACTCGCCGCATAATGGAGGGAAGGTACTGCCCGCCTTTCTTCCATGAGTGGATCGCAGACAGCGGTTAGTCAGCAGGCAAGACAACCCCTGCGCGAGCACGACAAGGGCATAAAGCGCAGCGATGCAACGTGTTCGGCGCCAAACGGCGGGAATGTTCTATAAAATCGATGCACGTTTTGGTGTCTTTACGTTGGCTGCGAACGTGATGGGTGAATTTGCTCGGAGAGGCGCTGTTCATATGCTTGAACCGCCGCTCGCATCTCAGCCAAATAAGAGTGCCGATTGTACACCGCGGCAACGCCAGAAATCGTTCCCGAAACATGATTGAGCAACTTCTCGGTGACATGCAATGGCACGCTCAGTCGCGCCATGTTTGAGCTGTAAGTGCGACGAAGGTCGTGGAGCGTATAGTCCGTCACATCGATTGCCGCGTCAAACACACGCTTACACTTGCCCCAACCGTTGAAAGGCTTTTCCTCGTCATACCGTGACGGGAACAAGAGGTCGGTCCCTGAAGGCAGCTCCGCTACAACTGACTGCGTCAGTTCTCCGATCGGGATGCGGTGCTCCCGCTTGTTCTTTGTAAAGCCTTGCGGAAACATGATCTCATGGCCCGAGATCCAACTTCGTCGTAGCGCCGCAATCTCACTGCGGCGCTGTCCGGTGAGTATCAACAATTGTACGATTGGCCCGTAGGGGTACCGGAAGCTCTTTGCCCTGAGGTACACTGCACGAAGTTCCTCGTCCGAAAGGATGCGACTTCGGGACTGCGATCGAAACCTCAGCGATGGCACCGGTGAATGCTCAATCAGCCCATGTGTCGCGCACCAATTCATCAGTGTACGGATAGCAACGTACGCATGCTGACTCTCAGACGGCGTACGATTAAGTGCCGTCACCACGGACATCACATCTTTCCGATCAATATCGGAAATGTTTTTCCTGAATTTGAAGTGCTTATTGAGAAGCCTGCGGTAATCTCGCACCGTTCGTGGCTTGTTTTTCGTCTCGCAGTGTTCCAGGAACTTGTCCCGAGCCTCTGAGAATGAGATGGGTTTGGGCGCAACCGTTTTAGCGGCTTCCAGAAGCGTTACGTCCGATTGGATGCGTTTGGCTTCCCTCCTCGCGTCTGCGAGCTTCGTGTCCGGATAGCGGCCAATCGTCTTTCGCTTCCGCGCTTTCCCATACAGCACGACAAATGACTTCGTGCCCCCCTGGGAGACCCGAACGCCAAACCCCGGCAGGGCAGCATCATAGTACGTCCTCTGACCGGACGATGGGGCCTTCAGTTTTCTGATCGACAGATCGGTTAGGCTCATCTTAGGCTCTCAAATCACGCCCGTAACGGGGGTATCTTATGTTCACGTATGGATAGAGAATATATCATAACCATCTAAAACTAAAGATGTTTTGCGAAGGTATGTGCATACATGGAAATAGAGGAATACGGAATCATAATCCGCGTGTCGGGGGTTCAAGTCCCTCCTCCGCTACCAATTAAATCAATAGCTTAGATAAATTCACAATCCGTATTTTGCTTTAGGGATACATTGGGGATACAACTACGTTCCAATGTAAGTACCGTTACGCGCCAACCAAGATCAGCACAATGGCGGCCGCCAGAATTTCCTTACAGTCCCCCTACATCCTAAAAGCCCTTTCGCCGGTAACCCACCCTCTCCCGCTGCCCACCACCCTCGCAAATTTTTGTGGGAAGATTTTGAGGATTAGGCACGGATGGCGCAGAACCCTAATTGTATTCCAAGGATCTGACGGCCGAAGGAATGCGAGGCGGAGATCAGGCTCTCAGGCGCGCTGACAAGACCCCTGAGGCCATTATGGATCCAAGTCGGAAGCTGAGAACAGACTTCGAGTATGACCTTGAGGAGCTCCCTCGGGGCGCTCAGAAGGCGATTGTGACGGAGCTGGCGAAGAGCGATGGGTTAAAGGGCTGTTAGCTCTTAAGGGTGCTTGTTCCGGCTAGACAAAATGATCCGTCCGTTGTTTTCTTTGAGCAACGAGGGGAACGCGCATGCATCAAAAGTTCGATGTTTTTCTATCCCATAAGAGTGAAGATCACACTTGGGTGAAAACCCTCAAAGAAGCACTCGAACGGCGTGGAGTTACGGTTTGGCTTGACCAGGATGAAATAAGACCCGGCGATCGATTTGTTTGGGCGCTCGAACAAGGGCTCGAGGCCAGCGGTGCAGTGGTCCTCGTGATTACTCCGGAGAGCTTAAAGTCCGACTGGGTTGCGGATGAGTACAGCCGCGCTTTGGCTCTTGCAAACGATGGTCAGCTGCAGCTAATTCCAGTTCTCCTAAGAGACGCTAAGCTACCTGGTTTCTTGTCAAATAGACAGTGCGTGGACTTTCGAGATCCCTCCAAGTTTGAGGAATCTGTTGATAGGCTAATCTGGCCGGGCTTAACGGGAAAGCAGGTCATCTGGGCTCATATTTCGGATTCACCGCGAACTGCACATTGGGGGGAGGTGATCAGCGGCATTGAAGGGCTTGGGGTAAAAAGTTCGCGCTGGTATGAGGTTTACCGCTCCAAATGGTGGATAGATCAGATTTTGGAGGATAGCTCGAAGCGTTTGGTGCTGATGTGTGACATATTTGAAAGTGAAGATGGAGATCATCCAAACTCCACCCAAAAATATGTCGAGCTGATTCTTGAGTACCGAGGTCGCACAAAGGACCTTCCCAACGAAATCGTGTTTGTTTTTTGTCATTATTCGGATGATTGGGATAAAGCAATAAAGTCCTCTTCGTTAGACCGTGAGCTTGTAGAACGCTTTAGACACTACTTCGCGCTTGATGAAAACGCAGGCAGCAAACATTGCACGCAACTGCTCGATGTTTGGCACAAGATCCAACGGGACTTGATGCGGTCGGAGAGGTTTTCAAAATTATTAGAGCAAGAGACTTAGCTTACCAAAGCATCATCATCAAACGGAGCCCAATCACTCAATTCACCTTCGTTGACCGCACAGGCGCCTCCGCATCCCGCTTCACAAACGCCTAGCATGTCTCATGCCAGTGCATCATGATGCCCTTAACGGCACATACTCCATACTCGTCGAACGGCAGACCTTCTTCGGATCCCGAGTCCGTGTAGTGGTAGCAGCGTTTGCAGAGCGTGGGGGGCATTAAATACTAGCAACAAAGTAGCGCGCGGAGCAGCCAATCTACCGCCAAGCTTGGACAGCTTTGGCCTCTTACTAGGCCTGACCCTTGATGAGCTCGGTGACTCCTGTCCATTCATCCTTGAGGGGCTTCAGCCGCGCCTCAACATTAGAACCAAGCCGCGCGTGAATTTTTTCGGTGGCCTTGAACAGAGCATTGGTAGCCATTATTGCGTTGGGCAGAAATGAACCGCTTACCACACCGCGGTATAGCAGCAGCTCCCACTGGTCTCCCGAATGTTCCATGTGGTGTTTTTTCATCGCCTGCAGGTCACCGTGAGTTTCGGTGCAACACCAAAGGTAAATTGACGAGTATTCTTTCTCTAGCCCAGCCATGACAAACCGTTCTTTGACGCTGAGCGATGTGAACCCTTCCTTTTTCGCCCATTCTAGGTTCTCCGTGTGTTGCCGAAGCCTTTCTTCAATATTGTTGGCTTTAGCAATCGAAGCAAAAAATTCGTTGCCATTCTTTGCTGTCGTAATGATCTTCTTCCAATGATCGTCATACTTGACTGCAAGATAGAACAGATAGTCTGGCCGTTCATTAGAGTTGCAAAAATCCACGTAACTCTCGAGAAAACTCCGGAAAAGCACTTCAGCTGCCGAAACAATCTCCTTGTCCATAGCCGCTAGCATTCCGCCAGTTAGCTCAACAAGTCTCGCATAATAACAAACTACCAACCCATCTTTGTCGAAGTCGCCGTCAAATTTGAGGTCGGGGACGAGCTCGAGTGCTTTGCCGTGAAGACGCTTCAAAGTCTTCAATGCCAGTTGACCACTATCCAATGGATCGGACCGCTCGTTCATATCGCACCCTTTGCCGTAGGTGTTGGTTAAACAATCTCTGCGCAAGGATATCCTAGCCGCATGCTTACCCCCCAACCAACCAGTCTCACTTGGCTCGCTCCCCAAAATCTTCCAATTCGTGGAGGTTCGATGTGTTCAACGTGGGGCAGTCATCGCGAGAAACCAGCAAGGCCAGGTCACCAAAAAATTGTCTGCCACGCCTCCAAGAAGGCTTTAGTTCAATGGTAAGACTGTTTCACAGGCTTTCAGATTTCTAGCTTGAAATATTGCATCAATGAGTTAGTCTTTGTGTACTGTTTTCTGTGGGGAAAATATTGAAGCAATATGTAGAACGACTGGATCCAAAAATTGCAGGATTTGTGTTTGGCACATGTTCTGCGATTACAATGGCATTTTCACTTATTTTGCTTCGAATAATCGTTGGATCTGCAGTTTCGCGAATGAATGATTTTACAGGCGCTCAAGAAATTGGAGTGAACCTTGCCCTCGGATCCACGTTGACATTTTCATTGGCGGTTCTCGTGCCGGGAATGTTTTGTTCTGGCTGGATTGCTGGGTTTATTTTTGCGAGTGTTTTCAATATTTTCGCACCATCAAATAGAATTATTTCCCTACCACCCGAAGCAATTAAATTGAAGGAGGATTAAATGTCTCGTTTTTTGTTAGCTTCATATGATGTTCTATCTGAGATTGGGCTGTGGCTTATGTTTGCCACATTCGCAATAACTGGTTGGTATGCTATGGGCTTCGGCGGTTTTTTGTTGGGACTTATCATCGCATTTCTGTTCGCAACTTTCTTGGTGGCGCCATTCATGATGTTGAGTGATTTACGAAAAACAACTGCACGGATAGAAAAGATGGCGCAGGGCGCAATAGAGAAGAAAGGATAGCTAGCTGGGCCAAAACTTGGCCCTTTTGTCTCCGCCTGCGGACATCGGAACAAGAAGGTCTGCACGGCAATGAAAAGCGCAAAGTGACCATCCGGACTACGAGGCCGCCGTTAGTCGCTTATGCTTCTACAGTTTATCGGAATTCGTTCGCGAGTGACCAACAATTGCCTCCGGACTTGTTCAGTGGCCCAGAATTTCGGGGCTAGACAAGATTTCTTGAACGCGAGGTCGGCTACTGTCACTCGTTCCTTCTTTCACCATCAACTTTCAACAGTGCTGGTTGCCATGCGCGCTGAGTGTGGTACCTTTAGGTGGTACCTTTTTGGTCCACTCGGCAGTAATTAGTTCTTTAAAAATCAATGACTTAGAGCGCAGGAGAGCGTTTCCCTCCTCCGCTACCAATTCACGCCAACGGCTCAGATGTGGAGATCATCCACCGGGTCCCGAACCTGTCCACCAACACCCCGAACCCGGGCGTCCAGAACGTTTTCTGGTAGGGCATGCCCACCTCGCCTCCCTCCGCGAGCGCATCGAAGGCGGCACGGCCTGCCTCGACCGTCGGCAGATCCATGTGGACCGACGAGCCCTTCATGGGCTGGAACTCATCTGAGGCGTCGTCCGACGCCATCAACAAGCCGCCATCGAACTCAACAGCCCCGTGGGCGATCCAATCCTTGCGGCCTTCGGGGATGTCCATTTCGCCCGGCGGCATATCGCCATAGGCCATCATCATCTCAATCTTGCCGCCAAAAACCTCCGCATAGGTTTCCAGCGCCTCGCGGCAGGTCCCGTCGAAAAACAAGTAGGGTGTGGGTCTCATTTGGGGCTGGTCCTTTCCTTGCTCCTAAAACTCAACATCCTTCACAGACTGCATCGCCACATGGGTGGATGTGCTGGCAACAAACGGAAGCGCCGAGATCGTTTCTCCCAACACGCGCCGGTACGAGCGGATGTCTGCCGTGCGAACCTTCAAGAGATAATCGAACGATCCGGCAATCATGTGGCATTGCTCCACCTCCGGGATGGCGGACACCGCATCGTTGAAGGCGCCCAAAGCGCTCTCGCGCGTGTCGGAGAGCTTGACCTCGGTGAACGCCACATGCTCGCGGTTCAAGAGCTGCGGATCCAACACCGCGCGGAAGCCCTTGATGTAGCCGAGATCGCACAGACGCTTGAAGCGCACCGCACAGGGGGTTTTGGACAGACCGACACGGGCCGCCAACTCGGTGATCGGCAGGCGGCCATCCCGGGACAGAACCTCCAATATGGCCAGCTCATACCGGTCAAGTTGACTTGTTTCGGGGGTTTCAAAGTCCATTTGCACGCAAATCCATCGATTATTCGGAGTAAGATAGCACGAAAGGCATGTTGATAAGTCAGAATGACTTGGCAAACAATGGTAGACTGAGCGTCATCAGCCCTTCGGAGGATTTCAGCCGATGACCCCCCTCGCCGCGATCAGACGGGACATTCGATCAGCGTGTCTCATGGACGAGGCGCAAGCCTTGCGCGATCTTCAGGCCACCACCCCCCTCACCGCTCTTCAGCGCCAGCGCATCTCCGAGCGGGCCACATCCTTGGTGCTCGACATTCGCGCAAAGGACGAGCCGGGCATGATGGAGAGCTTTCTGGCGGAATACGGCCTTTCCACCAAAGAGGGGATCGCCCTGATGTGTCTGGCCGAGGCCTTGCTCCGCGTGCCGGATGCGGAAACCATAGACGAGCTGATCGAAGACAAAATCGCCCCTGCCGCCTGGGGCCGGCACCTGGGCCAGTCCAGCTCTTCCCTCGTCAATGCCTCCACATGGGCCCTGCTGCTCACAGGCAAGGTGCTGAACGAGGCCTCCGACGGCATGGCCGGCATCCTGCAAGGCCTGATCAAGCGCGTCGGCGAGCCGGTGATCCGCGTCGCCGTGCGCCAGGCCATGAGTGTGCTTGGCGGGCAGTTTGTCCTCGGCGAAACCATCGAAGGGGCCATGGCCCGCGGCGCGGCCATGGAGGAAAAAGGCTATACATATTCTTACGACATGCTGGGCGAGGCCGCCCTGACCGCGCGGGACGCGCGCGCCTTTTATGACGCCTACCAGGCCTCCATACGCACCCTCAGCGAGCAGGCCACAGCTCCGCGCCCACGCGACAATCCGGGCATTTCCATCAAACTCTCCGCGCTTCACCCGCGTTATGAAGTTGGCCAGAAGACGCGCGTGATGGATGAACTGGTCGAGCGCACGCTGGCGCTGACGCTTGAGGCGCGGGACGGCAATCTTGGCCTCAACATCGATGCAGAAGAGGCGGACCGGCTGGATCTCTCGCTCGACGTGATCGAAGCGGTCCTGCGCGATCCGCGCCTGTCCGGCTGGGAGGGTTTCGGCGTGGTGGTGCAGGCCTATGGCAAGCGGGCACCCCATGTGATCCGATGGCTCCACCAGCTTGCCGAAGAACTGGACCGCAAGATCATGGTGCGCCTGGTCAAGGGCGCCTATTGGGACGCAGAGATCAAACGCGCGCAAGTGGAGGGGCTGGCGAACTTTCCGGTCTTCACCCAGAAGGCCGCCACGGATGTCTCTTACCTCTGCTGCGCCCAAATGCTGCTTGGTATGACCGACAGGATCTTCCCGCAGTTCGCCACCCACAATGCCCACACCGTGTCGGCCATTCTGGAGCTCGCCGAAGACGCCTCTGCCTTTGAATTTCAGCGCCTGCACGGCATGGGCGAAGCCTTGCACCAGACCGTTCTAGAGACGCAGAAGACCCACTGCCGGATTTACGCCCCCGTGGGAGCGCATGAGGACCTCTTGGCCTATTTGGTGCGCCGCCTCTTGGAGAACGGTGCCAACTCGTCTTTCGTCAACCAGATAGTCGACACCTCTCTGCCGGCAGAGACCGTTGCGGCAGATCCTTTTGAGGCCGCCGAGCAGATCACCAGTTTCCAAAGCGACATCATCAGACTGCCGGCAGAACTCTACGGCGCAGAGCGCACCAACTCGCGAGGCTGGGACCTGCACAATGAGGACGACCTGGAAGAGATCGATGCGGCGCGGAAGAGCTTCCAAGACCACACATGGACGGCCGAACCCTTGCTTGCCGTTCCCTTTGAAGGCACCCCTCCAAGCGATCTTACCAACCCCGCCGACCCCAACGACCGAATTGGCCAGCTCGTGCGGGCGAGCGAAGCGGACACGCAAGCGGCAATCGCCGCAGCACGGCCCTGGTCCGAAACGCCGGCGTCCGAGCGGGCCGCTGTTCTGACCCGGGCTTCTGAGCTTTATGAGGAGAATTTCGGCGAGCTGTTTGCCGCATTGGCCCGGGAAGCGGGCAAGACCCCGTTGGATGCGGTGGCTGAGCTGCGCGAAGCGGTGGACTTTCTGCGGTACTA
>JANQPV010000036.1 GCA_028285305.1 Alphaproteobacteria bacterium | reverse complement strand
TTCCTGACGGTGGTGAGGCGCATTCGCGCCGAACGATTCCGTTCGCTTGGTCGATTGATCCTCGATCAATCGACTCTCAAGCTCACACCTGGAAACGCTCTAAAGTAATTCCGTGATATCTCTTCCGCCGGGATACGAATAGGACACGCCCGGCTTTCTTGGGTGTCACTTTCGCTGCTCAACAGGTCCGAGCGTGTGATGAGTCGATTTGCGAGGCGCGCTGACGGCTTGGTTTCCAGCGACGCTCAACGAACGCTGCTGATCGTGCCGCTTCGCTTCCGGACGCAACTACGCTGCTTTTGCCGTCGGCCTTGCCTTGTGAGCAGCGGCGATCATATTCGTTTTCTCAGCAACAGCTAACCAGTCGCCCATCTCGGATGCCGGTTGGGGGCGCGAGATATAGTAGCCTTGGATTTCGTCGCACCCTATCTGGCGCAATTTGTCGAGCTGGTGCTTGTTTTCCACGCCTTCTGCAACAACCCGGAAACCCATGCGATGCGCCATTTCAACAATTGCCGAAACCAATGCGTCATCGGCGTGACTGGTGGCAATTTCGTCTACGAAGCAACGGTCAACTTTGAGTGTGTCCGGCCGGAAGCGGCGCAAATAGCTAAGCGACGATTGTCCCGTGCCAAAGTCGTCGAGGGCAATCATCACTCCTAACTGTTGTAGCCGCATGAGAGAGTGATGTGCCGACTCGAGATCATCCAGTATGGCTGTTTCTGTGACTTCGAATTGAACCTTTCTTGCGGGCAAACGCATGTCACGGATGATTTGAATGAGGTGTTCCATCGCCGCCTTGGAAGTCAGTTGGACGGCGGAGAGATTTATGGAGATCTTTGGTATGTCAATTCCGGAATCGATCCATTCTTCGGCCTGCCGGATTGCGGCCTTTGTAATCCACTCGCCCATCTCCACGATAAGTCCCGTTTGTTCGGCTACTGATATGACTAGGCCAACGGGTGTTCCCTGGAAGGCATCATTCTTGAACCGAAGAAGAGCCTCGAGAGCCTCCACTTTACCCGTCCGTGCATGCACGATTGGTTGATAAGACAGAGTAAAGTTATCGTGTTCAATGGCTTGGCGAATGCTTTCTTCAAGTCTGAGCTGTTGCTTGGACGCTTCGTTCATGGCGTTCGAATAGAATCTTACGTTATTGGTGCCATCCATTTCCCGCGCGTGGTGCTCGGCCGCTTGCGCTTTCCTCACCAGCAATTCAGCCTCGTCTCCGTCTTCGGGGAACAGGCTCACTCCGATGTTGGCAGTAACATAATTGTTCGTCTGATGAATAGGTATTGGGTCTTTTAGACTAAGGAACAGCCGCTCGGTTACCCAGCCGATCATGTTGGTTTCATCCAGATCGGGAATGACGATTAGAAACTTATTCTCTGAAACTCGGGACAGGGTCGTCGACCGACTTCGGTCACCGAGCAAAGACACCGTATCGCTGCGGTTAAGCACGTTGCTGAATCGCAGACTTGTGCCGAGAACCAAATCTTTTGCTGCTCTTTCACCAAAGAGTGCGGTGAGCCGCTCAACTTGGTCGAGGGAAATACATAGGACGGCGACGGATTTTCCTGATTGTGCGGCATGGGCAATGGCCTCATTGGCTCGCTGCAACGTCACAGAAAGCGCCGGCAGTTTGGTGAGCGCATCTGTCTCCGGCGAGACGGGGGTTTCGGCAAAGCTGATCGCGGCGGTGGAGCTGTCGGGAACTGTTTTCTCGTAAAACGTATCGATATTCTCCGCCAGCGGAGTCTGGATCGGCAATTCTTCGGTCTCAGCGGCAACAGCGGTCGTTGCCTCGGCCCAAACGACAGCTTTGTTCCGCCCAGTTTCTTTGGCCGTATACAGAGCCTGATCGGCCCAATCTACAATTTCTTTTACGTCATTGGGGTGGGAAGAAAGATGGGCAAGTCCGATGCTGGATGTTGCTCGATTATTGTCTCCCAGCCAATCAACAGATGTTCTTTGAATTTCTCCACGAATTTCATTGGCGAGTTCAAGACATCGGGAAGGCTGCAGTCCCTTCAGGGCAATACAGAATTCTTCCCCCCCATATCTTCCAACTATTCCATCTTCACCCGTTATCTCACGTAGAATTTTGGCCGTGCCCGCAATCACGTCGTCACCCACGGCGTGGCCGAACCGATCGTTGATGCGCTTGAAGTGATCGAGGTCGACCATCATGCACGTCAGCTCAGGGCCCTCTGTTTGGGCGGTTTTGAACAGTGCGGAAAACTGCTCAAAAAAGGCTCTCCGGTTGAGGCAACCCGACAACGGATCGTGATTAGCGAGATAAAGCAGTTCCCTGTTTTGCTGGGTGATTTCCTCTTCAGATTTTTGCAGTTGGTTTACGGCGCGAATGAGCTCCTCGTTCTTGCGTTCGAGTACCGTAACATCGTCGAAGGTTACCAAGACCCCTGATATCTCTCCCGATTCATTCCGTATACATGTTGCATTGACGTTGAAGATTCTTGAGCCTCCAGCTTCGTCGCGAAACCCGAGTTTGGCGTTCGTGACGTTTCGGTCTTCGCGTAGTACGATCCTCCAGGGTTCATCAGCCGCAGCTGAGGTTTCGGCCCAATTGTACCATTTTATGGAGCTCACGTTTGAGGTGAATAGATCATTGACCTCTTTGCCCAATGCTTCTGCAAACGAATTGTTGGCGAGAAGGATCGTGCCTTTTTCATCGAGGATCAGAACCCCTTCAGCAAGCGTATTAAAAGCCGCTTTGACGCGTTCGGGGATTACATTGCCTGGATTGAGCTCGCGCAACGCACGTCGCAGAACGAAGTAGTAGCTTGCGAACCCAAGTACGCCAAAGAACGCAAAGAGACCGAGGATGGACTTCGAAATTCCGAGGATGGTTTCAGCCGACTGCAATGGAGCAAACGCAATCTCGATCGCTCCCCACTCCGCACCGTTTTCCTTGATGGAGACTTGGACCTGGGTTGGTGACGATTTTTGATCATGGCGTTTGGTCCAAAACTGATCGTGATCTCCTGCCGCGACGACGACTCTGCCTTCGTAGTTTCGCAGGGCGATGGACTGAACATCCCTGTTGCGACCAACCACAGCGCTCATCGTTTGACGGATCAAGGGGATATCGTTTTCGTTTGCCGCGCTGGACAGTTGAACGGCGAGCGATTCAGCAAGATATGCCCGAGATTTGATTTCAAAGTGCTGATTGTTGGGCAAAAGGCCAAACAGACTTGCTGCAAACAGTAGGCTGACGGTTAGTCCCGCCAGACTTATGCTCAATCTGAAGGTTGGATTGAACAGGTTCTTCACCTTGCAGCCCCTTCAGTTCTCTCATTTGAATTGACCGCATTGTCGAAAAGTCGCTCGGCTTGCGATTCTTCTTCCTCATCAGGGGAAATCCCGATCACCCCGTCCGCGCGTGACGTCACGATGGGCAGCGGGTCAAAACCGCGCCACGCAGGAATTGCCCAAAGGAAAGAGCTGAGCAACGCGCCTCCGCGAAGCAACCATGTCACCGTTCCCGCCGAAAGGAGGGTTCCCGTACCGATCGCTATCGTTTCAATGTCCATCTCAAGAGGACCGCCCTGATAGCTGATGTCTTCCAGAGTTTGGTTCACGGCCATTTGCAGGGCTTGAAAGTCGATATTCTCCAGGTCCAGACTTATTTCGATCGTGTCTGGGGTCACCGACGACTCCACCGTGTAGGACGTGCTCAAAGATATGCCGCCGAATAGCTTCGATTCTGCACCGAGAATGAACGGGTTGGTTTGAACGATGTTCTCGGCGATGGTGAAATTGACGGATACCGACGATTGATTGTTGACTTGAGCGATCGGATCCGGAACTCCTTCGAGCGCAACCGCGTTCAAGACCGGGCTCAATGCTTCGACAATCGGCGCGGCTGCTTCGGTAATTGTTTCTGCGTCTAGCTCTTCGGCAACGACTTCCAGAAGATCGGTTTTTATTTCGATAACAGGTTCTTCGACAATTTTTATGATGACCGGAGCAGGTGCCAGCTCTGCCGGTGCGGCGCCCGTAACAATGCCGGTCGCGGAGCTCGTCAAGAGTTCGGCGGATGCATTTCCGTCTGTATACGCTACTTGGACGCTGATGGCGGCGCCAACGTCGCTATTGGTCAGCGCGTATGTGGCTGAGGTCGCGCCCGCGATGGCAGAACCATCTCTCAGCCACTGGTAGGAGAACGCGCCCAGGCCGTCATCATCGGCGATGCCGGAGGTGTCTGCAGCAAGGATTTGGTTCTCGGCAGGTGCCCCTTTGATTGCGGGAATGCCTGTGGGTGCATCATTTACATTGGTGATAGGTCCGGTACCGGCGCTGGTGACGCTCTCCAGCGTCCCGTTGCCGTCGGTGTAAGAGGCGGCTACCGTGATGTTCGCGCCTACATCAGTGTCCGAAAGAGTGTAAGTCGAGTTGTTGGCGCCAGCGATATCCACAGCGTCCCGTTGCCACTGGTAAGACACCACTCCCATTCCGTCCGCGTCGGCCAGGGTGTTGGAAGCGGTGAGGGTTTGATCTTCCGTTGGCGTGCCAGAAATGGAGACGGAGCCCGTCGGCGCATCGTTGACATTTGCGACTGCGGCTGTTGGTGCGGACGTGAGTGG
Source organism: Alphaproteobacteria bacterium (assembly GCA_028285305.1). Classification (GTDB taxonomy): domain Bacteria; phylum Pseudomonadota; class Alphaproteobacteria; order SMXP01; family SMXP01; genus JANQPV01. The sequence continues at coordinate 203,952 of JANQPV010000036.1, read as the reverse complement.
TCCTTCAGCGGTTCCGTTTCCGTCCGTGTAGGTCACTTGAACGGAAATCTGAGCGCCGACGTCGGCGTCGCCTAGCGTGTACGTGGACGCCGTTGCGCCGCCAATGGCCACGCCGTCCCGGAGCCACTGATAAGAAAAGGCGCCGAGGCCATCATCATCGGCGATGCCCGATGTGTTCGCCGTCAAGGTCTGGTTCTCAGTTGGCGTACCAGTTACCACAGGCGCTCCCGTCGGAGTGTCATTCACATTGGCGATGGGGCCTGTGCCGGCGCTGGTGACGCTCTCCGGCGTGCCATTGCCGTCCGTGTAGGAGGCAACGACGGTGATATTCGCGCCGACGTCCGCGTCGGCAAGCGTGTATGTCGAGTTGGTGGCGCCAGCAATATCTACCCCATCCCGTTGCCACTGGTAGGAGATCGGACCGAGGCCGTCGGCATCCGCCAGCGTGTTGGAGGCGGTAAGCGTTTGATCCTCTGTCGGAGTGCCGGAAATGGTTACAGAGCCCGTTGGCGCATCGTTGACGTTGGTGACGATTCCAGTCTGAGCCGACGTTAGTGGTCCTTCAGCAGTCCCGTTGCCATCTGTATACGTAACCTGAACGCTGATTTGAGCACCGACGTCAGTGTTGGTGAGCGTATAGGTCCCCGATGTTGCTCCACCAATGGCCATGCCGTCCCTGAGCCACTGATAAGAGAAGGCGCCTAGGCCGTCATCATCGGCGATGCCCGACGTGTCCGCTGTCAGGGTTTGGTTCTCAACCGCCGATCCGGAGATTGCGGGCAAGCCCGTCGGGGCGTCGTTGACATTGGCGACCGCAGCTGTCTGCGCGGACGTGAGCGGCCCTTCGGCTGTCCCGTTGCCGTCCGTATACGTGACCTGAACGGAGATTTGTGCCCCGACGTCTGCGTCGCCGAGCGTGTAGGTGGACGCCGTAGCGCCGCCGATGGCGACCCCATCCCGCAGCCACTGATAAGAAAAGGCGCCGAGACCGTCATCGTCTGCGATTCCCGATGTGTCCGCTGTGAGAGTCTGGTCTTCTGTCGGCGTGCCGGAGATTGCTGGCAGGCCAGTCGGCGCATCGTTGACGTTGGCGATGGGACCGGTGCCAGCGCTGGTGACGTTCTCGAGCGTGCCATTCCCGTCCGTGTAGGAAGCGACAACGGTGATGTTTGCGCCCACATCGGCGTCAGTGAGTGTGTAAGTGGCCGCTGTCGCGCCGCCAATATCAACGCCATCCCGCTGCCACTGATATGAGACGACCCCCATGCCATCGGCATCGGCGAGGGTGTTCGAGGCTGTAAGGGTCTGATCTTCGGTCGGTGTGCCGCTGATCGTCACGGAGCCCGTCGGCGCGTCGTTGACGTTCGCAACCGCTGCTGTTTGTGTGGACGTGAGTGGTCCTTCGGCTGTTCCATTACCGTCCGTATACGTGACCTGCACGGAGATCTGCGCCCCGACGTCTGCGTCGCCGAGCGTGTACGTGGACGCCGTTGCGCCGCCGATGGCCACGCCGTCCCGCAGCCATTGATAGGAGAAAGTGCCCAGGCCGTCATCATCGGCGATACCTGAGGTGTCCGCTGTGAGAGTCTGGTCTTCTGTCGGCGTGCCGGAGATTGTTGGCAAGCCCGTCGGCGCGTCGTTTACATTGGCAATGGGGCCGGTTCCGGCGCTGGCGACGCTTTCCGGCGTTCCGTTCCCGTCCGTATAAGATGCAACGACTGTGATGTTCGCCCCTACGTCGGCGTCGGTAAGAGTGTATGTCGAGTTGGTGGCGCCGCCGATATTGACGCCGTCGCGCTGCCACTGATAGCTCACCGCTCCCATGCCGTCGGCATCTGCGAGGGTGTTCGACGCAGTCAGGGTTTGATCCTCGGTCGGCGTGCCGCTGATCGTCACGGCGCCCGTCGGCGCGTCGTTGACATTCGTAACAGCCGACGTCTGTGTTGACGTCAAGGGGCCTTCGGCAGTGCCATTCCCATCTGTGTACGTCACTTGGACTGAGATTTGTGCTCCGACGTCTGTATTGGTGAGCGTATAGGTGGAGGCTGTGGCTCCGCCAATGGCCACGCCGTCCCGGAGCCACTGGTAAGAGAAGGCGCCGAGGCCGTCGTCGTCAGAGATTCCTGATGTGTCTGCTGTCAGGGTCTGGTTCTCGGTTGGTGTCCCCGTGACTGTCGGAAGGCCTGTTGGAGTGTCATTCACATTGGCAATGGGGCCGGTTCCAGCGCTCGCAACGCTCTCGGGCGTGCCATTCCCGTCCGTATAAGACGCGACGACGGTAATGTTCGTGCCAACATCTGCGTCCGCAAGCGTGTATGTCGAGTTGGTGGCGCCAGCAATATCTACCCCATCCCGTTGCCACTGGTAGGAGATCGGACCCAGGCCGTCGGCATCCGCCAGCGTGTTGGAGGCAATCAAGGTCTGATCTTCCGTCGGTGTACCGCTGATCGTCACCGAGCCTGTAGGCGCGTCGTTAACGTTTGTAACGGCTGCAGTCTGCGCCGAGGTCAGCGGTCCTTCGGCTGTCCCGTTGCCGTCCGTGTAAGTCACCTGGACGGAGATTTGAGCGCCAACGTCTGTGTCTCCCAGTGTATACGTCGAAGCTGTTGCGCCTCCGATGGCCACGCCGTCTCGTAACCATTGATAAGAGAAGGCGCCGAGGCCGTCATCATCGGCGATGCCGGATGTGTCGGCCGTGAGGGTCTGGTCTTCTGTCGGTGTGCCAGTGACGGTTGGAAGTCCTGTTGGCGCATCGTTGACGTTGGCTATGGGGCCAGTTCCGGCGCTCGCAACGCTTTCGGGTGTGCCGTTGCCGTCCGTATAAGAAGCAACAACCGTGATGTTTGCGCCGACGTCGGCGTCCGTGAGCGTGTAGGTGTTGTTGGTGGCCCCGGCGATGTTCACTCCATCGCGCTGCCATTGGTATGACACCGCTCCCATGCCGTCGTCATCGGCGAGGGTGTTGGAGGCGGTGAGGGTCTGATCTTCCGTCGGCGTACCGCTGATCGTCACCGAGCCCGTGGGCGTGTCGTTCACGTTCGTGACCGCAGCCGTTTGACTGGACGTCAGAGGACCTTCCGCATTTCCATTTCCATCTGTATACGTGACTTGAACGGATATCTGAGCGCCGACGTCGGCATCTCCTAGCGTGTACGTGGACGCCGTTGCCCCGCCAATGGCCACGCCATCTCTGAGCCATTGATAAGAGAAGGCGCCGAGCCCGTCCTCATCGGCAATGCCGGATGTGTCGGCCGTGAGGGTCTGGTTCTCCTGTGCCGTTCCCGTGATCGACGGTGTTCCCGTCGGCGTATCGTTCGCGTCGGTAACCGTAACGGCGATATCTTGCGTGTCGAAGCCGCCGTTTCCATCGCTTACTTGTATTTGAACATCATAAACGTTGTTGCCGCCGCTATCTGTGGGGCTTTCGAAGTTGGGCGCTGAGATGAAACTCAACGCGCCGCTGACGCTGTTGATTGTAAAGAGGGCTGCATCCGCTCCGCCGCTAATGGTGTATGTCGGCGTGCCGGCATCCACATCCGTGGACGTTACCGTTGTCACCGCCGTCTGGTTTTCCGCCACATTCACGTTCGCCGTCGGTCCGCCTCCGTTGGAGGTAATCGTTGGCGCCGCATTTGGGGGCTCTACGTTGATAATTTTCAGATCTTCCGGATCGAGACCATTGAAGTTTGCATCCGTGCTGGTGGCGGGACCGATGTTGAGTGAGAATGTTTGATCGCCGTCGACAGTGAAGTCCTGGAGGCCAGTTATGGTGACGGTCTGAGGCGTGTTCCAATTGGCGGCGGTAAAGATCAGAGAGCTTGTGGATACGCTGGCTTCGGATGAATCGCTGACGCTGATAGGAATTGTGACCGTGGATGTGGGGGCCCGTTCAAGGACGATTTCAAAGGTCGCGGTTGTGCCGTCCTCCGCGGTCGCCAACCCATATTGTTGAGCGAAGATGCCGTCGCTGTCCCCCGGTCCATTGCCACTCCAGACGACGATGAAGCCGCCACCCGGTTGAGCCACAACGTCGGGATAGAGTTGGTCGCCGGTCGTTGTTGTGTTCACCTGGATTTCGCCGGTGAGAGCCGTTCCGGACCAATCGTAAGTGCGCGCAAAGACACCGTTTCCGGCGCCATCCCCCGAGCTGTTCCAGACCAAGGTGATATTGCCGCTTTCATCGGCCGTTACCGAGGGGATCGGGAAATAGGGATCGGAGGCAGTATTGACTTGGATTTCTCCGCCGATGGTTGATCCGTCTGCCGCGTAACGCTGAAAGAAGAGATCTCGGTCGCCGCCGCTATCCACGCTTTGGTATGCAACGACAAACCGCCCATCGTCTAGCATCACCACATCGTTATACAGTTGAGAGTTCGCGGTGGTGGTGTTGACTTGAAACTCGGCTCCAACTGTGTTGCCGTTCGAATCAAAACGTTGGGCAAACACACCATAGTTCGACCCATCTTGACCGTTACTGGCCCACGTGACAACGAAATTGCCTTCGGCGTCCATCGACACGGAGGAGACTTGCTGATGGCCCGTCGTGTACGTATTGACGTGGATTTCTCCCCCTTGGGCCACACCTGAGGCGTCAAAGCGCTGGGCGTAGATTCCTAAACTTGAATCCGGCTCTTGTCCATTGGACGTCCAGATGATCACAAACTCGCCGCTCGATGACATCGCGATGCCGGGCGACCCCTGGTAGTCGACCGTGGTCGTATTCACCAAGAATTCCGACCCTTGAGCTACGCCAGAAGAGTCGTATCTCTGTGCGTAGACGCCATAATTATCGCCGTCCTGCGTATTGCTCTGCCAGGCAATGACAAAGTTGCCTGCGTCATCCATGGCCACCGTCGGGTTTAATTGGCTGTCGGTCGTTGTCGTGTTGACAAGAAACTCTCCGCCAATCGCTGTGCCATCTGCAGCGTATTGTTGGGCGTAGATGCCGTAGCCGTCTCCGTCTTGCAGATTGCTCGCCCACGTGATGACGTAATTGCCATTCGCGTCGGCGGCGATCGCCTGTGATACGTTCGCGCCGATAATCTGGGCATCGGTTGTGGTGGTGTTCACCAATACTTCGTCGCCGATCGGAACGATCGACGTCGGGGTGACCCGGATGCCGTCGGCGTCATCGATTACGTTGACTGTGATGGTTTGAACGTCGAAGCCGCCGTTCCCGTCGGCTGCGGTTACTTGAACTTCGTATGCATTGTCTGTGTTGCTGTCCGCTGGATTCTCATAATCCGGGGCGGAAACAAAACTCAGGGCGCCGCTGGAGCTGTTAATGGAGAACAGCGCTTGGTCGGCGCCGCCCGTTATCGAATAGTTCACGGTATCGGAAGGATCAACGTCCGACGCGGCGACGGTTGTCACTGCCGATTGGTTTTCCAGTACTGATACCGTCGCGGTGGCGCCGCCCCCGTCCGAGGTGATGATTGGCGCATCGTTTACATTGGCTATGGGGCCTGTTCCGGCGCTTGTGACACTCTCGAGTGTGCCGTTTCCATCCGTATAAGAAGCAGCAACCGTGATATTTGCGCCGACGTCCGCATCAGCGAGCGTGTATGTTGAGTTGGTGGCGCCAGCGATGTTCACTCCATCGCGCTGCCATTGATAGGACACCGCTCCCATGCCGTCGGCATCAGCGAGGGTGTTTGAGGCTGTCAGGGTTTGATCTTCCGTTGGCGTTCCAGAAATGGAGACAGAGCCTGTTGGAGCGTCATTGACATTGGCAACGGCTGCGGTTTGAGCTGATGTGAGAGGACCTTCGGCGGTTCCATTGCCATCTGTATAGGTTACTTGAACAGAGATCTGTGTTCCGACGTCGGCGTCGCCGAGTGTATAGGTCGAAGCGGTGGCGCCGCCGATGGCGACGCCGTCCCGAAGCCATTGATAAGAGAAAGCGCCGAGCCCGTCGTCGTCCGCGATGCCTGAGGTATCAGCTGTGAGGGTCTGGTCCTCGGTCGGCGTGCCTGTGACCGTTGGCAGTCCCGTTGGGGCGTCATTCACGTTGGCAATGGGGCCGGTTCCGGCGCTCGTAACGCTCTCAGGTGTGCCGTTGCCGTCTGTGTACGAGGCTACGACGGTGATGTTTGTACCCACATCTGCGTCGGTGAGGGTATACGTTGAGCTCGTGGCGCCCGCGATATTCACGCCGTCGCGCTGCCATTGATAAGACACCGCTCCCATGCCGTCGGCATCAGCGAGGGTGTTCGACGCAGTCAGAGTTTGATCTTCCGTTGGCGTGCCGGAAATGGAGACAGAGCCCGTTGGCGCATCATTGATATTTGCGACAGCGGCGGTTTGCGCCGAGGTCAGCGGACCTTCAGCTGTGCCGTGACCGTCCGTGTAGGTAACTTGAACCGAAATCTGAGCGCCGACGTCGGCGTCCCCAAGCGTATAGGTCGATGCCGTTGCTCCGCCGATCGCCACACCGTCTCGAAGCCACTGATAAGAGAAGGCGCCGAGACCGTCCTCATCGGCAATGCCGGATGTGTCGGCCGTGAGGGTCTGGTCTTCGGTCGGCGTGCCGGAGATTACCGGCAGGCCGGTCGGCGCGTCGTTGACATTCGCAACAGCCGCCGTTTGAGTCGACGTGAGTGGGCCTTCCGCATTGCCGCCTCCGTCCGTATACGTAACTTGAACGCTGATTTGCGCGCCAACATCGGCATCAACGAGCGTGTAGGTGCTGGCCGTTGCTCCTGAGATCGACACGCCATCCCGCAGCCACTGATAGGAAAAAGTTCCGAGTCCATCTTCGTCAGAAATACCGGACGTGTCGGCTGTCAGTGTTTGGTCTTCCGTAGGCGTTCCTTTGATGCCTGGTGTGCCTGCGGGCGCGTCATTCGCATCGGTCACCGTAACCGCGATGTCCTGTGTATCAACACCTCCGTTCCCATCATCCACTTGGACCTGGACGTCGTAGACATTGTTGCCGCCGACATCCGTGGGACTCTCGAAGTTGGGTGCCGACACGAAAGACAGTTCACCGGTTGAGCTATTGATCGTGAACTGAGATGAATCCGCACCCCCGCTGATTGAATAGGTGAGCGTGTCGCTGATGTCGGCGTCCGTTGCGGTTACGTCGGCAACCTTGGCCGTGTTTTCCGCAACGTTGATATTCGCTGTCGCGCCTCCGCCATTGCTCGTGATGACCGGGGCGTTATTGGTACTCACTGTATAATGAACTCTGACTTCAATATGATCGACCTGGAAGTCGTAATAGTCCTCACTGCCGATTTTCGTCAGCTGGATGCGGAAGTTCGAGTCAGAAAAATCGTCAGCGGACCATGTCCGTCCCCAAAGTTCAGTAGAGGAACTGATCGTTTGTACGGAATCGCTGCCGGAATTCGGCCAGATCTGTTGGATGCCGCTTGAGGTATAGTTTGCTCCGCCATCCCAGGAAAGTTCAACGGCAACTCCGTTTGCCTCCCATTGGTTGTTTCCTTCAATGCGGACTTCGATCCCGTCAATGGTCGCTCCGTTTGGTACACCAAAGGCGAAGTTATACCAGTCTTGTTGCTGACCGCTTCTATCCTCACGTGCATCGGCGTTGTCTGATGCATAGGCGTTGGATGCATTTGTCCACTGACTATAATCATCCCCCGTGGCCGAAGGACTCTTCCAGCCCGTATCGTCCAGGAGACCAACCCATGCCTCTTGGCTATTCTCATCCACCGCGACTTCAGCCTCGATGCTGCCGCTTCGGGACTCCAATTCCCAGTCGCCGCCTAAGCTTTCGTGCCCAGTGGTATCGTCGGAGGCGGCGATGTCAGCGTCCGTGAGCTGCGCCAGGCGTGCGACCGCCAGGGCGCCGGTTTCCTCAGCGCCGAAGTTACAGCCATAGATGAGAATATCGGCGTCCACGGTGAGCGCGTCGCGGAAGATGGCCAGCTCATCCGCATATTCCCCATTCATGCTGTCTAAGTTGAGTACGGACGAGCCTAGAAAGAGCGCCCCTTCGTCACCGTGGCTGATGATATGGATGGCGTCGATGTCGTTTCGCTCCGACAAGACTTGCGCCATGAACTCGACACCATCCGTGCTTGGATCCAAGAAGATGATTTCATGGGCGGGATCAATGCCGGCAATGAGTTGATTGACGTCCTCTACACTTGGATCGACGAAAACGATTTCATTTGTTGTTGGCGTGTCGAGAGAGGCAAGGGCTTCCGCCAGCTGCGTATTTTCGGCGCTCTGAGTGTCGTGATTTGTATCGGCCGTTGCGTCCGCGCCGGCGTCTTGGCTTGGTCCGCTATCGGCGATGGTGGTGTCGGCTGTGGCTGCGCCTGCGGCATCAAATGCGATGCGGGCCTCAAGTTCACGGTACACGAGTTGAGACGGCTGCTGCTCTCGCGGCAGCGATGATTGCATCGGAGATCGTGGGCGACGCCTCACTCCCAAACTCATACTCTCACACTCGTTTTGTCGGGAAGTCGCGCCCGACCTGAAGGCCTTCGGTTAATCGATTACTTCTTAATTTAGCAGTCGCTGGTTAATTGCGATTTTAAGAAGTTGGTAAAAATTGCACTGTTTGTGGGGCAAACACACGGGCTCAAATCGTACGGTAATTCTGCTCTTTCACCGGTACGGTGGTGTCCGCGACGTCATTGATGTTGTTATGGTTAAGGGGGCATTGATTTAGAATCCGCTCTCGCGGACAAAGACACCCAGAACCTGGTTCACGGCAGAGGAGGCGAGGCTTTGTTTTTTGCCTTTGAGAATGACGACCCCCCGCAAAACATGGTGGGCCCCCTCAATCGTGCTAAGGGGCTTCAGTTCGACCATGTATTGGGCGCGCCGCGGTACCAGTTCGCCTTCCTTGCCCCGTTCGACTGCGATGGCGCCCCCACTCGCTGTGGTGAGCGCGGGCAATTCAATTGTGTCGCTGCTTGCTTGATTGACCTGGTCGAGCCGCACGGGCAGGGACTTCCGGGTAGGATCGTCGGGAATAAAATGTCCATGATTCCCCGGCGACAATCGCTGCAAGTCTCTTTCCTTTACATAGCCTTGCAGGACCAGATCAGGGGAGGGGCTGAACAGCGCCAACAGTTGCGTCTTGTCCACCCATCTGCCGGGATGCAAGTTGCGCGCGACCTGAAGTATCGTGCCATCCATTGGTGCTCTGATGATTAAGTTGTCCTGCTGCTCGAAAAGGCCCTTGGACTCGGTTTGAAGCGCCTTCAAGCTCTGTATCAACACAAGCCGCTCATCTAGATCCTGGCGGCTTGATGCGATGCGTGAGAGCTTGAGCTCGACCGCACGTTTCTTAAGCTTGATCTCTCGTATACGTCTTTCGATTTCCGGATCTTCCAGCTTGAAAAGGACCGACCCGGCGGTGATGGCATCACCGCTCCTGACGAAGATCTGTTCAATCTTGGACGGCCGCTCGGGGTAAAACTGTGTCAGGTCCGATGCGATGACCATCGCCGGGACGGAAACACGGCTGGACCACGGGACCAATATGATTGCCAAGACCGCAAGAGTGATGCCTGCCACGGCCCACTTTCGCGCCGCCGAAATCTCGCGATCTTCCAGTGCTTTCCACTCCATCAGCTCGCTCACGACAGGTGCGATGAGCAGCTGCCATATAATCAGTCCAAAGATTAGTATACCAAGAAGCTTGAAAATGAAATTGTACGCCAACAAGGCGAGGGCCGTGAAAATCGTAAGCCGATAGATCCAGCATGACCACGCATAAACGATTAAGAAGAACTGAGATCTTGGCGCGAGTTGTTCGGGAGGCTGATGAGTGGGGGCAATGAGGACCTGCCGTAGCTTCCAGCGGCCTAACGCGAAAGCTCTTGGCTGCAAATTGTCAAATCCCAGGAGATCACAAAGAATGTAGTAGCCGTCAAACTTCATTAAGGGATTGAGATTGACGATGAGACTCATAATCCAAGCGGTCGATGCGAGCACGAAAGTCACAGTGCGCAGAGCCCCATCGGGGAGAAACGACCAAACGAATGTTGCGATTATGGCAACGCTTAATTCGACAGCGACACCGGCGGCGCTAATCCAGATGCGTTCTTTTTTTTCACTCAGGCGCCATGCGTCGGAAACGTCAGTATAGAACATTGGGGTGAGGAACATGAAGGCAACACCCATGGTTGGTACCCGGCAGCCGTAGCGAGCGGCGGCGAATGCGTGGCCGCATTCGTGGAGTGCCTTGAGAATAATCAGGGATATGCCCAATGAGATCGCCCCGACCGGAGTCATGAACTGAGGAAAGCTGTCGATGAACGTGCCCCACTGCCGCGACATGAGATACAGCCCCGCCACCGCCAAAACGGTGAGGACGATGAGAGCCGTTCGGTTGAAGAGGGGTGTGACGAACGGAAGTGCGGCTTGAACAAATCTTTGTGGACGGAACAAAGGAACTTTGAAAAAGAGAAGGGACTTCGGCAGGCGCTTGAGGGGACCCGTGGAGCTCAACGATGCGGCGGAAGCGCCCGGTTGCCCTCCACTGTGGTCATCTTCATTGGTCAGATTATTTCGTCTTGCGAAGGCGACGAATGTGCTAATTTGATCCCGGTCTATGTAAAAGCCCGTTTGCAATCGAAAGCTCTCTTCGATTTCGGCAAAGGAGAGGCCCGACTTCCAGTAGTTTATAAGTTCTTTCGTGGGTTGGTCGATCTGAAAGTAGCGATGCTGCAACGGGTCGTGAATAACCCAATTGGCTTCCCCGAAGGGACCTGGAGCGTCCCGTAGGATGTGCAAATCTTCCCGCAAGGGGGGAAGGGTTTCTCCCTTCATGCTGGTCATAGGCCAATCCATTGCCGAAGCGCAGCGATGGGGCGGCGGAACAAATAGTATCCCAAGGGGACGTGGTCTCCGAAGATCTTGGCGGTGCCACGGACTCCAAGTCGTGGAAGCGTTTCAGCTTGGTCCGAGAACTCGGCGATTGCGCCAAGTACGATATCTCCGCCCACAGATTCATGAGTCTGATAGTCACTAAAAACGATGGTTGCATCCCGGGCTCTCAGAGGATCAGAGTCGAGAAACACCTTTACGTCGGCCCCCGTGGTCAAGGCGAATGCGTCGCCCACCGGGACATCGATCTTGATTTCGATCCGATTGGGGTCTGCGATTTGCATGATGTGTTCGCCGACAGCGACCGGCTTTCCGATCAGGCCAAGTTTGTTGGAGTAGACTGCATGGCCCGATCTCTGGGCTCGGATTTGAGCCCGCTGAAACATCTCTTCTGCGAACTTGAGCTCCGCCTTCTTTAACTCAAGATCAGCCATGGCCGTTCTCAGTTCGGATCGTCCGTCGGCGTGGTTGAACGCAAGTTGACTTGCTTTTTTCAATCTTGCATTGGCGACGGCGACTTCGCGGCGACTCACCTGCAAGCGGTTCTTAAGGACGGTGTCGGAGAGTTGAACGATAGGTTGGCCGGGTCTTACAGCTTCACCGGGATTGACCAGGACGTCTTCGATGATGCCCTCGATCGGTGCAGAGACAATAAATGGTTTATGCGCTACCACCTCCATGGGTGCGAGCGTGGTCATAGAAACCGGAATGGCCATCGTTCCGGCCAGCGCCGCGAGGGCCAACATGATGAAGAGAGATCTTCTGAGTGCTTTTGGCTTACTTGTCAGTACTGCGACTTTCTCCAATCGAATCAGAGAAAGCGCGTGTTGGAAGGACTCCGCCAGTCGGTTGGCGACTGCCATGTCAGCATCTTGCCACTCTTGCTCGCGTGCCAACAACATACCGCCGAGCAGAAAGCCCCGCCGCGAGAGAAAGGGTATCCATAAAAGGTGCGGAAACGGATAGACAGGTAGGAAATGAAGCCCGCCGGAAAGCTCGTCGGTCAGACAAAAGCGCTGTTGTTGCTTGAGGCCGACTTCTCCATCTACGTGATCGACCACGCGTTGAATGTCTTGGACAAGTGGGGCTTCGTTATTGACGTCCTTCAGGCCGGATACGGAGACAATGCGCGTCTTCTTCTTTCTGCATCTTACTGCGAACACTTGACGCGCTTTTGTCAGCTTACGTGTTTCGTTGACGATGAGCTGGTACAAATCGCGCTCGTTCGACGACTGACGGCTTTTCGTTTCAATTTCGAGAAGGGCCTGGGCCCCCGCGCCGTCGAGATTGGCAGAGCGCGCTCCCACCGAATCAAGTGAAACGCTCGCCTCTTTGCGCTCAGCGGTTTCGATAATCTCTTGTTGCGCCGTTCCGACACCGCTCATGATGCATTAGCCTTCGTGGCGGGTTGAAAATTCGGCCGTTCCGGTCATGCCCGGCAAGATGTGTAACTTGGGGTCTTTGAATTTGGCAAAGACTTTGATCGACTGGCTAATCGAGTCAACTTGTGCGCCCAGTCTTACAACTTCTGCCTTGGTTGTTTGTTGAGTTTCGTCGATGCTGAACCTGAACTGCGTTCCCTCCTCGAGCCAAGCCAGCCACGAGGAAGGAACGATCAGTTCGATCTTGGGTTCATTCTTGGCAACGATAGATAGAATGGGTTTCCCTGCGGATGCCATTTCATGCTCATAGGAAAGCTGCTCGCTCACGTCCCCATCGTAAGGGGCTAAGATCCTGCACTGACTGACCTGCTTTTTTAGGGCTTGAGCTTCTGCTTTTGTGCGTTCCATGCGTGCGCCGGCGATCTGTAGCTCTTGCTTGCTGCTGGCGCCACGCTTGTGGAGGTAGATGACACTTTCGAGCTGCAACTCCATTTCGCGCTGTAGCGCTCTGGCTGCGTCAAGTTCAGCACTCTGACGACTGCAATCGAGGGCGACGAGCAGGTCACCTTGATTGAATGTTTCTCCCTCGAAAAACCCGATATGTACAATCCGGGCGGTCAGTGGGGCGGAGATGGTTGCTTGGTGGGACGAGCGAATTACCCCGCGCACGGGGAAGGGTGAGACGGACTCATCATAGCTTTCTCGCTCTTCCAAATCGTACGAAGGCTCGCCGGCCGAGCCAGCAGCGTTTTGAGCGAGAATTTCTGATGTTGCGCCGAAGCAGATGAGCAGGGCGAAGCACAGGCGTCGCCCTTGCACGATCCTGTCTGGAGTGATGCGCTCTTGCCGTCTGCGTTCCAATGATCTGGTTGCTCCACTTGAGATGAACTACGGACGCCAGCGGGAGCATTGATCGCTCTACCAACTTTCAACTTTTCAGACTGTTCCCAAGTTTCCTTTAAATTCGTTGCTAATTCTTCAATGGACCCGTCCGATTCCGGGGCGATGTATGGGCTCCAACCAAGGGCGGCAAAAAGATCGGCATAGGCGCTTTGGAGATCGGAATAAGCAAGGTCGAAACGGGTTTCAGCTATCAGAGCGGCCAATTCTTCTTGCAAGAGGCGTTGTTCGCTCAACCGGTCGGCTTGTCTTTCCAGCCGGTACTGTTTGATCAGTTGGGTTTGCACTCGGTTATGGTCTCTGGCGATTTCGTACGTGCGCCGTTGCTGACGATATTGAATGCTGCCCATATGGACTTGTGTCATAATGGTCATGCTCAGTGCCCGGGCCCGTGTCTTGAGTAGGTCGCGCTCTGATCGGATGAGGCGCCGGTTGGCCGGATATTGGAACACCCGCATCAAATTCCAGCTGGCGGCTGCTCCCCAACCGACCCAATCACCGTTGAGAAGGAAGGAGTTGCTGTCCTGGTTAAAGTTGCCGGTGAGCTCGATACCGGGAAGCAATTCCAGCCAAGCCGCCTTTGCTTCTCGTATGTTAATCCTTTGTTGATAAAGGTTTTCACGAAGCTCACTTCGATGGGTTAGGGCGGCTCGCATCATGTCGTCGAAAGAGGCAGGTAGCTCGGTTGGAAGCTGGATGTGCGGGGTTGCTTCCAATTGGAACTGCACACCAGGCCGAATGTTTAGGAGAGAGGCCAGTTCCGCCTTGGCAGTGAGGATCTCATGCTCCAGGTGCACGATTGCTTGGCGCAGTTCGATGAGGTCGCGCTCTGTCAACAAAGCTTGAAGCTTCGGCATTTTGCCGCTTTTTGTAATGGCGCGGCTGTCCTTGAGCGCTTGCTCTGCCCGTGCACTGATTTTGGAAAGACGCGCATGCAAGTTCTCTCCCGTCAGAGCCCTCCAATAGGCAACACGGACCTCGTTCAATAGCTTGTGGACAACGCGCCGCTGGAGTTCCTGGCTGATCAAGTATTGGTCGCCCGCTTGGCGTGCACGGACATAGGATAAGCCGAAGTCCATGATGTTCCAGCCGAAGGAGATATCGCTCCGCGCCACATCCTGATCCTGGGAGGTGGACGCGCCGAAATTGAGCTGGTTGGTGACAATATTTAAGCTGCTTGAGGCTTGGACATTGCTTCGTGATGTGTACCCGGTGTTCGCCACTAAATTTGGCAACAAGGAATAGTGGGACACGTCTAATTGCGCCGCACGCAGTTTCGACTCCGCCATCTTGACTTGATGGTCCAGATTGAATTTGAGGGCGCGGGCCATTGCCTCGTAGAGGTCGATAGGTTCGCCGATCTTCTCTTCCGCTTCAAGGAGCGCGCGATAATTTTCCTCTGCATGCGTGCGGAAGAATTCGGGTTCATATGGCCGTGGGTGAAAGGCGCATCCGGTCAAGCCAAATGCAGCAATCAACGTGAGCCAAATTTTCCTTTCATTCCCGGCCACATGAATAGTTCCTAAAGGGTCTCCTCGACTTAGAACTCCGTTTCCAATTCCTTAAGGCGAAGTAGAACCGCGTCCCATTTAAGGACACATATGGTGTTAGCCTTAATGAGTATTTAAATGCCGGTGCAGAGTTGAGACTCGAAACCATTCGATCGAAGGGTGTTGGTCCGATGCGGTATTGCTGTCGGTGGCCTCAATATCTGATGGGAGAATGGATTGGTGGAAGCTTCTCCTGTTAGGTCTTCAGACGGATCTGATCGTTTGCGTTGGCCGGCCAATGCGGCTCCGTTGCCAAGTATTGCCAGCTTCATCCCCAACCGGTCCCCAATTCACCGACAATCGACCATTCTAAGGTTGGATGTGCGACAGCGAAGTTGTTGAATTGATTGGATTAAAGCAAAGGTGAGGAAGCGAATTCCTATGTTGACATCATCGGACGACGACAGGTTCGGTTGCGCGATGACATCTCACATCATTGAAAGAAGACCTCACTCCCGACTGCGCGCAAAGCTCCTTCGATGAGGCCGCGTGCCTTACCGTTCGATTTTTCCGTCTCCATTTCATAATCCGAGCCCGGAAACAAAGAGCACTCAAAGCCACGAGCGCTTCTTTGACCTGTCATTATGCGTGCGCTGTTAAACAACGATTTAGATGAAGACGACATCAAGCGATTTTGTTTTTGTATGCACCCGTGAGCTGCCTTTGGGATAGCGATCAAAAACGTCTCGGTCGTGGTCCATCCCACTGACTTGCTCCATGACCATGGATTCGGTGCAGCAATCCAACATGCGCATTTGTGTGTCGATAAACCAATCGGTCGCGCGCATTTTGTCAAGGTATTCCTCAGACTTCCAACAGGCAATCGCGACCCACTGATTGGGGTTTCTTGCCCAGCCCTGAAATGCAAAATGGCAGCCTTCTTCGTACCACTCCTCCGCATGGGTACATAATTCTTCCAACACTTCCAGAAATTCTTCACGGCGATCCGGATCAACGGTGAACCTGGAAATGAATGTGTTCGGACTACGAATCCATGGCGACATTAAACCTCCCTCAAGCTATGTGTCACTTATTGTTCCTTCGAATGTTACCAGGCTTTAAGCGGATCTAAGTTTGGGCCGACGCCCTTTTCGCACTTCGGTCACCATCTCCCACCGAGCCGAGGCAATCAGGCAACGGCTTCCCTCCTCCTTAACCTTTCTACAAGTGCTGTATGCCGAGTCTCCGTGAGCGGATAGTTCCAGATGATTGCGGTGGCCAATACAAAGAACAGGCCGGGCAATAAGGCGTACTCTATACGTAAGGCAATTTCTCCGAAGCTAGTCGTGTTGATACCCTGTGGATCATACCCCGACAGATTAAGCAATTGTAATGCGATGAACAGCCCCACAGCCATGCCAATCTTGTCCACGGCTGCTTGGAAGGCAAAAAACATTCCCGCCCGTTCTTGTCGATGCATCGCACGATCCACGTCAACGACATCAGCAATCATCGCTAGAGGCAAATAGGCAAACGCACCGAAACTGAGTCCTTTGATGATGAACAGCACGAGGAAGATGTTGAAGTCTCCGGGGCCGAGTGCGACGGCGCCAATGGATGTGACGGCGCCGTTAAGCATTGCAACGGCGAGCGCGCGATGCTTGCCATATCTCTTAGCCATCCACTGCCAGAACGGAATCGCAAGGACACCGAACGTGAAATAGGCCGTATATGCCGCGCCGATCCGATGTCCGGCTTCGAGTACATCCTGGATAAAAAAGTATGCAACAGCATGACGAGACGCTTCACCCACAACGATGGCCAGGGCCATATAGATGATCCGGCGAAACGGGCCCACTTTGAATAAGCTCCGCAGGCTTCTGGCAACGGAAAGCGACGCAGACGGAATGTGGCGCTTGGATTCCGGTACGCCGAGGACAAGCAGCATCACGCAAAGCGGCAATGAAACCAACACGATCGTGCCCAATAGATCTAGAACTTCTCCTGGCGTTTCCCGGCCGAAGTGTTCTTGGGCGAGCCATATAACGCCTGCTGATCCAATTAGCCCAAAAATAGTGAAAACCTGCCTCACGCTCATAATCCGAGAGCGCTCCATATAGTTTTCACTCAGCTCTCCGCCCCACGCCCCCCACGGAAGGACCATCATGGTCCAGCCGAAATACATCACGCTGTTCCAAATCAGCATGTACCAAATGTCTACAGGCGGTTGAGGGAAGAACAACATCCAAACGCCAAGCATTGTGATAGGCGTTCCCAACACGAGGAAGGGGCGCCGCCTGCCAAATCGCGAACGTGTATGGTCGCTGACCCATCCTATAAGTGGATCGGTAATGAAGTCGAAGATCCGTGTTGCAAGCAACACGGTACTGATTGCCGCAAGGCCCAATCCGAGTTCTTTTGCGTAATAGGGATGAAGAAAGAGACCCAACGGGTATCCTAGAAAAGCGATCGGTAGGGCTAAGTTCCCATAGGCGAGTAACACCGGGATCTTGGTGCGTTCATGATCGGACACGGTTATGCCCTACCGAATTGGCTTCGTTCATTCTTCATACGTCCTTATAGGCGACGAAGTTCGTTCTTTGAACCCGCGGCCAAAACCTGCATAGGCGGTTGAGTCGCAATATCACGTTTGTGATTTGTCGGATATTCAGAGGCCTCGGGATCTTCGAACGCCTCTCAGTTTGACGGGGACTAAGCGGCAGTATTCGCTGAACTGGGAAGTTGCCGGTGCGAAAAGTACCAAAGGATAGGGACCGCGAGTTCTATGAGGGCGCCGACCGAATAGAGGGGAACTGGAGGGCCCACGAGCAGGTAGGATAGGCAGCGGCCCACACCGCCAACAAACATTACAAGCGCCAGGAATGGTATGAACTGACCTCTGGAGGACAGATCCCGAGCGACCCAGAAACAAAACAGACCGTACCCCAACCAAAACGCACTGAAGAACCTGAACTCATTGTCACTCGATGCTTCAATGGCTTGCGAATCGGGCACGAGCCCCAGCCCCAGGACCAAGCCGAGGCTGCCCGTGATCAAAGCGATGACGAAAAAGAAGTAACAGATCCCCATAGTGATGTTTTTGTGCAGCATGGTGAATGGCTCCTTCCTATCCAGATTTGTATCTTTGCGGGCCTTCCGCGCGATGCGATGGGACAGACTATCCAGTTGGGCGCAACATCGCGGCTGCGTGCGAATTTCGGTTGTTAGCCATCAAGACCCTCGGTAAAGTTCATAAGATTGGGGTGGCCCGTTTGGCATGTAATGCCACCGTCAACCACGAGCGCGTGTCCTGTAATGAAGGACGCTTCGTCAGAAGCTAGGAATGCGATTGCTTTCGCCAAATCTTGTGCCGTGCCGTACCGCCTTAGGGGGAGCAGGGGAAACCAGATTTTTTTCATTTCGTCGGTGGACAACACGTCCTCGGTCATAGGCGTCAAAGTGGGACCGGGGCATACAGCATTTGCGCGGATATTATCTTTGCCATGATCAATTGCCAAAGTGCGTGTAAAGTTGATAACGGCCGCCTTGGTCGCATTGTATGCATTTCCGCCGGCGTCAGCAAATAGCCCTGAAGTGGAGCCTGTGTTGACGATGGCGCCACCGCCACCTTCTTTCATCTTTGGGATCGCGGCTTTCGCTGCATAAAAGACTGAATTCAAATTTATTGCGATGACCTTCTCCCAATCTTCGGCAGAGAAGTCGGGAGCTTCTTGCCCAATCGAAACCACCCCAGCGTTGTTGCACAAAATATCTAGGCGGCCAAAAGCGTCAATAGCTCGATCAACTAATGCGTTGACTTCGTCAGCGTTGCTAACGTCGCAATGCTGATAAACCACGTCGTCTCGCGTTCCCAGCGTATCGGCCAACGTTTCTCCGTCTGCATCACTAATGTCTGAAATGACGACCTTGGCCCCTTGCTCGGCGAGTAGCTGAGCTGTCGCCCGACCTATCCCGCTGGCACCTCCCGTTACGATTGCTACTTTGCCTTCAAACCTGCTCATTCAACGATCTCCTTGTTCGACTTTCGTGGGCCTAACGCCTTTCAAATGATACCGGCAGTCTGGTGTAACCGCGCATGGCGACGCTCGGCACGTAGCTTAGCTCGTCCTCCGGAACCGTGAGCCTTAAGTTTTTGAGTCGTTCGTTGATGGCTCGGAGCCCAACCGTCATCTCCCGGCGCGCCAGCATTTTGCCAATGCACAAATGAATGCCCGAACCAAACGCCAGGTGTTTTCCTGCCGCCTTACGCTCAATGTCGAACTGTTCGGGACATTCGAACCGGCGGTCGTCATGATTGGCGGAACCAAAGCGCACCTGGCACAGCGTTCCCTTAGGTAGAGTCGTTCCGCCGATCTCCACATCTTCCATGGTCATTCGGAAAAGTCCTTGCACGGGTGATTCGATGCGCAACACTTCCTCCGGTAACTTCGTGTACAGAGAGGGGTCAGCCCTCAACGCCTCGGCCTGGTCAGGGTTTTTGATCAGTTGCATGATTCCGGCAGCCAGACCGTTCGTTGTCGTTTCGTTGCCGCCCACCAACAGTTGCTGGATAACGGCAAGAAGTTCGGGCAGATTGAGCGAGCGCTCCCCCTCGATCTCGGCCTGAATCAAATCCGTGATCATGTCGTCTTGAGGGTTTGTCCGGCGCTCCTCAATGCGGTCGGCGAAGTAAAGCTGAAACTCGACGATCTTTTCGGCGAGCGCAATTTGCTCTTCCTCCGAGGCCATCAAATCGACCGTCGCGGCGACGCCGGCATTGGTCCATTCGCGCAGTTTCCAAATGTCATCGCGTGAAACACCGATTTGATCGGCGATGACGGTCAAGGGCAACGGCATGCAGAACTCTCTGAGGATATCGACTTCCCCTTTGTCAATAAACCCATCGATGAGAGAGTTCGTGATGTCCTCGATGTAGGGTTCCATTTTTTGAACCCTCTCTGCGGTGAAGGCCAGGTTCACGAGCGAGCGAAAGCGCGTGTGTTCCGGCGGATCATCTTGAACCAGCACGGCAATCATCTCGCCATGTCCTTTTTCGTCGTAGATTTTTCGAACAGCCTCGTTCGTAAACTTGGGAAAGGCATGTTTTGTCGAAAAAATCTCAGGGGACCGCAGGGCCTGGACCACATCTTCATAGCGACTAATGACGGCGCACCCGAGTTGAGGGTCCATGTAGATCGGGGCTTCGTCCCTCATTTCCTTATAGAACGCCCACGGACATTCCTGGATGTCTTGATCCATTAGAGATTTTTCAGTCATGGAAATATCCTTCCCAAATTCTGCTCAAGTTCATCCCGCCAAAATCGGCCCCATCACTTCATCGGCGAGTTTGGTGTCCATATACTCCGTCATCCGACGGACTTTTCCGTCCTCGATCTGGAAAATAAAGACGTACTCGTTGTTGTATGGGGTGCCCGTCACGAGTTCGGAGGAGCCCTTCCACTCGCAGACAACGCGGCCGTCCTCTTCCGTCAGACTTAAGATCTCGATAGCAATGCCGTCTTTCGTTGCCTGTTTAAGGCCAGCAACGGCTTCCAACACCGCATCATAATTGCGATTGGCGGATAAGACGGATGTGCCGGTTGCGACCGCCTCAATGTCTTGGGAGATAATTCCCGACATCGCCTCCACGTCTCCAGTCGAAAGGGCGTTCATGAAGGCACGAGCGATCTGTTTGTTGGCAGACTCAGACATAACTGCATCCTCTTTTTGTTGTTTCATCGTTTCGTTCGCATACGTTACAGTCGTATTCTAAGCGGGATAGGGGTCGGTGGATCTACCGATCGCCGAAGTCTCGCCGCCCTTTTCAAGCGCCTTTGGAAAATTCAAGATCAGCCAGACATTGGCGAGCGACCACAAGATATATGTCCCGACACCGAGGAAATAGAGCGGCGAGTGAAATATCCCGGCCACGTGCGAGAACGCGTAACTGAGACAAACAACCATCACGATGGTCGACAATTCCATCACCACAGACTGGGTCTTGGTGTTGCCGCGCATCACCATGACGCCGGTATGGAACGGGACCGACCACATGGCCGTGATGACGAAAGTGACAAAGTAGAGTTCGTCTTGGAGGAGGAACTTGAAGAAGAAGAAGAGCGCGCCAATGGCGCAATGGGCAAGCAGCACACCGGTGATGAACTGAGTTCTTGTCAGACCCGGGAGTACGTCCTTTTGGCCGTATTTTATGACGTGGTAGAGAAACAGAGATTCGAACGGAATGCAGGCAACGAGGCCAACCCACCAAACCTTTAGCCACCAGTGATCATAGACATTGAACCATTTGTCGTATTGCAGAACGAATGACAGGTCGTGCCAGAAAAAGACCGATATCCCCACGAAGGGCACGCAGTACAGACCGTGAATGCGCGTCTGCCTCCAAGCGGTGAGCCAGTAGACGAAGACCGCAATGATAACCACGGCAAAAGCGGCCGCAATCGGAACGATGTTCGTGTCGAGCGCGGCAAGGGCTTCTTGGGGATCGTACATTTTTCCTCTTCGGGACCAATTGATTTCTGGAAAGTGACCCTCGGTCTTGGTAGCGTACATTAGGTATGGAAGCATACTAAAACAGATTGACATGGTATGCAACCATACTATATCAAAAAATCTGTTGTCATCGAAACCCCGCTTCGGAGGTCGAGAAATGTCCGACGTGAAACCCATTGAGAAACAAGGCGCGCGCAGTATTGGTCCGACTGCAGAAGACATCTTCAGCCAAGACGGCGACAATCCACCAAGCTTTATTACCGAAGAGTCGTACGAGTCTTTAGGAAATCAAACGCTCGCGCCCGAGCGCTATACGTCGCGCGAATTTCACGATCTCGAGATGAAATATATGTGGACTAAGGTCTGGCAGATGGCGTGCCGAGAGGAAGAGATCCCAAAGGTGGGTGACTACCTCGTCTACGAAGTGGGCGATATCTCCGTGATTGTCGTACGGAGTCAGGAAGATAAGTTCGATGCGTTTCTGAACGCTTGCCGGCATCGGGGCACTCAATTGAGAGAATCCGGTGCGCGCGGAAACGTCAGTCAGTTCCGGTGCCCCTTTCATGGTTGGACGTGGGAGATTGATGGCACGTTGCAGTCCATCCCGTGCCGATGGGATTTTCCCGAAGTGACGGATGAGGGCTACCGGCTTTCCTCGGTTCAAGTGGACACGTGGGGAGGCTATGTCTTCATCAATCTTGATCCAAGTGCGGAAAGTTTAGAGAATTATTTGGGGGTTCTGCCGTCTCACTTTGAGCGTTGGCCTTTGGAAGACCGCTATCTCACGGCCAATGTACAACGCCAGTTGAATTGCAATTGGAAAGTGGCTCTGGAGGCTTTTCTAGAGGCCTATCATGTGGTTCAAACCCACCCACAAGCGCTTCCCTTTACCGGCGACTCCAACACCAAATACGATGTTTGGGGAGATAATATCAGTCGTCTTCTCACTTGGTCGGGAATCCCCAGTCCGCACATGGATAATCCGCCCAGCGATGAAGATATCACCTCGATGCTTGTCTATGGTGTGGGGACCGAGGCGCGGGCGGAGGGGATGGACTTGCCTGATGCGCCCACTGCACGCCACGCCCTTGCCGAGCTTTTGAAGGCGCAGATGAAAGAGGTCTACAAGGCCGATTTGTCCCACTTAACGATTACAGAGATTGTCGATTCCACACAGTATTTTGTCTTTCCAAATTTCTGTCCGTGGCTTGCGCCTTCTTTGCCTCTCGTTTACCGATTCCGTCCGTTTGGCAATGACCCCGACAAGTGCCTTATGGAAGCGCAGCTGCTTCACCCAGTACCCGATGAGGGGCCGCGGCCCGAGCCTGTGACGCGGCGGGAACTGGGTCCTGACGATCCCTTTACCGATGCGCCGGAACTCAATCAGATCTCTCCGGTGTTCGAGCAAGACATGGGAAATCTCCACCGCATTCAGAAGGGTCTGAAGGCGGCGAGGGAAGGTGTGACTCTTGGTAATTACCAGGAAATTCGTATACGGCATTTCCATAAAACGCTCGATAAATATCTGGAGGCCGGCCAGAACAGATGAGTATCGACCCAAACACTCCTGTCCTTGTGGGCGTCGGTCTGATCCAGCAGAAGGAAGAAGATCCGACCAAAGCGAAAGAGCCAATTGCGCTCATGATCGAAGCGGCCGCGGCTGCCGGTGACGATGCGGGCGCGTCTGAGTTGCTGACGGAGCTTGAAAACATCTACGTACCGGTTGGCCGCTGGCGGTATAGGAATCCTGGCAAGCTTATCGGCGATGGGATTGGGGCCGGTACTGTGAAATCGATCAGTGCCCTTCCCGGTGTGTCGCAGCAGACGATTATTAGTGATGCGTGCACGTCCATCGCTAGCGGAGAGATATGTAAGGCCATGGTCGTGGGCGGGGAGGCCGGCTATCGTCTGCTTCGTGCCCAGATTGAAGGTGTGAAGCTTGAAGATACAGTTAGTACAGAGCTCGCTGATATTGTCTTAAAGCCCCATGATGAGATGCAGCCTGACTATGAAAAAGACAGCGGTCTCGGTCAGATGCCGGTCGGGTACTATGCGATTATCGACAACGCCTTTCGGCATGCTCAGGGACAGACGATCGATGAGCGCCGTGATCAGATGGCGGAACTCTACAGCCGGTTCAGCGAAATCGCAGCCGACAATCCACAAGGCTGGAACGACAAGCCTTTTGCTGCTGACTTTATTCGCGAGCATAGTTCAAAAAACAGTATGCTTGCCTTTCCGTATACGAAACTTCACAATAGTTCGTGGAATATCGACCAAGCGTCCGCTTTGCTGTTTTGTTCCGTCGCTGAAGCGGAGCGGCTCGGTGTGCCGCGCGAGAAGTGGGTGTTCTCGCAAGTTTTCACAGAAGCCAATCACATGATCAATCTGACCGCGCGGGACGAGCTCCATCGCTGTCCGGGCGCTGAATTGGCAGGGCGAGCGGCCTTTAGAGCAGCGGACATGAAACCGGAAGAGCTTGACTTCTTGGAGCTCTACACTTGTTTCCCCATCGCCCAGGATGTCTATGCCGCAGAGGCAGAGATCCCGCGGGACATTGATTGGAGTTTTACCGGCGCGATGCCGTTCGCTGGGGGGCCGTTTAACAGTTTTGTTCTTCATGCCACCGGTCAGTTGGCGGAACACATTCGCTCTAAGTCCGGCAGCCGAGGCATGGTGACGACCGTCTCTGGCGTACTCACCAAACAGGGTTTTGCTATCTGGGGTGGAGAGCCCAGCCCCAACGGCTATCAGTTCATTGATGTAACAGAGGACGTTGAAAAGGCGGCCAGGCGCCGCGACGTGGTGCCGGACTATTCAGGCCAGGCAACGGTTGCTGGGTACACCGTGATGTATGAAAGAAAAGAGCCCAAACGCGGTATCGTCATTGTGGATCTGCCTGATAACAGGCGAAGCATCGCCCACACTGAAGACCCGCAAGATATGGCGACGATGGAAGCGGAGGAAATCTGTGGGCGACGTATTCAAATGCGAGACGGACAGTTTCGCTTTGCAATTTAGGGTAAGTACCTGATGAGTGACTGCATTCACCCTGACGACTACGATATCGACGCTGTTCGATCCGAGTGGATCGGCAAAGTCGTGAGTCAAAGCGAAGGGCGGTTTCCGGTGGAGTATGATCCAATCCGACGTCACTGCCACATGACTGGCGACACCAACCCGCTTTTCCTTGATCCTGAGTTTGCCAGAGACGTCGGCCCGCATGGAGAGGTTGTGGTGCCCCCTTCCTTGCTGCCGACCTATTTTGCGAGCGGCGGTCCTTGGCCGAAACGCGAAAGGAAAATCGAAGGGGCACCGCAAAATAAGAAAGCGAAGCGGCCCTTCTTTACGTTGGGTGTGCCGACGCCCGGTGATCGCGGCATTAATATGGGTACCGAATGGGAGTTTCTGGAACCCATTCGTGTAGGGGACAGGATGCGTGCGGAACAAAAAGTGACAGATGTCTTCATGAAACCTACGAGAATGGACGAAAAGTCTGTGTGGATTAAATCTGCAATGACGTTCTCCAATCAAGACGGCGTGCCGGTCGCGATCTGGCACAATACGACACTGGTTCATCGCTCCCCCAAACAAATCAAAGCAGACGATGCGCGCGAGGTGGCGGCATGACATCACCGAACTCTCACCGCGAAACCCGATATTGGGATGACGTCCTTATTGGGGATTCGCTTCCCGGCTTCTCTATGGATCTCAATTGGACGACGATGGCGACCCAGGTTCACGGCTCTCAAGATTGGAGCAAAATTCATCATGATCCGGACTATGCGAAGGACAGCGGTCTGCCCGACATCATTTACAATACAGGTTGGACTGCCGGCATGCTCTCGCGCGCGGTCACTGATTGGATGGGGATCGACGGTTGGGTGAAGAAGTTTTCCTTTCAAATGCGCGATATGAATATGAACGGGGATACCGTTTCAGCAAAAGGCGAAGTCATCGACAAATATGAAGATGAGTCCGGGCAGCCGGTTGTGAAGCTTGATGTATGGCTTGAAAACGAACGCGTCGGAAAAACCACGCCTGCGGAATATATCGTGCGTCTACCGAAACGAAACTGACTGGGACCAAGGAACAATCACACGTGTCTAAACAAATAAAGAAAACGAAACAAGTCGCTGGAAACGAGGCGAATAGTTTAGCGCGCTTCCAAGACGATATTTTCGAACGAAGCCCTTATCGGTTGGCGTTCCATGTTCACGACGTTTCCAGGATGCGGAAAACGCTCATTGATCAGTTGCTGAAGCCGCACGGCGTGACGCGATCGCAGTGGTGGGTGCTGGCCAATCTGGCGAGAAATCGGGAACGCACGCTTTCGCAAGTTGAACTGGGGCGGGTGCTCGATATGGGCAAAGCCTCAATTGGCGCCCTGATCCACAGAATGGAAGTTGCCGGATTTGTCGCGCGGATCTCTTCACCGGACGATGGCAGAGCAAAGCATGTCATGCTGACGGATGAAGGTCTCAGAAAGCTCCGTGAGATGACGGAGATCGCCGCGCCGGCGAATGAAAAGATTGTCGAAGGAATTAGCGCCCAAGACCTAGAGATTGCCACGAAGGTGCTTTCAACGATGAAACACAATCTGAAATCCATCTTTGCTGAGGAAGAGGATAGCTAGGAGCAAGAACGATGGCTGAGGGTCTAGCGCTTTACGATGTTTCGGGAACTCTTGCGAATATCGACGCCGACGTGCCTCGCCTCCTTTTGCTTGGTGCTTGTTCTCTCATTGCGAACTTCATTTATTTTGGTTCCGGTATCCGCAATGGATTCAGGCTCAAAACTTACACAATGCCGGTCGCGTGTACGCTCCTCTTCATTCCTCACGATCTCATGTATCTCATGATGTATGACAAGTGGTTCAATCAGTACGACCACTGGTTTATGCAATTGTTCTTTGTGGGTTTGATTATCACGAACATCATGGAGTTCATCTTCTTCTACCAGGTTCTGCGTTGGGGGCGAAAAGAAATCATGCCGCAGGTTTCTCAAAGGACGTTTGTGGCCATTATGTTGATCGCACTCGCGGGCACGTCGGTCAGTTGGTACAGCGTGAAAATGATGCTTGCTGATGAGCTGTGGTTCTTTAGCTTTGGCTGGACCGTCTGGTTCTGTCTCCCGTTCACAATTCCGATGATGCTGAAGCGGAAAAGCACAGTGGGTCAATCAACCCTCATGTGGTCTGCCTACATTGTTATGGCTTTGTGTTGGTGGTCCGCCGTCTGGCCACTCGATCCCTTCTTCCGCTCACCGGGATGGGTGGCCCTCGGCGCTATCACGGTGATTTGGGCGGTTTTTGTCATGGTCTTCATCAAAAGGTTTCAAGTAACCGCTCAGACGTCGGACCAGAGCGCATTTGCTCCGGCTTGAGACTTCGAACGATAAGGAAAGATCAATGGACTATTCAAATTACGAATGCATCAAATTCGAACGCGAGGGGCGGATCTTGAGGGTTTCGCTGAACCGGCCTGATGTATTGAACGCCGTCGACGAGCAATTGCATCATGAGTTGGCGCAAGTCTTTTATGATGTGTCGCTCGACCAAGAGTGCGATGTGGTAATCCTGACCGGGGAAGGACGCGCCTTTTGTGCCGGCGGCGATGTCTCCATGATGGAGCGGATGGGTGAAGATGCGTCGCGCTATACATTCCAAAACATTCAAGGGAAACGCATTGTCTACAGTTTGCTTGAGGCGGAAAAACCGATCATCTGCCGACTGAACGGCGATGCGATTGGTTTGGGGGCCTCTGTGGCGTTACTCTGCGATATTATCGTTGCCGAAGAAAATGCAAATATTGGCGATCCCCACGTTCGCGTCGGATTGGTTGCGGGCGATGGGGGCTGTCTTATCTGGCCGCACTTGGTTGGTTATGCGCGCGCCAAGGAGGCGCTTCTCTTCGGCGATCTCATTGACGCGAAGGAAGCAAAAGATCTTGGGCTGATTAATCGGGTGTGTTCCGCCGATCAGTTGGATGAAACGGTCGACAAGCTGGCACAACGTCTGGCCAATGGAGCAACGGAAGCGATCGCTTGGACGAAGGCTGTGACCAATCTTGGTCTCAAGCGGCAAATGCATGCGGTGATGGATGCAGGGATGGCCTATGAAGCCCTCAGCATGAACGAGAAGTTTCATCTGAATGCGGTGGAGAAATTCTTAGAGTCGAGAAAGGTGGGCTAGTTCGATGAACTATCCACTCGAAGGGATCAAAGTCCTCGATTTTTCTCGTGTCTTGGCTGGCCCTTATGCCGGACGCATGCTGTCGGATCTCGGCGCGGATGTCGTCAAAGTGGAGTCACCGGAGGGTGATGTGACTCGAGGCCTGGGTCTGAAGAGGGGCGACTTGTCGGGCTACTTCATTCAGCAGAACATTGGAAAGCGGAACATATGTATCGACCTAAAAGCCGACGGGGCGGCGGCGCTGATCAAGGATCTCGTCAAAGTGGCGGATGTGGTCATTGAAAACTACCGCCCCGGCGTGATGGATCGATTGGGAATCGGCTGGGAAGCGCTGAGCGCTGTTAATCCTAAGCTTGTGATGTTGTCCATCTCCGGCTTTGGGCAAGTGGGGCCGGAGCGGGATCGCGCCGCCTATGCGCCAGTACTGCATATGGAAACAGGTCTAATGGCGAGGCAAGCGGCGGTTGCCGGACATGAGCTAACGGATTTTTCGGTGTCGGTTGCCGACACGCTGAGCTCCCTCCACGGATTGGTTGGTCTGCTTGCCGCGCTCCGCTTTGCGAACGAGACCGGGCGAGGTCAACATGTCGATATCGGCATGATCGATGTTGTTCACTCCACAGATGATTTTGCAAGTTTTATCCTAGATGGAATTTGGAGCAAAGAAACTCATGATGGCTTTGGCCGGATTTGGGAGGCGCCGGAAGGCAACAAAATCGGCATTGCGGGCCATTTGAAGGGTCTTTGGCACGCCTTCTCAAGAGGGGACGGATTGACCGACGGTGCCCCGAAAGGGGCGAGCTTGGACGAAAAGGTCGCCTTGCGAGAGCAAGCGATTGCAGATCATATCCTTTCCTTTGCATCGTTCGATGCGCTCACCAAACGGTTGGACGAGTTGAGGCTTGCCTGGGGCAAGGTCCGCGAGCCTGGCAAAGACGCGTACGCGCAACCAAGTGTCGAGGGGCGCGGTATTTTCGTCGACGTGGATGATGGTATTGGGGGCACGTGCCGCACTGTTCAGTCGCCTTACAAGTTTTCTGACGCTCGAAGCGGCGTCGCTCAAGAAAGCCGGACGGCGGTCCGGGGAGAGCATAATCTCGACGCCCTCAGCGATTGGCTTGGATGGACGGCAGAAGAAGTGTCCCAGCATCATTCGAAGGGCGTGTTACACGATCCATTCAATTTGGTCGAGACGAGGGGCCAGCAAAGATGACCTACGATCCACATCTAGCTCTACAGTCGATCGACAGCAATGTGGTGCTCGTTCTCTTGTTCTTTCTGGGCGCAGCCGCGTTTACGTTCTCGTTTCTCATCGAGTCGTTCCGGTTGGCGCGTGTGCACAAAGCGTACTCGGCGCCGTTGGCTGCCGTTGCCTGGTTTGCGGTTCATGACCTCCAGTTCGTGCTGCTCTACGATCTTTGGTTCAATGTCTATGATCATTGGTGGGTGAAAGCCTGGTGGGTGGCTCTTGTCTTTACAACAGCCATTGAGTTTACCTTGGTCGGCATGGTGATCAAATACGGAAGGCAAGAGCTCGCTCCATGGGCGACCCAATGGCAATTCGCTGGCCTCGTTGCCTTAACAACGATGGCCATCGGTGTGCTGTGGCTCTTGGTGAAGTGCGCCTTAGATGACCCCCTGTTCCTTGTCTCGTTTCCGATTACTGCTTTCTGGGCACTACCTTTTAGCACGACGCTCATGCTCAAACGCCAATCGCGGCGGGGTCAGTCCTATCTCTTGGAGATCTGCGTTGTTTTCATTATGCTGTCGTTTCAAGGGGCCCTGTGGCAGGTCGATCCTTTCTTCCGCTCACCCCTATATTTGGCGTTCACGGCAATGGCCGTTTGCTGGGGCATCGCGAATGTCTGGCTGCTGAGCAAACTGCCCGCATATGAGCCGGACGAGCGGGAACTCGAAGGAGCGATGGCGAAAGCCGCGTAAGAGAATGACTGAAGGCGCCGCCGAAGAGACTTTGAAGTTACTGGAAGAGTCCGCCAGACGGATCGTCGCAGATGCCCATCCGTTCGAGACACATCGTATGAGGGCCGCAGCGGAACATCCCGATTGCCTGCCGACGTGGAAGGCACTTGCTGAAAACGGCTTGTTGGGTGCGACGGTGGCGGAGGATTTGGGAGGAGCCGGATTGCCTTCGCGGGCGTCCGCATTGGTGGCGCAGGCTCTGGCGCTCAATCTCGCGCCCGATCCGTACGTTGAGTCGATGGTTGTTGCCGCGTGGCTGCTCGAACACGGGCTCCACCCAAATCAAGCGGCGAAGTGGCTTGGTCCGATCGTGGAGGGAGCGTCTATGGCCGGGTTTGCTCATGGGGAAGACTATCATCCGGATGGACCCGAAAATATTCTCGCTTCTGCCGAGTTGCGCGGCGATACCTGGTATGTGAGCGGACGAAAGACAGGCGTGCGCGCCGGCGGCGACTGCGATTGGTTTGTCGTTTCAGCGAGGATCGTGGAAGAGGACGCAATCGGTTTGTTTTTGGTTGAAGCGGAAGATGAGTCCGTCCAACGCAGTTCTTTCCGAACATTTGACGGGGCGGTTTTGGCTGACGTCACCTTCACCGAGTCACCAGCCGTTCATCGTCTTTTCCAAGACGAAGAAGTGTGGCGTTGGCTGCAGCGGGTCCAAAATCGGGCCGATGCCATTTTAGGGTCGCAAGCGGTTGTCTTGATGGAGAAGCTGCTTACCGACACGGTAGACTATCTCAAAACCCGAAAACAATTCGGCGTCGAGATTGGTCAGTTCCAAGCTCTGCAACATCGGGCCAGCGATATGTTTGTTGCGGTAGAAGAGGCGAAAGCGATGGCGAGCCTGGCTGTCGATGCATTGGATGAAGAACGCGACGTGTCTGACCCGCTCTTTCCCGCCACCCGCATCTGTATCGCTGAAACCGCGATGAAGGTCGCCCATGACGCCATCCAACTTCACGGCGGTATGGGCGTTTCAGATGAGCTGTTCATCAGTCACGGTGCCAAGAGACTAAAGGCGATCGCCCACGCGTTTGGGGATGAAACCTTTCATGAAAGACGGCATGGGGACGGCTTGCTGGCGGAGCTGGAGGGTGCAGCCTAATGTATTTCCGCGAGTCAAAAGAAGACGCCGCCTTCCGCGCAGAAATCAGGGAGTTTGTGGCGTCGGAGCTCCCGCGTGACATCAAAGAAAAAGTCGCACACGGCGTCTACTTGATCAAAGAAGACTATGTGACCTGGCAAAAGATCCTGCACAAACAGGGGTGGTTCGCCGTTGGTTGGCCCAAAGAGTATGGAGGGGCCGAATGGGACGTGAAGCGCCAACTTATGCTCTATCAAGAGTGTGCACTGGCCGATGCCCCGCCTATCATTCCGTACGGCGTGAAGATGATCGGCCCGATCATTTACACGTTCGGGTCTGATGCCCACAGGAAAGAGCACTTGAACGACATTCTTGAGAGCAATGTTTGGTGGGCACAGGGGTATTCGGAGGCAGGCGCCGGATCCGACCTCTCGGCACTGCGCACGTCTGCTGTGCTCGATGGTGACGAGTACGTTATCAACGGCACCAAGATGTGGACGACTGAGGCTCAATGGGCGGACAAGCTCCATTGCCTTGTGCGCACCAGTTCGGACGGCCGCCAGCAAGAAGGCATCACTTATGTTGTTATCGATATGGACGCGCGGGGTCTATCGGTCACGCCCATCATCACTATCGATGATGTTCACCATACCAACCAGATCTTTCTGGAGGATGTTCGCATCCCCGTTTCGAACGTCATTGGCGAAGTTGGGAAAGGTTGGTCTTATGCCCGCTTTCTCTTGGGCAATGAGCGCGCCTTTATCGCGGAAACCGGCTCTAAGATCAGCCTGCTCAACAAAATAAAAGACAAAGCGAGTGATGTCTTTAACTCAGGGGGACGCGCCCGCGACAAGGACGCTTTGATCCGAGAGCTCTCGCGATTGGAAACTCGTTTGGCCTCCCTGTGTGCTGTGGAGAAAGGCTATGTGGAGAAGTGGATTGCAGATGGTGGCTCCCCAGGGCCGGAATCGGCTGTCTTGAAGATTCGCGGTACCGAGATTTTGCAAGATATGGCCGAGTTCTCGCTCAAACTCTTTGGGGACCGCGCGACCGCGTACGAATTGGCCGCCATCAAAGGGCTTGGCCAGAACGAGACGGAAAGTGCCTGCGCTACGCGGTTTGGCTATCAGTACCTCTACGGACGTTGCTGGAGCATCTTCGGCGGGACCAACGAAATCCAGCGCGAAATCATTGCAAAGCAGCTTTTAGGGTTGGTGTTCAAGTAGGCTAACCCGCAGTCTATCCCACCGCAGACTCACTCAAATTTCAGCATGTGTCTCGTCGGTGACTGAAGCGGATGAAATCAATTGGAGCCGCGGAGGTCATTTTTTGGGCCGAACATAGCCAAACCTGCTCTGTTGCCATCGAGCCTTGTCGAATTAGTAGGCCTGCCTGATATTTCGGTAACAAGTTCCAGTTTTCAGATTGAAAGCTCTGTGGTAATGCATGAACATGGCTCGCTCGATTTTGGAATGAAGATGACCCCCAAACAAAAAGAACGACGTGAACGGATTCTCAAGGTGACGACAGATCATCTCCGAAAGCATGGCTACGACCACGTCAACATGCGTGATTTGGCCGAAGCAGCCGATGTCTCGCCGACCACCCTCTATCGGCTCTTCGACAGCAAGGAGACTCTGGTTCTTGCAACTGTAAGAGATCAAATCGATAGGATCACGTCATCTGTCGCGGAAAAAGAGACTGCAGGTGTTGGTCGACTATTCGCGCTGCTGCGATCTTTTGCCGTCAACGTGACAGACGACAAAGCGGTGGGGGAGGCGATTCCAACACTTCTCTTTATGGCAGAAGCGGGCGCTCCGGCTACGGAGATTCTTCTAGCAAATGCAATTAGGGCCAGAACTCTCACTGTCAAGGATATGAAGCAACTTGACGAGATCGACGCCAAAACCGACGCCGATCATTTGGCCAAGCAATTGACGATGGCCACCTGGGGGCCGATGCTGCTTTGGTCCAAAGGATTCATCGAGGCGAAAAGGTTAGCGGACGAGATGGTGATCGCCTCGATCTGGGTGTTGCTGCCTGTGCTGACATCGCAAGGGATTGCGAAAGCGCGCGCGGAAATCAAAAAACATCCCGGATTGTCTGTCCTCAAGGCTCATCTGAAATCGCCCTGATTTCTCCTGATTTATCAGAACCAACACCACGATTAGGGATCGCCGGCACAATATGGTGCTCGGGGAAGGATTTGTCTTGACTAATTTTGGTAACGCGTTACATATGGTAACGTGTTACCATTTTAATATAACAAGGGATCACATCATGACTATGGATGCTGCTGAACGCCGCGAATTTGTTCAAAAGAACAATACTTGTGTTGTTGGATACACGCGCAAGAACGGACCACCCTCAATGTCGATCGTGTACTACGTCATGGACGGTGACGATATTTGCTTCTCGACAATGCGCGAACGCCAGAAGGCTAAGGCCGTCGACCGGGAGGGTGAGCTCTCCATTGCTGTCTTGGACGGACAGTGGCCTCCCACGTATCTGGTTGTCTATGGCGATGCGGAGATTGAAGAGGATCAAGAACAAGCCATTGACGTTGGCATGAAGATCGGAGGCGTCATGGCGGGCGAAACACTGCCCGAAGACGCCCGACCCTTCGTAAGGGATTTGGTGGAGAAAGAAGGACGAATCGTGGTGCGCGTCAAGCCCCGCTCCACTTTCTACACGCCGCCCGTCCATCTTAACAAAGCGGAAGAAGTTCAGGACAAGGAATTCAGGAAAGAGTTCAAACATGGGCTGGGAGCCAACTTACCCTGGCGTGATTGATCGTGTTTGTCGACGTTGCTGCAGCGGCTTCCGATCAGATCGCAGCTGCCGAGCTAACGCCTTTTTCGGTTTGGAATGAGGAAGCGCGCGCGGCGTCTCCCCTTTGGGTGCAGTGGTGGATCATCTTCATGCTCTGCACCTTCTTTGCGGGGCTTCTCTTTGTCCGAACACATCTAGCTGCGCGGTGGATTGTGGCATCGGTTGTGGTGAGCCATTTGGCTTCGGCCGCTGTATTATTGGTGTTCGGACCGACGGCTCTCACCGTGGGAGTTATCGCCATAAATCACGTGGTGTTTTGGACTCCGGCTGCACTCTATCTCGCGTTTAGAGGGGCACCCACAATGAGTGCACCGGTCTATGGCGGATGGCGGTATTTGATGCTCGCAGTCATCACGTTTTCCTTGGTGTTTGACTACAGAGACGCAGCGATTTTCCTGTTTACGGAGCCCGCATAAAGGCAATTGAAAGAGGTTGGGTCAATGTCTGCATCCAGACTGAGCGCGGTGAGGCTGTCAGCCTTTGTTTCGCCAGAGGCGCCGTTTTCGGCTTTTCTTATGGCGGTCGTTGTCTTCGTGCCACCCTTTTACGCCGGGTCTATGGGCCTAGGTCTGAGCACCGTCGGCTTGATTTTTGGGCTGACAAAACTGTGGGATGTGTTTACTGACCCGGTGTTCGGCGTGCTTTCCGACCGCTGGCACACAAGGTGGGGCCGGCGCCTGCCATGGCTTGTTGTTTCCGTGCCTGTTTTGGGCCTTTGCACATACATGACATTTGTACCTGGTCCTTCTGTGGGAGGAGCTTATTTTGGGTTTTGGATGGTTCTACTCTATGTCGGTTGGACGATTGGATCAGTGTCGCACATCGCTTGGGCGGCCGAGCTTTCGACGGACTATCATGAGCGCTCAAGGATATCGGCCTATAAACAGGGTGCTGCTCTCGTGGGAAGCTTGGGTCTTATTCTTCTGGTTGCCTATGCGGACGGTGCAGGCAACTCCAGCGATGCTGATCGAATGCGCTTAATAGCGCTCACTCTGTTGGTTTTGCTCCCAAGTTCGGTCGCTGCCGCACTCTGGTCAACTCCTGAACCCAACACCGACAAATCAATTAAACAGAGGTCGCGCAAGACACTTCGTGTGCTGATGGGAAATAGGCCACTTCGCTTGTTGTTAGCTGCCAATCTACTTTTGGGTATTGCGGCCGGCGGTGCGGCGGGCATGGTCCTGTTTTATGTTGAAGATGCCCTGCAACTAGGCAGCTGGTCTTCTTTTGCCCTCGTTCCGTTTCTCTTTTCCGGGCTTTTGTTTTTGCCGCTGTTCGTCACGCTCAGCCGGCGCATCGGAAAACATCGGACCTTGTGCTATGCGCTTATCTATCAGATTGCCGCAAGTATTCTCTACTTGATCATACCAGTTGGAAGCGTTCTCATTACGAGCGTTGCGTTCTTATTCTTGGGAGCCAACCAAGCCGTCGGCACCTACATCCCCAGGGCCATCATGGCCGATGTGACCGACATTGATACAGCCGAGTCGGGTGTTCAGCAGACCGGCCTTTACATGTCGCTTTTGCAATCCACGAGCAAAGTGGCGGCAGCCCTCGCGATCGGCCTAAGCTACCCCATTTTGAGTATGGTGGGTTACGATCCGTCACCAGAGGCCATCAATCCAGACGGTGCCTTATTTGGCTTACGGATGATGATGGTGCTCTTTCCCGGAGTGACTTTCGGTCTTGTCATCTTGATCATGTGGAATTTCCCACTTGGTGAGAGTGAGCAAGTCGCCCTTCGCAAGCGGATGCTTACTGGTTCATCGATCCACGGCCATGGTGCTCCGGGGATTGCTGTCCTTGCGTCTTCTGACGCTGAAATCACTCGGTCAATTAAAGATGATGAAATCAAAAGTAGTACCAAGATTCTTGAAAAGCAGTCTGCTGATTATGAAGAATGAAGATATGAGGGTCAGTTGACTCGAGCCAATTCATCGGTTTGACGAACTTGATATGCGCGGAAGCGCTGGGTCAAACAAAGAAAGACTGACCAGCTTTAATGTATCGCGTTTGCGAGATGCGCCTTAGTTCTGGTCCACATAGAAAGGGTCCTAGAGTGCGGAAAATGTCTTCAAGGGTCGGTGTGTTGAAAAGTGCGCCCGTGTTAGTGGGAGCGTTGTGGGTAGTTTCGCTCTTTTTCAGTGTGCAAGCAAATTCTCAGAACAATTCAGATGGGAACGAAGATGAGAGACCTCCAAACTTTCTTATCATTGTCGCTGACGACATGGGGTGGTCGGATTTGGGCGTGATGGGCGGCGAAATTCAAACGCCCAATCTAGATGCGTTGGCGGGAAGCGGTATTGTGATGTCTCACTTTTATGTTGCACCAACATGCGCGCCCACAAGGGCGATGCTGCTAACCGGTGCTTCAAATCACGAGGCCGGGGTGGGTACGCAGCAAGGCCAACAAGTTGCAAATCAGTTAGATGATATCCGCTATGCCGGTGAGCTTCACGATGGCGTTGTGACGATAGCGGAGGTGCTGGGGGCAAAAGGCTATCAATCCTGGATAGCGGGAAAGTGGCACGTCGGAGTTCATCCTGACCAGTATCCGAACGCCAGAGGGTTTGACCGATCATTTGTCTTAAAGGAGGGCGGGGCCAGCCATTTCGGCGATGAACTCATCCTCAATCAATCCGAGCTCGTCACTTATCTTGAAGATGACCAGGTGGTTGCTCTGCCTCCGGATTTTTATTCAACTATCAGCTATACTGACAAAATGATCGGTTATCTTAAGGCTCGCGACAAGACCAAGCCCTTCCTTTCATATTTGGCCTATACAGCGCCTCATGACCCGCTCCAAGTTCCTGATGAATGGTTGGAGCACTACCGCGGAGCCTACGATGAGGGGCCGGAGGTTATCCAGTTGCGGCGCCTTGAGAGACTTAAAGAGAAAGGTCTGTTTCCCGAGACGGCGGCGTTAGCAGAAGGGATTAGTATTCCCAAGTTCCTTCCTTCTTACTTGCCTCCGTGGGGAGAGCGCACAAACGAACAGCGGCATCAATCTTCTAGGGCGATGGAAGTCTACGCTTCGATGATTGAGCTGATGGACACAGAAATTGGGCGCGTACTGCGATACCTTGAGGCCGAAGGAGAGCTGAACAACACGTACGTCTTATTCTTTTCTGACAATGGGTCCAGTGCCGCAACACCCTTGAATTATCCTGGTACGACGAGAGAGTGGCTGTTTGACGAAAGAGATATGGATGTTGGAAGTGCCGGCAAGCCGCGCTCTCATACATTCTTGGGTCGAGAGTGGGCGCAAGCATCGAACACCCCTTGGCGGTTCTTCAAAGCAGTCACTACGGAGGGCGGAACGCGATCCCCGCTTATCGTTGCCGGGCCGACGATACCCACGGGTGGCTTCCTGGATACACTCGCTCATATTTCAGATATTGCGCCAACGATCTACGAGCTTGCAGGCGTCGAGCCCAAATCTGATCCATTGTTTGCGGATAAAGCCCAACCTCGTGGGATTTCGCTTCACGGAAACTGGGAATCGGGAAGGACCCTACCTGAGCGATATCTGTTCACTGAACTTTTCGGCAATAAGGCCGTCTGGAAAGGTCAATGGAAACTGGTGCAATTGCAAAACCCGTTCGGCGACGGATCTTGGGAGTTGTACGACATGTAC
The DNA here is from genome assembly GCA_028285305.1 of Alphaproteobacteria bacterium. Lineage (GTDB taxonomy): Bacteria > Pseudomonadota > Alphaproteobacteria > SMXP01 > SMXP01 > JANQPV01. The sequence continues at coordinate 167,132 of JANQPV010000036.1, read as the reverse complement.
AACGACCCTGGAGAGTCCAAAAACGTTGCAGAGGATCACCCGGACGTCGTCGCTGAATACAGTTCAGCCTTTGAAACATATGCCAAAGAGGTAGGGGTCATTGAACCCAATCCACAAATCGTCCGCAGCATTCGCGGCACCTATGTGGGTGAGTGCGGATTTGAGTGCGAGATGAGATTTTCTGTTGCTGAATTGATCATCGATCCCCCTTTGAGGTCAATTGTCTTCATCGCGCTATTGGCATTCGTGTCTTTGATTTTGGGCGCCTTGTGGCGACGAGGGCTAAGCTGACGTTCGCTCGCGATGCTGGTGTCCAGCTAGTCAATACAGACGCGAACGAAATTCCGAAACACTCAAGATCATTGGGCCAACGACCTGGACTTGGGGCAAATTGTCGTGAAACGCCGAATGAATCTACGCGCGATCGTGGAAGGCACATTGGACAGCGCTCTCCGGGGCTCTTTCTTCTCGCTTCAATAGGGCCGCGATATCTGACAACAGACATTGGGGTTGTGTTGGGCGAGACAAGCTGGTGCGCTCCGGTTAAGTGTCCCCCTCGGCGCAGTCACACAAGCGATCTACTGCGCCGCCTTCGCGCGAAAGAACTCGTAGAGAGCGATAGAGGTGGCCGTGCCGGCGTTGAGCGATTCAACGCCGTTTACCCCGCCGGTAATGCTGACAAGGAAGTCGCAATAGGATTTCGTTTTCTTTCTCAGCCCCTGGCCCTCGGCGCCGACGACGAGAACGGACTTTTCGGCAAAGTTGCATTGATTGAGGGGATCGGATCCCCGCTCATCAAAACCATAGGTCCAAAATCCCATTCTCTTTAAGTCTTCCAACGATTGGGAAACATTGGTGATCTGGAAGAACTTCACGAACTCGGCACCGCCAACGGCATATCGCGTTACGGTGGGCGAGATATCAACCGCGCGATTCTTCATGAACATGATCGCATCTGCGCCGAAGAATGCCGCGCTTCGGATAATAGTCGCGAAGTTTTGCGGATTGGTAATCTGATCCAGCATCAATACACATTTGGCATCTTGGAGCTCATCAAAGTCGTCCTCATTGTAGATGCGTCTTGGGCGGACGAAAGCGAGCACGCCCTGATGCTTATCGTCTTCGGTGAATTCACCTTGCTGTTTGAAGTTGGGCCACGTCGTGAACTCGTAGGGGATGTTGTGTTTTGCCGCGAGCTCGATGATGTCACCGTGATAGTCTTCTTTGCCCGCGAGCAGAACGGAGTCGATCTCTTGTGGCCGGGCGATAAACACTCCTCTTACAGAGTGTTTTCCGAATATCTTTTCTTTCGCGTGCAATTCGAGTTCGGTCCCACTAGACATGGTTGTGTTTGGTTGCGCGGCTGTATAATGGATCTGTTGACACATTGAAACACGCCAGTGCTATGATCGCAATTCAAGGAATTAAAACGGGAGAAATTGGTGAAGATCAACGGTAATCAGGTTCGCCGAGGCCACATAATTCTCCACGAAGGGGGGTTGTGGAAAGTCCAAAAGACGCAAGCCACCAAGACGGGCAAGAGCGGTGCCTACAATCAAGTCGAAATGAAAAACATTATAAGTGGCACCAAACTCAATATGCGCTACCGGGCATCAGAGTCGGTTGAACGAGCGCGGTTGGAAGAAAAAGACTATACATTCCTTTATGCGAGCGATCCGCAATTTGTGTTTATGGATGCCGATACTTTCGAACAAATCGAAGTCAGTGCAGATACAATCGGCGAGAGTGCCAGTTTTCTGGCGGAAGGAATGAGTGTCAGAATATCGTTCTATGAGAATACGCCCATCGATGTGGCCCTGCCGGAACAGGTCACCGTTACGGTGTCGGAAACGGAGCCGGTGATCAAGGGCCAAACCGCAAGCGCGTCCTACAAACCGGCGCTGTTGGAAAATGGGCTTCGCATCACCGTTCCCCAGTTTGTTGCCCCGGGAGAACGCATCACCGTCGACACGAGAGAAGTCGCGTATGTGGGGCGCGCTGAAGACTAGCGACCTCGTCAAGGGTTGCGGAAAATTATGCTGGCTTGTGACGCCTGCCTGCCTTGGGAAGGAGGCTGGCGTACAGGTGTGTCGCATCTATTGACGCGAAGGATTGCGACTTGCACCGGAACGCGCAAAACCTCTTGAACTTTCAGGTGTTTGTCTGTTCTTTTACGGGGATCAAACCGAAGGAATGGATGCGGGAGGATAGGCAATGGCCGGAAGCAAAACACCCAATCATGAACTCAGCGCGATGAAATGTCCTGTCTCTTTGGCGGATGTGGATCTCTTCTCGCCCGGCGCACAAGAGCATTGGTATGAGGCCTATAAGATTCTTCATCGGGAGGCGCCCGTGCACCGAATCCCCGGGGAAGGCACAAGTCCAGATACGGATGGATTCATACTCTGTAAGCATGAAGATATCTCCCATGTTGTCAAAGACATTCAGCGTTTTCCGCCCGTTCAATACAAGATGATGCCTGTTTTGGATCCGCCCAAAGAGCGGGTGGATCCAAAGGACATGCCGATCCCCCTACATGCCATGGCCAAATCCATTATGTCCTTGCGGCCCAATCCGGAACTTTGGAAGGCCCATAAGACTCAGCTTACGGATCCGTGGGTTGGACCAGGCGCCGCGCGTCACGATGAAATGATCACCGAGACGGTCAACAGCCTTATCGATAATTGGATCGATCACGGCAAAGTCGACTTTGTGAAGGAATTTGCAGCGCCGCTTCCGCAAATTGTCATGAACAATGTCTTAGGGTTCCCCCACGAAGACATGGCGCAACTCAGAGTTTGGAGCGATGCGCAAGTGAAGCGATTTGTGTACGGCACCGGTCATCGTAACTTTCTGACCCGTGCGGAAGAGGCGGAGCAGGTCAAAGACCTCTCGGAATTTGGGGATTATGTACAAGCGCTCGTTACGGAAAAACGCGCTTATCCAAAGGACGATATGATCACTTGGCTCACGCAGGTGACGTACGAGCCGTTCGATCGTAAGCTGACGGATGTCGAGATCGTGGGAATTGTGTATGCCATGCATATTGGAGGGTTGGAAACGACTCAATATGCCATTGCCGAACAGGCTCAGCTACTCTGTGAAGACCCGGACCTCTTTGCTGAGCTGAAAGGGGACCGCTCCAAGATCAAGAATTTTGTCGAAGAGGGGCTGCGCCTGCGAGCGCCGACGCAAGGCCTTTCAACGCGCATGACAGTCCAAGACGAAGAGTTCCAGGGGGTCAAAGTGCCCGCGGGCTCCATTCTCCACTTGCGTTGGGCGGCGGCCAATCTGGATGCGGATGAATTTGAGTGTCCAATGGACATAAACTTGAAAAGGAAGGGGCTCACTCGACATCTTACGTTTTCTCAGGGTTTGCGGAGTTGTCCGGGTTCAGGAATTTCCCGCAGGGAGCAGAATATTGCTTGGGAGCGGTTGTTTGATCGAATCGATTCCATGCGGTACGCGCCAGGGAATACTTTCCTTCATCAACCCGGTATCATGCTTGGGACTTTGGAATTGCACTTGGAGTTTACAAAGGCATAGTCTCTGCTCTCGCCGGTGGGTCGGCGATTCAGCGCTGTGACGCTTCAGCGGAACGCGCGGACATTATTTGAACAACAATGCGCGGATTTGTTCCTCTATCGCCTTTGGATCAGGTGGGCGAGATTTGCCGGTCAAGAGTTTGATCTCCGGCGCAAAGGCATAGGCGGTGCCCGCGATCCCAATCATGCTGTAATGAAGCAGGGTTGGATCGCCAGGGCGAATGCTTCCTGCTATTTGCCCCTTTCTAAGAAGATCCGTGTTCTGCTTGAACATGGGCTTAAGATGGGTCTCGGCCAGCCATATTAATCGCTCGCTTTCGCTGCGCCCTTCCAGTGTCATCAGCCGATGAAAGTCCGGCCGTTCCTGACACATTTGGATAAATGCCCGCACTCCCACCATGATGCGCTCTTCAACGGTGTCGGGTTGTTCAGATGCTTCGAACTCGTGAATCATCCCGTTCGCCCACTCAAAAATGTCGTCCATCACCGCTTTCCAAAGGATCTCTTTTGAACCGAAATGGTAGAGCAAAAGGCTCTGGGCGACGCCTGCGTTCTCAGCGATACGCCGGGTGCTCGCTCCCTCGAACCCAAGGGTGGCGAAGAGTTCGCGGGCGGCGTCTATGATCCTGGCGCGGGCGTCGGAATTTGCATCCGGGGTCCGAACGGCTCTGGTCTTTTGCATGCGTTACGTCCCAAAATATCTTCTTGATCGATTGATCAGGCGTGATAGTATCCTGATCAGTTGATCAGTCAAGGCTTTGCGAAAGAAAGTTGGAAGCCGTTCCGAAGCGCTGATCTGCTCGATGGAGTGCGGTCCGTGAAAGCAATTATTGTTGGCGGTGGTATTGGAGGGTTGAGTGCGGCTCTATGCCTTGCGAAGCGGAACGTCCATGTTGTCGTTTTTGAGCAAGCGTCAGAGTTTGGCGAGATCGGTGCGGGAATCCAATTGAGCCCCAATTGCACGCGCGTATTACATCATCTGGGATTGGAACCCGCGCTTCGAGGCGTGGCTTTCATTCCCGAAGGCACGGAAATGCGGGATTGGAAATCCGGCAAGGTGATCTCAAGGAACGAGCTGGGCACATCGGTCATCGAGACCTACGGTTATCCCTATTATCATGTTCACCGCGCGGATCTGATGCGTGTGCTTGCCGACGCAGCTGGATCTTCCCCCAATATTGATCTTTATACAGACGCGTGTGTTGAAAAAGTCGAAGAAAAGAACGAGTTCGTATCGGTCTTACATGACGGACAGTCTTTTACTAGCGATTTCCTGGTCGGGGCGGATGGGATTCACTCGGTTGTCCGGCGCAGATTATTTGGCAATGAATCACCGATCTTTACAGGCAATGTGGCTTGGCGCGGGCTTGTACCCGCAGAGCGTTTGCCGAACGGGCTCGTGCGCCCCGTGGCCGCCGCTTGGTGGGGCCCTGGAAAGCACTTTGTGCATTATTATGTTCGTGGTGGGGAGCTGCTCAACTGCGTCTGTGTCGTTGAAAAGGAAGGTTGGGACATCGAGTCGTGGACGGAGAAAGGCGATCATGCCGAACTCGCGTCAGACTTTGCCGGATGGCACGACACGATTGAGACGCTCATCGCCAATATGGATAAGGATAGCTGTTACAAGTGGGCGCTCTATGATCGTCCGCCCATGAGGCAATGGGGAAGGGATAGAATCACATTGTTGGGGGACGCGTGCCACCCAACTTTACCCTTTATGGCGCAAGGGGCGGCAATGGCTATTGAAGATGGCGCCGTGTTAGCAGCATGCGTTTCTTCGGCGAGCGATGTGCCGTCAGCTCTTCAAAAGTATGAAGACTTGCGGCGTGAGCGGACGGCTCAAATCCAACTGGGCTCCCGCAGAAACGCGGAGATCTTTCATGCCCGCGGTCTCAAGGCGGTCGCTCGAAATGCGGCAGCGGGCGTTGCCGGCGGGAGAGTCTTGGACCGCTTGTTTAGATACGATGCGCTTACTGCACATGAGGGGTAAGGCACTCAACGTTGGGAAAGGGGATAGTGTCGGATGATTCGTGAAGAACATGTGGTGAATGAAATTCATGCTTACAGGTATTGCGGTGATGACCCACAGTATGCGCTCATTATCTCGCACGGGATCGCGTCTCATGGGGCGATCTATGACATATTCTGTTGTCATCATGCGGAGAAAGGCGTTGAGATTTGGTCGTTTGACGCGCCCGGACATGGCAAGTCAACGACCAATCGGCCGCGTGGTCAATGGACGATGGAAGAGTGGGCGGATGCTTCTGCAATGTATGCGGAGTATGTGAAGGAGAAGACTGGGTTGCCCGTCTTTACGTTGGGTTCCAGTTTGGGTGTCGGGGCTGCGTTCAGCGCGCTCTATTCCGATGCGATCATTGGGGCCATTCTCATGGGGTCACCGGCTGTTCCAGGGGGCGCCGCCCTCTCGCTTGCGTCGGGACCTTGGCGGTCTGAAGAAGTGCAGCAGATGCTCGCGTCCGTGGGGCGTGCGGCCCGGCTTGATTGCAATATCCTTTTCAATTTTGACGAAGATTACGGTTATGCAGGCGCAGGCGAGCAAAAACGACTGGACCCATGGAATACGTGGTCCTACGATTTGGCGTCGTGGGCGACCCTGTTCACGTTCGACCCGAAAGTGCCGGTCGATAAGAACGAAAAACCGATTTTGGTGGCTTGCGGAGAGAAAGATCCGTCTTTCTCTCCGGAAATCATGAAAATGGTTGCGGACGGAATCGCAGGGCCGGTCGAGTTCTACTGCTTGGAAGGTGGAAAGCACCAGTTGATGCTTTTCCATACGGAAGAATTTTCAGCCAAGATCCACGAGTGGGTACGAAAGAATATCTGAATTGGAGAGTAGTTTTGTAATGATTTGTGTGGATTTGTCATTGCGATCCCGGTCGGAGACCGGGAGAAGCAATCCAAGGCGGTGTGGATTGGACTTGCGGTCCTGGATCACGTCGTCGCGCGAAACGCTCCTCGTGATGACGTTTGTTTAGTTTTTAGCGATCTAGGAAGGGAGACGGCTCATGAACAAAGTCGAAGGATTGCATCACCTGGCGATTTCGACAGGCGACATGAAGGGACAGATCGAGTTCTTCACGGACAAACTAGGCATGGAACTTGTTGCGCTTTACTGGATGCACGGGGTGGAAAATACCTTTCATGGCTTTCTGCGCTTGAACGACGAGAGTTCGGTTGCTTTCGTTTACAATCCGGACATCGCCAAGATAGAGCCGCAGATTGGCCTTTCCCATGCGGGAAATGCAGGCGCCAACAGTGCAAAGGGAACGATGCAACATGTGGCGCTCAAGGTGAAAAACCATGAGGAGCTGTTGGCGATGCGCGATCGTTTGCGGTCAAAGGGTGTGCCCGTTATGGGGCCGATCGATCACGGTTTCTGCATGTCGATTTATTTCGCCGGTCTTGAGAATCTGGCGCTCGAACTGTCGTACTCGGATGAACCGATTGATGCCCGGGCCTGGATCGATCCGGAGGTGGTTGAGCTTGCGGGGATTAGCGCCCAGGAACTGGAAAAGTATAAGAATCCGGAAGCGTTTGCGGATCAAGGGGGCGCTGTGCCTCAACCTGATCCCGCATCGGCGCCTGGGCCTCACCTGACGGGATATCCCGACGGTCTCTATGAGCGGATCATGCGGATTTCTGACGAAGATATGTTGCATAGCGTGCCGAATGAGCCGCCTGTTAAGGTCGCGTCTTGAGGAGCGCGTCCAATGGAGGCGTGGACAAATAAAAACGTAATGGATTGAGGTAGGGTTCTGCCCAATGGGACAACTCATTGACGGTAAATGGGAACAAGATGCTCTCGATGGCAAAAAGCGCGCCAGCGGAAAATTTGTCCGCGCGGACTCCGTGTTCCGAAATTGGGTTACGGCGGATGGATCTGCCGGGCCCACTGGGAACGGGGGTTTTAAGGCCGAGGCGGGCCGATATCACCTTTATGTATCCTATGCCTGTCCGTGGGCGCACCGTACCCTGATCTATCGAGCGCTCAAGGAACTAGATGGTGCGATCGGCTATTCCGTCGTCAATTGGTTTATGGGGGAACATGGGTGGACGTTCGAAAAAGACGACAAGGGAGAAGGAGGCGACGAACTTTTTGAATCTGACTATCTCTTTGAAATCTACCAAAAAGCTAATCCGCGGTACACAGGCCGCGTGACAGTTCCGGTCCTCTGGGACAAAGACACAGGTACTGTCGTCTCAAACGAGTCCTCGGAGATCATTCGAATGCTGAATACGGCGTTTGTAGGCGTTTCCGGAAATGATGCCGATTTCTATCCGAACGATAAGCGGCCGGAGATCGATGCGTTGAATGAACGCATTTATCATGCGGTGAATAATGGCGTCTACCGCACAGGATTTGCGTTCTCTCAAGAGGCCTACGAAGAAGCTGTCGAGGAGCTGTTCGACACGTTGGACATGCTTGATGATCGCCTGGCGAGCCGTAGGTTTCTCGTTGGTGCCCTGCCAACGGAGGCGGACTGGCGTTTGCTGCCCACGCTTCTCCGGTTCGATCTCGTCTATCACGGTCACTTTAAGTGTAATCGAAAGAAGCTTATCGAATATCAGCACTTGTGGCCTTACACCCGCGACCTATATCAATGGCCTGGCGTTGCCGAGACGTGCAACTTTGCCCATATGCGCCGGCACTATTACCACAGCCATAAGGTCATCAATCCGTTTCGAATTGTGGCCATTGGACCGGACATCGATTGGTCGGCACCGCCGGAACGAGAACACCTAGAGTAACCAGCCACGTTCGAGCCTCGTATGAGAGGGTGATTGGCCGGAGCATATCGCTCCTTTTCGGACAATTAAAAACAGCTTGCCGATTGCGCTCTAGGGTGCAACTCCAGTCCTCGTGTCTAGTACAACGTCAAACGCTATCATTTTTCATGACCTATACATTTGATGCTCCTCGATTGAAACTTTCGGCTCGATTGCGCCAGCACCTAAAAACCCTTGGTGAACTCTTCGAAACGCAACCGTTTATTCATGAGCGGATAGCAGAGTTCTGTGTGCCGACCAATATGAAGCAACTGGTCACCAGTCAGCGCCGAATGCCCGACTATCGGTTTCCCGATCTTTTCTATGAGATCGAACGCCGGATGGAAGCGTTCGAGGTGGAGACGCTTGATTCTTCTTACTATGAAGATCTTGGCGCTATTTTGTCATTCGTGCCGCACCCCAAAACCCATCGCCGGATCAACAAGAGCACCAATCTCCCCTGGGCTGTCGGTGTGGATCGCGAAGAGTTTTTTCCGTCGGATCGTTTTTGGCTGGCGAGAACGCGCGAAAGCGGCCAGTCCACAATCCTTATCGTCCGCTTGCGAAAGGATGCATACACGGATTCAGCGATTCTCGAATGCGCTGCTGCGGATGCAGCTCTGTCGGCAAACTTCTTGGAAGAAATCGTCAGTGCCAGCGCGGAAAACAGTATCTATCGTAATCAGGTTATTCGTTTGTCTTTTGAACCGGGAACAAAGGATGAGTATGCCGATGTCGAGATGATGAGTAAGCTGAGGATTGTGTTTCAACCTTCGGATGACCTGTCGGATGAGCAGTTCATCGTCAATCAGACGATTCTCGATTTGCTCAAGCGGAACGTCATTGATCTGCATACGCGCCGTGACGTGCTTAAATCCGTCGGGGTGCCTATTCGGCGGGGTATCCTTTTTTACGGCCCGCCGGGTACGGGAAAGACCTATGCATGCCGCTACTTGTCGAGCCGATTGCCCAAGACAACAAAGATCTATGTGGCTGGACCCGCGCTCACGCAGGTCAGTGCAGTTTTTAGTCTTGCTCGGTTGATGAAGCCCAGTTGCGTGTTTCTGGAGGATGCGGACCTGGTCTATGCGGGGCGTGACATGCAGCTACAGAGCTCGGTGTTGGGAGACCTGCTAGATCATATGGACGGATTGCAGCGAAACGATGAAATCACCATCATCGTCACCACCAACTCCCTCGACCGGATGGAGCAAGCCATTAAAGATCGTCCTGGGCGGATAAGCCAGTTGATCTATTTTGGTCCGCCCGCGAGCGAACTGCGCCAGAAGTATCTCAGGCAGTATGCGAAGTTTTATGACTGCGAGAGCGTCGACTTTTCCAAACTCGCCGAAGAAGCCGACGGCGCCACACAAGCCTTTCTGAAGGAATGGACCTATCGGGCTGTTCAAATCGCTACGGAAGTGCCGGACAATCCACCTGAACGCCTTAAGTTGTCTACGGATGATTATCTTAAGGCGATTGAAGAGATGAAAAGGCACTCGAACTTCTTCGGCGAGACCATGATCGGATTCCGGCCAGTTGTATCCTAAGTGTTCGCTGTCTCCTGATGCGTCCGGTCTATGCGGCCTCGTCTACCTTAAGCGTTTCCTTCAGCTCGCGCCGCAAAAACTTACCGCTGGCGTTGCGCGGCAAGGGTTTGTCCCTGAACCAAATATAGCGGGGGATTTTGTGTTTTGCGATGATGTCCGAACAATGGGCGCGCAATTCTTCAGCCGTGATCGACAAACCGTCGCGAAGGACTACGGCTGCGCCGACTTCTTCGCCCAGACGGTCATCCGGTAATCCGAAGACGGAGACTTCGGCGACGGCGTCATGCTCGAAAATGGCGTTTTCGACTTCGGCGCAATAGATGTTCTCGCCGCCCCGCAGGACCATATCCTTTACGCGGTCGACGATGTAGATAAAGCCGTCCTCGTCGATGCGGGCAACATCACCCGTATGCAGCCAGCCGTCGGTAATTGTTTCGGCCGTTGCGTCGGGACGGTTCAAATACCCCTTGATGACAGGGGCGCCCTTGACCCACAACTCTCCGGTTTGTCCGCGCGGGACTTCGACGCCATCGCCGTCCACGCACTTGACGTCAAATGTTGGCATCGGCGGACCGGCGCTGTCCGGCCGGTCAACGAAGAACTCTGCTGCGATGGCTGTGATGATGCCGCAGGTTTCCGTCATGCCGTATCCGGTGTTGGGTTTGGCCGTTTCCACCGCGTTGTCGATCTTGCCCACCAGGTCAGGCGGCAATTGAGCGCCGCCCCCGCCCAACGTCAGAAGGCTTGATGTGTCGGTCTTCTCGAAGTCGGGATGGTTGATGACTTCCCGGGCCATCACCGGCACACCGGTCAGTCCAGTGATCTTTTCTTGTTCGATCAGCTTTAAGGCTTCGCCCGGATCCCAGCGGTACATGTGCACGAGCTTGCCGCCGGCCAACGTGGCGCCGTGGGCAACACAATTATTTGCGGTGACGTGGAACAAGGGTGTCGTCACCAAAGCGGCCGGAACAACGGGCTCTTGAGCGAGGAGCTCCTCTTCCGTGCCCTCGACACGTGCAATCGCGCGTGCTTGAGCGGTTGCGGCGAATGCTAGGTTCATGACGTTTGCAACACAGCCCCGATGGGTGAGCTGGGCGCCTTTGGGGCGGCCTGTTGTGCCGGACGTGTAGAAAATACAGGCATCATCGTCTGGGTCGATTTCGACCATCGGCAAGTCGCCGCCTTCGGAAACGACGTCCGACCACGGTACAACATCACACGGCAAGGGATCCGTGAGGCGTACACCGACAAGAACAGCGCCGTCCAGCTTGTCGGTCTGGTCGGCGATCCTTTCGAGCCGTTCCTGATCACCGATGATGACCTTGGGGGTTGCGTCCTCAATTCCGTAAAGCATCTCGTGGGTGACCCACCATGCGTTCATGCCGACGACCGCTGCACCCGTCGCAAGGATGGCCCAATAAGAGAGCATCCATTCTGGATAGTTCCGCATGGCGATGGCGACCCGATCGCCTGGCTTGACGCCATTCCTAATGAGCCAGTTTGCAATGGAGGCGACTTGTTTTTGGGCCTCGGCATACGTCCAGCGCTCGTCCTGATAAACGAGATAGTCTCGCTCAGCAAAGGCGGCAGAGGCCAGCCAAACGTCTCTCATGTTTGGGGGCGCCATGGCGTAGGTTTTAAGCTTCGAGCCGCGAACATCGACTTCGGTAATGGAGAAAAGTTCTCCTTCTGCAATCATTTCGTCCCAAACGGCTCTGAGTTCGCTGTACATGGCTCTCCCCCCCTTGAGGATGGTTTTGTCTTTGTCTGATTGCCTAGCAATTTGGCGTAAGAGTTTCCAGGCACTTTTGGACGTGGGAGGGTTTTACGTTCTCCAAAATCGGGTGAGGATTCCCGCAACTTCCCCTGGCCTTTCTGCAATTACCCAATGCTCGGTACCATTGACCACATGGAGGGGGATCGAATAGGTCTTGGAGAACCGCTCGGCAACGCTGAGATCGACATAAGGATCATTCTGCCCCCAGATGATGCAGCCGTTTCGGGGAAGGTTTGCAAGATCCTCGAGCCATGGCCCTTTGAACCTGAGCCCGTTCGCTGAGCGATAGAGCTGCAAAATGCATTGACGCATGTGCTTGTTTCGCCATGCCGCCGCTTCGTGTTCTGCGATGTCGGATGGGACGCCGGCATCGATGAAGCCTTTGTGGATTTGTTTGTCAGACACGAGCGACATGAAGACTTCGCCTAAGATGGGCGTGTTCCAAATGCGGGCGACCCGGTGGCCTTGATACGCGGCATCGATCACCGCGTTAGAGATGACCCAGGATTTAATCATTTGTGGCTTGAGAGACGCCACACGTAGGACAAGAAGCGCTCCCCAATCGTGTCCCACCAGATCTACCGGCCCATTGTTCTCGTAAAGATCTTCCACAATCTCGAAAAGCCAGTTCGCATAAGCGTCTTTGGTTCCTTTGAAGCCCTTCGGCGGCGGCGTTTCGAAGCCAGGCAACGACAAAGAAAACGCTGGGTCAGCGACTGTGTCCAAGGCATCGAGCAGGGGGCGCCAGATCGCGGGCGTGTCCGGTACTCCGTGCACAAAGATCTTTGGTGTCGTCATAATTTTTTCTGGTCCTCTGTTGAGTCTTGGTCCAGCCGAGTTAACGTCATAAATGTGCTGTGCGGATCTTCCGTGTAGCCTTCAAACGGCCCGCACTCGTTGAAGCCAAATCGGGCATAAAGAGCTCTCGCGGGCGCAAAGTGGCTTGTTGACCCCGTTTCCAGACTAAGGCGCGCATATGATCGACGATGGGCTTCTTTGATCATGTGGCGCAGGAGTGCGGTTGCAATCCCGCGGCGCAGGTGAGACTCTCCCGTCCGCATCGCTTTGATTTCGCCGTGCTCGCGATCTATTTCCTTTAGCGCACCGCAGCCCATGAGCTCTTTCTTACCCGGGTCGCTCCAGGCTGTCCAAACTGTGATGTCATCCGCGCGCAGCGCCCCCGGCCCGAGCGCGTGAACGCTTTCTTCCGGTGTGACCTCTTTCATTTGGCTGAGATGGCCGGTTACGAGGGCAATAACCCTGTCATCAGACAAGTCGTCTTCTTGAATGAACATAGTGAACAAATCAGCTTAACCGGTTCATGGGCGCTCAATCGTAACCGTGATAGGGTGTGTCATCAAAACAATTCAAATGCGGGGGATGGGACGTTGCACAAGAGAATCATGACTGTGTTGTTCTCGGTTGGGGCGATTTGTTTGGCCTTTGGGAGCCCGGCGTGGGGCGCAAACACGTATACCGCTCCACAAGTTTGGGAACTGATGGAGCCGGCCTGTGCCGCCCTGGGGATTGACGGAGAACCCTGCCGCTGCATTACTGATACGGTTGTGGCGGCCCATGGTGAGGACGCGGCCGCCTTCGTTGCGCTGGAGATTTGGACGCGGGACGATGAGGCTGCGGCTCTCAAGGCCACGCTTGGTGAAGACACCGCCATGGCGGCCAGTGAACTTTTTGATGTGGCGCAAAATACACAGTGTGCCAACCAGCCTTCAGACACTGGAACGAGCGCAGGAAGCGCAAGCGGTGCTGCGATCGCGGGCGAAACGCCTCAATAGCGCCTCTCAGGCTTTGTCGAAAGCCATGTGGATCGACTTGAGCGCCCGCACCCACATGCCGGGGAGGTGCTCGTAGCTGTTCTTCGCTTCGACGGGCCGTATGTTGCGGAGCCGCGAAAGCAATATGTCCCACGCCCAAATCTGTTCCATCCGTGTGAGGGTCGCACCGGGACAAACATGCTCGCCCATGCCGAGAGCCAAGTGGCGCCCGATCCCTTTTCGTGTCAGATCGGGCTTTTCGGGATTGGGATAGCGCCGGGGGTCCCGGTTGCCGGCGCCATAGCGAATGCTCAGTACGGCCCCTTTCGCGATTGGAACACCGCCGATTTCCACATCGCGTTGGACATGTCGAATAAGCCCTTGTGTTGGGGATTCAATCCTTAGAACTTCCTCGACAAAGGCTTTGATTTTGGAGTGGTCCGCCTCGATTTCTGCATAGACGTCTGGATTTCGGAAAAGAAGCCACAGGCCGTTGGACAGAGCGAAGGCCGTGGTTTCGTTGCCGCCGATCAACATATGATCAATCATGCCGATGATCTCGGCATCCGTCAGCGGACGCTTTTTTCCAATATCGATATCTTCGTATTCCGATTTGATCAGGAGGGAGATGACATCGTCCCGGGGACGCTCCCGGCGTTCTTTTATGGCGTCGTGAATATAATGCTGCAGTTCCACATGTTTCGTCACCGCCCAGACCTCTTGTTCCAAGGTGAGGCCCCGCGAGAAGGGGAGCACCCAAGCTTCCGACCACTCTTTTAGCTGCGGCACATCCATGGGGGGAAATCCCAATATCTTGGCAATGACGAGCATGGGCAGGGGTTCTGCAAACTCTTTCAGGAATTCGATCTCGCCTTTGTCGATCCAACCGTCGATCAGTTCATTGACGGTTTGTCTGACGAAGTCTTCTCTTTTGCGAATACCGGCGGCGGACAGGGGATCGGCCACCAAAGCCTGATAATGGGGGTGATGAGGGAGATCGAAACCAAGAGGCGCAATGCGGGGCCAGCCCTTTTCCTGGTAGATGGAGCGGGCTTCCTCGTATCTGAGCAAAGGTTCCACATCCTCTTCCACGGGACCGTGGGTGAAAGTCTCTGAGTCGCGTAATATGCGCTCAATGTCATCGTAACGGGTGATCACGTACATGCCGATCTGGGGCATGAAATAAGCGGGCGACTCCTCCCGAATGATATCGTAAGCGTCGAACCAATTCTCCTGAACGACGGGGTCCATGAAGTCGATGTCTTCTGCCTTGTGAAAGGGGCAACCGGCAGTGGTCTCCATTTGGCGTTTCCTCTGATCAGCTCTCTCGATCGTCTGGTGGGTACTAAACTCTTCGGTGCGATCGTCGTCAACTGCTTCGGAAAACGGCCAACCGTTGGCAAAAAACGGGGCTGATCAATCAACAATCAGGATGTAACCGTCTCCTTTTTTTTCCACTTTCCCTGCGGTTGGCTCGTTAAAATGGCTGCCAATCAAGAGGCTTTGCTGTTCTTCCAATCGGGAGAACAGCTTCTTTCGGGTCTCAATCCCCAAGTCCGGATCCACGTCTACGGATGTTTTCCACTCGGGATGGGCGATCTGACAGGGATGGTGGACGCAATCCCCAGATATGATGGCTTCTTCACCATCAGAACTAATGTGTATGCTGACATGACCGGGTGTGTGACCTGGCGTCGGAAGGAGCTTTACTTCAGAACACAAGACGTGATCCGTCGGTACGATGTCGGCAAGCCCGGCGTCGAATATGGGCTGGACGGAATCGCGGTGGGTTTGGACCTGAGCCAGCGAAAAAGCCAAGTCCGCCTCTTCACGCCGTGATGAGGCCGTGCTGGGGTCTGGGAAGTCCTTAGCGTTCTCTGTGGTCCAATGATCTATTTCGGTGTCTGCGAACAGATACCGCGCATTTGGAAAGGTGGGTTTCCAAGCGGTTCCGTCCCAGTAGGTGTTCCAGCCGACATGATCGAGATGCATGTGGGTGCACAGAACAAAGTCGACGCCGTCTTCTTTGAAGCCGGCTTGGCGCAAGCGAGATAGAAATTCGGTTTGGGCTTTGTGCCAAGCTTCGACGATGGGCCGCTCCTTGTCATTGCCGACGCAGGTGTCCACGACAACCAAGTGTTTCGGGGTTTCAATAACGAACGATTGGATCAAGCCGCTCAAATGGCCGTCCTCATCGGCAAAGAGGGGGCGGAGCCAACCAATCTCCTTCACGGCGTCCGGCAGCGCGCCCCGGATCAAATCGTTCAGTCCGCCCAGTTCCTGCTCAATGATGCTTGTTATTCGGACCGAGCCGATTCTCCACTGCATTCAGCGTCTCCTTGAAGGTATTGTTGTACGTTCTTCTAAGATGGATGTTCTCCAACACCAAGACATGTTTGGGACGTGCAGCGCGTTTCACGCACGGCTCACATTCGCTTTTTCGATGCGTGCCATAGTCCGAATAATGGTATGGCGGTGCCATGACCTCCCTGTCTTCGGTGGACTTTGATCCCGCAACATCGCGGAAGACTCTTTACGCTGTCATATTAGGTATGATGGCAACGGGCTTTCCGTTCACGATCTTGACCGTGGCTTTGCAGCCGATCGCGGCCGACTTCGGCGTGAGCGAAGCGCTTGTCGCGTGGACGGTATCAGCGCCCATGCTGATTTCCGCGGCGACGCTTCCGCTGTTCGGCAAGCTTGGGGATATGTATGGCCACCGGCGCGTGTTTCTGGGTGGCCTATTGGGGTCCACCGTCTTTGCTGGTCTGTGTTTTCTTGCTTGGGATATTTGGTCGCTGATCGCGTTTCGGGTCCTGACTATGGTGCTGGCGGGCGCTTCTGGCCCCTCCGCCATGGCTATTCTTTTTCACGCCTATCCGCCTGAACACCGGACACAGGCCATTAGCTGGTGGTCGATGAGCGGACCGGGGTCGGCAGCACTCGGACTGATTCTGGGCGGTCCGCTTGTTGATCTCTTAGGGTGGCGGTCCGTCTTTTTTGTACAAGC
Organism: Alphaproteobacteria bacterium; assembly: GCA_028285305.1. Classification (GTDB taxonomy): domain Bacteria; phylum Pseudomonadota; class Alphaproteobacteria; order SMXP01; family SMXP01; genus JANQPV01. The sequence goes on along the minus strand of JANQPV010000036.1, from coordinate 150,690 downwards.
CGGGGCCGGTGTGATTGCGCTCCTGCTTGCCGTGCGTTTCGTCCCTGAAACGAAGCAGCTGCCGGCCGCGTTCGACCACATGGGTAACATCATCTTGCTGATCAGTTTGTCCTGCCTGTTATTCGTGGTGGGTACGCTTCCGGAACCGGGAGTGACGCATGGAGTGCGGATGCTTTTTCTGGTTATGGGCGTTGCTGGTTTGGTGATCTTTTTCCGGCACGAGCGGCGTGTAGCGGAGCCGATCGTGCCGCCCGATCTTTTTGGCCTTCGCAATTTCAATGCCTCTGTCGCAGCCAATTTTCTCTTGCAGCTTGCTTATACGGGCGCACTTATTGCGACCCCGCTCGTGCTCGTTGGTTACTTCAACTATTCGATTTCGGCTGCGTCTCTTCTGATGCTTTTGCGCACGGCAAGCCTTACCTTCGCGTCGCCGTTTGCGGGACGAATTTCCGCCAGATGGGGTGAAAAGTTTTGCGTGCAATTGGGGACCTCACTCCAAACCGCCGGTCTCCTTCTGGTGGGTGTCGGCATCTTGCAGGCCAATCTCGCAATCGTGTCGGTTGGGCTTCTTTTGCAGGGGGTGGGGCATGGGTTCGCGCTTCCGGCGCTCACGGCCTTGATCAGCCTGAGTGTTTCTTCTCGTATGTTCGGCGCGGCCTCCGGCGTCTCGCGTCTCATCGGTCAGGTGGGCTCGTCCTTTGGTCTGAGTTTGTTTGGTGTGCTTCTCGCGTTTCCTGATGACGTGGTTGGTATGCCGATGATCTTTTTGGTGGGCGCCCTGTTTACAGTGGCTGCGCTCCTGCCGGGACTCATTCTTGCCAAGCCTGTTCTTCAAGCCAAGCCGGTTGGTTAGGGGAAGAGACTAGAAAGGAACGGGGACCGCACCGATCATCATCGCTACCCAGAGCGCTTTGCATCCGATGTGAAGAATTTGGTCAATGTGAAACGAGACGTCACCGCGGCCGAAGAGCCCCACGCTTTTGGCCAGATCAATTACGAAATGGGCGGCCAGTTCTAGTATCCCGAAGATGGGATTGCCGAGAATGATGGCAACAAGAAACCCATGGATCAAACAGTGAGAGCCCAGCACCCAAGGCCAGATCGAACCGGCTCGCGGAGATTTGGCTTCGACCATGAACTCCGTTTGAAGAGCGTAGTCGCCTAAGGCATGACCCACCAGGAGCAAAAGGAACGCCGAGAGGATTGGATAGTCCGCGGCGAGCGGGAATAAGTCTAGTATCATTTTTCCGTTGCCGTAAACACTCCATCCCAGTTATCGCCAGGGGGAGATAATTGGTATGCGGTTATTCTGTCCGACATGACTTGGTAGTAACCACCGAGCTCGTTTTCTATAGCGGGATCCTCTTTCAATACTTCGATTTTTGCGAGGGCCGCTTCCCAATCTTGCGTGCGGTAAAATTCGAGCATCTCTTGGTGCGAGCGATGGATCGTCTCCCACTGCTCTCCGGATGCTCCAGCGGGCGGGTATACGGGTGTGCTGATCTTCTCCGGTCTTTTACGGCCGACAACGCGAATGCGATCCAACTCGAATGTGCAGTCGTCCGCTAGGCCGGAGAGCGTGTTTTCGCCTAAAATGGTCTGAACCTGGTACTGTTTTGTCAGTCCTTCCAGGCGGGCTGCCAGGTTAACGGTGTCGCCAATCGCCGAGTAGCTGAAGCGGGCGTCGGACCCAAGATTGCCAACACACGCAGGTCCGGACGCGATGCCAATTCCGATCCGAATACCCTTCGATCCAAACGGTGTGTTTTGATCTTTGAGCTGGGCGTTGAGCGCCCTGAGTTCACCCGCCATGGCGCGGGCTGCCTCTATGGCTGTTCTTTCGTGGTCGGGGGTGGCGAGCGGCGCGTTCCAAAAGGCGATGGTGGAATCTCCCACATACTTGTCGATCGTTGCGCCATGCCGGAGGAGTGTATCTGTCATAGGAGACAAAAACCGGTTGAGAAGTTCAGTTAGCTCTTCCGGAGACAGGTTCTCCGAAATACTGGAATAGTTGCGGATATCTGCAAACAGAATTGAAATTTCGCGCTCTTCTCCGCCGAGTTTGAGAACACTGGGGTCATTGGCAATGCGCTCAACGAGGGCGGGAGAAAGATACTGGCTAAACGCGCGTCTGACTTCTCCTTTTTCTCGCTCGGTTTGAAAAAATCTGTAAGCGGTTAAAACCGAAAACAGAGCAATTGATGACAAGACGGGAAATACGGGGTCCACGAGGAAACCCGAAGTGGAGAATGAATGCCAGGAATATGCCACGACGGCCGCGATGCTGAGAGCTGTAAGGGCGCCCGTTCCGATCGCTCCGGCCAGGATAGTCGAGGCGATTATGGTCGCTGCAATCAATATGATGATGGTTCGTTCAAAACCGATTGCCCAATCGGGTCGCACAAGGTGTTGACCGAGTATCACCTGCTCCGTGAATCCTGCGTGGACGGTCACACCAACCTCATAGGGTGTGATGGGCGTGGCGATGATGTCCCTTAGACCAGTGGCCCCGGCGCCCACGAATACGATGTGTCCTGAGAACTTTTCGGTCAGCTCCCGCAGGGTCGTGTTGGGATTTAGGACGTGTGCAGCAGATATGAAGCGCTGAGGTTGGGGCTTTGTGTGATACACCCACGCCTCGCCCAATTCGTTGGTCGGGATCTCAAACTCGCCGACTTTGACAGATGTAAAGACAGGGTCGCCCCCACTGATCTCGCCGCTGGCGTCGCTCGATCGGATTATGAGAGACTTTGCGCCTTGCGCTATTCTGAGCGCTTCCAAACTGAGTGAGGGGACGAGCTGGTCGCCGATGCGCGAGAACAATTGAATGCGCCTGACAATGCGATCGTTGTCGCCCAACAAACTGATGCTGCCCGTGCCCTTAGTCGCATTTGTCAGTACAGGCAGGGATGTGATTGCGCCTTCAAAGGGAGTGAGGATCGATGCAGGTGATGAGCCCGAATAGACGAGCCCGGTTTTGATAGGGGGTTTTCGCTCTGTTTGGCCACGAGAGACGACCAAGCCGTCTACGACGGGGGCCGCCTCAAAAGACCGGGCCAAGATCTCGTCATGGTCCGCCAGCAAAGAGAGCTCGCTGTATGTTCGCTCGACGAGCGGATTGCCCTCGATGATGGGGATAAGTCGGTTCGGAGATGTGCGATCGGGCTCTGCAAAAATAATGTCATAGGCAATGGCCGCTGCGCCCGCAGTCGATAGGCGGTCGGTCAAGTCGGCCAAACGCGTGCGCGGCCAAGGCCATTGGCCGAACTGCGCCAGAGCTTCTTCGTCAATGTCGACAATTGTAACCGGTGCTGGGCTGTAGGGACGGGGCAGAATTCTCTGATACGTGTCGAACACTAAATTGGTGAGCGGGTTCTGGGTCCTCGTACCGACGCTGTGCGCGACAAAGATTATTGCCATCAGGGTGAGACCAATCCCTATCAAGTACCAGCGCCGTTGTCGCGAACTGATTGCCTTTTTCGTGTGTCCCGCCACGTTCTGGGGCCCCTCCGAATTCTGATTTTCTGACTCAAGGCTTCGTCGTAAGTCTTTGATCTTTATGGCACAGACTATAAGCAGCGCAGCGTGATTTAGACATGAATCTGTATTCGTTCCCGTCTTCTACATTTCGAAGGATTGGCGGTCTGTGATCCATATCACCCCGTGCTGGTTGGCCCCGCTATTCCAGGTCGTGCGCAATATCCTCGAGGGCGTCTTGGTCGCGGATGATGATGTGGCCCCGTGTCAATTCCACGATCCCCGAGTCTGCCCATTCCCGTAGTTGCCGATTCACATTTTCACGGGCCAGAGACACATAGCTTCCGACATCACTTTGGCGGATTTTGACATCAATCGTGCCGTCTTGATTTTCCTTGCCGTGATCGCTTGCCAGCCTCAACAGTCCCCGCGCCAACTTGGGTTCCATGGCAAGGGACATGTTTTGCTCAATCAGAGCGTCCGTTTTCCGCAGTCTCTCGCAGAGCCAGGCAATGATCTTGAGCGCCGTGTCGCCATGGTGCTGAAGATAGGGCAGCACTTCGGACTTCTGCAGCACCAGCACTTCGCCGGACTCAACCGCGATCACACTTGCTGTTCTTGGCTTGCCATCAAAGAGACTGATTTCCCCAATGACGTTGCCCTTGCCGACATAGTCAAAGACAATCTCTTTTCCCTCGGAGGAGTAGACGCAAATCTTGAAGAGGCCATTCGTTATAATCGCGAGGCTTAGGCCAATCTCGCCTTGCTCGTAGAGTACGTCGCCCCGTGACAGCTTTTTGGTTGTTGCAAGCTTCAAAAGGCCTCTGCGTTCCTCGTCCGACATTTTTGCAAAGATCGTGTCGGGAGGAAGATTGTCCGGGAGTTTTGTTTCTATCTGAGTGATCTGGATCTCCATCAGGCCTGGAGCGCCCGGATGACCAACACCGCTGGGCTCTTGGAGAGATGTTACGATCCTCAGCGACTTTGAGCAATCGGAGGGTTGCGTACAATGCGAAAACGCCGAGGCAGGGTGTGAGCCTCGGCGTTTTCAGTGGTGCACGTGTGGTGCTTGGGGAAGGAGTTTCGTGGTCTATTTGGCAGGGCGCATAAAGGCCGAGCCAACGGCGATCATCTGGCAGAAAACAACTAAGCCGATTGAGATGTAGATGAATGTTCCGGTGTCCATTTTTTTACCCTTTGTGTTTGCTTTTTCGCTTTAAGCGTGTCTCTGAATTCTTTGTTTCTCGTTTTTAGAGGCCCAACAGCCCGGTGAGGACGATCGAAACAAAGGGAATAGCAGCGGCGATCGTGGCGGTCAGTGCGAAGGGGATCTGCTGGGTTTTGGTTTCGAAGTTCATTGTCTTGCCCTCTTGGGTTTGAGTTGTTCCTCTCTCTGAAACTGAAGATAGGAGGAGGGCGTGCGAAACTGTGTGATGGGCATCACCTAGGCAGATTTTTTTGATTTTTTTTGAGAATTGGCGCTTTTCAGGTGGCAGGAGAAACTTACAGCTGCTTGCCGAAGTGCGCCTCTAACAGTTGCCGCACAAAATGATGATGGGGTCGTCCTTGGGATCCGGCTCAGGATCAGGCCGGTTCTCCTCCACAATCTCGCGGATTTCTTCGAATCGATCGAAGTCGATGCCCAGCTCGGTTTCGAGTTCTTCGAGCGTGAGAGGGCCGAGCCCCGCGGCATCCGCATTGGCCAGCAGATCGATGGTCTCGTCGTCGATGGCGCCTAAGTTGATCGTCGTGCCATCTGCCAATTGGGCGTCGGTTTGAGCCTGCAGATCCTGGAGAATGCCGTTTATGTTGGCATCGCTTGCCCGGCTGATGTCGAGGGAGCCGTCCGGATTAACGGTCACCATAAAGCCCTGCCGGGTCACGGACGCGGTTTCACCTGTGTTCGATTCGACGGTTAACTCATCGCCATAGAGGAAGATGGCCTGGACTTGGCCATTTATGATCCTCACCAGGACGATGCCGCCTCTGATGCCAATCGTCGCTTGCGGTGTTTCGATGTCCACGCTTTGTTGTTTACTCGATTTGCCGCCAACAAATCGCATGACGCCTTTTGTGACGCTCATCGCCATGCCGCTGGCGTTGCGATTTGGATCGTACACGAACTCATCGATCACGACCCTCGAGTTGGGTCCGACCGTCAATGAGCTTCTATCGACAAATAAGACTTGGACCTGGCCGTTGGAGTTGGTTTCGATGGTTTGATTACGGTAGATGTTGTCGCCGGCGAAGATTTTCTTTGCTTTGGACGGATCAAAATAAGACGACGCATCCGGGTTCACGACGCTGGAAACACCGGCCTTTTCAAGTTCTTGGGTTGATGCCGGACCGATAAGTGCTGCGGTGACTGCGAGACCAAGGAGAACGTGCTTTACCGAGTGAACCATTGGATGCCCCTTAAAACAGGTAAGACAGGCTAAGGGTGCCCGTGTGATTGGAATACTCGTACTGACGAAAGGCCGATGATTGGTCATAGTATGTGTATTCAATGTTGAGGTCGATTTGTTCGAATATGTTCGCCGTATTGCCGGCGGAAACGATCCATCGACGGTCCTCGCGTTTGATTGTGGTGCTGATTACCGGGTCCACATTGTCGAAATTCCTGTACTCCCGGTCCAGTCTGATCCAGGCGCGCCAGTTCGTCGAGCCAATGCCAAGGGGCGCCTTGTAGTCTTTATAGAGGGCGCCGGAAATGAGATAGTTTATGTTGTCGCGCCGTTCGGCATCGGCGTTGGTTGCGATAACGTAACCCTTTGCAACGATCGTAAAATTGGAGGGTAGAGGGGCGCCAATGCTCAGCTTGTAGTGATGTTCGTTTCCGTCTAGATCATCCGCGAGCGGACGTTCGGCGCTTGACCTGAAGTCGCGCTCGCGGAACTGGTAGCGAACGTTAACTTTGATTCCGCTTTCGAAGTCGGCGCCCAGGTCAGCTCCGACACCGTAGGTGAGCGCGTAGAGTTGATCCTCAATGCTCAACGCGTTGCCAACGAGGTGCGGCCTCAGCTCCAGCCAGTGTGCGGTCTTACGTAGGGGACGGAATGAGAATCCCGGTTCGATGGTTGCGGTCAGCACATTGGTTTCTGTGGCTTCGAATTGACGGGTTGCATAGGCGTAGATTCGCGTGTCGAAGGCGGCTTCGTTTTGCCAATCCAGGTCGAATTTGTGGTGAAGCCAGCCAGACGCGAACGCATTGGTGTCACTGTCGCGCACAAACTCATCGGCCAATGCGATATCCGTTCCTCCGACGGTTGCGGAATCCGATTCCGGAAATGCTGTGGGATTGGATTGGTGCCGCGCGCCCAGCGTGACTGACCCGGTCAGTGAGTTTCGCCGGTTCCGCTTTTGGGTCGTCGATAGGGCTCGGCGCACCAGGCTTTCGCGCTTGGGCGAGAGCTTGCCGGAGTCAAGTGCTTGCCTGAGATGGGGTTCGGCTGCGGCATAGGAGCCGAGCAAATAGTATAACAAACCTACCTCGGAGCGGATGACCTGCTGACTCGAGTCGACGAGCAACAATGGCTCCAGGACGCCGATGGCTGCCTCGTAATCTCCGATCTCCGTAGCAGCTGCCACAAAGCGCCAAATGGCGCTCGTGTCGGTGGGATTTTGCTGCAACGCTTCGAAAGAAACCCGGAATTCGGTTTGAGGATCTGCGCGCGGGGGAACATAGCTCGGGCCTTGTGCGTAAACGTTTGTTGCAAAACAAGTCATGACAAACCCAACGGCAAAAACTCTTTTGCCCAAACACAAAGGATAAGAGTGCGCCCGCGCAGTCCGCCCAACGCGGTTCAAATCTTTGCTGCTTCTAAGCACTTTGCAACGGCCCACCGCCCCTCCGCGGCCGGGCGCGCCCAATCGCACCACCATTTTTTCGTTACCCAAGGCTTTTTTTGAGACCTTACTGAAAAAGGTCAAACCGGTAAAGTTCGTCCCGTTTCGGTCTTTCTATTTCAAAGTGTTATTCCACTACGTCCGATTGCAAGTTGGTCTTCTCAACCAAAAAAGCCCACACTCAGCAATTGTGAGTGCGGGCGTTCAGTTTGGTTACGAGAGGAATGGAAAAAGGCCGCGATGGGCGGTCAAACCATTGGTGCAACCGCGCCCATGAGCGCGAACGAAAAAAGGGCGATTGCAACGGTCGAATAGAGTGTAGACGGGTTCATTTGTTCTTCTCCCGCGATTCTTCTTTCTTTGAAGTCTCGCTCGTTTGTCCGATAGATTGGATATAGGTGGAAGCGATCGGCCTCTGAGTGATGCGCATCACTCTAGGTGAACATTTTTTGGTTCGTTTGCCGGGACGCTGAGCGCTTGATTATGGCTAATTCTCTTTCAGCGCCCTCCAACGAAGAAACTGGATTCCCCTGCAAGCTGAATACTCACTGTTCAGACGAAAAGTGCGGCCTTTCGGATGCTTCTTAACTCATTCGAATGCACCGAAACCGAAGTGGTTTTTTCGCCACGCTCTTAAGACCATGAAATCTTTCAATATTAATGGTTAATTTGTCTGTAGTCCCCATAAAGTTGTCTGCCTAAAGAGGGTTTCTTGTAGCCTTCGTTATCGTGTTCTGTCTGTATTTTGGGCAATTTTCCGGAAAGGCACTCTCTTTGCATACGTAGGGACGATTGCCATGAACGAAATTCCAATATGAGGCAGTCGACTCCGAGACTAAACGCGGACGGGGATAATGAGCTATCTGAAAAAAACACTCAAAACGTCAGTATGCGCGCTTGCTGTATTGTCAGTGTCGGCTACAAGCTATTCAAAAGTGTCGCCTACAGCCGACCTTGAAGAGCGGGGAAATCCCCTCCGGCGGGTCACTTCGGTGACGGAACTGGAATCCCGGGCGTTCACGCGCTTGTCCGGACGCATTGAAATTCTCGGCGAAGTGGCTCTGCAAGACTCAAAGACGCACACGGAAGACAGCTATCCTCGGATATTGTTGGTTCAGGGATCAGAAACACGCTCCGATGAACCAACGTCTCTGTTTAAGCAGTTTCGCAGTTATCCGCTGGTCGATCGGGCCCAGCGGCTCATGGATCGCGGCGCCTTCGATCAGGCTCGCGAGTTTTTGGATCGCGCTATAGAGCAAGATCCAAACAATCCAAGGATCTGGCGGGTGTCGGCCTTGCTCGAGTTGCGGCGGGACAATCCGAAAGTTGCCGAAGAACATGCAACGCGCGCTCTAGAGCTTGACGATACGAATGCAATTGCGCGCCTTTACCGCGGTATGGCGCGGGGTCAGCTCGAGAACCCTGAAGGCGCGAAATCAGATTTGACGGCTGCTTTGGGCTCGAAGCAACTCACCCGGGCCGAAAAGACCATGGCGGAGAAATCTCTGGAGTCTCTCGGATTTGATCCGGCGGGAGAGGAGATGATGGTTGCGGAAGCCGAGGGTGAACAGGCCGAAGCCAGTGAAGAAGCGCCCGATGGAGAAACCGGCACCGAAGAGAATCTTGTTGCGCGTGTGGACGAGCTCGAAAAATCAGGGGATTACGAGGGGGCCTATAACGCACTTAAGGACGCGGCCGATCTTGACAATGCGCTGGTTCTAAAACGCGCACAGAACGCCTTTCGAGTTGGCAAGCTTCAAGATGCTGCCAAGGATCTAAGTGATCTGACCGATGAAGATATTGAAGGGGATCTGCGCACGGAGGCTGCGCGTCTTTTGGCTCAGGTTGAGGGCCAGAGAGACAATCATAAGAAGGCGATGGCGGCTCTCGACATTGTTGAAGCTTCGGGTTCTCTCAGCGATGAAGAGAAGTCTGCGTACGTCGATCACGCGATCGAAGCCGGCGACGAGGATCAAGCCAAGCGACATTTAACAGATCTTTTTGAAAGTGCGTCCGGTGCCCAGAAAGGGGCGTACGCTTTCCAATTAGCCGAACTTCATGAAAAGGCCGGAGAGCCGGCGCTCGCCCAATCGACTCTTCAGAACCTTGCCGATGATGAAGCTGCCGAAACTGCGGACCGCATCCGTGCTTGGGACGCAATCGCTGGTTTCGCAGCGGAGCAGAACGACACGGAAACGGTTGTTCTTGCTTATACCAAAGCCTTTGAGCTGTCGGGCGATACGTCTTACCGGCAGAAACTGGCAACGGTCCAAGAGGAAGAGGCTGCACCAGAAAGTGAAGAAACGCAGACGGAGATGACCGCAGAGGCCGAGGTCGAAGAAACGCCTGACCTTCCCACGGGGCCGACGGAAGAAGAGATCGCATCGGCACGGGAAGCTGCCGATGCAGCACAGAAAGAGATGGCCGAACGTCTTGACGCCGCTGAAGCCCTCGCCATCGACGGGCGCACGAAAAGGGCGATCACGGCCTTTGAAGATCTTGCCAAAGACGATTCTCCCTTAGACGCTTCTCAGCGGGAGAGATTGTACAGATCTTTGGCCCAGCTCTACGAACAGCAAGAAGACTACCCGAATGCGAGTGCGAACTGGAAACGGTTGTACGGCGTTGATCGAAAGGTCGAGACCGCGATTGAAATCGCTCGCACGGCGCGATTGGCCGGTGAATATGCCGAAGCCCGCACGTTCTTAAACTTAATCGTCGAAGACCGTTTGTCCCCCAATCTGAGGGCTGTTTATTTCGATGAAGTCTCCATGTCTTTTGAACGAGACAGTGTTGCTGCGGCCCTCGATCCTGCTCGCAAGGCGGTTTTCGCCAAAGATGCTGCTTTCCGGCGTGCACGAGTGGCGGAGCTTCTCGGCAAGCTCGACCGCCATGATGAGGCTGTTCTTGAACTGCAACAAGCCTTGATCCTTGAGCCTGACAACGCCAGCATTCAAAGCATGTTGGGCTATGCCTATATCGCCGCCGATCAACCCGCCAAAGCACGGGCGGCGTTCGAGCGCGCGGTTAACTTGGATCCCAGTAATTCGGCGGCTCAGGCCGAACTTGCCCGGTTGTCTGACGACGCCGTTGCGCCAGAGGCTGAGCCGGTTGAAGAACCCGTTGTCGCCGAAGTTGATCCGGTCGAGGAGCCCGCTCCTCTTGTTACCGAGCCCGACGTGGCGCCTGTGAAGCCACCGATGAAGCTCAAGGTAGAAAAAGCGGTTTCTGAGGAACCGACGAAAGCCGAGCCTGCTCAGGTTGCAGAGCGCACCGTAGAGGACGAGCGGACCGAAGAGCGTCCCCCTGCGAAACACAAAAAGGATCGCTTCTTCTTCGATAGCGAGTTTGTTTACCGGGAAGGTGAGAATCCTTCAGAAGCCACGCTTCCTGAGGCTGGTCCTTCACAGTCGTTCATTTTTGCAAAGGGTGGCATCTTTCTTCCAACTCCCTCGAATTGGCCCGGAATGCGGATCGCCGTAACCGGCCGTATCTTTGGAGCATTCGAAGAAGACACCATCGATTATGATGGGGATACAACTCAAGCCGGTGTGGGCATCCGCTTCATTCCGTTTGCCAAGCATGATCTCGTTTTGGATGTTGAGCGGCTCATCGAAGTTGGCGATAGATCTCGCGATGCATGGTTTGTGACGGCTTCGTACAATTGGGAACATGGCGGCGTCTTCCGCGATGACGATCTCAACTGGAACTTTACCGCGTTCGAAGGTGAAGTTGCCTATATCCCGAACGAGCCGGAAGTCGCGACCGCCTATGCCGAACTCTTGCAGGGCAGAATGTTCGCCTTCGCCGATAGCTTCGCCATCTATCCCCACGGCGTTTTTGCCGTTCAGTTCTCAGACGATGAGAACAATTCGGATACGACGGTAGAGTTGGGGCCTGGCATTGGCTTCAGGTATTGGTTCGATGATCCGGAAGGGCATCGCCCGACAACGATGGATGTGCGCGTTCAGTACCGCTTCTCTCTGGCCGATAACCGCCCGGATGATCATGACGGTGGTCTCGTCGGAACAGTGAAATTCGAATACTGATAAAAATCCGGCTCCTTTGGGCCGGCTTGGTTAGCCCGTCGGCCTCTCCTTCTCAGGTAGCGCATCCAATATCGCCTCGAACACTTGGCGGCTCGGTTCGCCTTGGGTAGGTGAATTGTAGTTTCCCGCGGTCATGACGACGACGAGTTCGGCCGGTTCAAACAGAATGATGCGCTGACCGCCGTTTCCCATGGCCATGGGCACGTCGACTTTCCCAAAATTGGTCTCCATCGGCGTTATCCACCATTGATAGCCATAGCCGGGCGCGATGGGGCTGTTTGTCTCGGTCAGGGGGCTGATCGCTTCCTCAGCGAATTCGCTCGAAGCCAGTTGTTCGTCTTGCCATTTTCCATCGTTCGCCATCAGCAGGCCAATGCGCGCCATATCTCGAGGCGTCAATCGAAGCCCAGATGCGGCGACCGGCACCCCGGAAGGATTATGCATCACCCATTCATAGGATTGAATGCCAAGAGGGCAGAACAGTTTCGTGTGTGCATAAGTCACCACGTCCATGCCTGTTAAGGCTTCGAGGCTCGCCGCGAGGAGCGTAGGAAGCCCCCCGTTATAGGTGAATGTTTCTCCGGGTTCGGCGATTACCGGGCGGGTTAACGCATAGGCGACGGGGTCGGACTGCCGCCACATGGCGGATTCATCATTCTCCGGATGCCAATAGGGGTGGGAAAGCTCGTCCCAACCAAGACCCGCCGTCATGGTAAGCGCATCGCGAAGAGTGATGTTTTCGATCCGTTTTGAGAGGTCAAAGCCGAGTCTTGGTTTGTAGTTAGATAGAATATCCAAAATGGGTCGATCTAAATCTGAGATAACGCCGTCTTCGATGGCAATTCCATACAGTATGCTGATGATGCTCTTTGTAACAGAGCGCAAATCGTGAAGGGTCTGGTCGTTGAATTGGGTGAGCCCTTGGGGTCTGGCCCATATCCAGTCTTCTCCTGCAAAGTACTCTTCAAAAATGAGGTCCTGCGCTCTAACGACCAGAACGCTATGGATCCCGGGAATTTGGCCAGAGGATATGCTTGCGGTTAGATCGTTGAGTTTGCTCTCGTCAAATCCCGCATCGGACGGGGACCGTGTGGGCCAAGGAACTGAGTCTGAGCCATTGTCGCATGTTTCCAACGAGACGGCATTGCTGACGACGGTGACATCAGGATAGATCCAATTGTATGCCGCAATGAAGGCCCCGGCAGCGACGGCCAAGATCGCCACAAACCAAAAGCCGAGAATGCGCATATTCCCCCCCAAGTACGACGCCATTCTAGTACAACAAATAGGAAGCCTATTGGAAAAACGCAATTGCACTGGATCGGAGTTGATCCGCCGCGTCTTGGCTGCATAGCTGAAAACGTGATTTCTTGAGTGAAGGAGGGCCGCCGCTCGGTGGGTTTTTTAGATGAAAAATGAACATCAGTTTGGAACACGCGTGATCCATGGCGGAGATTTGTACATTCCCGATACGGGGAGTGTGGTTACGCCCATTTATGCGACGTCGACGTATCGCCAGTCCGCGCCGGGCGAGCATTCCGGCTTCGAGTATGCGCGATCGCAAAACCCGACGCGCTTCGCCTATGAGAAGTGTATCGCCAACCTAGAGAACGGTCGTCATGGCTTTGCCTTTGCGTCCGGTATGGCCGCGACAACCGCGGTCATAGATCTCCTCCCGGCCGGAAGTCATGTGATTGCCATGGATGATATCTATGGGGGCACGTTCCGCTTGTTCGAACGTGTGAGGAAATCAACGGCGGGACTGACGGTTACTTATGCCGACCTGACGGAGCCGGCGCGGGTGCTTGAAGCGGTCCGGCCGGAAACGCGTCTGATCTGGATCGAGATGCCCACCAACCCTTTGCTGAAGATTGTCGATATTGAAGCGGTGGCTCAGCTCGTAGCGGACAAGACCATTCTGATCGCCTGTGATTCCACTTTCGCGTCGCCTTATTGTTTGCGGCCTCTTGATCTGGGTGCGGATGTGGTCATGCACTCCTCCACTAAATATTTGAACGGTCATTCGGACGTCATTGGCGGTGTCTTAGCGGTGAAGGATGATGGATTGGGGGAGCAATTGGGATTCTTACAGAATGCTGTCGGCGGCATTCAGGGACCGTTTGAAAGTTTTCTTGTGCATCGTGGACTGAAGACTCTTGCGCTCCGAATGGAACGACATTGCGCGAACGCTTTGGAGTTGGCCACGTGGTTGGAGGGCCATGCTAAGGTTGAAAAAGTACTCTATCCCGGCCTTCCTTCCCACAAAGGTCACGCGGTGGCGAAACGGCATATGAACGGCTTTGGCGGGATGATTTCGGTCGTCTTGAAGGGTGGGTTGGACTCGGCCCGCGCGTTTCTCTCCCATCTCGATCTCTTTATTCTTGCCGAAAGTCTGGGCGGTGTGGAAAGCCTGATTGAACATCCAGCGATCATGACGCACGCGTCCATTCCTGCGGATCGCCGGCGCGAGATTGGCATAGAAGACGGCCTGCTGCGTCTTTCTGTCGGCGTTGAGGATGTGGATGATTTGAAGGCGGACTTAAGTCAGGCTCTGGAGTCGCTCGGTGGATGATCACTTTTTTGCGGACCTCGTGATTGCCCTGGACAAGGGATTTCGTTCGTGGCTAAATTCTGGGAGTTGAATTGAGGAGACTGCGCGATGAGCCTGGCTGAAAAACTCACCGAAATGAGGGAGGCTGCAGCGAAGAATTTTCCGCCGCAGGTGGCCGAGATTATGCACCGGGCAACGGATGATCTCGTCAAAGGCGGGGCCGTTGATCGTGTGATCAAAGTCGGCTCAACGCTCCCGTCCTTTACGCTAACCAATCAAGATGGCGCAGCTGTTGAGAGCGCCGACCTATTGGCACGTGGTCCCCTTATGCTGACCATCTACAGGGGCTCCTGGTGACCGTACTGCAAGCTGGAGCTGGATGCTCTGCAAAACATTCTAGGTGACATACAAGGCCTTGGCGGCAATCTGGTTGCCATTAGCCCTCAGCTTACGGAGCACAACAAAAAGCTCCACGAAGAAAAAGGCTATGGCTTCGATATTCTGTTCGATGCCCAAAACGCTTATACCAAGCAGCTCGGTCTGACCTTCGTTTTTCCGCAAGATCTTCAAAAGGTCTATTCCGGCGGCGGTATCGACTTGCCCACGTTTAATGACGATCCCAGCTGGACGATGCCCATGCCCGGCCGATTTGTTGTGGATCAAGGCGGCGTGGTTCGCTATGCCGAAGCCAATCCGGATTACACTTATCGTCCGGAGCCGGAAGAGACGCTGGAAGCGATGAAGGGGCTTTAGCAAGGGGGCTCTCCATCTTGGAGAAACGAGGGTTCTTTCTTGAGGGAATCCGTCATCACGAGGCGCCGTAGGCGACGAAATGATCCAGAGCCGCGGTTCTTGGAGATAGCATCTTGGATTGCTTTGCCACCACTCTGGTGACTCGCAATGACGAACTCTAGATTTCGTGGCAGCTGCGCTTGACCCTTCAATTGGGTCCCTGACAGGGCTGGTGGGTCCCTGACAGGGCTGGTGGGTCCCTGACAGGGCTGGGTCACGTCAGCTACTGAACCAGCCTGCGGAAATCTTTGTTCCGTCTCGTGATTTTCTGCTTATCCAAAAAACCCAGAAGAGGCATGGCGTACTTTCGCGTCATTCCCAAGACGTCTTTGGCTTCTCCGGCACGGAATTCCGTGGGAGGCGGAAAGGCGGATCGGAGCTTCTTCACCGCGTTTGTGACGGTGTCGCGGTGGAAAAAGAACAAATTCGTCCGTTTTTCATCGTAGATCGGGAACACACGGTTGCTCTCCACTAAATGCTTAGAGAGCTCTTTGTAAAGAGGGTTGAGCGCAGCGAGCTCTTTGAGCGTTGGCGGTGTGAATTCGTCTTGGAGAACTTTGGCTTCAAGGGCTGTTAGAGCCTCCCGGTGCTCGGGTTCGAGATGAGAGAACGGATCGAAATCAGAAAGGTGAACGGCTCCTCCGGACTCAGAAACGGCTTGCCGCTCAACGAGTCGTGCAAGAACCAAATCCACCGTAGGGGCAGGCGCCTGAGCGGTTGAGACAAACTCTTTTTTCGGCATGCCAATTTTCGCAGGGTGATGTGCATGATACGTTGCAAGCGTCCGCAGCAGCTTCTCTTCGAGCGAGTTTAAGACCTTTTGGCTGAAGCAGATTTCATCGTTCGCGGCAAAGCCGTTTGCCTCCATGAGAAGCGCTGCTAATTCGGTGCCGGAAATCCCGATCCGCTCGCACAAAGCGGCCTTCGATATGCCTTCGAATGCGGCGGTTTCCAACATTGCCCGCAATGTCGTTAGTTGTTGGCCTGCGGGGGATGTGTCAACCAAAGTGGACGCAGCGTTCGTCCGGGAGCGGCGGCGCGATTGTGTGTCCGTGAATTGGCCCCCTCCGATCGTCGTGACGGGTGTGATCGAGCGGACGATGAAGCGCTCACGGTGCCAAGCAAGTGCGGGTTTAGGCAGGCGGAATTGAACGTTCGCCGTTTCTCCTGGGATCAAGCGATCACGATCCAGTAATCTCAGCGCCACGATTTCTTCGGTTGTGCCGTGCAGTATTCGCAGTTTTTCTCCGCTTTTGAGAGGTTTGGGCGCATCGTTCAGCAGATGCAAGGTGCCGTCCCAAAAGGTGGAGGGTTGAAGCCAGTCTGCGGATAAAAGTGTGTCGCCGCGCTTGATCTGGCCGGTTCCATCAACGCGAAAATTCACAGCGACCCTTTGGCCTGCGCTTGCTAAGTCCACTGACTGTCCGTGTACCTCTAGCCCACGAATGCGCGCTCGTCTGTCATCGGGGGCGATTGTGCCGGTGGACCCGACGCGCAAAGTCCCCGTGTTTAGGGTTCCGGTGGCGACTGTGCCGTGTCCTTTCATTGAGAAGACACGATCAAAGGGGAGGTAGAACTGGTCGGTTTGGGGCCGGGGAGGGCGCAGGGCGAACAGCGCGTTCAACTCGGATTTGAGACCTTCTAGTCCAATCCCCGTCTCTGCACTGACGGGCACAAGAGATGAGCCTGCAAACGGAGTCGTGCGTAAATGGTTCTCAATTTCCTCTTTCGCCGCAATCAATTCGTCTTCTGAAACCAGGTCCGCCTTGGTGATCGCAACGACGCCCTGGTCGATGCCCAACAGAGATACGATTCGGATATGCTCGGTGGTTTGCGGCATAATTCTTTCGTTCGCGGCAACCACAATCAGCGCTGCGTCGATACCACTCACACCTGAAATCATTGTGCGAACGAAATCCTCATGGCCCGGTACGTCGATGACGTCGATGATGCCGTCACTTGTCTTTATGTGGGCGAAGCCAAGGACGATCGAAAGCCCGCGTTCTTTTTCCTCTTTGAGGCGATCGGTCTCCATGCCGGTGAGAACTTTCACCAAAGTGGTTTTGCCATGATCGACATGACCGATGACTCCGATCGTGAGTTGATCTGTCATTGACTGAGGGAATGCTGGCTTATGTCGTCGATGGCGTCTGTGACATAGTGAAAATCGGTTTCGGAAATGGTCCTCACATCTAGGATTACGTCTCCGCCGGTAATTCGCGCAATGATCGGCGGCCGGCTGCGCCGCAATGCGTCAATGAGGTGACCTGGGGTGAGCGCCGCGCAGACAAGGCGGACGCCGAAGGAAGGAAGAGATGTGCCGGGGAGCGATCCACCGCCGGCCTCACCTTCGATCCGATCTACTTTGGTGTTTGCCTGCGTTTGGGATGCCAGCATGTTTTGCAGTTTGACGGCCTTTTGCTCCAGGTCTTCAAGGGTGGCCGTCAGCATGCGCAGCACGGGGATTTCCTGCTCCGGCGCGAAAGGAGGTTTGTACAGGCGCAATGTCGCTTCAAGGGCGGCGAGCGACAGCTTGTCTATTCGCATCGCTCGCAAAAGGGGATTGGTCTTGAGCTGGGCGATCAGGTCTTTGCGTCCCGTGATGATACCGCACTGGGGACCCCCCAAAAGCTTGTCGCCTGAAAAAGTGAGGAGGTGGGCCCCTTCGGAGATCCTTTGCTTGACTGTGGGTTCGTCGCCAATTCCGTATTCTGAAAGATCAAGAAGAGTTCCGCTGCCTAAGTCTTCGATCAGGATGAGGTCGTGATCTTCTGCGAGAGATGCCAGCTCCTGCAGGGCCGGTTTTGCCGTAAAGCCTATGATCTTGTAGTTGCTGGTGTGGGTTTTCAGTAAGACGGCCGTGTTTTCGGATATCGCTTGTTCGTAGTCGGAAAGCTTTGTTTTGTTGGTGGTCCCGACTTCTTTAAGGACGGCTCCGTTTTGAGCGATAATGTCGGGAACTCTGAACGAGCCGCCGATTTCTATAAGTTCCCCCCGGGAAACGATCACCTCTTTGTCTTTCGCAAACGTGGCGAGGCACAACGTCACCGCCGCGGCGCAATTGTTGACGACGATGGCGTCTTCGGCACCCGTCAGTTCACAGAGGAGGTCTCGCGTATGATCATAGCGGGACCCGCGCTTCCCTGTCTCAAGCGTGTACTCGATGTTGGTGTAGCCTGCCGCCGTTGACTTGATTGCGTCCAATGCTGCCGGTGCCAGCGGCGCGCGGCCAAGGTTTGTGTGAATGACAATGCCTGTGGCGTTTATGAGTGGCTTGAGGCTCGGTTCCCTCATCTTTTCCAGGGCTGTTCGCACTCTCTCAGCAAATGCAGCAGAGGCAAAGTCGGGGAGCGGCTCCCCGCTCCGCAACTCGTCGCGCACTTCGCCAAGAATCGCACGCAGAGCATCGATGGTCTCGGAGCGGGACCACGCCAATTCACATGCAGCGATTTCAGGCTGCTGCATGAGCTGCTCAATCTGCGGGATCTTGCGAAAAAGGCTGGAATCCATGTTTTGCCCTATTCTTGCTCGAGAGGGCATTTTAACGCCAGATTGCCGGGAGAAAAGGGCTCAATTAACCTCAATTCTTCCGGGTTTGGCCGACTGAACCCGTCCAATCTCCCATACCGGTTCGTCAGCATCGGTGAATTCATTCAATAAGTCAGCTGCGTGATCGGCCGCGACCGCAATCAACAGACCGCCGGATGTTTGAGGGTCATAAAGCGCTAAGTCCGACCAATCCGGCAGGGACGAAGCACGATGGACCCATTGGCCGTAATAGTCTTTGTTCCGGTCGGCGCCGCCCGGCGCGACACCTTGTTCGGCAAGCTCTTGGGAATGGGGCAACAAGGGGATCTTGGAAAATTCGATCCGAAGGGATACGCCCGACTGTTCAGCCATTTCCCGGCCATGCCCCATTAAAGAGAATCCCGTGATGTCCGTTACGGCGTGTACGGTGTTTTCGGGGGATTCCCGCAAAATCCTGGCCGCGCCGCCGTTGAGACGGGCCATGCTCTCGACCGCGGGTTGGGCCTCTTCCTCGGCCAGTTTTCCTTGCTTCAATGCCGTGGTGATAATTCCTGTGCCGATCGGTTTGGTGAGGAAGAGTGTATCCCCCGGTCGCGCGCCGCCGTTCGTGAAGATCTTGTCCTCGGCCACCATGCCGATCACCGCCAACCCATATTTGGGCTCGTCATCGTAGGTGGAGTGGCCACCCGCGATGACTGCGCCGGCTTCGCGTACTTTTTCCGCCCCGCCCCGTAAAATGTCATTGAGGATCTGCATGTCCAGAGTTTTGGGAAAACCCGCCAGGTTGAGGGCGAGCGTGGGCTGACCGCCCATGGCGTAAATATCCGACAGAGCATTGGCTGCGGCGATGGCGCCAAACCAATAGGGGTCGTCAACCACAGGCGCAAAGAAGTCTGTCGTGGCCACCAGCGCTTGGCCGTCGCCCATCCTAAGCACAGCTGCATCGTCCGGTGAACTCAATCCTCTGAGGACGTCCGGGAAGTCAGCTTGCGGAAATATATCTTTCAACGGCCGCAAAACTTGCGACAGGTGTTCAGGCCCTAACTTGCCCGCTCAACCAGCGGAGGCAGCATATTGGGTGAGCCGAACCTTTGGTTCCGTCGTCATCCTTCTCTTTCCTAGAATTCATGGTGTTCGTTTTCTACCCAATGCCCCCTGGATAGTCCAACGTGTATGGTTCACAATAGAGGGGCGTTCACGTATCCGTGACGCGTTCATGTGCGTACCGGAGGCGAATGGAGTCTGGTGGCTTCCCTGGTCTTCAAAACCAGTGACACGCAGCCAATGCGTGTGGTGGGTTCGATTCCCATCCGTCTCCGCCAGCATGGCTTGCGTTTGGTTCATTTTCGCGGGTAGGCTCTTGGACTATGGAGTACATGACCGCCCTTTTACAGGACCCTTGGTTCGTCATTCCCGTCGCCCTTGTCTTCGTTTTCGGGCGCATGATTCTCTATTTCCGTAGAATCATGGTGGCCAAGAAGGGGTTTGGCAGCCGTCCCTGGCTGAGCGAGGTCCTCGTGTTTACCGGCGTTGCCCTTGCCGTTTGGTCCTTTTTCCTCTCGCCAGGCATTCTCGGATATGTGCTGGCCGGATTGACCGTTCTTGCGGGCAGTTTTGTTCTTTTCCTGTTCTCGCAGGGCGGCGTGCCCGCCAGTATTGGTGTGAATGTCGGTGAAAAGGCGCCTGCTTTTCAAGCTGAGGATTGGGATGGCGTTCAGTTTGCATTCGAGCCCGGCGGGGGGGACGCGCTCTTGCTCAAGTTTTACCGCGGGCATTGGTGACCGTATTGCATCGCCGAGTTGCGGCGTTGGCAGGACATGAAACCCGAATTCAATAAGATGGGCGTCAAGCTGGCAGCCGTCAGCCCGAATACGGTGGAGCAAGCGGACCGTGTACGGAATGAGCATGGGATTTCGATCTATCAAATCGCCGATCCCGAGCTCAAGGTGATCGATCTTTACGGGGTCAGACACCCCAAAGGGTTTGCAGGCGATCCGAATGATGATCGTGGCATGCGACGTCCTTTGGCGGTTCCTACTACGATCTTGATCGATGGGGCGGGCACAATCCGCTGGATTGATCAATCCGGCGATTACCGCGTGCGGTCAGATGCGAAACGGGTGCTCAAGGCGGTCCGTTCCGCTTTAAAGGAATAAGAGGGACACGATGTCTTCGAAGGCGTTGTCAAACGAGACTGATCGAGACGTTCTGGACTCCGTTGTCGGCGATTTCGCCGGGTGCCCGGTGCCCGTTCGCTCAGATCTCGCCGACGCCCATGGTTTTGTTCTCTCCCGCTTGCGCCGTGCGGGAACGTGGTGGACTGGGGCGGAAAGACTGGCGATTGCTGCCGAGTCGCGCGCGGCGAACATATGCCCCTATTGTGCTGAACGGAAAAAGGCGCTTAGTCCGTATACATTTAAAGGTGAACATACACTCGCACCCGGGACGGCGGGCGTTTTGCCCTATCCAATTATCGACCTTGTCCATATGGCTGTGACTGATGTCACGCGGATCACTAAGAAAGCCATTGACGATCTTGCGGACGCGGGATTGAGCGACGCTCATTACGTGGAAGCGCTGGGCGTAGTGGTCGTCATGCGCAGTATGGATCAGACCTGCCGCGGGCTGGGCGTGCCTTTGCACACCTTGCCGTCGGTGGTTGATGGAACGCCGACGCGGATTCGTCCCGAAAACATGGTCGAAGCGGAGGCCTATGTTCCCATGGTGCCTGCGGATGCGTTCATGACCGAAGATCAGGACTTCACCCCGGGCCGCGGCGTTCCGAATGTTGCGCGCGCGTTGACCCTCGTTCCCAATGCCGTGTACGAATGGTTCGTTCTTAGCAATGCGCAATACATTCCGTCTGCACAATTCGGCCACGTGACGGAAGGCCGTTCCCTCTCGAGACCGCAGATCGAGTTGCTTGCCGGGAGGGTGTCGGCGCTGAACGACTGTTTCTACTGAACGACCGCCCACGCCATGCTGCTCCGTGCGAGCAGTCAGTCCCTCGGTGAAGAAGTTGAATTGGATGGGGTCGTCCAAGGGGTAGATGCTGTCGACACCCGGATGCCCGCGTCCAAAGAGTTGGTTGCATTCGCCGACGCGGTCGTGGCGGGGTCGGAGGAAGAGCTGACCGCCGCCCGAACGGCTCTCTTGTCTGTGGCATCGCCGGAAGAGTTTGTCGATGCGGCCGGTGTTGTCGGCAATTTCGAGCGGATGGTTAGGATCGCCGACGGGACCGGCATCCCGCTCGACGACTATGCGCGAGACGCAACCGAAGAAATGCGGGAAGATCTTGGCTTGAATTCGTTTGCTTCGGCTGTGCATACTTTGGGCTCTTAACTCACGACTCACGCTCAGAAGGTTCCATCTATGGCCGATGTAATGTCCTCCTTCACTTTGGTGGATGGATCCGGCAACGAGATCTCATTTCCGACCGGTCGTCCCGCCCTTGTTTGCTTCGTGAAAGAAGATTGTCCGACCTGCAATCTTGTCATGCCGGTGTTGGATGCGTTTCATCGAAAGTGGAATGGATCGGCAGACATACTTGTCCTTGGCCAGACAAAAGAGGGCAACGACATCCTGATTGAGCGCCACGGTCTTGGGGTTTGCATACTTGATGACTCCGCCTGCAAAGTCTCATTTGACTGGGACATTGAAACTGTGCCGACGGCCTTTTGGTGTGATGGGGAGGGTAAAGCGGCTGAGCCGGTCATTGGTTTTGTACGTGATGACTGGCAAGCGCTCGAACGAACGATCTGCGAGGCATTGAGCGTAGATCCCAGCGGGGCCGACTGGGCGGCGCTGCCCGAGTGGAGACCCGGTTGCGGCTCAAAGTCGGTTGATCCTCTCATTGCAGACAAATTACGCGCAGAGGCGGAGAATAGTCCAATTCGCGCCCGGAAGATCGAGATTGCGCCCTCCGACGACGTGTTCGAGTTTATGTTCGATCAGGGGTTTTCGGATGGTCTTCCTTTGGTGCCGCCGATCCCAGAGCGTGTGATGCGGATGCTGGACGGCTCGCCCCGCGGCAGCCAAGACGTGATCGCGCACATGCCGCCGAACATGGGGGATGTCACGATAGAGAAAGTCGCGATCAATGCCGTCATGGCGGGATGTAAACCGGAATACATGCCGATTCTCATTGCCGCCGTTGAGGCGGTGTGTACGGATGAGTTTAACATCCATGGGGTGATGGCCACGACGATGGGCGCGTCTCCGGTGATGGTTGTGAACGGTCCCATCCGCCACAAAATCGGTATGAACATGCAATTGGGCGCGTTGGGGCATGGCAACCGGGCCAACGCTACGATTGGGCGTGCGCTGAGATTGCTTACCCGCAATGTCGGAGGCTCAAAACCGGGGGGGACGGACCGCTCCACGCTCGGCAATGCGAACAAGTTCACAATGTGCTTTGCGGAGTGGGAGGAACGAAGCCCTTGGGAGCCTCTCCATGTAGAGCGTGGGTTCGAGAAGGACGACTCGGTGATTACGATCTTCGCCATGACCAGCGGTCCCACATTGATCGTGGACCAAGAGTCGAGGACGCCCGACCAGCTCGCAGGTTCGCTCGGTTTGGGGTTGGAGAGCGCCTTTCTGCCGAAAATCCATATGGCACCTATCGACACGCTCCTCGTGGTGTGTCCGGAGCATGTCGACACCCTCATGTCGGCCGGCGGCGACTATCCCAAGGCGCGTTTAAGGCAACGTATTCAAGAGGTTACGTCGCGACCTTTAAAGGAAATGGTAGAAGACGACGTGTCGGGCTCCGGTCTCAAAAAGGCGCGGGCCGCTGAGATGCCCACAGACAAGTTGGAAGCGCTGGTCCCTAAATTCGCCAGCGAGGACTACATTCATATTGTGGTGGCGGGTTCTGATGCGGGTAAATTCTCGGGCGCGTTCCATGGCTGGGCCACGGGCGAGATCGGCTCTGTGTCCGTGTCGAGGAAGATCGAATTCTAAATCGCGGGATTTGCCTTTTGGCTGATCTCTGTCAAAATGTGACTGTTCAAAAAGGAGTGGCACTATGACGACAATTCTTGATCCGACAGACGAGCGGGTCCCCGTTGAGCGTCAAGTGACACCGCGGACCGGATCGATTTCCGGCGTGGTGGGCTTGATGGATATCCGTAAGCCGCGTGGCGATGTGTTTTTGGATGCCTTAGAAGGACTCATGAAGGAGCAGCTTCCAGACGTCCAGGTTAAGAGATTCTTTAAGCCAACATTTACCAAGCCGGCGCCCGATGACGTTCGGCACGCCATCAAGGGCGAATGCGACTACGTCGTTGAGGCTCTCGCCGATTGAGGGTCCTGCACTACATGCAGTTTGCATGACACGGTTTGGTTTGAAATTCAGGGTGTTCCCGCAGTGTCCGTTGCTTCAACGGAATTTGTCGAGGCTGCGAATACACAGGCCTCAGCTTTGGGAATGAAAGACGCCCGCTGCGTTTTCGTCGAGCATCCGATACAAGATGCAACGGACGATGAAATGAAAGCGAAAGCTCAAAACGCGCTTGAGGACGTCATTAATGCACTGACCCAATAAGGTAGATGCAACTCTATTATTTGAGTGAAGCCCGGTTTGCCTGAAGTGAACCGGGCATTTTTTTGCGTTGGGCTCGTACGATTTTCTTCAGAAAAGTGGAAAAATCCGACGTTAAGGCGGGGTGTCGACGATCAGATTCGCGATATTTTTACCGATCACCCGGTATTGTTCCATCTGCCGCCAAAGTGGCTGTGCTGGTGACTTGGAATTGAGAGATCAGTCTGTGACTGTCCCGCGTATCCTTATCGCAGAAGACAACCTGATTAACCAGAAGGTGCTTCAGGCGCTGATCGATACATCTGCGTTTGCGATGACCATTGCCGAGAATGGTGAAGAGGTGGTCGCCCTTTACAAAGCGGAGAGTTTCGACATCGTGCTGATGGACATCTCCATGCCGTTGATGGACGGCATGCAAGCGACAGCCTTGATTCGTGCCTTTGAATTGGAGACTGGGAAAGATCGCACACCGATCATAGCGCTCACGGCCCATGCCATGGCTGGGGATCGGGAAAGGTTCATTGAGGCCGGAATGGACGACTATTTGTCGAAACCTCTCGACAAGCAGAGCCTCGCGAACGTCTTGGAAAAGTGGGTGCCTGATACCCAGGCTCCATCCTCGGACCGGATCGCTATCTAAGCCGCTTCGTTTGAGTGTGGTTCTTCGCGCTCGGTTGGGGCGCTCTCGCCGGATTGAAACGCGTCGAGTTCTTCCACCGTAAAGCCGATATCGGCGTCAACAATTAGCTATTGGACTCAGAATCTTCTCTGTATGGAAGCAATTTGTTTCCCAAGCTCTTCACGAGCGCAACGTTCCGATTTGGGTACAGCACGACATCACCCTCTTTCCGTTCGCCAAATACGAGGTAGGTTAGTTTCTCGGTGGAGCGATTCTCCAAATGATGAGGTGTATCGTCTCCTGCGGCAAACCAAACATGGTCGCCTGATTTGAGGTCAATCTCATCGTCTCCAAGGAAGAGGGTTGCCTCCCCCTCCATCACCAAGACATGTTCCTCCTCATGCGTATGATAGTGGTGCTCGCTTGAACTTGAGCCAGGCGGCAATTCTTCGATACGGACGCCCAGTTGTTCGCCGCTGAGATCGATATGGGCCCAGTCTTCGCCGCGATCGTTCTTTCCCTTACTCCATTCGGACTTGCGTATATTGATGATTTTGGCGTTCATGATCACGTTCCCGTTTAAGAGAACTTAGTGCTCTAGAGACAGGCAGGCAATCATGATAAATGTCAGTTGTTTGCAATGAATCCATGAGAGGGACGTGAGATGGCTGGACTCTCAGCATACAGCGGCAAGCTGGCCCTGGTCACCGGTGCGGGTGACGGGATTGGAGAAATGCTTGCCAAAGGTTTCGCGGGGGCCGGCATGCGCGTTTGCGTCCAAGACATCCGCGAAGACGCGGCCGCGCGCGTGGCAGAGGAAATCGGCGAGGGCGCGTTTCCACTTGCGTTCGATGTCAGCGATCGGGCGGCGACTGAAAAAGCGGCGGAGACGTTGGTGAGCCGGGGTGAAAAACTCAGCCTCCTTTGGATTAATGCGGGCGTTGGTGTTGGTTCTCCCGTCATCAAAGGGCGCCAGAACGCCGTGGAGTGGGGCGTCAATGTAAATCTGCTGGGTGTGATCTGGACGGCGCAACTCTTTTGTCCGTTGATGGAGGAGGCGGGCGAGCCCCGTCATGTCGGCGTAACAGCATCGTCAGCGGCCCTGCGCGAACCGGAAGGAGACTTTCCCCTTTACGCCATGACCAAGCACGCGACGCTTGCTGCGGCGGAGGCGCTCAGAGGTGAACTTGCCAAGGATGGTATCGGAACCACAATATTGTGCCCCGGTCTTCTGAATACGGATATTTGGGATGCCGCGCGGGCGCGGCCTGAAAAATATGGTGGTGTGCGGCGGATGGACCCCGCGATCTCCAGTCAGTGGAAGGAAGCGAAGCATCCCTATCTCATGTGGCCGCACGTCGAACGGGTTGTGGGTGAGGGTGGCGGTTATTTGGTGTGCGCGACCGATGACGGCGAAACCAAAGAAGTCTTTGAGAGGCGTGCACGAACGATAAGTGAGTCCATCGTGCAAATTTGAAAGATCAGATAGGTCGACAGATGTCCAATCCCCATTTCTTTCCGGACAAGCTCCTGGAACTGTCTTCATTTACCGAACGCTTTGTAGCTCGCCGGGTGGAAAACGAACAGGCGGATGTCTATTTTGCCAGCTATCCTGCCGGGACGGTGATTGAAGAGCATGATCATGATACAGAGAATTACGGCGTCATCACAAAGGGGCGGTTGGTGCTGATCTTGGATGGCGTTGAGACCGAATACGGGGTTGGGGACTGGTATCACGTGGACCGGCATGTGCGCCATGCGGCGCGCTTTGAGGAAGACACGGCGGAGATCGAGATTTGGTTTAAGTGATCTCAGGACTTGGTGTGAACTTCGTAGATGTAACCACTTCCGAAGGTCTTCTCGCCCTCAAATCGGGTGTGGTGGCCGCTTTCTTTATCGCTATCTTTTTGGCGGAACGCGTGTGGGCTGCGGCGCGCCGGCCGGATTCTAACCGTGTGATCAAGAACGGTCTGCTGTGGGTTTTGAACGCGCTCATGTCGCCGCTGATTATCTTGCCGATCTCCGCTTTTGCTGCGGCGCATGCGCTGAACTGGCGGCCGGAATGGATGTCCGGGCCGGCGGTCCTTTTGTTCGATCTCATCCTTTTAGATCTCTATTTGTACTTTTGGCACCGCCTCAATCACGAAGTCCCGCTGCTTTGGCGGTTTCACGAGATCCATCATTTGGACGAGTTCTTGGATAGTACGAGCGCGATCAGGTTCCACTTTGGAGAGATCCTTTTATCAGCAGTGGCGCGGGGTCTTTTTGTTTTTCTCATGGGCATCGATCTTTTCACCGTGCTTGTGTTTGAGACAATCGTGCTCATCGCGACGTTGTTTCATCACTCAAACATCCGGCTCCCGAATAAAATTGAGGCGGGGTTGTCGCGTTTGATCATTACCCCGTCCATCCACTGGGTTCATCACCATGCGGTTCATGCGGACACCGATTCAAACTACGGGACAACGTTTAGCTTTTGGGATCGCCTCTTCGGCACACGCAGTGCCAGTCCGCGTCAGCTTGATATGCGGATCGGCGTGGAGGACAAAACCGATTTGCCTCTCACCGAGTTGCTTCTGAGACCGTTTCAGATGAGGCGGTAACAGAGCACTATTGGGGCGTGTGGCCGTGGTCCTTAAAATAGTGCTCTTCGTATTCGTCGATGAGCTTGTTCAACTCTTCCACATGAACCGCATCTGTTGTCTGTTTGGACTTCATCGCCGCCACGAGGATTTGGTGGAGTAATGACAAGCTCTTTTGATAAGCGCCATGTTGGGTCACGCTAATCGGATCGGCGACGACGACGCGCTGAGTCATGAAGTATTCCGATACCGTCAATTGGATCTTTTGAGCGTGGGTTTCTTTGTTCGCTGTCCAACGGCTAATGGAGTGAATGTCCAACGGGGTTACGCCGCTCAAGCGGATGATCTCTTCCATGGACTTTTCGATTGTCTGCACATGCTCGCGCATCTCATCAAATTGCCGCTTGTCATCGTAGATGCCACACGGGATCTGGCAATGGGCGGCTGCTTGATGCGCGAAGCCGGCCGATCCAAAAGCCAAAACTATACTCAAGAGAAGCTGTTTGATCATCGTTCAACCCTGCTTGACCTTGGTCTCGTTGTCCCACCAGGGGTGGGTTCTGTGCGAAAAGGTCGTTTGTGTATTGGTCGCCTACAAAGAGTGTACGTTGCCGAAAGATGTTGGACCACCATTGTTGTCGGCAAACCACTCGAATGTGATCACTTAGTAGTTTAATTCTCAATTGCTACAGGTGCGTAAATGAGTCTGCGAAAATTCGCGCGGTTGCGGACCGCGGCGGCGCAGTTTGCGTAGTTTCGGTTGGGGTTTGCCCTTACGTGAATGCCATCAAATTGGGGTGGCCTGTTTGACAGGTTACGCCTCCATCGACGGTCAAGAATTGGCCTGTGATGAAGGCCGCTTCGTCAGAAGCTAAGAATGCAACGGTGTTGGCAATGTCTTCCGGTTTGCCATACCGCCGCAGAGGGATCACGGGAAACCAAATCTTCTCCATTTCCGGCGTTGCGAGAACGCCTTCGGCCATCGGTGTTAGGGTCGGGCCGGGGCACACCGCATTCGCGCGAATGTTGTCTTTGCCATGATCGATCGCCAAAGTACGGGTATAGTTGATGACCGCGGCTTTGGTTGCGTTATAGGCGTTGAAACCAGCGTCGGCGCGGATTCCGGATGTAGAGGCCGTGTTGATGATGACGCCGCCAGCCCCTTTTTTCATCTCGGGAATGGCGGCTTTGGAGGCGTAGAAAACCGAATTGAGATTGATTGCCACCACCCGGTGCCAGTCATCAGAGGAGAGATCAGGCGTTTCTTTCCCGCCCGAGGGGACACCTGCATTGTTGAACAAGATATCCAGCCGACCGAAGTTATCAACTGTTTGGCCGATGAGATCCTTGATCTGATCTTCGCTGCTTACATCGCAATGCTGATAAAAGCATGTGTCCGCGCCAAGAGCGTCTGCGACACCTCGACCCGCATTGTCGTTGATGTCGGCGAGGGCTACGCGCGCGCCCTCCCGCGCAAA
Organism: Alphaproteobacteria bacterium; assembly: GCA_028285305.1. GTDB lineage: Bacteria > Pseudomonadota > Alphaproteobacteria > SMXP01 > SMXP01 > JANQPV01. Next base: position 122,226 of record JANQPV010000036.1, on the reverse strand, counting down.
AATCTCGGCCGCGGCTTTTCCGATCCCGCTGGCGCCGCCGGTGACGACGGCGACTTTTCCTTCAAACCGTGCAACCATCTACGTGCCTTGAAGCTTGGCCACAACCGGCGCGAATGCCTCTGCAACATCGTTCGGCACACAAACATAACTGATGCCGAATTCTTCCCGGCGCTTTTGCAGTTCGTCGGCAATGGCATCGGTTGTCCCGAACAGGGCGTGGGGGTGGCGCAGCATTTCCTCTTTGGACAGACCAAACATTTGACCGAACTGTTCTGCGGTTGCCTCTGCGGCGTCGGTTACAAAGGTGAAGTAGGCACCGATTTCTAGTTCAATATCATCAAACCGTTCGCCCGCACCTTCTTTGATCCAGCCGATCTTCTGCATTGTCTCATCATGCGTGGATGTCCCGACGCCGTCAGGTCCGATCATGCCCGCACGATTGTTGAAATTAATGCTGACGATGTCCGCCTCGCGGCCGGCCAGTTTCAGTATGCGGGGTGCGCCTCCTCCGATCATGATCGGCACGTTCGCATTCACCGGTTTGGGCACGGATTGGTAGCCTTTAACGTGAACAAAGTCGCCGTCCACATCGAGTTGCTCGGACTTAATCCCCTGTTTGGCCAGTTTGATTGTTTCTTCCAGCAATTGAATACGCTTGCCGGGGGGATCGAACGGAATCCCCATTGCTTCGTATTCAGATGTTATCCATCCTGCGCCGAGACCTAACTCTAACCTGCCCTCAGACAGGAAGTCGAGTGTCATCGCCTCTTTGACAAGAACAGCGGGGGGACGATAGCCTGTGCAAAACACGCGGCAACCAATCTTGATTGTCTTGCTGGCTTCCGCCGCCATGGCCATAGCCGGAACTGCCGCCACATCCTGGACTGGATGCGCTGCGGCCTCCAGGGCGGGCCCTGGGCCCATATAGTGGTCGGCCAGATGAAAGGCGGAATAGCCTAAATCTTCTGCCTTACGAACCGTGTCGCGCCATGCCTGCGCGGACGTTGTGTTGAAGCATTGAACGGAAAATCGAAATGGATTTGGTTGACCCACCGGCTCTCTCCCTACCCAGATGGTTTGATTAGCGATTAGCCGGCCCAGACACAACGCGCGGGCCGGCCGGTCTTAGTTTCTCGCGAAGCGCGGTAGCGCGCTCCTAGATCTCATCATCGATATATTTTTGGATCATGATGTGATGCTGGCGAATGCGCATCTCCTGATAATTCGCAAACTGCACTTGATTGTTTCCAGAGGCGATAAGGCCCTCTTGAACAAAGGGCAGGTTGCCCATGTCTTGCTCAAAGATATCGGCCAATCCCGCCAGTTCTTCTGCGTCCGTCCAGTTTTCCTCGTCGGTCAGCCAATGGACAGTTGCAGGTTTCGGCCGGGGACCATCTTTGGGGACAGGGGCTAACCGATAGACGTCCATAATGCCGCTGTTTACGTCCAGTCCGTTGGGGCGCCAACGATAGATCAAATTCGCCGCTGCGCCGCCCCAAACTGAAAGATTGGGAAACACGTTGTAGAGAATCGCGTCCAGCATCTCCGCATCGGAATACTCGCTGTAGTCGCGGCCGTCTTGAGCGGCCATGGTCTGACGCACGACCTCAGCACCAAAGGCTCTGGCCGTCATGCCATCGGGCACTTCGATTTTGTCGTCGCTCGCGGTGCGCCCCGCTTGCCCGAACATGGAATCGATGACCATTTGCTCGGTCACCTTATCCTTATCCAGGTGCGGGCTTGGTACGCCCGTTGCGGAGATCTGCCGTGTAATATAGTCCGAGAACATATCATATTGCGAGTTCACACATGCCAGGTAAGGCATGATCTGGGGGTGCGTGTCGATCGTGTGGTGCGACTCCATAAACGCTTCGGACAATGCTTTCCAGTTACACTTCACCACTTTGGCGACATGCACTTGGATATATCTTTCTTCCTGGTTCCAACGTTGAAAGTGATCATCAAGCGGACCGATCGTGTCCATGAGGGGCTTGGCGTTTTGATCGAAGTTGATGAAAACGAAGCCTCCCCAGGTTTCGACTTTTACTTGCGGCAGCTGCAGTTCTTCGTCGCTCAAGTGCTGGAAGTCCCACGGGAAGGGGTGTTCTTTGAACGATCCATCAATATTCCATGTGAAGCCATGGAAGGGGCAACGGAACTGATTTTTGCATCCTCGGTCGGTTACAAGTTTGCGCCCGCGGTGGAGGCACACATTGTAGAACGCAGAGATTGTATCAGGCGCTGAACGGACGACGATCACGGACTTTCCGACATTGTCGTAGACAATATGATCGCCGACATTGGGGATCTCCTCTTCGCGGCACGCCATTTGCCAGACGCGCATCCACATCTTTTCGATTTCCGCTTTAAAGCGTTCCTCACTGGTGTAATGGCTGGCAGGAACCGGCTCGCTGCCCAGATAGGGCGCCTCTTGTGCGCGCAAACTCTCGGGCACTTCTTTCGTGTCTATGTCGAGGATGTCCTGATAAGACGTGCCGTCGAAGCGGGCATTCTTATCGAAGTCTAGCTGCGGCTTGTTCATATTCAGGTCCTTTCCGTCAGTCTCATTCTTGCTATTGCTTTAATTCCGTGTGCGGTTCTTCCTATAAGACCGCAGAATATACCCATACTCGTTGAACGCCTCTCTAGGTATGCCTATACGTCCGTCAGATCGGTCTCAGGCGCTGCCTAAAGTGGTTTTAGATTCAGTTCGCCTCTTTACTTTCCCAACAATCTGTCCTTAGTGCTATCCAAAGTCTTTGCTTACCAAGGAGGAACCCCCATGAAAATAGTTATTGCAGGTACTATTGATATCGATCCGGCCCGGCGGGAAGAGGCCCTCAAATCCGCCAAACCCTTCATCGACGGCGCTCTGACACAGCCCGGCTGCCTGGCTTATTCCTGGTGCGCCGATCCGGAGGTCGAAGGCCGTATCCACGTCTTTGAAGAATGGACGGGCGAAGAGGCGCTCAATGAGCATTTCAACAAAAACCCCCACTATTCCGATATGCGCGATCACCTTGCAAAGTTTGAGCTCCGGGGTGCCGAGGTTTCGAAATATCGATGCGATAAACAGGAGCCGGTCTATGACGACACCGGAACGCCTCGCGCCGATTTTTTCAGTTAGAATGGGAGCAACCGCATTCGGGCCTCGTCCCCTTTTCTGACGAGGCTCGCTGATTGGTTTTTTTGGGTCGCCATATGGCACCAGGCCCCACTCCCAAATCTTCTTGTTGGTAACGGCGGCGACGGTCTCGGCATGCCACCGTTTCATCGACTTTGCGCTGATATGGCGCTTGCGTCAACAATAACAATCAAAATTGACGGTTTTTGTGTTTGCGTGCTATCCCCTCACGCGATTACCCGCTCTATTCCCAATTTGAGCGAATTGTTTAAGGTGCCTTACCTCACTCGTAGGTGCTGATCCAACCAAGGTCCAGGAGCTCAACAATGTCCTCAATCACCCCCCTCAAAATGCCCAAATGGGGCTTGTCGATGGACGAAGGAAAGATCGTCGAATGGTGGGTCAAGGAAGGTGATGCGATCTCCGAAGGGGCTGATTTGGTGGATATTGAAACCTCTAAAATCACGAATGTTTTTGAAGCGCCGGAGCCAGGCACTTTGCGCCGCATCGTTGCGCAACCTGGAGAGACCTTGCCGGTGGGAGCCCTTATCGGAGTGCTTGCCGGGGATGGGGCGTCCGACGGAGATGTCGACGCTTTTGTGGAAGACTTCAACGCCAATTTCGTGCCGGAAGAGGCCTCTGATGAGCAGGCGGGCGCCGCCATTGAGGTCGTTGAGGTTGCCGGTAAGCCGATCCGGGTCGCTAGTCTGGCTACCGAAATGGATGGGGATCCTGTCGTATTTGTGCATGGGTTTGGCGGTGATCTGAACAATTGGCTGTTGCTGATGGACAAATTTGCCGGAGAACGTCCAGTCTATTCCATCGAGCTTCTGGGGCACGGGCAGTCGGACAAGTCAGTCGAGAGTGGGGATCTGGCGGAATTAGGTGCCGGCGTGTTGGGCGCCATCGACGCGCTAAAGCTAAACACGTTTCATTTGGCCGGACACTCGTTAGGGGGTGCGGTTGTCCTCTCTTTGGCGAGCCGATTGGAGGGCCGGTTGGCTTCTCTCAATTTGGTGTGTCCGGCCGGGATGCCGGGCGGTGCGCTAAACGCGGATTATTTGAATGGATTTATCGAAGCGCGCCGCGCCCGGGATTTGCGTCCGTGGGCGGAGCTCCTTTTTGCAGACGCAAAGCTTGTGACCAAGGACCTTTTGGAAGAACTCGTCCGCGCCAAACGCTTGGATGGAGCAAAAGAGGCGCTGACGAAGATCAAGGACCGTATGACAGGTTCGGGTGCATTTGAAAGTACGGGTACCGCGCTTGCTGCTCTGACTGTTCCAACCGTTGTGATCGCGTCTCACCAAGACAAGATCGTCGGGGCACCCGATGAGTTGCAAATTCCCCAGAACGCCAAGGTCGTGTGGATTGATGAAGCTGGGCATATGCCGCATCTCGAGACCGCTGGCAAGGTCTTTGAAACATTGCACTCAAATATGGCTTCTTAAGAATCGAACGCGAACGACTTGGCTTGATCTCCTTAAAGAGAAAACGGATCGATCTGGTCTTCGCGCAACATCACCAACACTCTAGAAATCAGTTTACGAACGACTTGTGCGCGCGGCTGATCGGGTGAAATGTACTGGTAGATGTGGAGTCCCAGTAATGTCGATGTCAAGATGTCGTTGGCGACCGCAACCTCTTTGAGTTTTTCTTTCCACTCCGGAAAGATTTGTCTGATGGACTCCCGGTTGATCTTGTCGAACACTTGTTCTTTCGATCGGAAGACGTCGCGCAGCGATTCATCAGTGCGGGCGGCCATCGCAAGTTCTATGTAGGCCTGAAACTCGGGTGTAAAATAGCTCTCCCAGAGGACTTCTACACCCTGCATCTCCGAGACGCGTTCAACGTCCGTCAGCTTACTGAAGTCCTCAATATTGTTCTTGAGGCGCTTGTAGAATGTGTATTCGATGACTTGTTCGACGAGCTCTTGTTTGGTCGAATAGTGGTGCAGCATAGCGCCACGCGAGATGCCGGCTTCCTTCGCTACTCCTTGGGTGGTGGTGCTGGAATATCCCGACACCGCGAGACACTTGATGGCCGCTTCCAAAATCGTGATCCGTGTTTGGGCGCTCTTCTGCTGCTGCCAATTGACATCGTCATTTGGGATCCAAGCAGGTTGCAGCTGCTCAAGAACGCTTGCCGCGCGCCTTTGGCGCTTTTCGCTGCTCGCTACAGGGGGGGCATCTGTTGCCATGAATTTGAGTTCCGAAATTTGCTTCGGTCACTCCGTTGGACTGACCTCAGCGCTCGCCGCCAATCTTCGTTCAACTCCAGGTTGGCCTCTCTAGTGTCAACACTGCCAGCCCAATTGAATCAAGTTTTGACTCGACCTACTCACACTTTTTTGTGTACGTCAAACCATCACACTATCCGGTTTTTACGGTAGATCAAATCCACTTAAAAGAGACGAGGAGGTCCCCATGGATTTAGGGTTAAAAGGATTGAAAGCGGTTCTGGCTGGAGCAAGCCGCGGGATTGGACGGGCCACCGCAGAAGTCCTCGCGGCCGAAGGCTGCGACGTGGCCGTGTGTGCTCGCGGAAAAGAAGGCGTAGATGACGCGGTCACATCCTTGGCGGGAAAAGGCGTCAAAGCGATTGGTGAAGCCGTTGATATGGCAAATGGTGAAGCGCTGACCGGCTGGATCACGTCGGCCGCCAACGATCTGGGCGGTTGCGATATCTTCATTTCTTTCGCATCAGCTGGCGGAGGTCCTGCTAACGAAGAGACCTGGAAAGCAAACTTTGAGCTCGACGTTATGGGGACTTGGCGGGGTGTTCAGGCCTCCGTTCCCTTCCTTGAAAAGTCTGACAGCGGATCGATTGTTGCTGTTTCGACAACGGCTGCTCTCGAAGATTTTATGGGCCCGGGTTCATACAACTCGATGAAAGCAGCGGTGATCAACTATGCATCCAATGCTTCTCAAGCGCTGGCTCCGAAGGGCATCCGCGTGAATACGGTCTCGCCGGGACCGATCTTTATCGATGGCGGCGCATGGGACTTCATCAAGAACAACATGCCCGATGTCTATAACGGCACGATGTCTCAGGTGCCGATGGGCCGGTTCGGAACGGGCGAGGAAGTTGCCAATGCAATCGCCTTTATCGCTTCGCCTGCCTGCAAGTTCATGACCGGAACGAACGTCGTCATCGACGGTGGTATCACCAAGCGCGTTCAATACTAAAATATCGCTCGAGCGAGAAGTCGGCCGGAGTTGGCACTCCGGCCGATTCACTTGGGTGAGCAATTTCCGGGAGGCAGCCGATGAGCGACAATAAACGCATTAAGTGCACCTTTATCGCGGGCGGGAAATACCACGACATTGATTTCGCCCGGCTTGAAGTTCTCAAGCTGCTGGCTGAGGACGAACGAATCCGTACGCGCGTGTTTGAAGACTATACGAACCTCGATGCGATTATGGATTCGGACTTCTTGGTCACGTACACGTGCGATGTTGTTCCGCCGCTTCACGTGCAGGAAGCTCTGCGCACGTATGTTGAGAGCGGAAAGCGGTGGTACGCTCTGCATGGAACAAATTCCATCTTGCGCTTTTTGCAAGACGGGCGAGTGGACGCCCCCCGACTGGCGCCTCACTTTATGGAGACCCTTGGCTCGCAATTTGTAGCGCATCCGCCTATCGAGCCCTACATGGTTCATGTGGTCGACCGGGAGCATGAACTGACCAAGGGCATGCAAGACTTCGAAACGACTGATGAGAAGTATCTCGTTGAGACGTATAGCGACAATTTAGAAGTTTTGATGGATGTGGGCTTTGAAGGGGAGGCTGCTGGCTTTGTTGAAGATCAATGGGAAAAAAAGCGTCATCCGGTCTTTTACATCCACCGCGTCGGTGAGGGCGCCGTTCTCTATTTGACGCTCGGTCATTGCCGCGGTCACTACGATATGTACGACCTTAATCCGCCTCTTGAATATTATCCGGCGGTTGAACGGTGTGCGTGGGATCTGCCGGTGTTCTATGATCTACTGCGCCGGGGACTTGATTGGACGAAGCGGCCGGCCTTGGCGGCTTAGCGCAGGCATCTTTTAGGATTCGGATGCAAAAGAAAAAAGCCGGCATAAATGCCGGCCCCTTTTTTGTGGGCAAAGTGCCACCACTATTTGTCGAACTCCAGATGAAGCTGGAGAACGCCGCGGAGCAGTATGTTCGGGTCGTATTCGAACGTGTTCTTGCCGTCTTGGAACCGGATGTTCTTGAGCCGGTCGAAAATGATCGGGAAGGCCGTGTTCATTTCCTTGCGCGCCAATTGGGCTCCGATACAGGTGTGAATGCCGGCGCCAAAGGCCAAGTGTTCCTCAGCATTCTTGCGATGAATATCAAACGCATTGCCATCCGCAAATGTGCCTTCGTCCCGGTTGCCCGAGCCATAGCGTAGCAAGATCAGATCGTTCGTTTTGACGGGCATGTCGCCAATCTGAGTGTCTTCGGTCGCGACACGCCACATATTGTTCGTGGGCGTCAGATATCTGAGCGTTTCCTCAACAAAGTTTGGAATCAGGTCGTGGTTGGCAACGACTTCGGCCAACTGTTTCGGATTTTGAATGAGGAAATAGAGACCGGCCGTCAAAGAGTGGGAGGTGGTCTCGTTGCCGGCGACCAGCAATTGCTGAAGGATCGAGATCAGTTCGGAATGATCCATCTTGCGTTCGTCGCCTTCTTCGGACAGGTCGGCATGAACGAGGTCGGAGATGATGTCTTCGGTCGGATTGGTGCGCTTTTCCTCAATGCGTTCGACCATGTATTTCTGGAATTCGATGATTTTATGTGCGGCGTCGACGCGGGTCTCCTTATCAGAGACGCCGCCCAATTGAACGATGAAGGCGTCTGACCAGGTTCTGAATTTCGGCATGTCCTCGCGGGGAACGCCTAGGGCATCTGCGATTACCGTGAGAGGGAGCAAGTTGCCGAACTGGGCCTTGAACTCACAGTGACCATCGTCGATGAACGCATCGATCAGTTCGTTGGTCACTTGCTTCACGTAATCGCCCATCTGGAGCACACGCTTATAAGTGAAGGCTTTCATCGCTAGCTTGCGGTAGCGCGTCTGTTCCGGTGGGTCCGCCGTCAACATGGTGTCCTTGGGGGCGATCCCCGTCATCAGGACTTCGATCTCTTCCGGATGCATCTGGGTTTCCGACGAGCCGGCGCGCAATTGTTCGCCGAACTTGTTGGAAAAAACCGTGGGTTTAGAATTTACGTGTTTGATGAGATCATAGGTCGAAACGTAGACGATGTTGTTTTTGGGGTCGCGGAAGACCGGCGCCTCGTTGCGCAGACGCTCATAATACTGATGGGGGTCCTGCAGCAATTGCGGGTCGAAGAAATTGATCTCCTCGAGAGGGACGTCCTTGTTCAACTTGCCTTGTTCAATGTTCATGTCTCTTTTCCCCATTGGGCCCCTGAACTGGGGCTTTTGAGCTTGCTGACTTAAGTCTAACGCGAACTTATCCGGTCCGTCAAAAGTGACTGTTTTCGTTGTCTATACAAAGACTCCCACAGAAGATAGCCTGATTTCCATCAGGCTTGACTTTTTTCGTGAAGCATTGGAACAACCAGGATAACTTACGTCGAGGAGCCGCGGGAAGAGGTACTTTATGCAATTAAGCAGAGATGAATTGAAGCGCGCGTATCGGCGGATGTTCACCATCCGGTGTTTTGAAGAGCGCGTCGAAAAGGAATTTGCAGCGGGCAACATTCCAGGTTTTGCGCATGTGTATTTGGGGCAAGAGGCCTCCGGCGTCGGTATTTGCCATGATTTGACGGACGAAGACTATATCGGTTCGACGCATCGCGGGCACGGCCACTGCATCTCCAAGGGATGCGATGTGAAGGGCATGATGCTTGAAATCTTCGGGAAATCAGGTGGTTTGTGCGAAGGCAAAGGCGGCTCGATGCATATTGCCGATCTTTCTAAGGGGATGCTCGGCGCCAATGCGATCGTCGGCGGAGCTCCGCCCATCGCTGTTGGCGCCGCACTGACGCAAAAACTCAATAAGACCGGAAAGGTGGCGGTCGCCTTTACCGGCGATGGCGGGTCTAATCAGGGCACCTGCTTTGAGGCCATGAATATGGCCGTCGTGCTGGGCGCGCCCTGCGTTTTCGTGATCGAGAACAACGGGTACGGAGAATTTACCGGGTCTTCCTATGCGGTGGGGGCTCCGTCGATTGCAGAACGGGCGCGAGCGTTCGGCATGCCGGCGGAAACCGTCGACGGTACGGACTTTTTCGCCGTGCGCGATGCGATGGCGAATGCGCTTGAGCGCGGCCGGGCGGGGGAAGGACCGTATGCGATCGAGTCTCAGTGCCCGCGCTATCTTGGCCATTTTGTCGGAGATCCCCAAGCCTACCGAACCAAAGAAGAGCTTGAAGAAACGCGCAACCGAGATGGAATTCGCAATTTCAAGGAGCGCGTCTTAGAGGTCGGCTTGCTCGAGCAATCGGATTTTGACGAGCTCGACAAAGAAGTTTTGCAAGAAGTTGAAGACGCAGTTAAGGCGGCCTTAGCGGCGCCATTCCCAAGTCTCGATGCGCTCGAAACCAATGTTTACTTGAACTACTAGGGGCCCGACGATGCCAAAGAAATCATATCGTGAGGCTATAAACGAAGCGCTCCGCCAGGAAATGAACCGCGACGCCCGTGTGATCGTTCTTGGGGAGGACGTTGCGGGTGGAAACGGCGCTTCGGGCAATGCCGGAACCGTGGGCGGGGTGATGGGCGTCACCGCCGGTTTGCATACGGAATTTGGTGGTGAACGTGTGATCGATACACCCATATCGGAATCAGCGATTATCGGCGCTGCCAACGGGGCTGCGATGACGGGCATGCGGCCCGTTGCCGAGATCATGTTTGTCGACTTTGTGGGCGTGTGTTTCGATCAGATCTATAATCAGGCGGCTAAATTTCGCTACATGTTCGGTGGTAAAGCGACGACGCCCCTTGTCATTCGCAGCATGATTGGCGGCGGCCTCAGGGCCGGGGCACAACACTCGCAAACGCTGCACCCTCTCTTTACGATGGTCCCGGGCCTAAAGGTCGTCATGCCGTCAAATGCCTATGATGCAAAGGGGCTTTTGACCCAGGCCATCCGCGACGATGACCCCGTGGTCTTTCTTGAGTCGAAGATCCTTTATGATACGCAGGCAGACGTTCCTGATGAGGCGTATACGATTCCTTTTGGCGAAGGCGAGTATATTCGCGAAGGGGACGATGTGACGATCGTTGCCGTGGGCGGCGACATTATGCGCGCGTCCGCAGCGGCCGATGCGCTCGAAAAGGAAGGCATCACGTGTGATGTTGTGGATCCACGCACGACCTCGCCGCTGGACGAAGAGATCATTTTGGAATCGGTTGAGAATACCGGGCGACTTGTTGTCGTCGATGAGAGCCCGCCGCGGTGCAGCTTTGCGAGCGATGTTTCCTCGATCGTCGCAGACAAGGGCTTCTCGTTCGTCAAGGCGCCCATCAAAAAAGTAACTTGTCCGCATACGCCGGTTCCCTTTGCCCCAACACTTGAGGACGCGTTTTTGCCGAATCCGGATCGCATCGCGCAGGCTGTACGCGACGTTCTCAAATACGACAGCTAACGGATAGATCATGGCAAGCAACAGACCCAATCGGCAGTGGCTTATCGCGGAGCGGCCCCTGGGCCGAGCCGTTGAAGAATCTGATTTCACGTTCAAAGAGAGCGAAAGCCGGGATCCGGGTCCAGGCGAAGTGCTGATCAAAACGTTGTACCTTGCTTTTGATCCCGCCCAAAAAGGCTGGATGGAGAACATTGGGGGGTATGCGGCTCCAACTGAAATCGGCGACGTGATGCGCGGCACCGGTCTTGGTCAAGTCGTGCAGTCGTCGTCTGACAAATTGGCCGAGGGGGACATCGTGCTCGGTCAGCTGGGTTGGGAAGAATATCCCACTGTTGCAGCTGATACGGTTCAGAAAGTGGATAATAATGATCTGATGACGGCCTATATGGGACCGCTCGGCACAACCGGTCTGACGGCCTTTTTTGGCCTGTTTGATGTGGGCAAGCCGGTTCCTGGTGATACGGTCGTTGTCTCCGGTGCTGCGGGCGCAACCGGGTCGATGGTCGGACAATTTGCCAAGATCGCGGGATGTAAGACTGTTGGGATCGCCGGCGGTCCGGACAAGTGCGCTTGGCTGACGAGCGAGGGAGGCTATGACGCGGCCATCGACTATAAAACCGGCGATGTTCGCGAACAGCTTAAGGCGCATTGTAATCAGTCTATTGACGTATTCTATGATAATGTCGGCGGAAAGATTCTGAACGAAGCGCTTCGCCATATTTCCTTGAACGCGCGCGTGGTCATTTGTGGCGGGATCTCGCGGTATGAAACCGGCGGGATGCCGGCGGGTCCTGAAAACTATTTCAATTTGATTTTCAAGCGGGCTTCGATGACTGGCTTCCTGCTGACCGATTATGTTCACAAGTTTGACTTTGCCCGCGGACGGATCCTTGAATGGATACGTGATGGAAAAGTGACGTATAAAGAGGATATTCAAGAGGGGTTCGAGAACACGCCGAAAACGTTTATGCGTCTGTTTACGGGGCAGAATTTCGGCAAGCAAATGCTAAAGATCGCAGACCCGGCTTAATATTGCCGGATCCAAAAGGACGGGAGAGTTTTAGATGGCGGAATTGTTGGACAAAGAAGAAATTCTAAAACTGGAACCTTTGGCGGAGGGCCTTTTTCGCTTAGATAACGGCGTTCCGGTTCTGCTCGGCGGCAAAAACAAAGAGACCGGAAAGATTGTTTTCCCGATGCCCTCGGGGGCCGAGGCAGAACGCTTTGACGTGGTGCCTCTCAAACGAACGGGCAAGCTTTGGTCTTGGACGGTTCAACGCTTCCGCCCCAAAACGCCTCCTTACCGGGGGCCTGGCGATGACAAGAACTTTCAACCCTATGCGGTCGGCTATGTAGAGCTTGAAGATCAGGTGATCGTCGAGACGCGGATCATGGGTGATCCGGACCAGACCTTAAAAATTGGTATGGAGATGGAACTTGCCCTTGAGCCGTTTGAGCTGGGGGATGAGGATAAATACGTTTCAACGTTTGCGTTCAAGCCTGTTGCTTGATCGCAAAATGTACAGTTGAGAGATCGAACAGGAGGAAGTCTCATGCGTGACGTTTACATTATCGGTGCGGGCATTCACCCTTTCGGGCGCCACGATCTGTCCGGACTTGAGCAGGGCGTTGCTGCGGCCCGCGACGCTTTGAAGGATGCCGGAGCGGACTGGCAGGACATGCAGTTTGCTTTCGGCGGCTCCCTCGCGGCTGGCAATGCGGATGCGATGCTGCCGATCATGGGGCTGTCGACCATGCAGTTTATCAATGTTGCGAACGGGTGCGCGACGGGCGGCTCGGCGCTTTTGTCGGGCTATTGGTCTATTAAATCAGAAGAGTTCGACATGGGCATCGTTGTTGGGTTCGATAAGCACCCGAGGGGCGCGTTTAATGCGGATCCCAAGGCATCGGGGTTGCCCCAATGGTACGGTGATCAGGGTCTCATGCTGACCACTCAGTTTTTCGGCATGAAGATTCAGAGGTATAAAGAGCTTTACGGTATTTCAGACGAGACGCTGGGCAAGGTCGCGGAGAAAGCGTTCCAGAACGGCTCTTTGACGCCCCATGCGTGGCGCCGAGAGCCGGTCGATCTCGATACCATCATGAACAGCCAGATGGTCAGCGATCCTCTGACCAAGTTTATGTTCTGTTCTCCCGCAGAAGGGGGAGCGGCGCTCATCCTCGCCAGTGAAGAAAAGATGAAGCAGTTGGGCGCCAAGGGCGTTTTGATGCGCGGCGCGAGCGTACGCACCCGTCCGCAGGGTTCCTTTGAGGTCTTTTCGCCCAGCCTAGATGTCGAGCGGGGTGGCACGCCAACAGAGGTTGCGTCCAAAGCCGTTTACGAAATGGCAGGCATTGGGCCGGAAGAGATCGATATCGCGCAAATCCAGGATACCGAATCCGGGGCGGAGATCATGCACATGTCCGAGAATGGTTTCTGTGCGGATGGTGATCAGGAGAAACTGATTCAGGACGGCGATACGAAGATTGGCGGCAAATTGCCGATCAACACCGATGGCGGCTGCCTGGCGTGTGGTGAACCGATCGGCGCATCCGGACTGCGTCAAGTTTACGAGAATGTTATTCAACTGCGCGGCGACGCCGGTGACCGCCAAGTTCCCGGCAATCCGCGGCTTGGCTACACGCAGGTTTACGGGGCGCCCGGACTATCTGCGTGCACGATTTTGAGCGCCGCATAGACCATATCCGAATTCGTTTTCTGCACGGGCCCTTGCCGAAAGGTGAGGGCCCTTTTTGTGATATGTGGAGGGCTGCCGAACGGTTTTTGACTATGCGGTCCGATTAGCGCTATGAGGAGGCACACTTCTGATAGTAAGGAATTCACGTGGGCAAAATTCTCTTCCTCGAAAAGCACGGTCCCGACACTTATGTCGGCGAAAGTCCAAACTATAGCTGGGGGCGTATCTATGGTGGTCTCGTTGTCGCTCAGGCGCTCAAAGCTGCGGCTTTGACCGTCACCGAAGATCACTACGTTCACTCCTTCCACTCCTATTTTATTTTGGGCGGGAATCCGGATGAGCCGGTTCGGTACGAAGTGGATCGCTTGCGCAACGGGCGCTCCTTTTCTACACGCCAGGTCGTCGCTCGGCAAAGCGGGGGTGCAATCTTGAATTTGTCTGCATCGTTTCAGAAGCAAGAAGAGGGCCCGGATATTCAAACGCCGCGTCTTGCGGATATTCCGAAGCCGGAGGATTTGTCTACGGATGATACGATTCCCGGGCGGGAAAGCCGGACGATTGCACATACGCATAAACCTCCGGAATCGCAGGTTTGGGTTCGGTTCACCGAACCCCTGTCAGACGAAGAAATAGATCATGTCTGCGCGCTTGCCTACCTTACGGACTCGAATGCGATGCGTGCGATCCAGGCGGGACATCCAACCGCCATTGCCGCTGGCCCTGGCCGCCATAACGAATTGTTCATGGGCGCGAGCCTTGATCATGCGGTGTGGTTTCACCGGCCGGTTAAAGCTGACGACTGGCTCCTGCTTGATATGCGGTCGCTCGGCATGATTGGATCCCGCGGCTTAGCGCTTGGCTGGGTGATCGACCGCCAAGGCTCACATGTGGCGACCATTGCTCAAGAGGGACTGTTGAGAGAAAAGAAACGGAAGTCTTGAACTCGATACGAAAATTTTGAGGGACGGTTTGGCGCCTCTAAACGCGCACATTTTGAAGTCATCGTTGCTTAATCAATTGAATCTCAAGCCCTGAGATTTAGGTTATCGATACTTAAGGCATTCTGGATGACATTGGTGGCCGCAGTTTTCCCGCGAGACGGGTTGGGGGGAGTTTATGTCGGACGAACGACTTAATCTGATACGGCAAATCGAAAATGCGCGTGGATCGCGCGTTCTCGCATACATCACGAGCGATCGTAGCGGTTTGCGCGAACCCATCGAGTATGACGATGTGAGGGTTATCGAGAAGCATCTGCGCTCCATCTTCACCAAGAAAATCAAGAAGCTGGACCTGTTTATGTATACCGAAGGCGGCGATGCGGCGGCGACCAGGCGTATTGTTGCCCTTATCAGGGAGTTTCTTGGCTCGGAGGGGGAGTTCTCGGTTCTTGTTCCCTCCAAGTGCATGAGTGCGGGCACGGAAATCAGCTTAGGGGCGGACAACATCATCATGGGCAAGGCCGGCCATCTGGGACCGGTAGACACGCAGACGCGTATTGGCCGGCAGTTCGCTTCCGTAGAATCGCTGCGAGCCTTTTTCGACCTGGCCGAGACAGTTGGCGTTCGCTCAAAGAGTGCAAGGAAAGACCTCTTCATGAGCCTGACCGGTCATCTGTCTCCCATTGAGATCGGGCGATTGCACCGGGTCATCCAGGAAGGCGAGCGTGGCCTTTTCGAGATGTTGGAAAGCCGAAGGAGGCCTTTGTCCAAGGCGGCAAACCAAAAGATTGTCGACTTCATGATCAAGCATGTGGGTCTGCACAGTCAGCCGATTTATCGGACAGAAGCGAAGAACGCCGGTATTAGTTTTGTGATGCGTGCGGAGGACTTTTCTTTCGAGGAAGAGCTAGCGCGCTTGTTGAGCCAATATGAAGACTTGATGCAGTTTGACGTGCCGTTTGCGCGCGATTGGAACATATTCTTCGATGAAGATGATTTTATGTTTCAGCCGGGCGGTCTTTCAGATCGGGATGTCACGGGAGCCTATGCCATGGAGCAACCTGTCGCGGTTGTTGAGAGTACGGATCGTTTGGATGTTGCGCGCGTGGTCTATTCTCAGAAATTCTGGCGGAACGCTCCGGCTCCGGATGAAATTGTTGTGCCTGAGCCCAAGGAAGACGACGAAGGCGAGCACGAGTTGCAGTATAAAAGTGATCGATTGGTGAGGGATCGCTCTCGCCCGCAGATGCCTCAACTGTCGTGGCAATTGGCACGGCAGGGCCAGGTAAAGAGCCGGTAGATCAATCATCTGTTAGGGAAGTGTCAGCTACCTTCTTTGAAGTCGACAAGGAGGTCTCCTTCTTTCACCTGATCGCCTGGCTGAAAACGAAACGCCAAAACCTTCCCCTTTTGCGGCGCCTTTATGGCATGCTCCATCTTCATTGCTTCCATGACGAGGAGTGTTTCTCCGGCTGCAACGTCTTTGCCTTCTGTCACCAGTAGGGAGACAATTGCCCCAGGCATGGGAGCCACGAGTGATCCTTCGGCTGATGCGCCCTGAGCACTTGGTGAGAGAGGGTTTGCAATGGCGATGTCGAACGGAATGCCGTCGTACCAGAGTCGCAATCCGTTCTTGTGGGGAGCGGCATCAAACTTCTTTGTCTGGCCGTTGAGTGTCAACGAGCCTTGATTGGCGGTGCACTGACCGGAAAAGCGGATCTCTAAAGGTGCATCGAGGTTTGTGCCGGCTCGCCGTTTGGCTGCTGTTGCGGTGCGATCGATGTTGGCTACATACCCGTTTCCATCTGTGATGAGTTTGAACAGAACGGGTTGATTGTCGATGGTCAGCCAATGGGTTTCTTCTGCTGGTCCGTTCATGCGCCATCCTTGAAGCTCGTTCCATGGAGAGGACTCTCCCTGAGGATTGCGTATCGCTTTGAGCCAAAGAACGGCCGCAAGATAGGGCCCAAAACCATCGTCTGGTTTATTAAACAACTCCGCCTCATGATCATCGATGAAACGCGTGGACACCTCTCCCCTTTGAAAGGCAGGGATCGCGACGATTGAGGACAACAAATGGGTGTTGGTCTCTACGCCTGCAATACGTGTTTCATCCAGTGCTTGCGCGAGAGCGGAGACCGCTGCGTCACGGGTTGCTCCGTGGACGGTCATTTTTGCGATCATGGGGTCATAGTGAGGGGAAACGGTGTCGTTTTTTGCTACGCCGCTATCGATCCGCGTACTGTGGTGCGGAAGGATCAATGTCGACAACGTGCCCGTTGAGGGTAGAAAATCATTTCGAGGGTCTTCCGCATAGATGCGGGCCTCCATCGCATGGCCTTGGATGGAGATCCGTTCTTGCGATCTTGGGAGTGGCTCGCCCGCCGCGATGCGCAATTGCCATTCCACCAGGTCAATACCCGTAATTTGTTCTGTGACGGGATGTTCTACTTGGAGCCGTGTGTTCATCTCCATGAAGTAGACATCGTCTTTACCGTCGTAAAGAAACTCAACCGTGCCGGCGCCAACATAATCTACAGCTTGGGCCGCCTTTACTCCTGCATCGTACAAGTGTGTTCTTACAGCCGCCGGAAGATTGGGGGCCGGCGCTTCTTCAATCACCTTTTGGTGGCGGCGCTGGATGGAACAATCTCGCTCAAATAGATGCACGATATTCCCTGATTGATCGCCAAAGACTTGGACTTCCACATGGCGGGCCCGGGGCACAAATTTTTCAATCAGCATGCGGTCGTCACCGAAGGAGGCGAGGGCTTCCCGTTTGGCGGAGTCCAGCGCAGCGGTGAAATCGGCACCGTTTTCCACGAGGCGCATACCTTTACCTCCGCCTCCTGCGCTTGCCTTCAGAAGGACCGGATAACCGATGCGCTTTGCTTCTTGCTCAAGCCTGCCTGTAGCCTGATCGGTGTCTTGATAGCCCGGTACGATGGGAACACCGCTTTGTTCCATCAAGGTTTTGGCTGCTGATTTTGAACCCATGGTCTCAATGGTCTCGGCGGACGGTCCGATAAAGACGAGGCCTTCTTGCTGGCATCGTCTGGCGAAATCGGCATTCTCTGAGAGGAACCCATATCCCGGATGGATGGCCTGCGCTCCGGTTTGTTTGGCTGCGTCAATGATCTTGTCAATGACCAGATAGCTTTGACTGGTCGCCGCAGGTCCGATGAACACCGCCTCGTCTGCCAATTGAACGTGGAGCGCGTTTCTGTCGGCCTCCGAATAGACAGCAGCGACTTTGACCCCTAATCTGCGCGCAGTTTTAGCGATCCTGCAGGCGATTTCGCCCCGGTTGGCGATAAGAATCTTCTGAAACATCAATCGGGCTTCGTCCAAACGGGGCTGCGTTTTTCAAGAAAGGCGCCCATGCCTTCTTTGCCTTCCGTACTGGCTCTTATCCGAGCGATCCATTTTGCTGTTTCGAAGCAAACATGGTCATCGACGGGTCGATCACTGACGAAGTCTATGAGCTTCTTGCTTTCTTGTTGCGCAGCAGGTCCGCCTTTCAAGAGGTCCGTTATTATGCCTTCAGCCGTTTCCCATAGGGCCTCGGCAGGGACAACTTCGTGGACAAGCCCAAGCTCTTTGGCGATACCTGCACCGAAGCGTTCGGCCGTCAGAAAATACCGCCGCGCCGCGCGCGTCCCAATTGCCCGGACGACAAACGGGGAGATGGTGGCGGGGATGAGTCCCAAACGTGCCTCGGACAACGCAAAAAAGGCGTTCTGGGATGCGATCGAGATATCGCAGACCGAGACGAGGCCGACGCCGCCGCCCATCGCGATTCCGTTTACAACAGCCATGGTCGGCTTAGGGCATGCGTTTATCGCGCGGAGCATTTCGGCCAGTTTTACGGCATCGGCCGTATTTTCTTCTTCGGTGTAGGCTGCCATCCGCTTCATCCAGTTCAGATCGGCGCCTGCGGAAAATGCCTTCCCTTCGCCTGTGAACAGAACGATGCGTACGGAGGGATCTTCTCCGGCCTTGCCAACGGCATCGTGGGTTTCGGCGATCAACTCGTCATTCATTGCGTTCATGACGCCGGGGCGATTGTACTTTATCGTCACAAGGCCCCGCTTTTCTCTGGTCTGTGTAATTGTCGTGTACGTCATATGTTTACATTCTGAAAACACCGAACTTGGTCGGTTCGATGGGTGCGTTGAGGCTCGCCGAAATACAGAGCGCCAATACGTTTCTTGTTTGTGCGGGGTCTATGATGCCGTCATCCCACAGGCGCGCTGAGGCGTAGTACGGTGATCCTTGTTCTTCATATGTGGTTCGTGTCTGTTCCTTGAACTGCTTTTCCTCGTCTTCAGACCAGGTTTCGCCTTTGACCTCCAAGCCGTCGCGCCGCACAGTTGCCAGAACGTTTGCCGCTTGTTCGCCGCCCATGACGGAGATCTTTGCATTCGGCCACATGAACAAAAATCTGGGGCTATAGGCGCGCCCACACATCCCGTAGTTTCCTGCTCCATACGAGCCACCGATAATGACGGTGAACTTGGGGACGCGCGCTGTGGCGACCGCCGTCACGAGTTTTGCGCCATCTTTCGCGATACCCCCGGATTCGGCGGCTTTGCCAACCATAAAACCCGTAATGTTCTGTAGAAATATGATTGGTATGCCGCGTTGACAGCAAAGCTCGATAAAGTGCGCGCCCTTAAGTGAGCTTTCTGAGAACAAAATGCCGTTGTTCCCAAGAATGCCTACCGGGTACCCCTGAATGTGCGCAAATCCGGTAACGAGGGTGGTCCCGTATAAGGGCTTGAACTCATGAAACCTCGACCCATCAACCATGCGGGCTATGACTTCTCGGACATCGTAGGGCTTGCGCACTTGCGCCTCTACGATGCCGTAGATTTCTTCCGGGTCGTAGAGGGGGTCTTCAGCTGGCTGTCTTTCCAGTCGGCCCCTCTTGGTCCAGTTGAGGTTGGCCACGATCTGGCGCGCGAGGCCCAGCGCGTGATCATCATCCTCCGCCAGTTGATCGGCGACACCGGATTCGCGGGTGTGTACATCCCCGCCGCCCAGTTCTTCGGCGCTCACGATTTCTCCGGTCGCGGCTTTGACTAAGGGCGGCCCCGCCAAAAAAATGGTCCCTTGCTTCCGTACAATGATCGTTTCATCGGACATGGCGGGTACGTACGCACCGCCGGCCGTGCTTGAGCCGTGCACGACCGCAATTTGAGGAATACCCTGGGCAGACATGTTTGCCTGGTTGAAGAATATGCGCCCGAAGTGTTCTTTGTCCGGAAATATTTCGTCTTGCATGGGCAAGAAGGCGCCGCCGGACTCCACCAGATAGATGCATGGCAGACGGTTTTCCTTGGCAATCTCTTGGGCCCGCAGATGTTTCTTCACAGTGATGGGATGGTACGTGCCGCCCTTGATGGTTGCATCATTGGCCACGATCATGCATTCTGTTGCGTGGATGCGGCCTATACCTGTGACGATCCCTCCGCCGGCAACGTCGCCTGCGTACATGTCCCAGCCAGCGAATTGGCTCAATTCGAGAAATGGCGTGCCGGGATCAATAAGACGTTCTATCCTTTCGCGCACAAGCAACTTGCCGCGCTCCTTGTGACGCTGCGCATAATGAGTATTGCCGCTTTGAACAAGAGAGGCTTGTCGCTGGTAGAGTTCCTCGACTTGTGCGCGGAGCTCTAGATCGTTGGCGTGGAAATCGGCCGAATGACGTTCGATGTTTGTTTGGATGATCGACATGGGGCCAACTTGGTTTCGGGACGCTTTGGGCAGAATGCGTTTACACGGAGGTCTTTTTTAGACTCGTGGAACGTATTGTCAAACGGTGGCGGGTGACTAAAGCGCTGGAAGGCCAAGATTCGAGTATTCGAACTTTCTTGCCCGAGGCGCGTGGCTGCCTCTCAAAGAGTCTTGAGCGCACGAAAAAGGGGCGAGACCGTCTCGGCCTCACCCCTTGTCAGTAAGGTTTCTCCTGTGGGGGATGAATCTCTAGTAAGCGACGGAAACGGATCCAATTACGCGGCCATCGCATGCGCGGTCGTTGCCGCCCGCCACGCCAAAGACACCGGCGCCCGGGTTCAAGCATTCGTCGTCATCGAGATTGGTGCCATAGTAGCCCGCGCTCAAGGTGACGAGGTCTTCGACCAGTGCGCTGACCGACACGCCGTAATCGAGATAGTCGGCAATCCCAAGATCTTCTTCTTCGTCAATGAAGCTATAGCCGATATTTGCTCCGAAGCTGAGCCATTCAGCACCAGGCATTTCCGTACCCAGGGTTAAATTCGGATACGCATAAAACCCGCTTTCGCTTGTGTAGTCGGGAGAAATTGCAACACCCAGCGTGGCATCGACGGGGCCGAACGCACGTCCGGCGCTCCCGACGAACTCGACGTAGTCGATTTCGTTCGCACCCGGTGCTTCGTTCACATTGGCGTAGTGATAGTATATGACGCCAAGATCTAGAGCCACTTCATCCCAGTCCCAGGCATATCCGCCATAGATGTCGACTTCCAGTTCAGGGCTTGATCCTGAAAAATCAACATTCGACAACCAGGTACCCAGGTAGAAGCCGGTCTCGTGGCTCCAATCCAGTCCGGCGCTCAAAGCCGGGCCGTTGTCGGTTTGTGAAATTCCGCGGAAGCTGTAGTCGGTTGAAAAAGCCGCGTTCGCCGACAGATCTCCCGGGATGTCGAGCAGTGGCGCTTCTTCCTGCACGTCTTGTTTGGCTTCCAGTTGTGCGCGCAGGAGGTCATTTTCCTGCTGAAGCCGTTCTGCGTTGGCGCAGCATTCATCGCCGGCCCCCGCAACTGCAATTCCGGCCGACATCATCAGAGCGGCTGCTCCGACGCCGACCAATCCAATTACTTTGTTTCCCATTGTTAACCTCCAGTTCGAGATGGGTCCTTCCTACTCAGTTCAGCGCACCCCCTGGTGCTTCCCTCCAATACCGGAACGCAAATATGCTTAACGGTCGTCCCGTCATGCGTTCGTTGAGTTAACAAAGCGCTAACGTCGTTAACGTTCTGAGTGTCTTGAACCCGTCGACTGATCGGTCGGCATGGCGCTCACCCTTCCATGTGCCTCCGCGAGTCTGGGTTGGTGGAGTGATCGCGGAACAGGAAAGGGCCCACAAAAAAAGGTGAGGCCGCTTGGGCCCCACCTTCTTCGTCAGTGATCTTCCTCCCCCTGAAGGGGTGATAACTTAGTAAGCGATGGAAACAGATCCAATCACACGACCGTCACATGCCCGGTCGTTGCCTCCGGCTACGCCAAAGATCCCAGCACCAGGGTTCAAGCACTCGTCGTCGTCAAGGTTCGTTCCGTAATAGCCGACGCTCAAGGTTACCAGATCTTCGATAAGCGCGTTAATCGATGCGCCGTAGTCCAGATAGTCTCCAACACCAAGATCTTCTTCTTCATCAATGAAGCTGTAGCCGACATTGGCGCCAACGGTTAACCACTCTGCCCCCGGCAGTGCGGCTCCGAGGCTCAAGTTCGGATAAGCAAAAAATCCAGACTCTGTTATGTAATCAGGAGAGATTGCCACTCCAAGCGTAGCGTCGACGGGGCCAAAATCATGTCCGGCTTTGCCGTAGAACTCCCAATAATCGACCTCGGGGTCGCCGGGCGATTCATTGATGTTGGCGTAGTGATAGTACATGGCGCCAATATCCCAGAGGATTTGGGACCATTCGCGTGCGTAGCCCGCATAGATATCTACTTCCAATTCCGGGCTGGATGCGCGAGGTCCGCCAAAAGAAGCGTCAATATTGGACACCCAAGTTCCGAGATAGAAACCTGTATCGTGGGACCAATCAAGTCCGCCGCTCAAAGCCGGTCCGTTATCCGTTTGCGAAATACCACGGAAGCTATAATCGGTCGCAAACGCCGCATTCGCAGAAAGATCTCCGGGAATGTCCAACAGCGGTTTCTTCTTTTCTTCCATGTTTTCAAGTTGTGCCCGCAGCAAATCATTTTCCTGCTGAAGCCGTTCCGCATCGGCGCAACACTGATCGCCGGCCCCCGCAAGTGCAATTCCGGACGACATCATAAGAGCGGCTGCCCCGACGCCGACCAATTCAATTATTCTTTTTCCCATTATTACCTCCAGTTCGAGTTGGTAGGGTTTTCCCTATCCCTTAATCACTGCACCCCCTCCATAAACGGAACGCAGATCGCAGCCATGGAATCACCTCGTCAGGCTCTGATAAGTTAACAAAGCGTTGACGCTGCTATTAGCTATAAATGTCTTAAAACTGTCAACTGCCGCTCTCAATCCTGTAATGTTCAAGACGGGAGCCTGGTTGGTCGCCACCACGCGCCCTTGGTGCCTTGTTTTGCGGCAATGGATCGCCAAGAGGAACGAGTCACCGGGCAAAAAAAGCTAGGCTTTCTGCGGCTGTTTTGTGCCCACAACGTGATTGCCTAATTCTCCACCGGTTGCGGTATTGAAGGAGTTAAGGAGTAGGCAGGCTGACCTCAATCCTGATCTGAAGAGATCACAGGTCCAAGTAAGTTTCGCTTGTTGCGATTTTACCACGCATGTTGGCGAGAGCCAGCGTTTCGCACGCCAATAAGTGGTGCGATCAGCACCGATGTTCGACCTATGTTTCGGCAATTTCCATCAAAGCGACTGGTAGACCGGGGGCCGATTCGTTAGGCGCCTCCGCTCAAGTAGCCTCGACCTTCCAGGTATTTGACAATCTGGGTCGCGGCTGCTTCGGCGGCGATCTCGGACGTATCTAGGACGAGTTCGGGGTTTTCGGGTGGCTCGTAGTCCGAATCGATGCCGGTGAAGTTTTTGATTTCACCCCGCCGTGCTTTGGCATACAGGCCTTTGACGTCGCGCTGCTCGCAGACCTCCAACGGCGTGGAGATGTAGACTTCGATGAACTCGCCGTCTTCTACGAGTTCGCGCGCCATGTTCCGCTCGCTTACAAAGGGGGAAATGAAAGATACCAAGACGATTAATCCCGAATCGATCATTAACTTTGCGGTTTCGCCAACACGGCGGATGTTCTCGACTCTGTCCGCGTCGGTGAAGCCCAGATCCTTGTTTAGGCCGTGCCGGACATTGTCACCGTCGAGAATGTAGGTGTGGCGTCCCAAGTCATGCAATTGCTGTTCGACCAAATTGGCAACCGTGGACTTGCCGGAGCCGGACAGCCCCGTGAACCAGAGGATGCACGGTTTTTGATGTTTGAGGGAAGCTCTTGCCTTTCGATCAATCTCCAATGCTTGCCAGTGGACGTTTTGGGCGCGTCTGAGGGAAAACTCTATCATCCCTGCACCGACCGTGTTATTCGTCTGACGATCGATAAGAATGAAGCTCCCGGTTTCACGATTCTCCGCGTAGGGATCGAAAAAGACCGGTTGACTGGTCGCGAAGTTACAGAGGCCGACCTCATTGAGGGTTAGTGTTTTGCCGGACTGCTTGTCGAGGGTGTTTACGTTAATCTTGTGCTTTAAATCGGTTATGTTCGCCGGGACCGACTTATTTGCGGTCTTCAAAATGTACTGCCGGCCGGGCAAGAGATCCTCTTCTCCCATCCAAATCAAGTGAGCCGAAAACTGATCCGTTTGTTGTGCAGGATCGTTGCCCGCGCACAGAATATCCCCTCGGCTTATGTCGATCTCATCGGTGAGCGTAAGGGTGATTGCTTCATCTTTGCCGGCCTGGGATTGGTTGCCATCGTAGGTCACAATTTCTTTCACGCGGCTTCGCTTGGAAGAGGGCAGGGCCACCACCTCGTCGCCGACGTGAACTGTTCCGCTTGAGATTGTGCCTGAAAAACCTCTGAAATCGAGATTGGGACGGTTGACCCATTGGACCGGCAGACGAAAAGACTCCGAGCTCTCGTCTTGTGCGACGTCGACAGTTTCCAGATATGGAAGGAGGGCAGCCCCTTTGTACCAAGGCGTGTGAACGCTCTTCGATGTTATGTTGTCGCCTTGGAGTGCCGAAATCGGCATGAAGACGATGTCGTTGAAGTTCAAGTGTCTGGCAAATTCGCGATACTCCGCTTCGATCGCATCGAATACTGATTTATCGAAATTCACCAGATCCATCTTATTGATGGCGACGACAACTTGACGAACACCGAGAAGCGATAGGATGTAGCTATGGCGCCGTGTTTGGGTCAGAACCCCGGAGCGCGCATCGATCAGGACAATCGCGAGATCGGCAGTCGAGGCGCCGGTTGCCATGTTTCGCGTGTATTGTTCGTGGCCCGGCGTGTCGGCAACGATAAATTTGCGCCGGTCCGTCGAAAAGAACCGGTAGGCAACGTCTATGGTTATCCCTTGTTCGCGTTCAGCGGCCAACCCATCAACGAGGAGGGCCAGATCAATCTTGTCTCCTTGGGTCCCCTGGCGCTTGCTGTCGGTTTCGAGGGCGGCAAGTTGGTCTTCGAAAATCAATTTGGAATCATAAAGCAGGCGTCCGATGAGCGTCGACTTGCCGTCATCCACACTGCCGCATGTAATGAAACGCAGAAAGCTCTTGTTCTCGTGCTCCTGAAGGTACTCGAGGATGTCTTCCTCGATCAGTGCTGATTGATGGGCCATTAGAAATACCCCTCTTGCTTTTTCTTCTCCATAGAGGCCGCCGCGTCATGGTCAATCACTCGGCCTTGGCGTTCAGATGTCGTGGTCAGCAGCATCTCTTGGATGATATCGGTAAGAGTTTCCGCTTCAGATTCAACCGCGCCTGTCAGCGGGTAACACCCTAAAGTCCGGAAACGGACTTTTTTGAGTTTAGGCGTTTCACCGTCCATCAAAGGCATCCTGTCGTCGTCGACTTTGATCAGTGTACCATCTCTCTCCACGACCGGATGGTTGCGGGCAAAGTAGAGAGGAACGATGGGGATGTTTTCTTTGTAGATGTATTGCCAGATGTCGAGCTCGGTCCAATTCGAAAGAGGGAACACGCGGATCGACTCACCCTGGTGTATTCTCGTGTTGTAGATATTCCATAGCTCCGGACGCTGATTTTTGGGGTCCCAGCGATGCTGGGCTGAGCGGAACGAGAAGATACGCTCTTTGGCGCGGGACTTCTCTTCGTCTCTGCGTGCTCCGCCAAAGGCCGCGTCGAACTTGTACTTGTCGAGCGCCGTCTTCAGGGCTTGGGTCTTCATAATATCAGTGTGAACTTGGGATCCGTGTGTGAACGGATTGACGCCTTGCTTTACGCCTTCATGGTTGATGTGAACGATCAGATCCAGCCCGAGGTCGGCTGCGATATTGTCCCGGAACTCGATCATCTCGCGGAATTTCCATGTGGTGTCCACATGCATGAGGGGAAAGGGCGGCTTAGACGGATAGAACGCCTTCATCGCAAGATGCAGCATCACGGAGGAGTCCTTGCCAACCGAGTAGAGCATGACCGGGTTCTCGGCTTCGGCTGCCACTTCGCGCATGATGTGAATGCTTTCCGCCTCGAGACGACTTAGGTGACTGAGCGTCCGTCTGGACAGCTCTTCGCCGCGCTCTCGAACTTGTTTTTTTGGGCGTTGAACGCCTCCGTTCGATGGCTTGTCCTCTTCAAGCGCATCGAGCTTTTCGAACGCCGTTTCCAGAGTTTTCATTGTACACTGGCCTCCTGTCTTGAGCCGGGCGAGCCCCTTGCCATCGTTGAGGAGTTTTCGGGATACGGTGGAGAGGGAGAGACCATGACGTTCGGCATAAGTCTCCGCCCTGTGAAGCAAATCATTGATTTGGGACATCGGCGCCTTTTGTGGGATTTTTCCCATGGTTGGTGTGACAATTGGAACTTACTTATGAAAACGTGGGATGCAACCCACCATTTCTGAGTGATCTGTTAGTTTTTTTGTCTTTTGGTCCAGATTAGGGGGCTGATCGTGGGACAAGACACACAGGCTTGGCTTGCTCGAAAATCCTTAACCATTCTCGTCTTAGGGTGCCGCGGAAGATGGTTAACTGGTTGTCTGCGATGGTCGGCGTTCCTGGAGTTCTCCCTGCCTACTTTATCTTGCTCGGACTTTTTCTGTCGGGGTGCAGCACCGTGTTTGGTGCCGGTACCGTTCATGAAGCGCAACTGAGTTACAACGAGGCCATTACACGCTCCGAAGACGAACAATTGCTCCTTAATCTTGTCCGCCTGAGATATCGGGACAGTGCCACCTTTTTGAAGTTGTCGAGTGTTGTGACGCAGTATTCCTATGACGGCAGCATTGACGCCTCTACATCCGCTCCCATCCGAATGATCCGCACGGCGACCGGCGCGATCTCGGGGGGGCTCAGTTATGAAGAACGTCCGACGATTTCCTATGAACCCCTTCAAGGGACGGAATTTGCGCAGCGCATGCTCTCCCCCATATCGGCGGAGACAATTGTGCTCTTGTCGCAATCGGGCTGGGATATCGAACGACTGTTGCTGTGCTGCGTGGAACGGTTGAACACGTTGACAAATGCGCCGAGCGCTTCAGGACCGACACCAGAGATTTTTCCAGACAACAGTGAATTTCGCCGGGTTGCGGCGAAACTTCGCAAGCTCCAGGTCGCGGATGTCCTCGTTGTCGACGTAACGACAGAGGAGACCGGCGTGGGGCCAGAAGGACCGCGCTTGTCGTTCGATATGGCGCGGGCGTCCGCAAAGGGTCTCACCTCGGAAGTGACCGAGGTCAGGGCGGCTCTTGGCCTTCGTTCGCCTGCGGACGGATATGAAATGGTCGAACCCAATGGTCATCAAAACTCAGCCCGCCTAGTGGTCAAGGGGCGTTCTCTCCTGGGGGCGCTCTATACCCTTTCCCACGCCGTCGATGCGGCACCTGACGATCTTGAAGACGGTCTTGTTATCCGCTCGATTAGCGCTGATGGCGGGGCTTTTCCGTCCTGGCGTCAGGACTTTTTGGGCGACAGTTTTGGGGTGCGCGTGTCGGATGCGCAGCCGGCCCGTGCGTTTGCGAAGATAAAGTATCGCGGACATTGGTTTTGGATCGACGATGCGGATCTCGAGTCCAAGGCAACCTTCAGCTTGCTGAAGTTTTTGACTGCCATTCAGTCTGCGGCGGGCGAAGGCGCTACTCCGCTCCTCACGATTTCCGCTGGGGGGTAGGGGGCATTTGCAGTCCTTGTTGCGCCTTTTGCACGGCGGATCTGCGCTTGATTTTCCGAGCTAGACCGCACCTTCGCTTTCGCGTAAACCGCCTCTTCCATGTTTGAGCGTTTACAAAGACTGAGGCATCCGCAGGATGGCCTCTTTGTTTTGGCTGGGGTGTTGTCTCTTGGCTATGGCTCCGTCTTCGCCCTGTTGGCGGAAGTGCGGGATGCATTTGGCTTTTCCGAATTTGCGATCGGCGTGATCGGGGGCGCCGCATTCGTTGCCGGGTTTGCCGCCCAGGTGGGCCTGGCCCGCTATGCGGACCGGGGGCATGGGGAGGCACTTCTTAAGCTTGGCGTTTTGACGGCCGCCATGGGTGCCGGGCTTCTAATTTTCGCGGAGTCTCTATTTTTGTGGGTGGTGGCGCGGGCCCTCTTGGGCTTTGGGGCGGGCTGCGTCTTTCCCGCGGTGCGCCGGGTGGCGCTAACGGCCGATCCGGCTCGCGCCGGAGAATCGATTGGGCGCATGTCCGCATTTGAGATTACCGGTTTCCTTTTGGGGCCAGTGATGGCGTCCGTGCTTAACGCTGTTGGCGGTTTGCGCGCGCCGTTCATTGGGCTGATGATTCTGCTTCTCGCGTTGGCGCCGCTTGCATGGCGCGTAAGCGTGCCGGGTTCGTCCGGTCAATCTGAGCCTGGTGTATTAAAGCGCCTCATACGCATTCCCGCTCTGCAGGCAAGTTTGGCGGCCGGTATCGCCTTTTACATCACGATTGGCGTGTTTGAAGCCATTTGGGCGGTCTTTCTGGCCGACAGAGGTGCCAGCCAAATGTTCATAGGGTTGACGATGAGTGCCTTCGCATTGCCAATGGTTTTTATAGCGCCATGGGCGGGAAAGATTTCACAGGAACGAGGGTCTCTCTTGGTGGCGACCTATAGCATCGGGATTGCGATTGTGTGCATGCTGATTTACGGCGTAATCGACTCTCTCTGGATCTTGTGTATTCCGCTTGCCATTCACGCCATTGCTGATGCGTTCACCATGCCCGCCAATCAGATCTCAGTGGGAAGAGCGAGCCCGGATGAAGCCATCGCAGCGGGGCAGGGCCTTTATGGCGCGACGGGGCTGGCGGTGGCCGCCGTCTCGGCCATTCTGAGCGGCGCCCTTTATCAGACCTTGGGGGCCGTCGGTCTGTGGTGGATCTCCGCGTCCGTCATGGCGTTGTTCTTGGCCTTTGCTTGGTGGCGGGGCGCAGAGTTGCGGTCGCCGGAGACCAGAACGCCCGAACCTAGGCCAGCTTCCTGAATACAAGCCGCGTCCAGGTGACGCCCGCGCTTTTGTTGGGTTCGCGCAAAGACGGCGTCTGAACGTTTAAAAGCGTTTCGAAGCCATTGCGGACCGCTAGGTCCATCGTCTCTTTGTCGGTCACGTCGAACATACGCCGGCCTTCGGGAACGGGCCCATGACGCACCATCATGATCACATGCCCGCCGGCTTTGCTTAAATCCGCCAATCGCACCATGCCGCGCTCTCTTTCTTCCGTTTCCAAATGCATCCAAACGGCGGTGAGCATAATGAGATCAAAGTCTTCCGAGCGGTCTTGCAACTCGGTGAGGTCCGGTAAACCGTCGTCAATCCATTCAATGTTTGCATGCCGGTGGCGTGCGATCGCCCTTGTGCGAAATCCATCAGTAGGCTCGACCGCGACCACGCTATGTCCGTGCTTCGCAAAGTGGGCCGCATCCCGGCCGGAGCCGGCACCGATGTCCAGAATGGTTGACGGATTCGCGGGAAGGAATTCCGACACGGGCGCGTGGACGTCTTCGAACGGGATGTTCTCATACCTGCCAAAGAGGTTGCTTGATTGGACTTCGTATCCTGCTGTTCCCGGGATGCTGTTCGCCATGCCCCAATGCCTCTTTGCTATAGGCCGTCTCTTGTGACAATCTTTAGCTCCGCACTTCAAGAGGGAAGGACACTCCGTGGACGATAAATTACCCAAAGACGCCACTTCTGCGACAAAGGATGCGCTCGCAAAGAGTGCGGTCCAACTGCCAACCGATAGCCCGAAAGACTTTGACCTGGCAAGGCGGGGATTTTTGGCTACGCGTGAGGATGTGAAAATTCTTAATGCGGATGGAAACCCGGTTTGGGATATGGGTACGTTTGCGTTTCAGAAAGAAGAGCAGGCACCTGATACCGTTCATCCTAGCCTCTGGCGGCAGGCTCGGCTGAACTCCATTCACGGTCTTTTTGAAGTCACCGAGCGGATCTATCAGGTTCGCAGTTTCGACCTGTCCAACATTACGTTCATTGAGGGCGACGAGGGTATCATTGTGATTGACCCTCTCATTTCAGCGGAAACAGCAAAGGCGTCTCTCGATCTGTACCGGGAGCATCAGGGTGAGCGGCCGGTCAAGGCAGTGATTTATACTCACTCCCATGTTGACCATTATGGCGGTGTTAAGGGTGTGCTGGCTGATGAGGAGATCGATGCGGGCGATGTGCGTATCTTTGCGCCAGATGGTTTTTTGGAAGAGGCGGTGAGCGAAAATGTGCTGGCCGGCAATGTCATGGGGCGGCGGGCGACCTATATGTATGGGGCCATGCTGCCGCGCGGTCCGAAAGGGCATGTGGATGCGGGATTGGGCAAGACCGTTTCCCTGGGCTCGGTCAGTCTGGTGCCGCCGAACGAAATCATTTCCGAAACGGGGACTCGTGTGAGTGTGGATGGCGTGGAGATCATCTTTCAGTATACGCCTGATACGGAAGCTCCGGCGGAAATGAACTTCTATTTCCCGCAGATGAAAGCTCTCTGTATGGCGGAGAATTGCACCTGCCATATGCATAATGTGTACACGCCGCGGGGCGCGCAAGTGCGAGACGCCAAGTCGTGGAGCTATTACATCAATGAAGCCATCGATCTCTTTGGCGGGGATACCGACGTGCTTTTCGCCAGTCACCATTGGCCGCGATGGGGCCGGGACGAGGCTGTGACGTACCTCAAAAAGCAGAGAGATATGTATAAGTTCGTCCACGACCAAACTCTGCGTTTGGCCAATCACGGGCTGACGCCCAAAGAAATTGCAGAAGAAATCGCCTTGCCGCCGACATTGGCGAGCGAATGGTACACACGAGGGTATTACGGGACCCTCAATCACAATGCCAAAGCCGTCTATCAACGGTATGTGGGATGGTTTGACGGGAACCCGGCCAACCTGCATCCCCTGCCCCCGGTGGAGGCGGCAAAGCGGTATGTGGACTTTATGGGGGGAGCGGATGAAGCACTGGCCAAAGCACGGAAATCGTTCGAAGAGGGCGATTATCGCTGGGTTGCGGAAGTGGTGAATCATATCGTCTTTGCGGATCCCGCTAATGAGCCCGCGCGCCTGCTTCAAGCGAATACGCTTGAGCAATTGGGGTACCAGGCGGAAAGCGGTCCGTGGAGGGCGTTCTATTTGACCGGGGCTATGGAGCTTCGCCATCCGCGGCCACCCTCGGATGTGCCGCGGCCGGCGAACGCCAACCAAGTCAAGACATTGCCCGCCGAACAAATTCTCGATTCTCTCAGTGTGCGGTTGAATGGGGAGCGCGCGGGAGCACAAGAGTATCGGATCAACCTCCATATCGCCGATGAGGACGAGCGTTTTGGAGTGAGCGTGGAGAATGCAGTCTTTCACCAGCAGAAAGGGAAAACTTACGAAAATGCGGACGCTTCTCTTTCTCTCGCTCGATTGGACCTCGCCGCGCTTGTGTTGAAGGAAATGTCTGCCACGGAGCTACAGGCGGATGGGCGTATGAAAGTTGATGGTGACATTTCAGCGATTGAAGACTTTCTGTCCTTGCTCGATGTGTTCGATTTCTGGTTTGAGATTGTTATGCCTTAATCCTCAGCGAGCTTAGGACCTTTTCTGGATAGTTAAGAAAGGGGCGAATGAAACAACACGGAACCCTCAATCACGTTTCCATCACCGTATCGGACTTGGACGACGCGATGATCTTTATGGGGCCGTTTCTGTCTTTCTTCGGCTTTGAGATTGGGCCGTCCCTTTCTTCTTCCGGAACGCGATTGACGGTTAACATCAATCCCAGTACCGGCATGGCGTTCAATGTCTGGGAAGCCAAGTCCGAGCATCCCTTTGATGTCTACGAGCCAGGTCTACATCACATCGCCTTTAATGCCGGCTCCAAAGCGCAAGTTGAAGAAGCGCTCGCTCTCGTTCGAGAGGCCGGGCTGAAAATTCTGGACGGGCCGGGTGAATTTCCGTTTGCGGAGGGTGGCTATTTCGCTTTCTACTTTTTGGGGCCCGATAATCTCAAATTCGAAGTCGTGCATATGCCGGAATTGGATTGAGCTAGACAAGTTCTTCCGCGAGTCGATCGAACGCATATCTGATGCGGCGATTTGATTGCAGTTCGCGGTGAGCAACGAGCCAAAGTGGAATCATTAGGGGTTCAAATTCTGGGAAGATCCGGATAATTCCGGTTTCTGCCTCTGCGATATTGGCCGGTATGAGGCCGATTCCCAGCCCTTGTTTGACGAACTCCCATTGAACAAGGGTATTTGCCGTCACGATGTTGAAGTTTTCTTTGGACAGATTTAGCCCGTGTTCCCTCAGCACCTTTATGAAACGGTCAGAATCATCGAATCCAATGAATTCGGCATGTGTCAGATCTTTGATACTGCGGGGGTTTCCTATCCGTTCCAAATATGCGGGCGCTGCGTACAGATGGGTTGGACTCTCACGGATCTTCTTGGCGATGAGAGTTTGTTCCGTTGGCTGATAATGGCGTATGGCAATATCTGCTTCGCGATGCAGCAGGTCGCTGGTAGAGTCGGATGCGAGAATCTCAAACTGAATGCCCGGTTGTTCTTGGCGAAGCTTTGACACAATTCGAGGAAGTTGGAACAACGCTATGGCCTGACTGGCCGACACTCGCACCTTGCCCTCAAGGGTTTGAGATTGACCCGCAGCGGCCAATGCCATGGCTTTGGCGCCGTCTCCCATCTTTTGGACGTGCTCCAATAGTTCTTGGCCAGACGGAGTTAGCTCTAAGCCTCGGCCGACGCGTTCAAACAAGACCACGCCCAGTTCTTCTTCAAGGGCGCTGACCTGTCGGCTCAGCGTCGATTGTGTCGTGCCCAACGCCCTTGCCGCGGCGGAAAGAGAGCCTTCCTGGGCGGTCACCAAAAAGCCGCGGGCCCGGTTCCAATCAAAGTTTGATGCGCTCCAATCCATGAAAATTTGCATATCACAATGGCAAAATTAGGCAATTTCGACGTGAATTTCGGCATGATAGGCATGTTGTCCATGCATGATTGCAAGGATTAGCAAGAAAAAGGGAGTTCAGCCATGAAGACCATGCCGGCCGATGCGGGCCTGTCACTCAGTCAAGCCGCGCTGCTCGCGGGCTTCGGCTTGTTGGTCATCGGGATCGCGGCACCTTATGCGCAGTTCTATATTTTCCCAACTCTGCTTGTCGAAGACAGCGTCGAAAAAACAATTGCCAATCTGACCGAACGCCGTGGCTTACTCCTGACGGGCATCATGTCCTACCTGACGAATTATGTCTTCGACATCATCGTGGCGGGAGCATTTTATGTTTTGCTTGCTCCGGTCAATCGGTTTCTGTCGTTGCTCGCTTTCATATTTGTCCTGATCTATACCGCTGTGGCTTTGGCGGGCGTGCTCAATTATGTGGAGGCGTTTCGATTGATGGGATCGACTGCGGTGATATCAGCCTTGGGATCCGAAGCCTTGCATCATCACATTTATCTGTTGATGAGCAATTATCAGTTTGACTGGGGATTTTCTTTGATCCTTTTTGGGATCGTTCTATTGCTCCGAGGATATCTCGTGTTGCGGGCGCCCTACATTCCTGCGATATTCGGCGTATTGCTGATCATCGCCGGCATTGGATATATCGGCTACATTTTGGCCCTCTATTATGTACCGGATCTGGACGTGACACTTCTCGCCGTCACGTTTCTTGCGGAGCCCGTCTTTATGGTGTGGTTGCTTTTGTTCGGTTGGCGGATCAAAGATCCCTCGAGTAGCTCTGTAGGCTAATCGTCCTGTGCGCTGATCAAGGAAATCGTGATTTCTGTAGAGCCGGGCGAGAGCACAAATCGAGCTTTCTCATAAGGGGCAGGCCCCATCCGGCCACGAGCATTGTTGGAGAAGCCCACTTTCTCTTTCGGGATTCCAAGAAATCCGGTGTCGAGCTCGCCGTTTCCATTCTCATCATAGAACACCGTGACCGCGTACTCTCCCGGGGAAAGATTCTCGAAGGTCAAACTGGCTTTGCCGTCGGCATCGATCTTTGCCGTCGCCTCTGCCTGCGCTGACTTCATGAACGTCTCTTCGGATTCATAGAGGGCGCCCATGGCGCTCCCTACATTTGCTCTGCCACCTTCAACGTGGACTGTCAAAGTGAGGTTGTCTTCAGCTTGGGCGCCAACCGGCATCAACGCGGTCAACACGGCAATCAAAAGAACTCTCATCACAAAGCCTCACTGTCGGATTTGGGGTCCGTTCTCGTGTGCACGCTTAGCCAAACTGCCTTCTAAGTCTTGGACATACAAGTGATCGAGAATCTGTACCGTCAAAACGAGTGTCAGCACACTGTTGATATGGCGCTGGAATCGATCACTGAAGAACAGGGCTCGGCACGCCAGTTGTAGTGTGAGATAGAAGGAGTAGTTGAAAATTCCGCTTCTCTTAAATGCCTCGCGGGAACAATATTTTTTGAGCAGCCTGTCCAACTCGGCGTGTTCGCCGCGGCGAACCCAGATTGGTGGCGCAGAGTAAGGCCACTTTTTGCGGTTTCGAATTTCCGGAATGATTCGATCCTGGAAGGCTTCACGCAGGACGAACTTTTCGACGCCGTCGCGGATCTTGACTTCGTCCGGCATGCGGCGCGCCCGTTCAAACAAATGATGATCGAGAAAGGGCGTGCGCCCTTCGATGGAATGGCTCATTTCGGCCCGATCGCCTAATGTGCCAAGAATGTAGGGTGTCAAATAGTTCCGTATGCCGAAATGCTGAATGCGTCGTACTAAGGGAAGGACATCCGTTTTCGTCCTCTCGACCTGGGCCTTAAGTGCGTCCATGGCGCGGCGGGCACGTAGTCGGGCAGTATGTTTGAAGCCAAAGAGCAACTGATACAGAGTTTGCACCCAGCGCGAGGTTGACAACACATGATCTTCGGTGGGGACAAATCCCAATGCGTCGACGAGCCGTTTGGATTTGCGTGCATCAGGTGCTTTGCGCTCCTTTTTGTTGTTCGTCCACTGATCCAATATGGAGCCGCTGCCGGGTTGAAAATGGACATAGCCTAAAAAGACTTCATCGGAGCCTTCGCCGGTTAAGACCACTTTGACATGCTGGTTGGCTAATCGTGAGAGGCAGTGTTTGCCTACGCCGTGGAAGTTGACGAAGGGAAACTCGGTTATCCAAAGGGCGTCTTCGGTATTTTCGAGTAAGACATCATGGGTACATGTGACCGAGTGAAATTCCGCGCCGATATGGTCCGCCATTTGTTTGGACAGATCGAATTCGTTGAAACCGTCCTCGGGAAAAGAGATATTGAACGCCTTCACCGGTCCATTGTGGAACGTTGCCACGGTTCCCGCCACAATCGCGGAATCGATACCGCCGCTGAGATAGACTCCCACCGGAACATCGGCGCGTAAGCGTAGCTTGACGGCTTCGTCGAACTGTTGGCGCACGGCACCGAAGTCACGCTCGTCGTCCAACGGATCCGGTTCCGGGGGCAGATCCAAGTCCCAATACTTTCGTGTGATGGATGTTCCGGTTTCAAGGTCTATCTCAATTGCGCTGCCAGCGGGCACCGTGGTTATGCCTTCAAAAATCGACTCCGGGACGACGATGCTTAAGTAGTTGCGTATGGCTTCAACGTTTATGGTGGGTTTAACAAGCCCCGTCGCAAATATGGCTTTCGCCTCTGAGGCGAAAATGAACTTTTCGCCTGATTGGTGTACGTACAAGGGTTTGATCCCGAAACGGTCACGCAATGCGATAACTTTGCCGGCCAGTTTGTCGTACAAAACGAAAGCGAACTCGCCTCTTAGGTGTTTTGTGAACTCAAATCCATATTCTTCGTACAGATGAAGGATGACTTCTGAGTCACTGAGGGTCGCAAAAGTGTGGCCTTTTGCTTCAAGCTCGGAGCGGATTCTTTCGAAGTCGTAGATTTCGCCATTGCAAACGACAACGATGTTTGCGTCTTCGGAAAATAGAGGCTGTGCCCCGCCTTCGATGTCGATAATCGACAGCCGCGTATGTCCCAGAC
Organism: Alphaproteobacteria bacterium; assembly: GCA_028285305.1. Lineage (GTDB taxonomy): Bacteria > Pseudomonadota > Alphaproteobacteria > SMXP01 > SMXP01 > JANQPV01. Next base: position 86,482 of record JANQPV010000036.1, on the reverse strand, counting down.
CGACACGTGCTTCCGGATCGGAGTAAACACCTGTTCCGTCTGGTCCGCGGTGGTACAAGGATTCAACCGCCTTAAGAATACCATCCTCATCAAGAGGATGATTTACACACGCAAATATCCCGCACATGCGTGCATGCCCTCAACTTTTTGTCCCGACCCTTCTGATATATTTCGGAGCTGCTCTCAAATAAAGGAAAAAGCTGCATGGAATTAAGCATGCTGTCGGCGGTCTGGACTGACGGCCCCTTGAGATCGCTAGGCGGTAACGAGCATTTCGCCGTTAGACGCGACTGTCCCACGGGTCGGACAGGCGGGATGCGGCATTGATAATGCCGACAAGGGAATACGTTTGAGGAAAGTTCCCCCAAAGCTCGCCGGACTTTATGTCGATGTCTTCGGACAAAAGGCCGAGACTGGTCCGTAATGAGAGGATTTCCTCGAACATTCCCCTGGCTTCTTCCCGGCGGCCGATGCGGGCGAGCGCTTCAATGTACCAGAACGTGCACGCTGTAAATGCGGTCACTGGAGTGCCGAAATCATCTGGTGCCTTGTAGCGGAAAATGTGCGGTCCGTGACGTAATTCTCTTCCGACAGCGTCAACGGTTGCGACAAATCGAGGATCGTCCGGGGGCAGAAATCCGACTTCAGCCATGAGCAATACGGAGGCGTCGAGCTCTTCGCCTTCGAATGACCCTGCGAAGGCTTGCTTGTCTTCGTTCCACGCCCGCTCGGAAATCGTCTGATGGATGAGATCTGCTTTGGTTCGCCAGTACTCCGCCCGGTCGCTTTCTCCGAGTTTAGTTGCGATTTTGGCCAAGCGATCGCAGGCCGCCCAACACATGAGAGAAGAGGACGTATGCACGCTGGCTCGGGTTCTGTATTCCCATATGCCCGCATCCGGCTGGTCATACATTGCGGCTGCGCGTTCGCCGACGACTTCGAGGTCTTTGAATTCGGAAAGTCCGGCCGGGCGTAATAGCCTGTCATCGAAGAAGGCTTGAGCAGCTGCGAGGATGACGTGGCCGTAGACGTCGTGCTGAATATGCTCTGCCGCCTGATTTCCATTTCGAACCGGTCCGAATGAGCGGTAGCCCGGCAAGTGCGCAATGATCTCCTCTGAAAGATCAGTTTCAAGACCAATCCCGAACACAGGTTGGATATGGCCACCTTTCGTGTGCGCGACCACATTGCGCAGATAGCTTAGGTGGCGTTCGAGCGTGTCGGTTGCAGAGAGGCGATTGAGCGCCGTGACGGTGAAGTACGCATCCCTCAGCCAACAATAGCGATAGTCCCAGTTGCGCTCAGACCCTGCATGCTCAGGGATGGATGTCGTCAGGGCTGCAACAATGCCTCCCGTTTCTTCGTAGACGCACATTTTAAGAGTGATGGCAGCACGGATCACCGCTTCTTGCCATTCCAGAGGAACGTGCAAGCGCCGGGACCACTGCCGCCAGTAATCGGCGGTTCGGTCGTGCCAGTCGCGGCACATAGCGTCCGGCGCCTCGGTCAGAGGTTCGTCGGGTCCGAAAACGAAAGAAATCGGATTTTCAAGGATGAATTCCGTCGTGTTCAGCACATAGGACACCGGCGCATCGGTGGTGACGCGAAACCCAGCGGGCAGATTTGCGTATGAAATATGCGAAACGCCGCGCACCGGTTCTCCTTGCTCGCCGTTCCAGCCGCTGCAGGGCTTCAGGTGAACCCTGATTTTCGGGGCCCCTCGCAGCGGGCGGACGTGCCGGGCGAAGGAGGCGGGACGGAACATACGTCCGCTGCGGCGAAAACGAGGCGCAAAGTCGCAAATCTCGATGGCGGAGCCATCTTCGCTTTCCAAAACCGTATAGAGTATTGCTGTATTGCGTTCGTAACGGTGGGACGCCGCGCTTTGGCCGGAAAGCTCCACTTCAAATTGTCCGTCACCTCCCAGTATGGAATTGAAGATCGGGGCGCCATCGACGCGGGGCAAGCACATCCAGACGAACTTCCCGCGCTTATCGACCAGTGCGGCAATGGAGCCATTTCCAATGACGCCAAGTTGGAGATCGCTCATGGGCTCGCTCCGGCTTTGAGCCAGAGTCGAACGTCTGCCGGGGATGCCAGGCGTTCGTTGGCGCACGTATCGCCTTCGCCGACTTTGATCCCTATGCCCCCTATGGCCTGTGCGGCGGAAAACAGATCCTCGTCGGTCGTGTCATCCCCGACGGCGATGGGGCGGCGGTTGCGGAAAGGCGTCCTATCCATAATGCTCTTCAGGGCCAGACCCTTGTTTGCGTTCGCTGGTTTCGCTTCTACGATCATCTTGCCTGTTTCGATGCGATAAGAAGGAAAATCGCTCACCGCGCAGCGTGCGCCGCGAATGATTGCATCCCCATGTTCGGGGGCCGCCCGATAATGAAGAGTTAAGATAGCCCCCTTTCTTTCCAGCCACGCGCCACGGATACTTTCAGCGAGCTCCGAAAACGCGCGCTCCAATTCGGGGTCGGGATCTGGGGGAACGGCGCTGGGTGATTCACCGGGCGCGCAACACTGCAATCCGTGGCCACCGACACGCCAAAGATCTGTAGGCGTTCGGCTTGTTAAGTCCGTTATATCCCGTCCACTGACAATCGCGATTGCGCCCTGAAGCTTTTTGGATAACTGGGACAGCGATTTGGCCGTTTCTTGCGGCATCACGGCAAGGTCTGGGTGGGCGACGATATCAGCTAGTGTGCCGTCGAAATCCAGAAACAGCGCATCGCTTCGATTGATTTCGACCATCTTTTGAAAGCGTTGTTACGGGCGGTTCGTCCGCCGTGCTTCAGCCAGCGTGACCACAGCCTTGTAGCGGTTCATGGACGCCGTTTGAAGATCCTTCAAAAATGACTTCTGCCACCAGGCGGCATCGAAATCAAAAACGGCGTGGTGGAGATCCGTCCAGCGCTCGCGGCGTTCTTCCAACGGCATCTGAAGCGCTGTGACCACTGCTTCGGCCATGGCGGACGTGTCGTGAGGATTGACGATGAGGGCGGCCTCCATTCGCTCAGCGGCTCCGGCAAACTCCGACAATACCAGCACGCCTGGATTGTCAGGATTTTGAGCTGCGACGAACTCTTTTGCCACCAGGTTCATGCCATCGCGCAGAGGGGTCACCAAACCCACGCGGCCCAGGCGGTAGAGGCCTGCCAATTCGTCACGGCGATAGCCGCGAGCCAGATACCGGATTGGGATCCAATCCAGCTCTCCGTAGTCGCCGTTGATGCGTCCAGCAAGTTGGTCCAACTCGCGGCGTAGCTCGGCATACTCATGGACTTCCCCTCTGGAGGGCGGCGCTATTTGTGTGAACGATACCTTTCCCCGCAAATCCGGATAGTTGTCGAATACCGAGCCGATCGCTTCGAATCGTTGCGGCAGACCCTTAGAGTAATCCATGCGGTCGGCCCCTATGATGAGGTTACGTTCGCCGAGAAAACGTCCAAGGCGAGCAGCGGCCTCACGCGCGGCATCACCTTGGGTCAGGTTGGCAAACTCCTTAGCATCAATTCCGATCGGGTAAGCGCCCGTCTGAATCTTAGATTCAAATACTCGGATCGACCCGTCCTCGTCCGCGATGCCGCCACATTCATCCACCAAGTACCTTTCGAAGTTGGTGCGGTCTTTTTCCGTCTGAAATCCGATGAGGTCAAACGACGTCATGGCGCGCGCCAGGCGGGCGTGCTCGGGCAGTGTTTTGAAGATTTCGGGAGCGGGAAATGGAATGTGCAAGAAAAAGCCTATCGGGCTTTCGACACCCTCGTCGCGCAGATCTTTTCCAAGAAGAAGAAAGTGATAGTCGTGTACCCATATGGTGTCGTCTCGGCGCACTCGAGCGGCAATCTGCTTGGCGAACCGTTCGTTGACGGAGGAGTAAATCTTAAATTCATGGTTGTCGAAGGCTGCGAGATCTGTGCGGCTGTGGAAGATCGGCCAAAGGGCGCTGTTCGCGTATCCCAAATAGTAGCCTTCGTGCTCTTCCTGAGTGAGGTCGGTCAGCTCATAGTCAACGTTGTTCTCAGAAAAGATGCGCAAGCCTTTGGCATCATTGACGATTTCGCCGCTGGTTCCAAACCACGAACCGGGCGTTTCCGACAGGGCATCCAGAAGAGCGACCGCCAAACCCCCAGACGAGCCCGTCGCCTCGCCCGCTGCGGTCCTGTTGGAAACTGCAATCAACCTTCCCACGGGGGAACCTCCTAAGGTCTGCTTTAGTCCGCACAATCCCCGCTTAAGTACGGATACAATGATGGACTGAACTCCAGCAACACATTGCTGCTACCCTTGCAGATTTTCCTAAAGATTTCCGTAAGTTGTTCCGCTTTGTTTCGTTCTCTGGTCCGTACTAATTGGTGAAAACCCTAGCCAAAACAGAGCCTTAGATTGATTTCGTGAGTCTGCCTTGAGACTCTTCTGTCCCCAGCATTATTTCCGCGTGCCTATTATTTGGGCAATTACTGGGTCTAAGTTGCTCGCTACTGTTGCTCGGCGCTGGGACAATGGGCTCCCGTTGCCGCCCAAGTGTGGGCGGCTTGTTTGAAGATCTCGAAATCAACGGGCGGAACTTCGCGGGCCCGCCGTCCGGGGCGCATCCCCGGATCCCAAGCCCAGGCGACGATTGCATCTTCGGCCATATGGGTGGCGATTTCTTGCGGAGTCATCCCGCCGTTGGTTTCAGCGGTTGAGAGTGCTGTGCAGAGTTCGGCCGGCGTCAGTCCGGCCCAGCCCATTTCAATGGGCGCCATATGCCAATCGGGTGCCCCTGGCACGCCGGTCGAGTCATTATTGGTATCGCGGTGACAGAAGACACACTTCATGCCTTCGCCTCTGCCGTCGGCGCCGCGTTTAACGGGGGGATTGTGCGGCCGCATATCATCGCCTTGGGTGGCGTTGTCTGTGCGCGGATGGCAGTTGACACAGCGGGGGTGCGCCATCACCGTCGCGAGTTGCATGAAGGCTGCGATAGAGGCCTCGGGATCGTTCCCCGCTGCTGTTGCGGTGTCTTGGGCGTTGGCATTCCTACTCAATCCATAGGTCCCAAGGGCTCCCGCGATGATTGCGATCCCCAAGAAGAGTCCGATCCCCGTTTTTGTCATCCCCGCGTCTCCCTTGCGTCATCTTCTGCATATGCAGGCTTCCATCTTCATTATAACCGGATGAGGGTCAGTTATGCCAGCTCGAAATCTGTTCCATCGTGTGCACGATTAAGGTGCTCATTGCAGGCCCGCCGGATCCGCTATGCCGCCGGAGCACCGATTTGAACGTTTTGGTGCATCCGCGATCAGTGTGCTTAGCTCACTTTGGTCGTTGATGAGGCCCGCCAAATTGATCCTCAGCTCTACGATGATCTGGCGCAGGCCGTCTTGCTTGCAAACCAGTTCCACACGCTCGCCGGCGCCTACGCCGAATGCGTCCTCAAATGAATCCTCGATCTGTTCGCGCGAAACAAACTCGCCAATGCTGGCCTCAAACAAGGACTGTACAGATGAATTGTTGAGCTGGTTCATGAGGTGGATAGACTCTTGGAAATACTCTTGCTGGTCGGTGTTTGAATAACACGTGCCATGTTTGATCCATTCGTGGCGATCCAAGTAGGACTGTGTTCCCGGCATGAGCTGTTCCAGAGAGCGGCGCGTCGACGCTTCGAGATTGATCTTGGGCAGGCTTCGCCAATCGCCGCGCTTGTCGACCTCGACGATCCCGGCTTCGACATTGCAGTACGTGTTGCCGCGTGGCTGCGGCCACAGACCGTGGAGCGAGAAGTGGCTGGCATCAAATCGCTCGATGGTTTGGGATTCGCACTCGGGTTTCCTAGGGGCGGTCTCGCAAAACGCCGGCTGCCAGCTGGCGGCGAGCACGAATTCTCCCTCACGGCTTAATCCGGGAAACTCGATTTCGTTGGAGACGGCTTCTTGTTCGGAGCAAGCGGTCAGACCCAGCAAGAGAGCAAGTGCGGCAAGGACTTTCATCGGGATCGGCCCCTCTCAATCACATGACTCGGAGTCTTCCGTTCGGAATCGAAAAAGTCGAGTGAAACTTTTCTTTCTTAAATGATGTGGCTCAAGAATCTGGTCGTTTTGGGGCATGCTCTTGTCTTGTCACGCGGGACGGGGCAGTCTTGGATCCAGGCGGCAAAAGCAATAAAAACCGCCGGGAAGGAAAGGCTCAACATGAAGAGATCGATTGGACTTCTTGCATTGGTTTTGTCTTGGTCGGTGGCGTCTCACGCGGAAGAAGCCGGGCAATCCGAGCAATCAATGGGAAACGGTGAGAGCAATTGGATCATTACCGAGGGGGCAACACGGGACGGGGCGACCCTGACATTTCCGGAAGTCCACATCGATGGCAATGGTTGGCTGGTCATGCATCCGTTCGAGGACGGAAAGCCGAATGGCAACATTTATGTGGGCCATACGTTCGTGGCGAGCGGTACGAGCAAAGACGTCCAGATCTCCGTGGAGCCGGAACCGGTCACGGGGGACATGTTCATCGTGATGCTCCACCGGGATGTGGACGAGGACAAAGATTTCGATTTTGTGTTTGTGGATGGCGGCCCCCATGTCGAGGACAAAGCCGTCTTTGAGGGAACCAAAATGATCGGTCATGCTTACGCGGCGCCTTAGGGCGTTTCGGCCATTCCTGATTTTTGCAGCCTGAGCTGTAGAGAGAGATTGTCCGACCTCTCGCCGGGATCGGTTTTCGAGAATTGCGTGATAACTGACCCTGTGTCGTTCCCCCGCGGAGGGACCTAAAGTCCCGAACAGCGGGGGTCCACGTTGTTGAACGGTGATTCAACTGGACCTTCGTTCGGTTCGCGATTGTTTGGATTTTCGCGATAAATCCATTGGGTCCCCGGTCTTCGCGGACTGCATCCGCTCGCCGGGGATAGCGCAAGCATCGAACATTGGTTGAATCACTGTGTATGCGCTTGTGTTTTCTGCTCGCTTGCAGTGACGAAAACGAACTAATCCTCAAACGGCGGATAATCGATGGGTAGACCTTGGTTTTCCCATTCGACAAAACCGCCTGTTACATTTGCGACGTTGGTGAATTTGGCGACACCCAGCATTTTGGCGCCCTCCATAGAGCGCATACCTGTCCGGCAGGACATGGCGAGGGCTGATTTCTTCTTATCGCCTGCGATCTTCAAGACCTTATCGACAAATTCGGGGTCTTGAAGGGTGACGCCTCTGGCGCCTTGCGGGCGCCCCGTTGTTTCCCATTCGTCCGGACGGCGCACATCAATCAGAATGACCTTGCCCTTCTGAACGAGATCGTGCGCTTCATTTACGGTCAGCTCACTGATCGAGGGTTTGTCTTTTCCGAAGAGTCCGAAGAGCGCCATATCGTCATTTCTCCGCAATTAAGTTATTAGAGCATTTCCCGCCAATGCTTGTGCTCGGGAAACCGAGCACGGACGGCGTCCGCGCCGGGCGGGGATCTAGGGGACGGTGAACAATGGATCCCCGATCAAGTCGGGGATAGGCCGTCTGTTGTTCGATTCCAACACTCATTCGACCCTTAATCCCCGGCGCAGAGCGTCGAAGTAATCTTTAGCGTAGCGCTTGCTCACCGGGGCTTCGCGCATCAATTGGAAGCCATGGCAGGCGGCGGGGTACACTCTGAGTTCCGTCGTCACACCATCGGCCATCAGGCGCCGGGCGTAATCGATGTTCTCGTCCCGGAACAAATCCAAGCCAGCCGTCATAATCCACGTCGGCGGCAGACCTTTGAGAGTGTCCGCCCGGGCTGGCACTTGCGGGGCCACCCGTGGCCCATCCCCCAGTTGGGCGTTCCATCCGAATTGATTGCTTTCCCGGGTCCAAACAAACTCGCCGACAAGGGGATCGCCAGGTTGTTCTGCTGTGCCGGTGCGATCATCCAGCATGGGATAGACGAGCATTTGAAAGCAGATTGGATACTCGGACTCATCGCGGGCCTTGAGTGCCAACGCAGCGGCCAGACCTCCGCCCGCACTCTCGCCGCCAATAGCGATGCGGCTTTTGTCGATCCCAAGCTCGTCGGCATTGGAATGGATCCAGGCAAGGACTGCGTAGCAATCATCGAGAGGGGCGGGGATCGGATGTTCCGGCGCCAAACGGTAATCTACCGAGACGACGACCGCGCCGAGGCTGCCGGACACCCGCAAATTCATATCGTCGGCCATTTCCGGTTTCCCCAGGACATAGCCGCCGCCGTGAATATGAACGAAACCGGGAGCTTCTGCTTTTTGTTCCTGGGGCTTGTAAACCAAACAGCGCACCTCCGGTCCGCCATTATGGCCGGGCACGTGGATCTCTTCCCGGGTTGCGCCGGCTTCGTCGGGATCCCCCAAGATGACCATCTCATCGAACGCAGCACGCGAGATCGGTAACTGCTCGTCGCTGAGTTCGATGGCCGGCATCACCTCAAGCATCGGCAGCAGGTCTGGATCCAAAAGATGTCGTGTGCTCACCGGGTGTTCTCCCTTTCAACTTGATTTGGCGGGATGCAAGCACAGTTCTCAACGACATTCAAATGGCAAAGCTCGCAGGACGCGCACTACATTTGGGTGTCGATTTGCTCTGAGCTGCGAATTGGTGTGAAATGGTTGCCGTTTACTTTGAGGTTTTGAAAGGCTGGATCGGTGCCTCAGCATACCACCGCCCCTAAGCACCCAGATGATATCGTCGGCGGCGGTGTCAAAAAAGTTCTGTATACACTGCAGACCGTCAATAGGATCGGCTTGCGGGATTCCGCCAAAGCTCTGTCCGCCAAAAATGCCTGCAAGGCCTGCGGGCTCGGCATGGGCGGACAACGCGGTGGCATGACGGACGAAATGGGCGATTTCCCAGCCGTTTGCAATAAGAGCATTCAAGCGCAGTCCACAGATATCCAACCGGCTATACCGCATGAGATCTTCAAGCACTCGCTGGATGATTTGCGCGAGTTGTCCGGTTACGAAATAGAGCATTTGGGCCGGCTGGGAACCCCGATCTACAAAGAGGCCGGTGCGGACAAATATGCACCGGTGAGTTGGGAGACAGCCCTCAATCTTGCGGCTGCTCAATTGAAACAGACCGATCCCAAACGCACGTTTTTTTACTCGTCCGGCCGGTCCTCCAATGAAGCAGGATTTGTCTTTCAACTCTTTGCCCGGCTCTATGGCACAAACAATGTCAACAACTGTTCCTACTATTGCCATCAGGCAACAAGCGTGGGGCTTGGAACGACGATTGGGACGGGTACGTCAACGGTCGAATTGGAAGATCTGACGGGCTGCGATCTCATATTCCTGATTGGGGCTAATCCGTCGTCAAATCATCCTCGCTTCATTCATAAACTGAAGGCCTGCCGTGAACGGGGCGGTCATGTTGTGGTCATCAATCCAGCAAAGGAGCCAGGTCTCGTAAAGTTCGCGGTGCCTCGCAGTCCGGCCTCGTTGCTTGGCGGCGGCAGCGATATTGCTTCAATCTATGTCCAACCGAAAGTAGGCAGTGACATTGCCGTTCTTAAGGGACTGGCCAAAGCCGTACTCGAGTTTGCGGGAGAAGACCGCGAATTCGTTAATCAATATACTGAGGGGTTTAACGAGTTTGCAAAGGACTTGGATGATCTCTCTTGGGAAGAGATTTCGGAGGCGTGCGGCGTCTCCGAAGCTGATCTCCACAGGGTTGCTAAGATTTACTGCGCGTCCAAGTCGACGGTTTTTGCCTGGGGCATGGGCGTGACCCACCATATTCACGGGGTTGAGAACGTGGAGGCCATTGCCAATTTGGCGCTTGTTCGCGGCATGGTTGGCAAAAGATTTGCCGGCCTTTTGCCGCTTAGGGGGCATTCCAACGTTCAGGGTATCGGAACGATTGGAGTAAAGCCGGTTCTCGCGAACGAGGTCTTGAATAAAATGGAAGACGAGTTCGACATTTCTCTGCCGAAAACCAAAGGCCTTGACACGATGGGATGTATGCAGGCGGCGGACGGCGGCAAAGTGGACGCAGCCATCGTCATGGGCGGCAATTTGTATGGGGCCAATCCTAACAGAGAGTGGGCGGAGCAGGCGCTCAACAAGATCGGCTTCAAGCTCTTTTTGACGACGACTCTTAATCTGGGTCATGTACATGGTGTCGATAAAGGCGAGGTTCTTATCCTGCCGGTGACGGCGCGGGATGAGGAATGGGAGCCGACCACACAAGAATCCATGTTCAATTTTGTGCGGATGAGCGATGGTGGCATAACCCGTCTTGATACTGTTCGTCCGGAAACGGTTATTCTGAGTGATCTGGCGGACCGGGTGCTTGAGGACAGTCCGCTCAAGTTCGATGCGTTTCGTTCGCATAAACGCACCCGAGAAGCGATTGCGTCTATCGTTCCGGGCATGGAGGACCTCAAGAGTCTTGATGTGGCCAAACAGGAGTTTCATGTGCGCGGCCGGTTGATGCACACTCCTGAATTCAAACGAGAGGGCGGCCGAGCTCAGTTTCGTCTTCTGGACGTACCGAAGACGCGGCCCTCCGGCGAGCAGGATCTCGTTCTCACGACGGTGCGCAGTGAGGGTCAGTTCAATACGATCGTCTATGAAGAGAAGGATAGTTACCGCGGCACCGACACACGCTGGTCGGTTCTTATGAACGCACAGGATATGGCGGACCGGCACCTGATTGCCGGTGACAAGGTCGACATTCATTCAGAGCATGGTGAAATGAATAACGTGACCGTTTATCCGTTTGACGTCGTGCGCGGCGGCGCCATGGCCTATTTCCCTGAGGCGAATTGCCTAGTGGGAACGGACGTGGATCCGCGCAGCAAGACGCCCAGTTTCAAGGCTACACCCGTCAAAGTGATTAAGAGATAGGAACCGCAAATGAGCGATGATGTTTTGTCTGAGAATGCTGCGTCCACGGGCATGTGTCCGGACCGGTTGGCACAAATTCCCAAGTATTTTGAAGGCTATTTGGAGCGGAAGAAGTTCCCGGGACTGCAGCTTCTTTTGGCGCGTAAAGGCAAGGTGGTTTTGCGCTCCTGTCAAGGCGTGAAAGATTGGGATACGAACGATCCAATTGGCCAAGACACGATTTACCGGATCTATTCCATGTCGAAGCCCGTCACCAGCGTCGCCTTGATGATGCTTTATGAGCGCGGTCTGTTTCGATTAGAGCATGAAGTGTCCCGGTATCTGCCGGAATTTGCCGACATGCAAGTCTACAAGAGCGGTGACGTTGCGACCATGCAAACGGAACCTGCCCGAAGCCCCATGCAGATTAAGCACTTGCTGACTCATACCTCGGGCCTGACTTACGATTTTCTCCAGATGCACCCTGTGGATCGCCTTTACCGCAAACGCGGCCTAGAAGGGCTTCGCATGAACACCCATACGCTTGCAGAGTTTTCGCAAGAACTTGGCAACATGCCGCTGGTGTTCGAACCGGGAAGCCGGTGGAACTATAGTTTTGGTACGGATATCTGTGGGCGTCTCGTCGAGGTGCTCTCCGGTCAGAGTCTCGATGCATTTTTCGAAGAACACATCTTTCGCCCACTTGAAATGGTGGATACGGCCTTTCTCGTTCCCCAAGACAAGGCCAGCCGCTTTGCCAGTTGTTATGACTATTATCGTCCCGATTTGGGGGTACAGAAGCAGGACGATCCGAAAGACAGCACCTACATAACGGGGCGCAAGCTCCTGTCGGGTGGCGGTGGTTTGGTCTCGACGACGGATGATTACTTCCGCTTCTGCCAGATGCTGATCAATGGCGGCGAACTAGACGGCCAGCGATTGCTCAGCCCGACGACCGTCGACTACATGACCAAAAACCATCTGCCGGAAAATCGGACAATGGCGCAAATGGGCGACGAAATGTTCTCCGAGAACAATATGTCGGGCTCTGGATTTGGACTTGGATTCTCGATGATCATTGACGAGGTGGAGGCGATGTCGCCGGTCTCGGCCAAATCCTATTCTTGGGGTGGTGCGGCGAGCACCTATTTCTGGATTGATCCTGCCCAAGATCTTATCGGTATTTTAATGACACAAGTGATGCCTTCGGATCGATTCCCCATCCGGCCACAATTCCAGCAATTGGCCTACGCGAGTATTGTAGAACGCTGATTTTTGGAGTGCCGTTCGAATCTGCCTGTTGCCGTTTGCGCCGAGGTTTCACCGAGTACTGGATCGACACAAGCCCGATCGCTCCTGGCAATGAAACTGCAGGTAAAGGTTGAGCCTTCTCCTATGGCGCTTTGGACTTTGATGTCACCTCCCATAAGCCGACAGAGATCCCTTGAAATCGACAAACCCAGACCGGTTCCGCCGTGCTCTCTAGTGATGCTGGAGTCCGCCTGTGTAAAAGGTTCGAACATCTTTTCTTGGACAGTCGGTTCGATGCCGCGTCCCGTGTCTGAAACCGAAACTATGATTTTTGGTACGGCGGTTTCTGCATCTTTGGAAACCCGTGCGGCCACATTTATCGATCCGTGATCGGTGAACTTGATCGCGTTGGAGATGACGTTTTCCATCACCTGTCGCATACGTCCAGGATCGCCGACAAATCTGTTTCGCGTCGATGGATCGACAACAATATTGAACGCCAGTCCCTTTTTGTGAGCTTGGTGTTCGTACGTGGTAAAGCACGCGTTCAACAATTCGACCAAGTCATATTCAACGCATTCAATTTGGAATTTTTGCTCACGTATTTTCGAGAAATCCAGAACCTCATTGATTATCCGGAGTAAATGGTTTCCCGAATCTGAAATGATGTCGACCATCTCTTTTTGCTCTGAGGACAGGTCGGTGCGATTGAGTATGTGGGCCATTCCCAGAACCCCATTCATTGGTGTACGAATTTCATGGCTGATTGTGGCTAAGAATTCCGACTTTGCTCGATTGGACGCATCTGCTTGGGACCGTGCGAACTCCAGTCTGTCCGCCGCGTTTTTCATTTCCCGCTGATAGATGGAGGCGCCCACAAGAATAAATATGTTAGCGACACAGAGAACGACGTAGAAGACAGTCCAGTCGGTAAACGGCTCATTCGCGGCTGTCACATAGGTCAATCCCGCGTAGTTTTGAAAATACAAATAGGAGTAGATGCTGATAACGTAAATACTGCACAGCGTCCCAACCAATGGTCCCGCCACAAGAGTGACCGCAAGCACCATCGCTAACATCAAAATGTTGGGAGATGCTGTCAGTGCAGCAGCCTCTACCGAAAGCCAGCCAAGCATTACAGAAAGAACAAGCGCGAATGCGAGGAAAGCTTGGTTGAAGTGTTTTGTCTGGGCCAAAAGAGCCGGCGCAGCGAGACAAATGCATCCTGCAAGAAAACCAACCGACAGGCTTACGGGATAAGTCTCGAGGTACTTTAAATTGTTGATGGCAACACCCAAACTCGCGAAAAAGCCAAGTATACACAGGCCGGAAAACGATCGTCTTCCCGCGACCTTTGCATAGTCACCGGTGTCACTCGACGGCCAGTAAGACTCCCTCAGCGTGGTTTTCATGCAACCGCTCATTGAATGTGCAATCGGAGTAAACGTTTAGGCCGTCAGGATTAACAGCCTGATAATCCCCCGTGAATTGACGTAGCTCCTAAGTGTTCCGTTCGCACATCAGTCTAGTTGGTAAAGAGAATGCTAACGAGACATGGCCACCGCGCACTTTTCTCCGATGCCAATGTTCAGGATCGTAGAGTCCAAAAAACGTGAAGCTTTACTTTGCCAATACGCCATTTATAATGACTTCGACGTGGGTCTGAAAGTACGTGTCGAGATCAATTGGATCGAGATCGTCCCATACAATCTTCCACATCCCCGCGATCATTGCGGGTCCCATGACGATGAGCGCGATCTTGTCCTGTGAGATGGGAGCAAACTCTCCGCGTTCCACTCCGTAGTCGATGATAGTGGAGATGGCGCCTGTGGTCAGTCGTTTTAGGACATTGTCGTAATAGAACTGCCGGATTTCCGGAAAGCGCGGCCCTTCTGCGATCACAAGGCGCAAAATGTGTTTCAGATCGCCTGCGATAATGTGTTCGTAGGCCCAGCGAATATGATTTTGAAGGAGATCCGTTGCGCTTCCCGACAGGTCTGTGGCTGAAGCTTCGGCGCGCTCAGCCACTGGAACGAGCCGGGACTCGATAGCGCCCCGGAAGAGATCTTCCTTGCTTTTGAAATAGAGATAGACCGTTCCCTTCGCAATGCTGGCCTCTCTCGCCACATCGTCCATGGTTGCCTGTGCAAATCCCTCCCGTGCAAACACAGCAATGGCTGCATCAATCACCTCGTTGCGACGCAGCTCCTTACGATCGATAGGAGAGGGCGTGTTCTCCTCCGCAATCTTCAAGGGTGCAATTTGAAGCTTCTTTTGAGCGTTTGTCATTTAAGCTTTTGTTACTCGCCTCACCTGGGCCTTGGTTGAGCTGACCCATGGGTATTGACAATGACTATATAGTCATTTATGAAACTTTCAAGTCATTTGTGGTCCGCATGAAATGCGTCTGGAGTGCTTAGAATTTGGAACCTCAACGGCTTCCCATGGTTAAATGTTTCGAACACACCATTGTGTTCTTGCGTTTTGCCGGTAAATTAGGAACCGAGGGGGTTGGCGCACCGTATTTCGGTGTGATCAACCAATGGGTGGCGGCAAAAATATGTCACTAGAAGTCTCGAAGTCTCACGATGTTGGTGAGCAATCCCCTCTTCACATTGAAGAACCGAAGAAAAGACCCCTAAAGTCAATCATATTGGTGCTCTTGGTTTTGGCCCTGGGTATTGGCGGAAACACGTTGCTGCGTGTTCTTAGTCCGAAGCCCGAAAAGGAAGAACCGAGCGCGGCCACGGCGATGGTGCGCACTGCGCCCGTTGAAGTGAAGTCCGGGGCCATCGGCCTTGAGGGCTCCGGGTTTGTCAGACCGCGGGCGGAGATCGTTCTGGCGGCCCAAATCTCTGGGAACGTCATCTACGCCAATCCGAATCTCGTTGCCGGCGGGCGCGTCAAAGAAGGAGAAGAGCTCGTCCGGGTGGATGACCGGCCTTATCGCGCAGCCCTTTTGCAAGCACAAGCAAATCTCAAATCAGCCGAGGCAAATCTGGCGTTTCTTGAAAAGCAAATAGAGCGTTCAAAAGCTCTTGGTGCGAAGGGCTTTAGCGCTGCGGAGCAACTTGATCAGCGTGAAAATGACTATGCCCAGACGGCCGCCAACATCGAGCGCCTCAAGGCCTCCGTTATTGAAGCCGAGATCAATCTTGAGCGCACGGTCCTGACAGCGCCTTTTGACGGTCAAGTTCGCAGCGAAGCCATTGATCTGGGCTCCGTGGTACGGCCTGGCGTCGAGGTCGCGCGCCTCTTTGCCTCTGATTATTTCGAGGTTGTCGTTCCCTTTGAAACCGCTGAAGCTTTGCTGATTCCAGATCTGTGGGAAGATGATTTGAGCGCAGTTCCTCCGACGGCCATTATCACTGCGCAGTATGGGGACAATGTGTTTCATTGGGGCGGATATGTGGATCGATCCGAGGCGGGCATCGATCAGGAAACACGAACTGTGGATGTCGTGGTGAGAGTTCCGGAGCCCACGCAAGGGGGCCGTGCCAGTGATGAGGCCTTTGCGGGCGCCCCACCGCCGCTCCTGGAAGGCACCTTCGTTGATGTTTTGATTGAGGGCCGCGAGATCGACAGACAGGTGATCGTGCCTCGTGTGGCGTTTCGGAACGAGGGCGCCATTTGGGTGGCGACGGCGGAAAACACTCTGAAAGTCTATCCCGCAACGGTGCTCTTGGAGCGGAAGGAACAGACGATCCTTGATGCCCCCGAGGTTCCAGATAATGCCGACGTTATCACCAGCGAGATAGAAGTTGTTGTTGACGGCATGGCGGTTACGCGCTTGGCTATCGAAGGCGATGAATCATGAAGGGGGTGATCGCATGGATGGTCCGAAACGGGGTTGCGGCCAATCTGTTGATGCTCATTCTCTTGGTTTCGGGACTGATCAGTTTTTTTACGATCCCTGTTGAGGTGTTTCCCGAAAACGATCTGGATATTGTTCAGATCCGCGTCGAGTATCCAGGTGCAACGCCGGATGAGATTCAAAACTCCATCATTCAACGGATCGAAGAACAGATCGAAGGCGTTGACGGAATTAAAGAAGTCGTTGCCACCGCGGCGTCTGGTTTCGGTGTTGTGCGTATCGAAATGCTGAGAGGCGAAGATACGACTGCAAAGCTCGATGAAATCAAAGCGGAAGTCGACCGCATCACCACATTCCCCGGTGAAGCGGAAGAGCCGGAAGTCATCGAGCTGAGTTCCCGTTCTGAGGTGGTTCAAATTGGACTTGTCGGAAATGTGTCGGAGCGCACCCTTCGCGAGCTAGCCTTTCAGGTCAAGGACGAGCTCTCTCTGCGGCCGGAGATCTCGTTCGTAAACGTAAATTCGGTTCGTGACTACGAGGTCTCGATCGAAGTTTCCAACAATAATCTTCGGGCCTACGGTCTAAGCCTTCCGCAAATAGCAAGCATTGTGGGTCAAGAGAGCCTCGACCTTCCCGGCGGCGAAGTCGATACCGCAAGTGAAGAAATCACGCTGATCACAAGAGGTCGCAATTATACTCAGAAAGAATTCGAAGAGATCGTTCTTCTGTCCGGAGAGAACGGCGCGCAAGTTCGGTTGTCGCAAGTGGCAACGGTCAAGGATGCGTTCGAGGAAAGCGATCTCGTTACGATGTATAATGATCAGCCGGCGGCCTTTGTCGGGGTGTACCGCATCGGCGAAGAGCGCGTTCAGACGATCATCAATGCGGTCTACGATTACATAGAAACGGATCTGAGGCCGAGTCTGCCGGAAGGGGTCGATGTCATTCTTTGGGACAATGACGCGGAAGACCTTGAGGCACGACTAAATCTGCTGTTGAGGAACGGGTCGTTCGGATTGATCCTCGTCATCCTGATTCTCACGTTGTTCCTGGATTTGCGAGTGGCCGGCTGGACCGCGCTGGGTATTTTTGTTGCCTTTGTCGGTGCTTTCACCGTGATGGCCCAAGTGGGGATGTCCATCAACCAAATGTCTTTGTTCGGATTTATTCTGGCCATCGGTATTGTTGTGGATGACGCAATCGTGGTGGGGGAGAATATCTACCGACACCGGGAGTTAGGATTTTCGCCGCGCGAGGCGGCGATCCGCGGCGCACAGCGAATGATTACGCCGGTGTTTTTTGCGGTCGTCACTACAATGGTCGCCTTTTATCCGCTCTTGTTTATTCCCGGCGGCCTTGGAAAGTTCTTAGCGCCCATTCCGGCGGTGGTGATTTTTGTCCTGGGATTGTCGCTCGTTGAATCCATGCTGGTGTTGCCTCGTCATTTGTCACACCTGTCTCTGCGCGGAGAGAAAAGGCAACCGCTCCCGGTTCGGTTCATCATGAGACAGCAAGAAAGGATGAGCCGTGTGCTCGACGCCTTCATTCGCGGGCCGCTTCACCGCGCTCTTTTGTTTGTCACGACTTATCCACTTGTGATTATCGCCGCAGGGTTTGCGGGTATCATGATCGCTGCTGGTGTGATTGCCGGCAACTACGTGAAAATGGGTTTCTTTCCCGAAGTCGAGGGCGCCTATGTGTCTGCAAAAGTCGAGCTGGAGCCCGGTACGCCTTTCGAAGACACGCAACGCGTTATGGAAAACATCAAAGACGCTGCGTATCAGGTGGGTGCGGAGTTCCAAGAAAGTATGCCTGAGGATGCTCCCTTCGTCATTCGATCCCACTACACGATCCTTGGTGATACACCGGGTGGCGGCGGTCCCGGAGGAGCCGATGTTGCGCAGCCGCAAGCAAGTAAAGGCGGGCTGATTGTCCAACTCTTGGAACCCGAAGATCGGTATTTCTCCTCGACCGAGTTCGAGAAGGCATGGCGGAAGGCTGTGGGGCAAGTGCCCGGAGCTCAGCGCCTCCTGTTTTCGGCCCAGTTCGTGGGATTTGGCGAACCGGTTTCGGTGGAAGTCTCTGCGCGGAATGAAGAATCGACGATGGCAGCGGTACGGGCCATCGAGAAAGAATTGCGCAGCATCACCGGCGTGTTTGACGTGCGAAATGACAAGGACAGCGGCAAGAAAGAAATATCGTTCCTATTGAAACCTCAAGCGCGTGCGTACGGCATCACGCTGCAGGATCTTGCCCTGCAAGTCCGTGGCGCCTTTTTTGGTATCGAAGCGCTACGCGTACAACGGGGGCGAGACGAGGTCAGGGTCTATGTGCGCTTGCCCAAAGAAGAGCGGCAAGCCCAATCGGACATTCTGAATTATCGGATCAAAACCCCGGCCGGGAATTTTATTCCGCTGTCGGAGGTGGCAGAGATCCAAGAAGCGGTTAGCCCAACGGCGATTCAAAGACGTAATGGTCGGCGAATTGTCACTGTTACCGCGAACTTAGACCCCGTGGTCATATCCAGCGTTACGGTCAATACCATGTTGGTTGAAGGCGTGCTTGCTGATCTTCAGCAAGCGGACCGAGATCTCTCCATCGATTTTGGAGGGGAAGAGCGCGCACGGGCGGAGACGGGTGCTGCGCTGTCCGTCTATTTCATGCTGGCCATGCTCGTCATTTATTGCCTGCTCGCCATTGCGTTTCGTTCTTACTTGAAACCCATCATTGTTTTGGTTGTCATTCCGTTTGGATTTGTAGGAGCTGTCATCGGTCATATGATCATGGGGCTGAATATAGTCATGCCAAGTATCATGGGTATGGTGGGCCTCTCCGGTGTCATCATTAATGGTGCGCTGGTGATGATCGATTTGGTGAACGAGTTGGTGGCAAAGGGGGCGACGCCGCGCGGGGCGATCATCGAAGGGGTCAAGGGACGATTTCGGCCAGTGTTCTTGACAACGATGACGACGTTTTTTGGCGTGGGACCGCTCATGTTAGAGCAGAGCACCCAAGCGCAGTTCTTGGTGCCGACCGCCGTGAGCCTCGGCTTCGGTGTTCTTGTAGGCAGTTGCGTTCTTATCTTCATTGTGCCTGCGGTTGCCACTTTGCTTCACCGGATGTTTGGCGTTTTCCACCGGGAGCCGGACGAAGATGAGGTCGTGGCCATCGGCGGGGAGTTGCAACCGGAGACCCTGCTTCCCAAATAAGTGATTTGGACCTTTGCCTTCCATGCGACAACAGACCGAACCCGAAATCATCGACGTCCCCGCCGATTTCGAGACTTTGCGTGCGGAACTTGAAAGTCTTGCGAGCTTGATGGACGACAGGTTTCGTTTGCCCGGCACCAATATCCGATTTGGGCTTGATGCCCTCATTGGCCTCATTCCCGGGGTCGGAGACGCCATAACGAGTGCCGTGACGCTCTATATCATCTCGCGCGCCTGGTCCATTGGCGTACCGTTTCACGTCAAAGTGCAAATGATCGCGAATCTGGGCGCCGATCTGGTGATTGGCGCAATTCCGTTTATTGGAGATCTCTTTGATGTTGCTTGGCGGGCAAACCGCAAGAACTTACGTCTCTTGCAGAAACACGTAGACCAGTCAGAAGGCTTCCGTTAGTCCGTAGGCTTCCATTTGAGCTTGGAACTTCGCGACATCATGGCTGAGGATAACGATGTCGTGGGACTGGTGGCTGCGGTCTTTGACATGGTCCCTTAGGAGCGCTTCAGCCCGGAACCCAAGACTTTCGAACACGTTTATGGCGCCGGATTGATCTGCCGTCATTTGGGCGACGAGTTTTTCCAGCCCGAGTGTGATCGCGATGATGAAGCTTTCCTGGATGATGTGTCGCCCGAGGCCCTTTGACCTCATGGAAGGCGAGACCAGGACCCTGAGCTCACCTACATGGCTGGACCAAGCAAGGCTATCCGTCACAATAGCAGAGCAGCCGACGACCTCATTTGCGCGGGTGGCGATGAGGCTTGTAATGGAGCTTTCTTCGATGGCGTTCAGCCATGCTTTGAGCACTTTTGGTTGGGTGATATCGCGTCTTAAAAAAAGCAGGTCGTGATTGGGCAACGATTGCGCGAAAGCGTCAAGATCCGCCTCGTCGTCCCTCGTCATGTACCGCAAAACTACTGCTTCGTCGCCGCACTGGATTTCACGCGGGTACGACCGCTCTTCCTCTTTTGTCATTCGGACCGTTCCTCCAACCACCCGGTAAGCGCCGGCCAAAGTCGCCGAACCGCGTTGGGACCGCCGATGAGACTGACATGGCCACCTTTCAAAATCATTTCGGTTTTGTCGTTTGATCCGAACAAATCCAACAAGGGTTTGGAGGCGGCGAGCGGAACGATGTGATCATGCTCTGCAATGGCGTGGAAGGCCGGAACCTTGATTTGTTTAAGATCTGCGTGACGGCCATTGATGACGAGCTCATTTTTGAGCATCTTGTTTTGCCACATCAACTCTTTGGTCGTCTCGCGAAAATACTCACCTGCAAGAGGCAGCATTTCATTCGACCACCGATCAAACATGCGATAAGACTTTACGAACTCGTCATTCCACATATTGTCCCAAAGGTGAATTCGCCCGACTTGGCGATTTGCGGGGCGGAGCATGTCGAACGAGGTGAAGATCATATCAGCGGGCACGTTGCCGACCGCATCGACGAGCCGGTCCACGTCAAAATTCTCCTCGCTGGACCATCTCGAGAATAGACCCATTTTCGACCAGTCCGCAGGTGTTGTGAAACATGCCAGGCTGGTGACCGGAGAATCCGGGTGGGTCGCCATATAGAGCGTGGAGAGCACGCCGCCCATGCAATAGCCGATCAGACTGACGTCCTCGACGCCGGACTCCCTCTGTATGCGATTTATGCAGTCGGGTATGAAGTCGAGGACGTAATCCGTCAGCCGAAGAGACTTCTCTTCTGGCCGGGGGGCATTCCAGTCCATCACATAAACGTCAAAACCCGCCTTCAAGAGGAACTCTACAAAGCTCTGTCCCGGCGCCAGGTCGAAGATGTAGGACTTATTGGTCGTCGCCATTACCATTAAGATCGGAACACGGTAAATCTCATCCGCCATTGGATGGTAATGATAGAGATTCAGTGTGCCCCGATTGTGAATGATCTCTTTTGGGGTTTGTCCAACGGCCGGCGCGGGCGATGCGATGTACTCCAAACCCTTTATGTTGCGTTGTATCGTACGTTCAATGAGGGTTTGAACTTGACCTGAAATCCGGCTTGCTTCGGTGGACTGTGCCATGGCTAGAAACCTGTGGGTGGCGGACTAATCTGTGTCTTGTTTTCGCGGCGCCTTTTTTGTGCGCGGCGGCATTTTGACCGATTTGGTATGAGACGTCGCGGCTGGATCGATATGTTTTGACAGTTGGATGAGTGTCTCTTCCATGCGGCGCATTCGATCGTCGATGTTCTGGAGCCGCAGACCCAATTGGGCAACATCCTCCTTGCTGGGGATGTTCATCAGCGATAACTGTTTAGTCATCTGCTCAGAAATCGCTGATTGGATCTTGAGCTGAACTTGGGTTGCCAAATTGGCGGACTTTGAGAACTCATCCGTGCCCATCATGGTATTGGCAAACTTATCGACATTCTGTTCCCATTGACTGATCAGTGAGCGCCATATGTCAGTAGGGTCATTAGAGGATTGTTTGGACATGGTTCGAGTCTCCGCAATACGGTTTTCCGATTGCCTGCAAGGGTAATGGGGATGGTATCCCTCGAATTTTGGAGTTGGGGTCTAAAACTATGACCGGCTTTAGGGAAAGTCAATGAGCCGTTCCAGGACAATTGACTTGAATCATTCACTTATCGATTGTTCCTGGGGAACTGTGTGATAAGTTTGTGATCTTAAAGTGAAACAAAGGATAGAGCGATGGCTGCAAACGGTTCGAATGATCAAGGCATGTTTGGAAAGATGCAGGACGGATTCAAGGAAGCCGGAGAGCGAATGACGGAGCAGCAGAAGGAAATCCTTCTTAAATTGGTCGAAAACGCAGAGGAGAACGTAAACGAGGGGTTTGAGACCCTGCGCAGCGTGATCGAATCAGAAAATATGGCCGATGCGATCAAGCTGCAAAACGAAGCGGTTTCGAGGTCCGTGAAACGAAACATAGAGCATATGCGTGAAATGGGTCAGCTGATCGGGGCAAACAATGATGTCGTAAACCGATTTTCCGAGGTCATGGGTGCGATGATGCCGGGCGGTAAATCATAAGGCCGGTTCAGGGATCTAGAGTTCGTTTCGCCGCGATGGCTTTTGTGGACAAAACTATGAACGGCCACGTTTTCCGAGAAGAGGTGCCCAAACCTCCGTCCTTGGCACTTGCGGCGCTGGAGGGGGGGCGGGCCTTTTCTGAGCTTGCGTCGCTTCCTTTTCTTCGGCCGCTCTTGGAATCCGCCCGTTCGGGAGATGGGCATCCTGTCCTGTTTTTGCCGGGGCTGGGGGCTGGCGATCGGAGTACAGCGCCTCTGAGAAGCTATTTGGCCCGGCGGAATTACTTGGTTCGAGGTTGGGGGCTAGGGCCGAATCATGGACCAGGCACCGTGGGCCCCAAAATGCACTTGCTGGAAAAACGCCTCAATGACTTGCACGGCGCCGCCGGTCGTGCGGTGAGTGTCGTGGGCTGGAGTATCGGCGGAATCTACGCACGGGAATTGGCGCGGCGTGTACCCAAAGTGGTCCGCCAAGTCATCACCCTCGGCAGCCCCATTCACGGCGATCCGAGAGGAACAAATCTCGGTCGCTTCTTGGGTAAGCAGGGGGACGAGATTTTGAACTCAGAGGAGATCAAAGACTATTTTCGGCGACATCTCGTTCCTCCTCCAGGTGTTCCGTGTACGTCCATCTACAGCAAAACAGACGGCATTGTTTCTTGGCGTATCTCAAAAGAGATGCCTAATGCGAATACAGACAATATCGAAGTGGTAAGCAGTCACTTCGGCTTGGGGGTTCATCCTGCCGTCTGGTATGCGATCGCCGATCGACTTTCGCAATCGGAAGATGATTGGAAGCCTTTCAAGCGCCATACTTGGCGCCGCGTCATTTATCCCTCTGCGGGACATTAGATTTTCATCCTTAAAATTGGGCAGTGTCCACTTTCGCGCCAATCCCGCGGAAACGGGCAAAAATTAACCATAAAGGAGCCCTCGTTCGTTTGATGATTGATTTCGCACCGCAGCATTTCCTTCCTTTTTCCGGGAAAACCGGGAAAGACAAGCCGCGCTCGCGACCTGAGGACACAGGTCGGCACGTATATTGATTGTTGGTTTTCTGAATGTTTGACTGCGAATTTTAGTTGTAATTGCAAGCGTTTGTTGCGCTTGTGCATATAGGGTAAGAATCTGGTAAACGATAAGAACTTTTCTCTTGAAAGAAGAGCGATTTTGGCAATAGCCTTGGTGAGGGCTAGGACGGAGTGGGGAAATGGCGACAAGCTATTATCTGCATGAAGATGAAATGCCAGCTTCGCCGCATTGGCGGTTGGTGGCTATGGAAGGTGCTCGCGCAGTAAGGGACATGGCGGCGTTGCCTGCGGCAGCGCCTTTTTTGAATCTGGCGCCCAATGGCGACGGACATCCGGTTCTGGTGCTTCCGGGATTTTTGGGCGATGATCGCTCGACAGTTGCGTTGCGGCGTTTTGCGCACCGGCGAGGGTATGAGGCGTTTAGCTGGCGCCTTGGACAGAATCTTGGTCCACGGACGATCGGACTAACAGGCGACCGTCTCATGAGGCGCTTGGAAAACATTCATCGGCGCACAAAAAGAACGGTCAGTATTGTGGGGTGGAGCCTCGGCGGCATCATGGCACGCGAACTCGCACGGGAAGCGCCCGATCTGGTGCGTCAGGTGATCACCCTCGGAAGCCCCTTCAATGGCAGCCCGTCTTCGTCCAACGTGATCGGACTCTACCAGCAAATGACAGGGGACGTCATGGATGATAAACGAGCGCAAGAGCTCGAGGAAATGAGGGACGCACCACCTGGTATTCCGACCACTGCAATCTATACCAAGCTGGATGGTGTTGTAGCCTGGCAGAATTGTCTGGAAGACGAAGGGCCGATGACGGATAATATTGAAGTGCGCACAAGTCATTGCGGACTTGGTTTTAATGCAGCAGTTTTTTATGCGATCGCGGACCGTCTTGCTTTGCCGGAAAACCAATGGCAGCCATTTGTGAGGTCAGGATGGCGCAAGTTGGTCTATCCGACATCTGGTCACGGAGCAGTACGCCGCGCCAAGTCGTCGGCTCGGCCCAAAGCTGTCGCAAAGCAAAAGGGCTAGTCCTTTCGAGCCCCCAGACTCTGGCGGCCCATAAAGCCACTGACGGTTCGTGTTACCCATTTTGGCTGAAGCTGTGCCCACGCGGCCGTCAATTGGTTGTTGAAGCCGGGAACATCGATCACGCCCCCTCGCATACAAAGTCGGTATCCGCGCTTGGCGACATCTTTGGGATCGGAAAGAAAGATCCCTGGGATCGGCATTTGCTCACCCATCTGTTCGCTCACGTCGTCGACCATGCCGGTCTTGGTAAGCCCGGGACATAGGGCACTGACGCTGATGTTTGTCCCCTTCAGTTCTTCGGAGAGCGCTTCGGTCAGTGACAGAACGAATGCTTTGCTCGCGGCATAGGTAGACATCATCGCAATTGGCTGAAACGCCGCCAAAGACGCGACGTTTAAGATCTTGCCATATCCTTGCTTGACAAATCTTTGAACGACTTTGTGGGTTAGAGATGTGAGAGAGACAATGTTCAACTGAAGAAGGTTCGCGAGGTCTTTCGCTTTCGAGTCTTGGAAGGGCCCGACCTCGATAACGCCGGCATTGTTGATAAGAATTTCAAACGTTACGTCCGCCGCATCGACCTGCTCAAGAAGGCGTTCCGGGCCATCCGGCTGAGCGAGATCCGACACGATGACGGTCACGTCCACCCTGTGTTGGCTTCGGATTTCTTTGGCAATTTTGTCCAACGTCGACTTACGACGTGAGGTGATGATTAAGTTGTGTCCGGCGCGCGCGAACTCGTGTGCCAGCTCAAGCCCAATGCCGGTAGATGCGCCGGTAATCAAAACCGTTTTAAACTTGTCTTTATGAGCCATCTATCTTCCCATCCAAGCACCCTCTGCCCACACAAATTGGCCCGGCTCGTAGAGAGCCAGGCCCAAATTTAAGCGAGAAATGGGTGATTAGGCCGATGCCTGATTGTTCGTGACTTTCGAAACGAATTCACCAACGGGGCGGAACGTGTCGCGGCCGATCTCATTTACCAGCTCCGCCGTTTCTCGGGCTTGGGTCATGTTTCGCTGAACGCCTTCACGCACTGCTTCCGTTTGGATCTTGACCGCATCGTTGATGTTTTCGGAGTTGATGACTGCGCGCCATGTATCAAACCCGTGTTTTGTGTTTTCTTCTGCGTATTCCAGTAGCTGGAGGCCGAGTTTTCTTTGCTGATCCAGCAATGAACCGTAGGTCTCGCGGAACGATTCCGACGATGTTTTCATGCTCTCTGAAAGTTTGGAAAAGATACCGGATGTGGCTGCTGATTTGGTTGTCACTTTTTTAGTCTCCTTCGAATTGGAATTGGACGGCCTTTTGGCCGATGTAGTTGGTTGAACTTTGCTCTTAGGCCGCGTTGAACCGTTTAGAGATGTTGTTGTTGAAGCCATGTTTTTCTCCTTTGTCTGATTATTCGGCCGCCTGGCGCAGGCCTCCCCCTTCTGCCCGGTTCATGTGGGTCAGAATTAGTCCACTAATTTGGGGAAGGAACTTTTTGGGTAGATCGTGTCCCATTCCCTCTATTATTTCCAGTTGTGCATTTTGAATATTCGCCGCACTATCCTTACCCCCTTCAACAGATGCGAGCGGATCGTGTGATCCATGTATAACCAGGGTAGGTGCGGAGATCTTCTTTAAGTCCGGTCGGAAATCGCCTGTCGACAAGATGGCAGCGATTTGACGCCGGAGACCGGATGGATAGTAGCATCGATCGAATGCCGCCTCAATCCGTGCTCTCAGTTCTGAAACGTCTTTGTCCGGATCTTGTGTGCCAATGAGGTCGTAAAAGGTCATCGTCCGATCGATGATCGCGCCGCGATCACTTAAAGGCTTGCTCGGTAGTATCAAATGGCGGGCAATTTTGCGGTCCGCTTTTGGAAGACTCGGATTTCCGGTTCCTGACATGATCGACGTCAAGGACGTGATGCGATGCGGGTGATGCGAGGCCATCAGTTGGCCGATCATTCCGCCCATGGATACGCCCACAATGTGAGCTTGGCGAATACCCAGTTGGTGCAAAAGGTTTTCAGCGTCCGTGGCCATATCGGCCAGCGTATAAGGTGAAAGAGACTTTAGCCCAACAGCCTGTCCGATTACTTGAGCGATCGGATGGGGCGCACGTTTGTCGTGAAACTTGTGGCTGAGGCCGACGTCGCGGTTGTCAAATCGGATAACGCGATATCCGCTTCCCGCCAACGTTTCGATCATATCGTCTGGCCAATGAACAAGCTGAGCGCCAAGGCCCATGATCATCAAGACCGCTGGTCCGGTCTCTGGCCCACATTCTTCGTATTCCAGCGAAATGCCGTTCGCGAAAATCTGGGCCATCGTTTCCTAGCGCTCGTTTACCTTGCGTGCGGCTGGACGCAGCGATGGTGTCTTAAAGTTCGAACCGCCCGCTGATTGTTTTTCGGGCTTGGACGGAGTTGCTTTACGCTTGGCTGCGTGTTCGCTGGCCTCGGGCTTCGGTGCAGCTTCCGCCAGATCTTTCTTCGGCGTTATCTGCGTGGCAACGGGTGCTTCCTTTTCCTGCTCGGGCTCGTTTTCGGCCGGTTCTGCTGTCTTGATCGGGAGATCGACTTTGTTGGCCGCGACTCTTCTTACAGGCTCGGCTCTTACAGGTTCAACGGGCGCGGGCTCGTTCGCAGGCGGCAGCTGTTTTGCCTTTTGTCGAGCCGCCTTAGATTCGGCTTTCTTGGCAGGCTGCTTAAGCAACGAAGCGCGTGTTTCTTCAAATGACTCTTCCAAACAATCTGCGTAATGCTCCGGGTCAGGAAGGATATTTCTGCAACATGTAAAGGAAATCGTGATCTCACCGTTATAGCTCAATACAGGATGAATTATTCCGGCCCCGTCATAAATTGGACCGGTGCCATACTGATGCACCATCTTTGCGCCATGGGAATAGAGCGGAATTTGCGGGCCGGGAACGTTGGTTACCACCGCGTTGAACATAGGGGTGGCTCGGTTCGCCAGGCTGAGCTGTGTGTAGAGCCGGGCAGCTAATCCCGTCCACATTGACGGCATAAATTTCGAATAGTCGGCAAGCTGTCGTGCACCGATGGCTGTGGTCAGCGCCTTGGAGTTCTCCGCTGCTTCGTGGACCCATTCCAATCGTGCGCCAGGGTCCGCGATCTGCGTTCCCAATGAGACCGACATGGCGGTTACCTGATTGCCCATGTCTGTCTTTTCGCGCTTGTTGCGCACGGAGACGGGCGCCATTGCTACGAGCGATTCTCCGGGCAATTCGTTCTTATCCCGAAGATATTTCCGCATTCCTCCGCCTACGACGGCCAGAATGACATCGTTCACGGTGGCACCTGCTCGGCGGGACTTCATTTCGCGAATGGTTCCAAGATCGAACACGCGTCCTTCTATAACTCTGTGTGCGGAAACAGTACCGTTAAAGCGCGTGCGCGGTACGCCGCCGGCGGGTACGGGAAGGCGAAGGCTGCCGGATGTAAACCCTTCAAGCAAGCGGCCGGCGCTTGGTACGAACCGGCTCATCGAGCTCATGTAGCGGAACGGTTGGCGCAGATTGTTGACATATGCGCGCGCGAATAATTCCGGCACTGTTGGAACCCGGTCAGGAAGCCACGGCCTTTCCGGCTCTTCGACCTCGTCCTCTGGAGAAATACTGTTGATGGCAGCGGTCATTTCCATTCCGGACACGCCGTCGATGGCGGCATGGTGTACCTTTGTAATCAACGCATAGGAGCCCGGCGGGATACCGGGAACATTGTCGAGACCCTCAACGACGTTGAATTCCCACAAAGGTCGGCTGACATCGAGGGGACGGGCGTGGAGGCGGGAAGCCAAAATGCACAACTGCCTCCAGTCGCCGGGTTGTGGCAGTGCCATATGGCGTACGTGATATTCGATATCGAACTCGGGATCATTCAACCAGTAGGGATGATCGAAATCAAACGGAAGCCGGATGACTTTTTCGCGAAATCGGTTCGCCCGGTGGAGGCGGGCCTCGATGAATGCCAAAATGTCCTTAAACCGCACTTTGCCGCCTGGGGCTGTGCTCGGATCGTAGATATAGATGCCGCCTACATGCATCGGCGTACGTTGAGATTCTGTGTAGAGGAACGAAGCGTCGAGGCCTGTCAGTTGTCTCATTTCGTGTTTCCAACCCGTTTCTGTTGCACTGCACGAGAGAATTTTCCACTACATAATGCGGTGCATATAAAATAATGGAGCGATGGTCAACGACGAATGACCATACGCAGTAAAAATCACACTTTGAAGGTGATTTTGAGGTCCGAGTTTTCAACCTAAGCAATAATCGGCGGGAAGCCAATTGGAAAACAAATGTGCTCAGTCGGATGACGGTCTCGACTTGATCCCTTGCAATATAATGCGCAGGACATCCGCATGAGCGTCAGATTCGAGCCGTGCCCCATTGTGCTTTGATTGCGTAAGAAAAGCCGCATTCCAGGCGGAAATTAGGGAAGTTGCCACGAGTTGTGGGTCGAAGCCTGCGTCAAACTCGCCCTTCCTTTGGCCGGTTTCCACAATGTCTGAAATGATGGAGACCAACTCGCGTTCGGAGGTGGGGGAGGATTTTTCTGCTGGGTCTTCGTGCACAAAAGTGTGAACAAGTGCGAAAAAGCGGGCCGGGAAGGGACGCCAGCGGGAACTGATGACTTGATGAACCAACTCCATTTTCTCAATGGCGGTTCCAGGATGATCCCTCAACTCGTTGGCGATCGCTGCATTTACTCTATCGCTGAATTCGTCAAACAGCGATGCTTTGGTTGAAAAGTGCAGAAAGAACGTGGCGTTTGCAACGTCAGCTCTTTCGCAAATCTGATCGATCGTGACGTCGTCAAAGTCTTGATCCGAAAGGAGCGACATCGCCGCATCAAAAATTCGTTCTTTCGTTTCCGCTTTTTTGCGGGACCGTCGCGATAGGGGCTGAGTGGGGGTTGGCAAGGGATCCTCTGACTCGGTTTTGGTTACGTTTGACTCGAAAGCAGCGCAGACAACTCAATTGAACGTTACGAACAGGACTTTCCGTCAGTAAAAAACATGCTGTCCGCTCGAACAAAGATCCCCAACCTTGTTTCCTCGCGCATTTTAGCTACTCTTGGTGTTTGAGGGCCGACACACACAAATCTGAAATGGCATCTCTTCCAATCGCCCCATACT
This sequence comes from Alphaproteobacteria bacterium, assembly GCA_028285305.1. GTDB lineage: Bacteria > Pseudomonadota > Alphaproteobacteria > SMXP01 > SMXP01 > JANQPV01. Next base: position 57,141 of record JANQPV010000036.1, on the reverse strand, counting down.
CCGCATATTGCATCTGCTAACAACACCTTTATGAAGGCTGAACTCGTGCGCGAATGCCAGATTTCCGACGTTGCACCGCGATGTTACTTTATCCGCTAGATTTAGGGTGGTTCGAAGCACAGTACAATAGGTTTAGGTTGTCGATCGCGTCACACATATCAATAATGCGTTACGAGCAAGTGCTGGGCTGGGTTCACCTCCTCAGTTGCTCAAATATGCACCACTCACCGGGACGACTGATATGGATTTCTCGCTGACCGAAGATCAACACGATATCGTGGAGGCTGTCACAAAAGTTTGTTCCAAATTCGGGGATGATTACTGGTACAATCTTGATCAGTCCTCGGCGTTCCCGGAACAGTTCTACCAAGATATGGCCGCAGCCGGATGGCTTGGTATCGCTATGCCCGAGTCCGTAGGCGGAGCAGGTTTGGGCGTTAAAGAAGCCGCTTTGATGATGAACACCGTTGCCAAGAGCGGGGGTGGTATGAGTGCGGCGTCATCCATACATATCAACATATTTGGACCTCACCCCATTGTCGTGTTTGGTTCGGAAGATCAAAAGCAAAGATGGTTACCGGATTTGATACAGGGCCGGTCGAAAACCTGTTTTGGCGTGACGGAACCGGATGCGGGGCTTAACACGTTGAACCTGTCTTTGCGCGCCGATCGAAGCAATTCAGGCTACTTACTCCGTGGAAAGAAGATTTGGACATCTACGGCACAAGTGGCGGACAAGATTATGGTTTTGGCTCGCACCACGGCGAAAGACGAGTGCGCGCGGCCGACCGACGGATTGAGCCTTTTTTACACTGATCTCAACAGGGATCATGTGGACGTTCGCCGCATTCCCAAGATGGGGCGTGCGGCTGTCGATTCCAATGAGCTCTTTTTCGATGGCCTTCCCGTGCCGGAAGAGGACCGGATCGGAGAGGAAGGCAAGGGGTTTCACTATTTGCTTCACAGTCTGAATCCGGAACGCGTATTGATCGGGGCGGAAGCCATTGGGGCCGGCCAATGCGCGTTGGATAAGGCTTCTCGATATGCGTCTGAACGGGTGGTGTTTGACCGGCCGATTGGACAAAACCAATCCATTCAACATCCGCTTGCGGAGTGTTGGGCGGAGCTCAAGGCGGCGTTCTTGATGTGTTTGCAGGCGGCGGACCTTTACGACCGAGGTGAAGAGTGTGGTGCCTTCGCGAACGCAGCAAAGTATTTGGGTGCAGAGGCCGGGTTTAAAGCTTGCACACAGGCGGTCATGACCCATGGTGGGATGGGTTATGCCAAAGAATTTCATGTGGAGCGCCTGCTGCGGGAAGTTATGATCACGAGACTGGCGCCGGTTAGTCAGCAGCTCATTTTGTGCAATATTGCCGAGAAGGTCTTGGGTCTGCCAAAGTCGTACTAGACACTATTATGGACGGAGGGTTGGCGTGGGTCTGGAACTCGATCATTTCATGTGGGTGGTGCCGGATCTTGCGTCCGGCATGGACGAGATTGAACGCTTGACCGGAGTTCGTCCAATCCCGGGCGGTGCTCACGAAGGGTTGGGAACTCGCAATGCGTTGTTGGGTCTTGGCGACAGCGTCTATCTGGAGATCTTAGCCCCAGACCCTGAGCAAGACATGGCTGGAACGATGGGGGCGCAGCTTGCTCATCTAGGCCAGTCCGGTCTTGTTGCGTGGGCGGTGCGGACTGAGAACCTTGCCCGCGTGGTCGATGGTCTGTCTGCGTCCTTTCCCGACTGGCAAGCGCGAAAACCCCTTGACGTTTCCCGAAAGCGGCCGGATGGACAGCTCATTGAATGGCAGCTTCTCCTTCCTGGTCTGTCCCATCGGGGCGTTCCCTTTTTCATTGATTGGTTGACATCTCCCCACCCCACGCAAGATTTGCCAGAAGAGTGTTCGGTGGAGAGCTTTGTGGTCCGATCTGCAGATTCTGAGTCGCTGGAGCATTTAGGACTGGGGCAGCTTCGTTCAGTGACCATTGTTCCAGGAGCGGAGGTGACCTTGGAGCTTGAGCTGCAAACGCCGGCGGGTAAGACCGTTCTCACGTCTCTTGATCCTCTGCCGGACGATATTCGAATCTGAAGCGCGTCACCTCCAAACACATTGGCGATGTATGCGGCACGTCGCCCAATTTCTCCCTTGCATTAACAACAAAAATGTATATACATTGTAATGTCATTACCTATCTAATGGAATCGAGGCTCGCTTTTGGCTGATCGGAAACCGAAAACTGCCAAGAAGAAGAACAAAAAGGATAGTCAGCTGGTCATTCGTATCAGGAGCGAAGACCGGGATCGATTCATTCAGTTATGTGATGACCTGGATACCAGCGCCGCCAGAGAGATTAGGATGTTCATTAAGAAGTTTCTCAAAGAACACGAACAGATGGACGATTGAACCTATCTGAAGGGTGCTTACGACGAACCAAGGGAAATCCCAATGTCAAAAAAGAAAAAGGCGAAGGCTCTCAAAAAGGAAATCAAGTCTCGCAAGAAGACGATTGCCAAACAGGAGAGCAAGCTCAAAAAGGCACGAAAGTCCTTGAAGAAGGTTTGAGGCCACAGAAAACCCGCCAAATCAGGCGGGTTTTTTTGTGGTGGTTTGTATGCTCAGTTTGTTGGTTATCTTCTTCTTTAATGCGTCGGGAAGCTCATGCTTCTGGTCCAATCAGAAGCGTTGGGATACCCAATGTGTGGCTTTTGGGCGTCGCGACGATCGTGCCTGGTTTGCGCCCCGTTCGAACTTCGCTGATGGTGACGCCGGCTTCCACCAGGCGTGCATGGGTCGCCGCTAAGTCGGGTGTTTGCAGGGCGATTCCCCAGAAGCTGTCGGGCTGATCCGTTTGCTCCTCTTTTTGCCGGTCGATAACTTCGATGGTAAACTTGCCTGTCCGGAAATACAGCATGCGGCCTCCCCACTTTTCAACTGTTTGGTCGAGCGCAAGACGGATCCCTAAATCATCCCGGAACAGACGAATGATATCGTCTCCATCCGTTGTATTCACAACAATATGATCGACGGCAGAAACTCCGCTGGTAATCTCTTTGGGCACGGCGCCAATTCGGTCCGACGCGCGTTCGCGATCAATGGCCAGCGGAAGTCCGCGTGTCAAGGATTTGTTCAATGCCGCACCGTCCTCTTCGGAATCGGATTGGATGGCGATCGAGCCGAAGTTCGGTGAAGGCATATCTGGTATGTGGAATGCGAGGCAATCGATCTTGGCCTTGCCGTTCTTTGGGTTATTCTTAAGTTCTATTGTCGCGTTGGCGAGCGCGAACAGAGCGCGTTCGTCGTCGATGACGTGGTCCGGTGATTTTCCGAGCAAGCACGTGTATTCCGCAATCGCCTTCTCGAGATCCGAGACGCCTAAACTCACACGGCTTACAGCCACCTCTTGGGTCATTTCGCTTTCTTTCGTCGCTAAAACAGTCTCGACTGCTTTGTTTTTCTTTGGCGTTGAATGGGGTTCCGTTTCTGGTTAAGACCCTCGCACGTCGATCGGGCCCCGGCCCGGCCAACTAAAACATAGGGAAATGCGCCGTGAAACTCTATAATTCTATGGGACCGAATCCGAAAGTCGTCCGGATGTTCATCGCTGAAAAAGGGCTCGACATTCCGGTTCAAGAGGTTGACTTGATTGGCGGTGAAAATCGGCGTCCTCCGTATAGTGAGAAAGTGAATATTGCGGGACAGATCCCGGCGCTTGAGTTGGATGATGGGACGATGCTCGGCGAGGTGACCGCGATTTGTGAATATCTGGATGCGACGTCGCCCGGCCCATCTCTCATCGGTGACACCGAAGAAGAGCGCGCCCAAACGCGTATGATGATGCGCCGGGTCGATCTGAACATCTGTGAGCCCATGGGCAATGGGTTCCGATGGTCCGACGGATTGCAACTGTTCAAGGAGCGTATGATTTGTTTGCCGGAAGCCGCGGACGGGATGAAGCGAATCGCTCAGGACCGTCTAACCTGGCTCGATCCACAGCTTGAGGGCCGCACATGGCTCGCGGGCGAACGGTTCACATTGGCTGATATCTTGCTCTTTGCCTTCCTTGATTTTTTCGCCGGAATGGGTCAGCCCATTAATCCCGATAACAAGAACATTGCGGCCTGGTATGAGAGGGTGAAAGCAAGGCCGAGCGCGGAAGCCTAATCCCTGTTCGTTCAGGTGTTTACATCTACTTGAGAACTTGGTGCTCAAGCCAATTTCGGACTTCCAATTCGCGTATGTTAGGATCTGTGACGTCGCTGGCAATGTCGTGGGCCCATGCAATGTCGGTTCGTGTGGGATCTTCGTGCAGCGCTTCAAAGCGATTGATCAAATTATCCACCGCCTCCTCAGAACCGAAAAACCCGTCTTCGATGAGGGCGCGCCGTCTGCAGTGGGTCAAGCGTGCGATCTCGTGCAAATCGAACTCCGGGTGGTATTGCAGGCCCCAAAAGGTTCCCATGTCATGGCGGATCTGTGCCGCTTGAACCGATGTCATGTCGTTCGTAGCAAGAATTTGCGCGCCGGGGGGCAGCGTGGCGACCTCGTCTAAGTGGCTGGAGAGCGCGTCAAAGGTCTCCCGCTTGCCGAAATACATCGGATGTTCTCGGCCGGCGCGGGTTAGGGTGATGCGCCGTCCAATGCCAAATTCCCGGCCGTTCGGATTCTTGCGGCAAGATCCGCCTGCGGCCATTGCGGCGATTTGGATCGCCCAACAGCTGCCAAAGCTGGGAACGCCCTGGCGGAATGCTTCGCGTGCGAAGTCAATTTGCCGCGTTACTCTGTCTTCATCCTTGTAGATTGTCAGGCTGGAACCTGTCCAAGCGATACCGTCAAATGAATTTAAATCAGTGCCAAGAGGAAGCGAGGAGCCGATGTCGGCCGGCATCACGATCTCTGTTTCAATGTCCGGAAGGAGGCGTTTGAGCATGCGTTGATAGAGAGTGCTCGCCACCGTGCAACCGACAGCGCCTATTTCCTTCCGTCCAGCCTTGTCATAAGCTTCGACAATCAGTATTCGAACGGCCACAATCTGACTTCCGATTTAGTGGGGCCGATCGCCCTTAATCACCACGCGGTGCAAAATTCGTTCGAACTGTTGGTAATCATCCATAGCGTTGTGTTGGACGGTCCGGTTGTCCCACATGGCGACCGAGTTCCTCTCCCACTTAAATCGGCAACAAAATTCCGAGCGTGTGCCATGAGCGTAAAGATACTCGAGAAGCGGTCTACTCTCCTCTTCGGTCATGTCTTCAAAGCGCAGCGTAAACATCGGATTCACGTAAAGCGCTTTTGCGCCCGTTTCAGGATGAGTTCGCACGACGGGATGGAGCTGCTCCTCGTGAAGCGTTTCCGAAGGCCGATAGGAGAGCTTGGATTTGCCTTCCCATTTGTCTTTCGTCGTGTCCGCGGTGAATGCGGGTCCGGCGCTGTGCACCGCGTTCATGCCTTCGAGCATGCGTTTCATGCCGTCCGACAGTCGTTCGTAGGCTATTCGCTGATTGGCAAAAACCGTATCTCCTCCATAGGGAGGGACTTTTATGCCGTGGACGATCGACGCCATGCTGGGCTCCGGAGAGAAAGAGTGGTCAGAATGCCAACCCACACCGAATGTTGCGCTTTCGCCAGCTACTTTATGTATGCGGACGATTTCGGGGAATTCTTCCATTCCATTCACGATCGGGTGATGGTCGATCTCACCAAATCGTCTTGCAAATGCGATTTGTTGGTCCGGCTGCCAGCTTTGCTCTCGAAAGAATATGACTCCATGGTCCAAAAATGCTTGATGGATCGTATCGATCTCCTCGTTGGACAATGTGTTTGCAAGATCGATCCCGCGGATTTCCGCACCCACAGTTCCGGTGACCGGGACCACCTCAATTGAAGATTGCATGGCCTTATCTTTCTGAAGTTCAAACGCGCCATCGCCGAAATTAGTGCAGGGACAGGATTGCGGCAATTCAAAAACGCTGTTTGTTCATCACCTTTTGTGCACGCTTTTTTGTTTTCGCGTCACCAAATAGTCGCGCAATTCCGTACGGACTTCGCCCGAAAAGAGATAGAGGGCCAAAACGTTGGGGACGGCCAGAACGAAGACAGCTGCATCCGAGAAACTGATGATGGCATCGACATTAACCGTACAGCCGATCACCACGAAGCTGCAGTAGATCAAATAGAAGATGTTGCGCTGAGTCCTGGAGTTCCCGAAAAGGAACGTCCAGCCCTTTTGGCCGTAATAGCCCCAGGCGATGATCGTAGAAAAGGCAAAGAGAACGACGACGATTGCCAGAATGTAGGGGAACCAATCAAACACGGTTTCAAACGCGCGGGAGGTGAGCTCTACACCTTGGGTGCCGGCGCCGGTGAGCGAAGGATCATATACGGTGGTCAAGATCACAAGGGCGGTCATGGTGGAAATAATGACGGTGTCTATGATGGGCTCTAGGAGAGCGACCAAGCCTTCGGTGGCGGGCCGGTCGGTTTGCACTGCCGAGTGTGCAATGGAGGCTGATCCGAGGCCCGCTTCATTCGAAAAGGCGGCCCGGCGAAAGCCCATTGCAATGACCGCAAAGAGACCTCCTGCTACCCCTTCAGGGACGAATGCTTGGGTCACGATTGCGCTCAAAGCCCATGGCAATTTGTCCGCGTTCCAAATGATCACCACGATTGCGGAAAACATGTAGAAACCCGCCATGAATGGGACAAGCCGCGACGTGACCCGGGCGATGGACTTGATTCCTCCAATCACAACGGAGGCTACAATCAGTGCTAGGATTAGGCCGAACAGCCAGCCCTTGTCACCGAGAAATCCATCGTCTCCCCCCGTGATGCCGGCCAGTTGTGTATAGGCTTGGTTCGATTGAAACATATTACCGATACCGAGACATCCGACCACGATAAATGCAGCATACAGAATGCCAAGATATCTACCCACGAGAGGCCGGCCCCGGGCCGCCATTCCCTTGCTGAGGTAGTACATGGGACCGCCTGAAACGGAGTCGTCGCTGTGCTCATCGCGGTACTTCACGCCCAGCACACATTCGGCACATTTCAAGCTCGTGCCCAGAAGACCGGCAACAATCATCCAAAAGACGGCGCCGGGTCCGCCGATGGTGATTGCAATGGCGACGGCGCCGATATTGCCGACGCCTACAGTGCCTGACAGAGCCGTCGCCAAGGCATGAAAATGGGGAACTTGTCCAGGTTGGTCTTTGGTCGATTCGGACCCTCTGATCAGACGTATCGCGTGGGCGACATTTCCGGGCGTGAGGACCCGAAGGTAAAGCGTGCAGAAGATCCCACAGGCGATCAGCCAAGCGACGACAAGGGGAAAGCCTGCTCCATTCACCTGGATCTCGTAGAAAACGATGTTGGAAAACCACTCTGCAAACGGAGCAAAGTTCGTATCAATGAATTGGTCGATCCCCATAGAACGTTATGCCCCTTTAGATTGCGTCCGCGTGCCGACGGGTTGCTGAATTGGAGTCTTACCTTATTCGCGTTTCAGGTCAAAAAGCGTTCCCTGCGCGCCGCCTCACCCCTTGCCATGTTCGCGAGGCCAATGTTTAGTGAGGAAAAAGGGAGGATATCGGTGCGACTCATCAATTCACTCTTTATCACAAGTGTTGTGTTTCTCACCTTTGGTGCCGCCCATGCCCAAGATGCATCCCAATCTACTGTCTATGTCAATGGCGACATACTGACGATGGTTGATGGCGCGCCGGTTGCCGAAGCCGTCTTGGTCCGCGGCGATCGGATAGCAGCTGTGGGGCGGAGGCAAGACGTTGAGGCGGCGGCCGGGAGCCAGTTCGGCATTGTCGACCTCCACGGGGCGACGATGGTCCCTGGGTTTATCGATGCGCATGGCCACTTTAGCCTGACCGCGAATACTCTTGCTTTCGCCAACACGGCCTCACCTCCAGCCGGCCGGGCCCGCACGATCGCGGACGTTCAGTCTGAATTGCGGCGCCATCTTGCACGCAACAAAGCGGCACCCGTGATTGTAGGTTGGGGACACGACGATTCGCTCCTGAGTGAAGGCAGGCACCCCACAAAGGCGGATCTAGATGCGGTGTCTACGGAAGTTCCTGTAGCGGCCGTCCATGTGTCGGCGCATCTGGCGAGCTGTAACTCGAAGTGTTTGGAGATGGCCGGCATTACTGCGGAGACGGCAGATCCAGACGGGGGCGTCATCAGACGGATCAAGGGCACCCAAGAGCCCAATGGAGTACTTGAAGAACGAGCCATGTATATGGTGCTCAGTTTGTTCCCCCAGGCACCTGAAGAGGTGACACTCGGCTTATTTGAGCGGGCGCAACGCTACTATGCGCGCAATGGGGTGACGACTGTCCAGGACGGCGCCGCCAGCGCTGCTGAAATCGAGATGCTCAAACGGGCTGGCGACGCCGGGAGATTGTGGCTTGATGTTACCGCGTATCAACTCTTGACGGCACCTGGCGATGAAATCGCGGTAGCACCGTCACGAGACTATCAAAACCACATGCGGGTGGGCGGGGTTAAACTGGTTCTGGACGGATCTCCGCAGGGAAAGACGGCTTGGTTGACCAAGCCGTATTACAAGGTGCCGGCACAAGAATCGGATGCTTATCGTGGCTATCCCATTTTCAAAAATGACGTGGATGTCCAAACGCTCGTCAATTATGCGTATTCAAATGAAATACAGTTGCTCGCGCACGCTAATGGAGATGCTGCGGCAGATCAGCTCATACAGGCGCTGGCTAACGCTGAACGTCAACACGGGGCTAGAGATCACCGTACGGTGATGGTCCACGCCCAGACGCTCCGCCGGGATCAGGTGGAAGACGTGGCGGACCTCGACATCATTCCTTCGTTCTTTGTTGCGCATACATTCTATTGGGGGGACTGGCATCGCGAGTCGGTCTTGGGTGTCGAGCGCGCCTACAGAATAAGTCCTCTTCGTTCGGCACAAGAGCGCAATATCATTTTTACGACCCATACGGATACACCTGTGGTTCCGCCCCGCTTCCTTCACTTGCTGTGGACCGCCGTAAATCGGGTAACGCGATCGGATGTGGTCTTAGGCGGGGCCCAGCGGATCAGTCCCTACGATGCCTTAAAGTCGATCACCATCAATGCGGCCTATCAGAATTTTGAGGAAGACCGTAAAGGTTCGATCGAGGCGGGAAAGGTAGCGGATTTGGTTCTTCTGTCCGACAATCCCCTGAAGGTTGATCCCATGGCGATCAAAGACATTAAAGTTCTGCAGACGATCAAAGGGGGCCAGACGGTTTATCGGCGAAACTAAAGAGGGCTCTCAGGATTTCTTGTGTTGGCTCCGATATCCTGGGTACCCATCCGTGTCCGGTGCATTGTAGGCGGCCCGCGCTAAGCCCCGGGCAACGCAATCCGCTGCCAAAGATCCTATCCGGCAGATATTGTAAGGCGTTGGATCTTCAAGAGGATGCTCCGCCGTGGACAGACAGAAGATCACGTCCCCATCAAACGGTGTATGAATAGGACGTACGGCACGCGCGAGACCGTCGTGAGCCATGATCGCAACCCGTTTCGCTTGCGAGGGTGTGAGCGCGACGTTGGTTGCGACAACCGCCAGCGTGGTGTTTGTTCCCGGGTCTGCGCTGAGCGCTCCGCTTGGAATGAGATCGTGTTCGAATGACACGGCGCTTGGTGCCTTTTGACTTCCGAGTTCGTGCTGTTGTTCGAGGGCGAACGCCCATAACGTGTCCGTTCCCGGAATGACTGGCGACCCAAATGCGTTAGCGGCGACCAATGCGGCAACGGTGATTCCGTCCTCAGTGACAATGGAGGCGGTATCCAGTCCTCCCTTATAGGGGCCGATAGTTGCGCCGCGTCCGGCACCGGCATTGCCGCGCTCCACTCGATCTTGCACGTTCTTTAACGCTTGGCGGCCCAACTCGTTGTAGGGCGGATTTGTCCCCCAGTTCTTGTCGCCTCCGTTTGCCAGGTCGAACAGGATTGCGGCAGGTACAATCGGTGCGACGATGTCAAGATTGGGCAGGGGGTAACCGCGCCCGCTGGCGCCCAGTTCGGCAGTTACGCCGGACGCTGCATCCAGGCCATAGACGGATCCTCCCGAGAGAACGATTGCGTCTAGTTCATCCACAAGGCAGGTGGCGTCGAGGGCATCGGTTTCCCGTGTGCCCGGGCCGCCGCCGCGTGCGTCAACGGCAGCAACGGCGCGCCTGTCCGGCAAAACGACAGTTGTTCCTGTACGGATCCTATTGTCCGTGGCACTTCCGACCTTGATGCCGGCAACATCGCAAATTGAATTTGTGGGGCCCGGTTGTGCCATGTTGCACCTTTCTCCACGAGAAAAGGGCCTTCTAACGAATTGCCACTCTCCCTTCAAGCAATCCTGGAAGACACGGACTATTCAGCGGCGATGGACGGCACGCCGGTTGGGACTACTCCGTTCAGCAGGCTCTCAGCCATCCGGTCGGCAATTTCACTTGTGGGCGCACCGAGCAATTTCGCCTGCCGGAAGATTTCGCCGAGACGCGCGCCGATGATTTCGGCTTTTGCACTCACCTCGTCCCGCGTCCACGTGCCGGCAAACTCGTAGGCCACACTGATGACGCCGCCCGAGTTGATGACGTAATCGGGGGCATAAAGAATGCCCTTCTTGTGAAGACGGACGCCCATCGAAGGATCCGAGAGTTGATTGTTCGCCGATCCGGCGATGATGGGCGCTGTTATTCTATCGACGGTTTGGGGATTGACCGCTCCCCCTAGTGCGCAGGGTGCCAGGATATCTACTTCTGCCGCCATAAACATCGACGGTGCGATCGGCGTTGCTCCGAATTCGGTTTTCGCGCGCTCGACTTTTTCCGTATCGATGTCCGACACGAAAAGATGTGCGCTGGCCGCGTGTACCAAACGGCAAAGTTCATAGCCGACGTTTCCGAGACCCGACACTGCTATTTGAAGCCCCGAGAGATCTTTGTTGCCGAACGAGACTTCGGCGGCGGCGCGCATTCCGTTATAGACGCCGAGGGCGGTGAAGGGCGAAGGATCCCCACCCACACCCTTCTTAGGAACGCCGGTCGCGAATTTCGTTCGTTCTGCGATCAGAAGGAGATCTGCGGCCTTCATGCCGACATCTTCGCCGGTTATATAGTCTCCCTGCAGACTTTCTACTGCGTCCCCGAACGCGCGCAGAAGGTCCGGGGTCTTTTCGGTCTTCGGGTCACCAATGATGACCGCTTTGCCTCCACCGTGAGGGAGATCCGCTAGAACGTTTTTGTACGTCATGCCTTGGGCTAGTCGTGTGGCATCCAAGAGGGCTTCCTCCATGTTGGGATAGGCGTGCATACGGCAGCCGCCCAGTGAGGGTCCGCGTTTTGTGGAGTGAATGGCGATAATTGCGTTAAGGTTTCTGGCCTTATCCGAAAAGTGCGTTACGCTCTCGAATCCGGGAACTTGGATCGCTTTCTGTTTCATACGGTTTCCCCCATTGGTGTCTTTTTCTTTTCGTTTTTGGTTTCGGTCGTCTTGAGCTGGCGGAGGAACTGTGGCCTCAGTTTGAGTGCATGTTCCAAAGACTTCATTTTGATTTCGCCGAAGCCACGAATTTGCTCCGGATAGGATGCGAGACTGAGAGCGTGTTTAAGGTTGTCTGCGTTTAAGCATTTAATCAGATGCTGAATATCGTTCTCATACGTGTTGGCCAAAGCAAGTTCGGCTTTGCGTTCCTGCGTCCGGGCGAAGGGATCGAACCGCGTGTTCCTGTATTTCTTCAGGCTTGCAAGTATCCGGAAGAGGGGGAAGACCCACGGTCCAAAGGCGAACTTTTTGGGGCGTCCCTTGCCGTCTTTAATGAAGTTCAGCAAAGGTGGGGCCAAGTGGACACGGATGCTAGAGCGTTTCTCGAAGGTGCCCGCAAGGTTTTCTTTGAACGTACCGTTTGTGTAAAGACGGGCGACTTCGTATTCGTCCTTGACGGCCAATACCTTCGCGTAGTTGAGGGCAACGGTGCGGGTTATCTCTTCAGTCCCAGGGGTAACCCGTTGCTCGGCCCGTCGCACTTGAGACACGAGCGCGTGGTATTTGTCAGCAAGCGCCTTGTCCTGGTACGCCGTTAGGTGCTCGACCCGTGCATCAATTACCTCGTCCAAACTCTGTGAGATATGCGTCTGTTTTGGAGGTGGAAGGTGCGTCTGGAGAGTTTCTTCGTCGTGGGCGCAATAGCGTCCCCAAGTGAGTATGCTCAGATTCTCTTCCGTCTTGATTCCGTTGAGCTTGATCGCCTCTTCAACCGCTTCGATCGATATCGGGATCAATCCCTTTTGCAGGGCGTATCCCACAACGAACAAGTTTGTACCGATCGCATCGCCCAGCAACCCTGTTGCATACTCTGTGGCGGGAACAAAGTACGTTTGACCTTTCTTTGTGGTTCGTTCGATTTGTTCGCGCGTTGCGGCGTCTTGAAAATCGATTGCATTGTCTTTCACAAATCCGGCAACGGGGCTCAAGTGCGTGTTCACAACGGCACTGGTACGGTACTTGTTGAGAATGTCGAGGGCACTTGGGCTTGTGGCAACGATCTTGTCGCAGGCCAACAGCAAGTCGGCGCCGCCGGTGATGATGCGAGAAGATCTGAGCGTGTCCGGATCATCACCCACTCGAATATGGCTGTAGACCGCGCCTCCTTTTTGCGCGAGACCTGTCATGTCCGCCACCAGACTGGCTTTGCCGTCGAGATGGGCGGCCATGCCCAAAATGGCACTAATGGTGAGCACGCCGGTTCCCCCAACACCGGTGACGAGGATGTTGTATTGGTCTGAGAGAGTAGGGATCTTGGGTCTTGGCAGTGACGCGAAAGCCGCAGTTGACGCGGGAGGCGATACAGATGATTTGACGAGCTCGCCGCCCACCACGGTGACAAAGGAAGGGCAGAAGCCTTCCACGCACGAGAAATCTTTATTGCATGTAGACTGATTAATTTGCCGCTTGCGGCCAAATTCCGTCTCGATCGGTTCCACGGACAGACAGTTGGATTGGACCGAGCAGTCGCCGCAGCCTTCGCACACGTCTGTATTGATAAAGGCGCGCAAGGGCGGATCGTCCATCAACCCCCGTTTGCGGCGCCGGCGTTTTTCAGCCGCGCATGTTTGATCGTAAATGATAACGGTACATCCGCTGCGCTCTCTGAGGCGTCGCTGAATGGTATCAAGTTGATCGCGGGGATGGACGCGCACGCCGAAGGGGCGTTCGTTGGCGCGCCTGAGTGCTTCCGGGTTTTCGCTAATGATCGCAATTTCTTCGACACCTTCTGCCCGGAGCTGCTTGTATATCTGCCAAACCGTCAGACCGCCTTCGACTGCTTGTCCGCCGGTCATCGCGACCGCATCGTTAAAGAGGATTTTGTAAGTGATATTTACGCCTGCAGCGATGGCGGCGCGGATAGCCAGAGTGCCGGAATGCTGGTAGGTTCCATCGCCCAAATTGGCGAAAATGTGTTTTTCTTCCGTGAAAGGTGCTTGGCCAATCCACGGAACGCCTTCTCCCCCCATTTGTGTAAATGTGGACGTGTTCCGGTTCATGTCGGTCACCATGTAATGGCATCCGATCCCTGCGATGGCCCTGCTGTCTTCGGGCACCTTGGTCGAGGTGTTATGGGGGCAACCAGAGCAATAATATGGGTCACGCGTGATGGGGGCAGTGAAGTTCGCAATTTTAAGTTCGCGTGATTTGAAGAAATCTAGCTTGTCGGTAATGTCTTTGGTCTGATGGAACTTGGAAATGCGCTGTGCGATGACGTGGGCGATTAGACCCACCGATAGATCGTTCTCCGGCGGTAAGAGCCAGCGGTCCTTCTCATCATGTTTGCCGACGACCGTGGGCCGTACCTCTTCGCGCCAATTGAAGAGCTGCCACTTCAATTGGTGTTCAATCATTTCGCGCTTTTCTTCGATCACGAGAACTTCATCGAGGCCCTCACAGAAGGCACGGGCCCCTTCCGGTTCCAAAGGCCAAGGCATGCCCACCTTGTAGAGCCGCAGACCGATGTGTGCGGCACGCTCTTCGTCGATGCCGAGTTCGTAAAGGGCCTGGCGTACATCTTGATACGACTTGCCCGAGGTCATGATCCCAAAGCGCGGATTGGGGCTGTCCCAAACAACGCGGTCGATCTTGTTTGCGCGGGCAAAGGCGAGGGCGGCAAACCCTTTGTACCTTTGCAATCGGTAGTCTTGATCCCGAGGCTTGTCCGGCCAACGGAGGTTTAATCCGTCCGGCGGCATTTCAAAGTCCGTTGGAATAATGATGTCTCGGTATTCTCTAGACAGATCAACCGTACCCGAAGTTTCTACGGTTTCGGACAGGGCCTTAAATCCCACCCAGCATCCGGAGTAGCGCGACATGGCGATCCCCAGAAGTCCGAATTCTACGAACTCGTGATGACCGGACGGGTAGAGAAGCGGCATGAACGCCGTCATGAAATTGTGATCGGTTTGGTGAGGCAGCGAAGACGACTTGGCACCGTGATCGTCACCTGCAATGCAGAGGACTCCGCCTAAGGGGGCGCTGCCGGCCGCGGCCCCATGGCGCAAAGCGTCCATTGAGCGATCAACGCCTGGCCCCTTGCCGTACCAAATGGAAAAGACACCGTCCTTCTCGGCGCCGGGATAAAGGTGCAGCTGTTGGGTTCCCCAAATGGAGGTCGCTGCTAAATCTTCATTGAGGCCCGGTTGGAAGTGGATGTCGTTTTCTTCCAGCAGGGGGCGTTGCTTTTCCAACTCTAGATCCAGCCCACCCAGAGGGGAGCCACGGTATCCGGAGATGAATCCTCCCGTATTCAAACCGGCAGCGCGATCTCTGCTGCGCTGCACCATTGGCAGCCGGACCAGCGCCTGCACACCGCTCAAAAAGATGCGGCCGTCCGATTTCTCGTACTTTTCGTTAAGGGTTACGGACGGGCGAGTGAGCATTTCTCCAGCATATCGGTAAATAGTTACTACCATGTAGATATAGTCGATTTGAGCCTAAATTTCTGTACTGATTTTAGGGGGATTCGGTCACGATGTTTCCCGATTCAGTGAGCTGCAGGAAATAAATTTCGTGGGCGCGAGCCTTCGGACCGAGCCGCGAAAACTGACATTTTATCAGCATACGATGACCGGGTGCTTTTCATTTTTTCGTCAAATGGGCGGGGCCCTTGTTGCGATGCAATAGAAACGGGGCGCAGCGCGCTCTGCAATTCTTCAGTTGACCGGTGCTCCCCCAATGGTCAACAAAGCGTTAACTTTAATTCACCCATGAGGAGACGGTTGTGAAGATCGGAGTTGTTGTCGGCGCTGATGGGGGTATGCCGCCCATTAAGGAACTCGTTGAGTGGGCGCAAAGAATTGAGGCGAAAGGTATTCAGAATATTTGGATGCCAAACATTTTTTCCTACGACGCCATTTCGATGCTTTCTCTTATCGGAGCCGCCACATCGAAGATTGAATTGGGCACGGCTGTTACGCCAACCTATCCACGACATCCGACGGCGATTGCCCAACAGGCGCTGACGGCTGCGGCGGCCTGTGACAACCGTTTTATTCTTGGTATCGGCTTGTCTCATAAAATTGTTATCGAGGACATGCTGGGATTTTCCTACGACAAGCCGGCCCGTCACATGCGAGAGTATCTTTCCGTCCTGATGCCTGCTGTGCGCGGTGAACAAGTCAATTTCGATGGTGACCAATACCGGGTCCATGGTGTCCAATTCGATGTTCCCGGTGCTGAGAAATTGCCGGTGGTGATCGCGGGATTAGGTCCCGTCATGCTTAAACTGGCGGGTGAAGTTGCTGATGGAACTTCGACTTGGATGGTCGGTCCAAATACAATGGAAAGTCACATCCTGGCTAATGTGCGCAAGGCGGCTTCCGCCGCCGGTAAGCCCGATCCCCAAGTGGTTGGCGGTTTTCCCATTGTTCTGACGAACAAGCCCGACGAGGCGAAGGACGCGATTGACAAGGCGCTCGCTATCTACCCGACTTTGCCTTCCTATAAGGCTATGCTTGATAAGGAAGGTGTGGAACAGCCCTCCGGCATCGCCATGGTTGGCGGCGAGAATGTGTTGCGTTCGGGTTTGCAGCGGTTGAGGGATATGGGCGTGACCCACTTCAGCGCGGCGATCGTGCCTGCCGATGAAGGCGCTTACGACCGGACCCTCGATTTCCTGGCCGATTTCAATTAGGGAGTTCCTCCTGTCAGAGGCCTTGGATCGGCTCATAATCGGCGCCTTGATGTGAGCGTTAGAAGTTTCAGTCTGTCTCAAAGGGGAGATGTGTGTGCGGCTCTCAAAATGTTACGGTATTGAGGATTTTCGGCGGCTCGCACGCGAAAAACTACCTGCTCCCCTCTTTCACTATATGGACGGCGGGGCAGAAGACGAGGTGACACTCTCGCACAATCAAAGTGCGTTCAGTGGGCTTGCGCTCCAACCTCTTTTTTTGAGGGATGTCAGTGTCGTTGAAACATCGTGTGACGTCTTGGGGCAGACGATCAAATGGCCCGTTGTTCTCGCGCCGACGGGAATGTCAAGGCTGTTTCACCGAGACGGGGAGCTCGCAGTTGCCCGGGCCGCCACCAATGCGGGAACGATGTACAGTCTTTCGACTCTCTCGACGTTCAGCATCGAAGATGTAGGAGCCGTGTCGTCCGGTCCGAAGATGTTTCAAATCTATCTGCATAAAGACCGTGGGTTGACACGAGAATTCATCCAGCGCTGTAAAGAGGCGGGATACACATCTCTTTGCCTGACCGTCGATATGGTACGGGCCGGAAATCGGGAAAGGGACCTGAGAACCGGAATGACCATGCCGCCCAAATTCACTTGGGGAAGTCTGTTTAGTTTTGCTCTTCATGCGGAGTGGTCTCTCCAGCATCTGATGAGTCCGCCGCTTGAACTCTCCAACGTTGTGCATCGGGTGGCCGAAGGCAGCACGTCAGCCATGTCGGTGATCGACTATATCAACGGTCAGATCGATTCCACCGTCACCTGGGACGATGCGGCCAAGATCATTGAGGAATGGGGCGGACCCTTTGCAATCAAAGGGCTTTTGTCGCCGTCAGACGCCGTTCGGGCCGCAGACGCGGGGGCGAGTGCGGTTATGATCTCCAATCACGGCGGACGTCAGCTCGATTATTCTCCCGCTCCAATCCAATGTCTGCCGGCCTTTCGGGATGCGGTCGGTGAGAGACTTGAGCTCATCGTGGATGGCGGCGTTCGGCGCGGCACTGACGTTCTGAAAGCGCTTGCGCTCGGCGCCTCGGCTTGCTCGATTGGGCGTCCCTATCTGTTCGGCCTTGCCGCAGGGGGAGAGGCGGGCGTAGCGCGTGTGTTAGAGCAACTTAAGTCCGAAGTGGAACGGGATCTGGCGCTCTTGGGATGTACCAGCCTTGACCAAATTGGTCCTCAGCACGTTATGGACTTACATCGGCCGGAATTTGCGGACGTTACTGAGGGGGTGGAAGGCGCTAAACCCCGCTACAGATTTGGGCACTTAAAACAATTATGACGGCGCGAGCCGAAAAGGAGAACACTATGGAAGCCGCTCTTGTCACTGGAAAGAACAAGCTCGAGTTGGTCGAGATGCCTATGCCGGTCCCAACGCCGGGCTCCGCGGTTGTTGATATTGCTTATTGCGGGATTTGCGGAACTGACCTGCATGCCTATCAATCGGGAGAGCCCTATAACCCAGCGATTTGTGGGCATGAATGGTGCGGCACGGTCAGTGCAATAACGTCTGACGAAAAGGCCTTCAAAGAGGGCGACCGGGTCGCCATCGGCGTCGGCGGCGCCTGCGGTCAGTGCGCGACCTGTCGGCGTGGCGATGCCGCTCATTGTGAGAAGGCGTTTCTCCAATCCATCGGCATGAGCCCCGGGGCTGGGGCTCATGGCGGGTTTGCGCCGTCGATTTGTGTCGAATCAGATCGTTTGTATGCGGTTCAGTCTGCTTTGGATGACGCGAAGGCTGCTATGTTGGAGCCGGTCACCGTGGCCGTTCATGCGGTTCGCCGGACCGAGATGCGCTTGGGCGACACGTGCGTGGTGATCGGCGCGGGTCCCATTGGTCTTCTTGTCTTGCAATGCGCCAAGGCGGCCGGAGCAGGTACGGTCATCCTGGTCGAGCCCCAGAAAAGTCGCCGGGAGCTTGGAAAAGGGATTGGTGCTGATGTTCTTGTTGATCCAACTCAAGACGATGTTCTGGAGGTGGTGAATAAGCATGTGGGTGCCGACGGGGCCGATGTGGTGTTTGAATGCGCGGGTATTCCGCAAACAATCGATCAATCTGTCTCTTTTGTTCGAAGAGGGGGCGTTGTGTCTCTCGTCGGCTTCACTGACAAGGCAGCGCAAATCGATCCGGGGCAATGGCTTATCAAAGAAGTGCGTCTTGTTTCATCGCTGGCTTATGTCCGCGAGGAGTTTGATATTGCACAAGGGCTGATTGCCGACGGGCGCATTGCGTTGGAAAACCTGCACACGTCGACCGTCTCGCTTGACAAAATAGAGGATGCATTCAAAGCGCTCGCGACAGCGCCTGAAGAAATCAAGATTCTGGTTGATCCGCGGTTGTAGTCTCTCAAAAGCTTGCAATCAGGAGTGGTGTTTTTTCCCAATTTGCGACGGTAGCCGCGAAAACGTCACATATTCGTCCCAGACACGGCCCAATCGGCTCCCATCTCCCAGTCTCAAGACAAAGAGAGATGACGATGATCTTGCCTCGATATTTGTTTGTTACAGCATTTCTTGTGACCGCCGCCCTTGTGGGTTCGAAGCTCTATATGCAGTTTTCTCCTCTCTCCCTGCATTAACGCCAATCTAAAAAGAAGCAGGAACCGGCGAGCGGTTGCTTTACTGCCCCTCCTCTCGGAGGGGCTTTGTTTTGTTGCAGCAATTGAAACAATTTTCTCGCTGCCCGATGTCCCACTGAAACGTGGACCCCTTAACTCCTCTACATCCGGAGGTGTCGAGGCATGCGCAATTGGCGTGTCGACTTTGGAAGAACGGAGTGAGGTTTGCCATGAGCTGGTCAATCGAGAACTGGAAAATTCGCACAGGCACTCTCTTTGTGCTCGCCGGATTGATGCCGGTGTTCGTGCCCAGCGTGCTGTCGTGCGCGGAGTCCAATGATCTGGAGACTTATGCAACACCTTGGCAGGCAAATCTCTCCAGTTTTGACCGTGACGATCGGCACAGTATCGGCCAAAGACTGACAGTTTCTTGTCCGCCCAGGCCAGCTGGGCGTATGCGGGCTCAGGTCTTTGGAACACGCACCTATGCCGGCCAGTCGTCTATTTGCTATGCAGCTTTACATGCGGGCGTCATCTCCCCTGGCGGGGGGGACGCAACGGTTCAAATCAATCCGAGTGCGGCGTTTCACAAAGGCTCAACGCGATTTGGCGTAACGACGCAGGACGCCAAGAAATCCAGCGTTAGTTTTGTATTCGTCTACGGACCGAGTCCTGCGGCAGATCAGGTGCGTGCGGACCATTTACCGGCGCGTGCAACGGACGCATAAGTTTCGATTGTTCTTGGTGTGAGTAGGCGTGTGTGGGACACCCGCCGCTTACTCACCTGTCAGGTAGTTGATACCCGAAAAGAGTTCGCGGACCCGTTCCAAGTGTTCTGCCTTCAAGGGGGCTCCATAAATCGCTGCGAGATTTGCTTTGAGGTGATCCCGATTTCCGGTTCCGGTGAGAACCATGTCGATCCCTTCTTCGTGACTTACAAAGCGATAGGCGGCTTCAGCAAGCGTTTTTGCGCGTCCTTTCCCGCCCTTGGTTAAAAATGCAAGAGGCTTCTTGGTGTCAACTTTTTTCGAGTAGTAGAGCCCGCGTGCGATCATATCTGCGACTATATCGCCGATCATGGTGTGGTCTGCTAGAGCACGGCGTACCGCAAACATGCCAATTACTCCAACATTGTTCTCCTGAGCGCGAGGCAGAACTGTGTCGTGCGCTGACTGGTTGAGTATATTGTGCCCCACCATAATCGTATCCCAGCAATCGTCTTGGATGGCGTATTGGAGCATTCGGTGCGCGGGGTCCTTTTGGAAGTACTCCGAGACTCCTATAAATCGAACCTTGCCTTCGCGTTGCGCGGTCTCCAAGGCCGGGAGAAGCGAATCCCGGCACTGTTCGTATGCGTCCGGCGTGACGCCGTGCAGGTGCACAATGTCAATATAGTCCGTCTTGAGTTCGTTCAAGCTCGATTGAAGCGAATGATGAAGATCACCAGGAGTGATGACCTCGCCGTCTCGATAGGGAAAGACTTTCGTGGAGAGGACGACCTTGTCACGCTTCTTTTTGATGGCCTCACCGACAATGTGTTCGGTGCCGTAAAGGGGGGCGGTGTCAATAAAGTTTACCCCAAGAGCCAGGGCTTGGTTTATGAGGGCGAGCGCTTCTTTCTCAGACTTGCCGTTCGCCAGACCGAGCCGACTGTGGCCGCCGCTCCCAAGCCCCGCTCTCGCCACTTCTAGTTCCGTTCGCCCCAACAATGTTGTCGCCGAAGCAGGCTTACCACCACCAAATTCAAACACTCGTTCCCCGCTTTGCTTCGCGCAGCTAACGCTCGCTTCAAGAAATCACACTTCAAACCCACATTTAGCGGTGACTACCATCACAAAACTAAGTCATTCGCTGTGATATACTGCCATAGGCTGTGCCTGCTGAGCATGTGATTATTATGTGACCACAGTCTTGAATTAGCGTGATTGAACTTTGGGTTTTGCGCAATTTTGCGCGGGGTGCCGAGGAATCGTCGTTTTTGGAAAATAGCTTCTTGGCTGCCAGGTCGCCAGGCTTTGTGTTAGACTGAGGTTAAGGTGGAGTTCGTGATGGGGAGTTTGTCATGCGGGGTTTAATCAGGGGAATATTTTTCCACGTTAGAGACGTCGCCGATCTCATCCGGTTAACCCGTTTTACCGCGATTTTGATCGCGGCTGCAGCGGTCATGCTTCTCCTAACCGGCCAAGGACTGGAGCTTGCTCGCAGCTCAAGCGATTTGGACAATGACAACCTGCGAACGATCTTGTTCGTCGCCGCCGTCGTTTGGTGGGCGTGGCAAAGCTGGTATTGGTCTCGGCTCATGTTTGAGCTTGAATTCGGGAGTGACCGCAAGGCATGGGCCCAGGAACACAAGGGACATGGATGGAAAGCGTTTTTCATTGCCAACCTGCCGCGGATTTATTCAGCTCTTGTTTTCCTGATTGCCTATTGCTTCCTCTATGTCGGTGAGCATCCGGCGCGGCGCTGGGTTGCTTTGGCGGGTGTTGCGTTCTACGCGGTCCTGGTGTTCAGGCGGCCGGTGGAGCGGCTTCTGGGCATTGGAGGCAAGAGACGAGATCGCCATGGGGGAACGATGTTCCCTCGCATACAAGGCGAACTGCCAAGCGGCAGTCTCGACTTTCTTCGCGTATCACTCTTTATTACACTTGGGTTGATGATCATTGCGTATTGGGCGCCCGTGAACATGGGTTCAATGCTGGGTGCGCCAACCATCGCGTTTCTTGGATTTGCAAGCTTTGTTCCGGTACTGAATGCGCTGTTGGTTTGGGCCCAGCGCTATGAATTGCCGATTGCGTCACTGCTGGTCGGTGTTGCATTGCTGTTTACGCTGACCAACGACAATCACTCTGTCCGCCGGCATGAAAGCCTAACGGCCGAGGCAAAGTGGTTGACCCCAGAACAAATTGACGAACGCAAACTGAACGTGGCTCAGGCCGTCAATCGTTTCTTGGAAGCGAACGAGTACGATCCCGACAAGTACGACAGCAACTCGGACGATCCTATTCCCATGGTGTTTGTTTCTTCGGCTGGCGGCGGCATGCCGGCAGCTTATTGGACGGCGACCGTCCTGGGCCATCTGGCCGATGAGTTGCCGGAAGACTTTGCCCGGCACCTCTTTTCACTCAGCGGTGTCAGTGGCGGGTCGGTGGGATCTGCAATCTTTTACAGCTTGCTTCCTTTTGACAGCGAAGTGGTGATGGATCACTGTCCCGCGGAGCTGCGCGCCTATGAGAGTACGCCAACACTTCAAGAAAAACTCGACAGCTTTAGTTATGCTTTTCGCGGACATTCAATTTTGTGTACGGACTTCTTGGGTCCAGCGATTGCCGGACTCTTATATCAAGATACGCTGCTTCAATTCCTCCCCGTAGACCCGGAAACGATCCAGGAAAACTTACCACTCGTTGACTTTGAGTGGCCGATTGATCGGGCGTATGCAATCGAACGGGCCATGGAGCTAGGTTGGGAAAATGCGTTTCAGTGCGAAATACTCACCGATGATATACGCACTTCGATGGAGGAGGCTGGCGCCGACGCCGACACTTTGATTGATATCGATATCTGCAAGTACCAGAACCCGCTCCGCCAAACTCTGCTGTGCGATCCCAACGATCCGCAGCGTATTTGTGCACCGGACTATCGCTGGACACCGATGCTGCTGTTTAATGGAACCCATCAGGATTCGGGAAAGCGCATCATCGCAAGCCAATTGGAGATTTCTCCGAACATATTCACGGACTCGTTTGATTTCCATGATCTTGCAAACTATCCGATTTCGGTTTCGACAGCCGCCCATAACAGTGCGCGCTTTCCAGGCGTGAGCCCTTCGGGTACTCTGTGGGCGGCGCAACCCGGCTACCGTCCGGGATTGAGATGGTGGCTAAAGGGCGAATACTTTAACGGGCATGTTCTCGACGGTGGCTATTTCGAGAACAACGGGACCGCGACAACCCGCGATTTGGTTCTTCGAGTCTTTGAGATCAATAAAAACGGTTTCGGTGGCCGCGACGCGCAGGGCCGGTTTTTATCGGTCAATAAATTCCGTATGAAGCCTATCTTTATCGAGATCACGGCTAACCCGGATGCGAGCGAAGCCCAGCTCGACCGGCCCCTAGATGAAAACTGGCGCTGTCCGCGAGACGTACCCATAAAGCAAGCTCAAATGCGGAAGGCGGAACAAATGGTCGTTCAGCCGAGTGGTACGGAGATGAGCTGTGCGCCGGGCATCGAAGGGTGTGATTCTTCCGATTCGTTCTTCCGCGACATCTTTGCGAACGAATTTCGGGCACCGCTCGCGGGGATCTTTAACACGCGAGAAGCGCGCGGGACCTACGCGTCCAAAAATCTCGTCGAAAATGCGTGCCGGTCCGCTGATGAAGAAAAAGATGATCTGATCGCTGAGCCGGTGTTTGCCCAATTCCGCATTTGCAAATACTCCGCAGTTGACAAACCTGGCTTGGGCTGGCGGTTGGCGGCTCGAAGCCGAAATCTGATGAAACTCCACCTGCTTGATTTGAACGAAGCGGAAGCCCTCTTGAGCGACGTCGCTGAAGAAGGAACGGACGGTGCCGCGATTGAAGAGCTTCGAGAAACGCTGGACGTTCCTGAAGGCCTGTCTGATGAAAATGTAGAGGAGTTGCTCGAGTGCCTTGCCCACAACAAACGGGCTCATGACCGTGTTGTTGCGGCCCTGCAGTCAGCTGCGAACTACTAGTTGAACCCCTCTCGATCAAGAGGGGCAGCCCAGCGTCTGATGACATTGCCGTAGAGGGTGCCTAGAGCCGTTTTGGTTTTGATGGGCACACAAACCAGTTCCAGCTCCTTAGTTTGCGCGGCTGTTGATGGTGAACCGGCGCCATGTCACCTAGAAACGCGCTCGGACTCTTGGTTTGGGTTTTGACCATAGGATTTGAATTTATCGAGAACCCGTGCCATTTCCTCGTCATCCAGATACTGGACGTTTCCGAGTTGAAGAGCCAGCATATAGTGACGCGCTAGTTCTTCTACTTGTTCGGCAAGGGCAAATGCGGTGCTTGCGGACGATCCAGTTGCGACCTGTCCGTGATTGGCGAGCAAGCAGGCGCGGCGATCCTCTAAAGCTGTCACCGTGAGCCGCGCGAGTTCCTCTGTCCCGAACGTTGCGTAATCGGCGCAGCGGATTGAATTTCCACCCGCTACGGCCACCATGTAATGGAACGCCGGTATATCCTGGCCGGTGCAGGCCACCGCGGTCGCGTGTGCGGAATGCGTGTGCACAATCGCTTGCACATCCGGGCGCTCCCTATAGATAGCGCCATGGAAATGCCATTCGCTGGAGGGGCGGAATCTCGGATGTTCGAAGCTTCCGTCAAAGCCTGCGTCAATGATATCGCTTGTCGTTAACTCATGATACGGAACACCGGATGGTGTAATCAGCATCCTGTTGCCCCATCGACCGGACACGTTCCCTGAGTTCTGAAGGCTGAGTCCCGTGGAATTCAGTTTGCGCGCCGTGTCGATGATTTCTTTTCGTAAGTTTGTTTCGTTCACGCCGATTGTTTTTGTTCAGGATAGAGATCGAGCAAAGCGTTGGCCGCGACGGCGCCGCGTTCCGTGATGAGGCCTGTGATCAGACGGGCCGGGGTAACATCAAACGCGAAATTGGCGGCGGGGCTGCCGGGAGACGTGATCTGAAACGTGTCAATATTACCGTTCGTCGCCAATCCGGTCATATGCGTGACTTCTTTTGAGTCTCGTTCTTCGATCGGTACTTTGCCCACGCCCCGGGGAAGGTTCCAGTCGATCGTGGAAAACGGAATGGCCACATAGAAGGGGATATTGTTGTCGTCTGCGGCGAGCGCCTTCAGATACGTGCCGATCTTGTTGCAGACGTCCCCATTTGCCACCACGCGGTCGGACCCGGTGATACAAACGTCGACCATGCCGTTTTGCATCAAATGCCCACCGGTGTTGTCTGCAATGATCGTGTGCGGAATACCGTGTTTGCCGAGTTCCCATGCGGTTAGCGCCGCGCCTTGATTGCGGGGGCGGGTCTCGTCCACCCACACATGAATGTCGATGCCCGCGTCGAAAGCATGATACATGGGTGATGTCGCCGTACCCCAATCCACGCAAGCGAGCCAGCCGGCATTGCAATGGGTCAAGATGTTCAGCGGTCCGCTCTTCTTGTTTGCGAGATCTCGGAAAATCTCCAAGCCGTGGAGCCCAATTTGACGGCAATTTTCAGCGTCTTCGTCGCAGATTGCAGCTGCCTTTTCATAGGCTGCATCCACTCTGTGGGTGGAGGACAGCGGCTTCAATTCCGCGCGCATTTCATCAAGGGCCCAGCGGAGGTTTATCGCAGTGGGCCGTGTTGCCAGAAGCTCTGTGTACGCGCTGTCAATCTTGTCGTCGCTCGCGTTCTCTTCCATGGCGAGACACATGCCATAGGCAGCTGTTGCGCCGATGAGAGGCGCCCCGCGAACTTGCATGCTGGATATGGCTATGGCTGCGTCACGGACGCTTCGAAGTTCGCACGACACGAACTCAAACGGTAATTTCGTTTGATCGATGATCTGTACCCGGCCAGAGGTCTTCCCACGCCAGATGGTCCTGTAGGGGACTCCGTCTACCTTCATGTTGCCGACCTCGCCCCATAATTAGATGCAGGGTGTTCTTAAGAAACCGTCCAGGTTCGTCCTTCGCGCATATGGGCACCCAGATCCGCTTTGCCATTCTTCTGGGCCGCTTCAACTTGCGCTACGACGGCCTGTTCAAACGTTGGAGCATCTTGTGCATAAATGATGCCTAAGACGGTGGGCACATCCGGTCCTGTCATATTAATCAAAAGGTCGGCCAGATTCGCGTTGGTTTCGTCGTGGACGACGATGTCGCTTTCCGTCACACCGTTCTCGCCGATGGCTGCGATCTCCAGTTGGAAGGTCTTTGGGTTAAAGATAATGCCTTTGTCTCGATCTTTCCCGTAGATAAGGGGTTCACCATGGATGGCGTGCAATTGGCGGTCGGCGGCCGTCTTCTTTTCGGTAAAGCTCGCAAAGACCGCGTCGTTGTAAACAATGCAATTCTGGAAGATTTCGACAAAGGCTGCGCCTTTGTAGGCGTGAACTCTTTTGAACACCTCCGGCATGTGCTTTTGGTCGGTATCGATTGTACGGGCAATAAATTTCGCACCGGCGCCTAAAGCCAACTTGCAAGGCGAGAGAGGCAGATCCACGGATCCCATTGGGGTCGACGGGGAGCGGGTCCCCACTTGGGACGTTGGAGAATACTGGCCTTTTGTCAGACCATAAATCTCATTGTTAAAGAGGAGAATCTTGAAGTCCACATTGCGGCGCAGGGCGTGCATCAGATGATTCCCGCCGATCGAGAACCCATCGCCATCTCCCGTTACGACCCACACGTCTAATTCCGGGTTGGCAAGCTTCACTCCCGTTGCGACGGACGGAGCCCGGCCATGAATTGTATGGAATCCGTATGTATCCATGTAGTACGGAAAGCGTGAAGAGCAGCCGATACCCGATACAAAGACGGTTTTGGATTTGTCTACTTCCAAATCGGCAAACGTGCGCTGTACGCATTTCAAAATAGCATAATCGCCGCAGCCTGGGCACCAGCGGACCTCTTGGTCCGTGGCGTAATCGGCGGGCTTTAACTTCTCTGTGTCTACTGGTTTATTCATTCGTTGATTTCCTACTCAGCGGCGCGGGGCAGTACGTATTGGCGGATCGCCTTAACGAAATCGGCTTTCTTGAAAGGCTGTCCGCTGACTTTATTGAGTTGTGTTACTTTGATGCCGAGCCTGTCCCGCAACAATGTCGCGAGCTGGCCCATATTCATCTCAGGAACCAATACCTGGTCGAAATTTGCGAGCAAGTCTCCTAGGTTTTTTGGAAGAGGATTAATGTGCCTCAAATGAATGTGACTTGCTTCGATGCCATCTGCCGATGCGACCCGCACCGCGCGGGCAATGGAACCGTACGTAGATCCCCAGCCAACGATTGCCAACGATCCGCTCTCTGGACCGAAGTCAATTTTCTGCTCAGGAATGTCGTTTGCGATCCCGGCGACCTTGTCCCATCGCGTTTTTGTCATCTTTTCGTGGTTTTCAGGTTCGTAAGAGATATGTCCCGTGTCGAAAGACTTCTCGATCCCTCCAATGCGATGTTCCAGTCCGGGCGTGCCAGGCTTCGCCCAAATGCGCGCGAGCGTCTCCGGATCTCTTTGAGACGGGTTGAATGGACCGTCTTCGCCTGATCCTTCTTCGGCGAATCTCGCTGGAAACTTTTCCAGTTTGCTCAGGTCCGGCAGTTTCCAGGGCTCAGCTTCATTAGCGATATAGCCGTCCGTCAACAAGATAACTGGTGTCATATACTTCACTGCCAAGCGAACGGCCTCGATCGCCGTTTCAAAGCAATCCCCCGCGCTGTGTGCTGCCAATACGGGAATGGGCGCGTCTCCGTTTCGTCCGTAGACAGCTTGGTATAGGTCGGACTGCTCTGTCTTGGTGGGAAGGCCCGTCGAAGGCCCACCACGCTGCGAATTCACGACCACCAAAGGCAACTCCGTCGACAGAGCTAAACCGAGGGCTTCGGTTTTGAGTGCAATGCCCGGTCCCGAGCTTGATGTGACCCCTAGCGATCCCGCGAACGAGGCGCCAATGGCGGCGCAAATGGCTGCAATCTCGTCTTCGGCTTGAAATGTCGTCACCCCGAACTTTTTCATCGGTGCGAGCGTGTGCAAAATCGATGATGCAGGTGTAATCGGGTAGGAGCAGAAGGTCATAGGAAGCTCTGCCAGCTGAGCGCCGGCCACGAGCCCCCAAGCAATGGCCTCGCTGCCCATTACTGTGCGGTATTCGCCCGGCGGCAAATGGGCGGCCTCGATCACCTGAGGTGTAATGTGCCCTTCCATTTCCACGGCTTCGCCAAAGGTGTGGCCTGCATTCAAGGCCGCGATGTTCGCGTCTCGGATGGTGTCTTTGTTAGCAAACTTGGTGTTCACCCAGCTGGCAACCGACTCCCGGTCCCGGCCGAACATCCACAGCAACAGTCCAAGCGCCCACATGTTCTTGCAACGGAGTGCGTCCTTTTTGCCGAGTCCAAAAGGCTCGACGGCTTCTAACGTGAGCTTTGAAATATCAACGGGCAATACGCGGTAGCCGTCGAGAGATTTATCTGTGAGCGGATTGGTTTCGTATCCGGCTTTTTTCAAGTTGCGATCGACGAATGTTGCTTCGTCCGCGACGATGAGACCACCGTCTTTCAAGCCTTCCAAATTGGTTTTCAATGCCGCGGGATTGAACGCGACGAGAACGTCAGGTTCATCTCCCGGAGTAAAAATTTCGCGCGATCCGAAATTGATCTGGAACGCCGATACGCCGAACGTCGTTCCGACAGGCGCTCTGATTTCTGCTGGAAAATCCGGAAAGGTCGAAAGATCATTCCCTGCGAGCGCTGAAGCGGTAGCGAATTGATTTCCTGTGAGCTGGATTCCATCACCGGAGTCGCCCGCAAAACGGATGATCACCGATTCTCTGTGGTCATTATTGTCGTTGGCTTCTGAGTGAGCCATTTACGCGTTCCTTATTCCTGAGGACATTTATTTCCCTTTTTTGGAACTTTCCGACCCTCGGGGAGCGGCAAATCGCGAGCGCGAGATGCTGGCGGTCATCATGTCCCTGCGTCTCGTTTTAGCGGATTTCGTGATGGATTCCAATTCCTCCTGACATGTTGGTAGGTCAAAGCAAAGACACCAAAAGTGAGGATCTACACTTTAACCATAGCTAAGGAATTCCAAACCAAATTTGTTTCGCGGTCCGCGCCGCGGTCTCCGACCGCGGGCGGGTGCAAGGACACGCAGATGTGATGTCGAAAAAACAAGCGGAACACAAAGGGATGCGGTGTCCACACATCGCTTTTTGTTGCCGATAGCATGCCCTCATAGTATTACCGACCGTGAGTCAGTTGTGGAACCGAACCAATGGAGGAGCCGACAATGGCCGTTCAGATCAAAGTTAACGGGAAAGACCATGTGGTTGATGTGGAAGAGGAGATGCCCCTCCTTTGGGTTCTCAGAGACGAATTGGGCCTTAAAGGAACCAAGTTCGGATGCGGTGTTGCTTATTGCGGCGCGTGCACCGTTCATGTGAACGGACAACCTCTGCGGTCTTGTACGGTGCCGGTTGCAGCGATGCAGGGTCAGGAAGTTACCACCATCGAAGGGCTTGCCGATACGTCTGAAGGCTCTGGCGAGTTGCACCCGGTGCAGCAAGCGTGGATTGAAGCTCAGGTTCCTCAGTGTGGATATTGTCAATCGGGCATGATCATGGCCGTTGCGGCACTGCTCGAAAGAAATCCCAATCCGACCGACGAAGAAGTGGAAGCCGAAATTTCCAATGTCTGCCGGTGTGGGACCTATCAACGTATTCGCGATGCCGTCGGCACGCTGACCAACGCATAAGGAGGCGCACATGGGTACTGTGGCAAAATGGACCAGACGTACATTTATCGGCGCCGGAGCCCTTGTTGGAGGTGGTTTGATCTTGGGCGTGACCGCTTCTCCAAACCGTCTTAAACTCTCTGGAGAGGGTGTTGCGGAAGAAGGTGAGACGATCCTCAACACGTGGGTGAAAATTTCTCCAGATAACCAGGTCACCGCCATCATTCCCCATTCTGAAATGGGGCAGGGCGCGACGACGGGCCTCGCCATGATGCTTGCCGAAGAGATGGATGCGGACTGGTCGAAAGTCGGCTTTATTGAAGCACCTGCGACGGATGATTTCGCGAACAACGAACTGGGCCGGGCAGTGCTTGTGGGCGAGGTCAATGTGCCCGGATCGATCTTCAAGATGATCGACTTCGGAATGCTTACTGTGGCGCAACAGTTGAACTTCCAGATCACCGGCGGCAGCTTGTCGATCCGGTCGACCGGTGAATTCGGCATGCGCCGCGCCGGGGCTTCGGCGCGGCACATGCTTATCGGGGCGGCTGCAAACGACTGGGGCGTACCGTCGACGGAGTTGACGGCGAAGAACAGCGTTGTCTCTCATGCAGGTACCGGCAAATCGGCCACTTATGGTGAGCTTGCCAGCGCGGCGGCTCAACTAGAGCCGCCGATGCAGCCAACGCTAAAAGACCCCAAAACGTTCGAGCTCATCGGCACCACTCAGCCTCGGTTCGATATCCCGTCCAAGGTCGACGGCTCTGCGGAATTTGGCATCGACGTCGAACAAGAGGGCATGCTCTATGCAGCCATCCGGCAGGCTCCCGTCTATGGCGGCAAAGTGAAGTCTGTGGACGAAAGTGCCATCGCTGGCCGGCGCGGGGTCAAGAAAGTTGTTGTGATTGATGGTGAATCCGTCGGGCCGATCCAAACCGCGCTTGGCTCTCAGAGCATTGAGAGCGGTGTTGCCGTCGTGGCCGACAGTTATTGGCGGGCGGAACAGGCGCTAGCAAACCTTCCGATCGAATGGGATGGCGATGCGGCGAACGTGTCGGACGCAACAATTGCTGCATCGTACAAGGATGTCCTGGATGCGGGTGAAGGCAAAGCCGACGTCAAAAAGGGCGATGTCGAGCAGTCTGTAGACGGCGGTACGGTCGTTGAGGCCGAATACGCAGTGCCGTTCTTGGCCCACGCCACGATGGAACCTCTCAATTGCACCGCTCGGGTGAGCGGCGGTAAATGTGAGGTTTGGACGGGTCATCAGAATCCGCTCGGGGCTCGCGGCTTCGCAGCTAAGGCAGCCGGTCTGAAAGAGACCGATGTGACGCTTCACAACCATTTTATGGGTGGTGGTTTCGGACGCCGGTCCGAGGCGGACTTCGTGGTGCAATCGGTGCTTGTTGCGAAAGAGGTGGATGCGCCGGTGAAGCTTGTTTGGTCTCGCGAAGAAGACATGAAACATGACCGTTATCGTCCAGCGGTGTCCAACCGGATGAAGGCGGTTCTCGGTGGGGATGGAAAGCCGGTGACATGGTCAAACATTTATACGAACACTGGACAGAATGAGCCTGTAGACGCGCCGTGGATCCCGTATGATATTGACAATCAATTGATCCGGGGTGCGCAGCATGAAACGCCGGTGCCCCTGGGTGCATGGCGGAGTGTCGGGCACACCCAGCACAGCTTCTTCAATGAGTCCTTCATTGACGAGCTTGCTCATGCGGCCGGACAAGATCCGTATGAATATCGACGCGACCTGTTGGCCGGCTCGCCGCGCCATAAGGCGGTATTGGAAATGGCAGCGGAACAAGCCGGTTGGGGTAGTGCTCCGCCGGCCGGTCATGCCCGTGGGATCGCGCTTGAGCAAAGTTTTGAGTCCATCGTTGCTCAAGTGGCGGAAGTCTCGATCGATGGGAACGGCAAGCCGGTCGTTCATAAGGTGACGGCTGTCATCGATTGCGGTTTGGCCGTGAACAATGGGCAGGTTGTTGCGCAGGTGCAAAGCGGCATCATCTATGGATTGACGGCTGCGCTTTATGGCCAAATCAACATCGAAAACGGTGGAGCCGTGCAGGCGAACTTCCCCGGGGAGTATGAAATGGTCCGCTTGAACGAGGCGCCGATTATGGATGTGCACGTTCTAAACAGCTACGCGAAAACCGGCGGCGCCGGTGAGCCCGGCACGCCGCCCATTGCGGGTGCCGTTGCCAATGCGCTCTTTGTGCTGACGGGCGAGCGGGTGCGTAAGCTGCCGCTTAATCAGTATGAATTCAAGGCGAAGGACGTTCGGCCGCAACTGTCGCAAGCCGGTGATTGGGTGAGCCCCGTTTGGGTGCGGTAGCCTGCGATTCACGATCATATCGATTGGCTTCAAAGGGCGAGAAGCTGCAGGTTTCTCGCCCTTTCAGCTAAACTCCTTCCGGCGCGTGACACGCCGCCGCACGTATTCAAGTGGGTCTATCCCAGAACGCTAAGGGTCGGCCATTACTCCGTTTGGAGTTTTCACCGGCCTTACAGATGGCTGATCCTTTGTTGTAGACCGGTTAGACGTTAGCGCTGGCGACGATTTGATCGTCATAGAGCGTTGCTATTTCTCCCTCCGAATAGCCGATTTCAACAAGAATTTCCTCTGTGTTTTCGCCGAGGCTCGGGGCCCGGCGCGGCTCAACGCGTTCTACATTGGAAAAGGCAATGGGATTGCCCGGCGTGAGATACTCACCAATCCCGGGGTGTTCCAGAAGGGAAAACATCGGGTTGTCCAAGGAGCAATCCGGGTCCTCCTTTACCGCCTCTTCAAATGTTCTGTACACACTCCATGTCACGGAGTTCTCATTAAAGGAGTCCTCGAAATCTTCAAGGCGGCGCTCTTGGAAGAAGGGCTGCAATACGCGCGTGATTTCAGCCCGGTGTTTGAACCGTTCACCCTCGCGGCTGAGGTTTGCGCCAAGCTTTGTTGCCAGATCATCAAACGCGCTTTGTGTGTGGGTCGCTCTCTTCAGATTGTCCCATTGCCGCATTGTCAGGGCCACAACGATAATCCTCTTGCCGTCTTTGCACAGAAAGTCCTCTGCGTAGGCGCCATAGAGCGAGTTCCCCATTTTGGGCCGATTGTACTTGTTGATCGTTACCTCTCCAATGATTCCCAAGTTGCCGAGCATGGCGAGGGCCATGTCTTTCAGTGCGAGTTCCACCAATTGGCCCTCTCCGGTCATGCGGCGGTGCCGTTCGGCCGCGATGATACCCAATGCGGCCTGCTGGCCAGTGATACAATCCCATGCGGGCAAGACATGGCCAACGGGTTGCGTTGTTCCTTGGGGACCGGTGGCCATGGGGAAGCCGACGGCGGGATTAACGGTGTAGTCGACTTGTGGGTTTCCGCCCCGGTCCCCGATCACCGACATCATGATGAGGTCTTCCCGGTGCTGTTTCAAAGACTCAAAGTCCATCCAACCCCGCACGCGGAGGTTGGTCAAAAAGATGCCTGCTTGGTCGCCGGGCGCGCAGATAAGGCGGGTGACAATCTCCTGACCTCGCGGCGTTGACATGTCAACCGCAAGGCTCCTTTTCCCCTTATTGAGACCTGCCCAGAAGAGGCTTCGGCCGTTATCGGTTATGGGCCATCGGTTGTTGTCCAGCCCCCCTCGGATGCGGTCAAATCTGATGACGTCCGCGCCCATTTGGGCGAGTGTCATGCCCGCCAAAGGGGCTGCGACAAATGCCGACCCCTCGACGATGCGAAGTCCCTCCAGAATCTTAACCATATCTCCTCCCTATGCGGATAGCCTTTTAGCTGTCAGGTGCTGTGGGTGTGACCGCGATTTAACCCTGCCGAGTTCAATCGATGAGGCCTGCTTGTTGAGCCCGTTGCAGAATTTGTGCGCCCATTTTCAAATTGGCTGCATCAATCGCGTGGATGCTTCGTCCGCTTCTAGTTCCACGTGATCTTCGCTTTCATGCCGATCGCGCCTTCGCCATTTGACGTATAGAGGCTCCAAGAGCCGTCTTGGTTGGTTTGACCGCTCACGGATAGTTTTTCAAAGTCAAATAGGGGCCGCAGGCCTCGAAACTCGAAAGACGCCGGCCGGGAAGAAGGATTTCTCTTTGTTGCTGCGTCGAAGAGGAGAACAGCTTGTAAAGGTCCGTGTACGACAAGGCCGGGATAGTTCTCCACGTCCGTTGCATAGGAACGATCGTAATGAATTCTGTGTCCGTTAAATGTCAGGGCGGAAAATCTGAACAGGAGGACAGGGTTGACGGGTATCATTTCGTTCCAGTCACATTCAGGCAAGGGCGCGGGTTCCGGCGGGGTGAACTTCTCGGGGATGTTCACATAAACGATGTCTTGTTCCTCCGTGACCGCTAACTGACTTTCCGTACTCACTTCATGTTGCACGGTGACAAAGACGAGGTTGCCGGCTTTGCCTTCCTTCTCTGTGACGTTGGTAATTGTCGAAGTCCGCCGCATCGTGTCGCCTATGTGAATGGGGTTGTGAAACGTGCAGCGACTGCCAGCCCACATTCTTCTTGGCAGAGTTATGGGAGGTAAGAACCCTCCGCGTTCTGGGTGACCATCCTTGCCGACATTCGACATGGGCACGATGGGCAAGAAGTAGAGCCAATTCCAAATCGGCTGCAGTTCGCTTCCAGGACTAGAGGATGTCTCTTCTTCGCGATTCAGCGTTGCCGCGAGGGCGCGCACGGGAGTGGGTGTGGCACAATCTTCCAACGTTTCGGACTTGCCAACCCATTCTCGCCAGGGGTTCTCTTCCACAACGTCTCCTTTCCTAAGTCGTCGAAGCGCTTTCGGAAGGAACCACCCGTTCGGCGATTGATCTCGTCTTAGCTCGATACAGTCCAGGATCGAAGCTGCGCGGTTCGACCTCAAAGGCTTGGTCTAAGGCTCAACCATAACAACTGATTGGCGTAGAGTCTAAAGTCCGACAATCACAATGATTGTCCGCCGGTTGCTTGGAGAGTTCTTGACACCCGATCCGTTGGAGCGTTCGTTCATTAAAGGGGCAAGCCCGACAGAGCTAAAAGGTGTTTTTGGAGATGCCGAATAAGACGGTGGTAAACCCGCAAAAGGGGGATTGGGGGAGTGTTTGGCCGCACTAGCGCCCACCGAAGATGGAAGAACCAGGCGCGACCATTTGCACATAGTACTCCGTCATTTCCGAGGGGATCTCAATTGAATAGAACACTCCCGCAAAGGCCAGCAGAATGAGAGTGGTTGTCGTTGCGCCGAAGCCCCAGGATAGGACCTGCACGCGGACCGGCATCGTCTTCCAGGCCAGCGCCCAGACGGCAATCACATGAGCAAAGAAGGAGAAGACGCCTAGCCCGTAGAATGCGATGGCGATGTACTGTATGGGCTCGTGAGCGAAGGACCCCGCCACCCAATAAAAGTCCGTGGGGATATGATCAACATATCGCGTGTAGTAAACCGTTCCGATATGGATGATCATAAACCACATAAGGCAGGCGCCGCTGAGATTGCGCACCAGTTTCCAACCTGACTTGCCGATAAACTTTAGTTCCAAGTAACCCGACGCGATCTGGACGAAGATGGTAATGAAAAGAAGCATCTCGAAAAGAGGATCGAAATAGATCTGGCGCATGACGGCGAGGCCCTCAGTGTGGGCTTCCGGCGATATGACGGCCAAGAGATGATTTCCCAGATGGGCCACGATGAACGCCCCGATAAACAGCGAGTTAAATCGGTGGATCAACTCCCAATTCGCGTACTGCAAACTTGTTTCCCCCCAAAAAGGTGCCGGTCGATGTTTTGTGTTGAAGATGACCCAATCGTGTGACTCTTCTATGTGCAAGCCACAACTCTTTACGCCGTGCGCCTTCCATTGGATCGATTGAGACCTGCCGAAAAAATGTGCATCTCGTGTTGCAGGGAGTACCGCTGCCCGAGATAGTCGGGTTGCTCGTTATTTATCCTGCGGCGAGGCTCGACGTGGCTTGAGCACTGGGCACCGCTGGTCGAAATCGCTATTCCGGTAATCCGATGCCGGTGAGCAATTCGCTCTCTCTTCTCGCATCGCTGCGATCGTCATAGGGCGGATGTTCGACCCAAAAGGCAACCGAGAAGTCGGGGATGATGGCGAGGATGTCCTCAACGAGATTCTTCGCTTCGTTTGTGCGGCCCAGGCGGGCAAGGGCGGCAGCCCGCTCGACAGTGTAAACCGGCGAGGACGCCTCAGTTGGTTCGGCGGCCGTCAAGATTTGCAGGGCCTTTTGCGGATCGCCGTTGAGACGTTCAGCGCGCGCCAAGTTCCAATGGACCCAATTGCGTTTGGCGGGGCTTAGCTCAATAGCGCGTTCGGTAAGGATAATGGCTTCTTCGTAGTCGCCGGTGAATGTCAGAATGTAGGCATACAGTGCATTGGCTTCGGCGGACGCGGGCATGAGTTTCACGCCGCGCAGGCCGTTTCTTTTGGCCGCCCTGTGTTTTCCTTCCATCAAGTCGGAAAGGGCCTGGATCGTGTGGCCAAAGGGGAAACTGGGATTTGTCTTGCGAAGAAAGGCGGCCGTGTCCCTCACAACTTGCCGGGCTTCCTCTGGCGCCGGTGACCACCCAAAGAGCAAGTCGACGGTGTGAGTCCAAGCAAGGCCGGTCTTGGCGCTGGAATAGTCCGGATCGAGCTCCAGGGCTTGGTGGTAGAGGTCGCGGCCCCGTTCGATTTGATCTGGACTTAGCCGGCGCACATAATGAAGAGCGTTTGCGGCGAGGAGCCAGGCTTCTATGTTGTCGGTCTCGTTGATCGGGCGGACGCGGGCTTGCTCGCCGTCTGAGAGTTCAACTTGAAGTGCCTTGAGAAGGCTCAATGTGATGTTATTCTGTACAGCGACGATATCATCGAGCGGACGCTCATATACTTGTCCCCAGATGCGCTCCGCGGTGCGCGTGTTGGTCAGATTTGCCGTAACGCGGATTCGCTCCCCTAAGGCCTGAATACTCCCATCCAAAAGGTGGTGGGCCGTTGCTTGGCCGCTCGCGGTGCTTGCGTCCATGACCACGGAGACATCGTCAATCATCGTCATCGCTGAAGACAGGCCCTCATATAGGCCGCTGCTGATCACCAGTGCGCGTTCGTCGGTTCCGATGGGGCGAAACGGGCTGACGGAAATGGTGTTCGGTCGGAGTTCAATGTCGGGGGCGGCCACGTTTGCGGAGCCGGTAAACCGATCCGTGACGAGCAATCCAACACCGACCAGGACGAGTAAAAGGATACTGCCAATCAGAAAGCGATTGGCTCCGGAGCGCGGGTCGGAAATCTCGCCTTGGACCGGCTGGGCCGGATAGACCATGGCCGAAGCGGCGGCCTCGAGATTGCTTTCCGGCACGTCCGAGACTCGCGCTGGCTGTGCACTCGGATTGATTGTTGATGTGGCAGCCACTGGTGTATCGCCCTTGACCTTGGGTGTTTTGACCTTGTCAAAGAGTGCGGCCGTTTCCGCTTCCGGTTCGGTTTCCAATTCGGTGGCGAGAAGGTCTTTGAACTCGCGAAACATCCGGGTGGCGGTCGCGGTCTGACCGTTCAGCAACGCGTTCGCGATCATAACCCGCGTCGCCGGTTCACAGAACGGATCTAAAGTCGCAAGCCTCTCGGCCACGTCTTTGGCATCACTCGAAGCCGCCCAGTCCGTATCTTGGGTGGCGAGCGTGTCCATGGTTCGGGCCGCGAGCTCATTGAGATGTCGGCGCTCATTCATCAGCCATGTATCGAACGCGTCTGACACGCTGCCGATGTCCTGGAGCAGCTCGCCGGTGAACAGGGTCAGGGCTTCAGCGAGCTTGCCGGTGTCTGGCTGATCGGCAAGGCGTGAAAATGTCTCACTGTCGATTTCGAAAAATGCGGGCTCGAGGCTCAGCCCTTCTCCTTCCGACTTTAGGATCTCGGATCCTTCTTGCTCGCCGATTTCACCTAGGGCCTTGCGCACAGCCGAAATGGCTTGGCGCAAACTTTGGCGGGCCTGCTGCTCGCCCCGGTCATCCCACAACAACGCCGCAAGCTTTTCCCGGTTGGCGGCATGCCCTTTTGCTTGTGCGAGATAGGCCAGCAGACCTTGCGCTTTCTTCCCCAAACCAATCTCAGCGCCCATCGATGCGGACTGGAGTTTGAAGCCGCCGAAAAGCGTCAATGTTAGGGGGCGATCAGGCACCGTGAGATCCCAGGTTCAAAACGGAGAAATAGGTTGTCGACTCCCATCACGCTAGCAGCATTCAAATGGAATTTCACCTGTCTGTGCGTCTGTGCCCTCTTTTGTGAGGTTGATGTCAAACTCTCATTTGATCGATTTGTCCCCTATTTCACGCGGTTTTCACACCACACCGCCTTGGGTTTGACGCCCGCCTCACAGCGGCGCCCCACCTGACTGTCACTGCCAACATGAATTTGGAAATGGAGGGACCCAGTGTCAGTCAAATCCTTGGTTAGTCGGCTCGCAGTCATCGGGAAGCGTCTTCGTCAACGGATGCGTTCGCTCGTTCGCCTACAACACTTATTCCCGGCGTCGCACTTGCCGCCCTTCTTGGGATGGGCGGATGAGAGTGCTGCAGCTGCGAAGGAGTGGGGGCAATGACCAACACATTCAAAATCGGTTTTGACCGCGCATATCGCGAAACGGTTCAACCTGATGTGGCTGAGCGCCGAGAGAGTAGATTGTGGATTCTTTGGATGCTTGCGCCCGTCGTAATGCTGTTTGTGTTTGGCTCCGGCGTTGTTGGGGGATGCACCGGGACCAAGGGCGGCGAATGTGTTTTTGACCGCGGTGCTGTCAATGATCTTCAGATTGGCCAGTCGAAGTCACACGTTCAACAACAGGTTTGCCGCGACGGGCTCTTTGGTGGCTTCAAAACACGGCGCGCCGTTCTCACCTCTTCCGGCGAAGACTATGTGGACGCCGCATTCTGCGTTGAAGGGCGCGCGGCATCGGCGTCCGAGTCCTGGAAGTTCGTACGTCCGGTTTCGTCGGTGGAGCTTCACTTTAGTTCCGGCCAGCTGACGGCTATCGAGCAAGAAACGCCCTTCGATTGGTTCTAGGTCTCGCCTAGACTCATCGGGCATCAACTTCGAGCGTCAGATCCTTTGTGGTCTGGCGCTTGGCGATTCCCAAAGCCCCTTCCTTCCGAAGGTGTTTCATGCTTTTGGTCATCATCCGTGCGTTGGTGATTGAGAGGGGACATGGCAATTTCTTGGGAACTCTTATTGATGGTCGCGGGCGCCATCGTTCTCTCGGCAGGATTGTTTTATTGGATCAGGAAGCGGCCGGTCGCCATTGATGTAAGCCAACTCCATCGCAACCGTTTGGTCAGCGCGGGTACGCAATGGGCGGGCACCGACTCCAAAGGCAATTTCGGGGAGTTGCTCACCGGGCTCTATCTTGCCTCCAAGGGCTGGCGGCAAGTTCCCACCCAGCCCGATGGGCAGCACAATATCGACGGGCTTTTCGTCCGCAAGAAGCCGGGCGCGCTCTTTCACGAAGTTCTCATCACGGAAACCAAGACGATCGTGGATGGTACATCTGACAAGCCTCACTACAAAGAGCGGCAGATGTCCGATGACGGACTTACGAAGCGTTTGGGCGATCTCAAAAAGGTCAGCTATATCGACGAGAAGGCCGCCAATGAGGTCATCCGCGGCGTGGCGAGAAATGCTTTCCTAACGAAGAAGATTTTGATTGTGCATCACCTGAATCACCCCGGCGAGGAACATGCGCGGATCCATTCGATCAGCAAAACTGGGCACTATTCCAACAAGGGGCATGACCGCTGGGAGGGGGAGGACTATCACCTTCTTCTCGATGCGGCCGCCATCGGCGTGAGCCGGCTTGTTCTCGCCGACCGCAAGAAAGAAACTCCG
Source organism: Alphaproteobacteria bacterium (assembly GCA_028285305.1). Classification (GTDB taxonomy): domain Bacteria; phylum Pseudomonadota; class Alphaproteobacteria; order SMXP01; family SMXP01; genus JANQPV01. The sequence goes on along the minus strand of JANQPV010000036.1, from coordinate 18,023 downwards.
CAGATGCGGGTTGAGAAGATGGCGGGGGAGGGGAGTTAGACCTCCGGCAAGGTCACCCGTGCCCGCAGGCCGCCCGATGGAGCGTCGTCTAGGACGATATCCCCGCCGTGGCGGCGGATGATTGTTCTGGCGACGGACAAACCAAGCCCGGTGCCGCCGGTTTCCCGGTTGCGGGAGGTTTCCAGACGGTAGAAGGGCGTGAAGACTTCCTCTCTCTTGTCCACCGGTATGCCGGGGCCGTTGTCATCGAAAGCGATTTCAATGGCGGACGGCAATGACCTTAACGTGATGGCGACGGCCTCTCCATAATTTACGCCGTTTTCGATGAGGTTGGTGAAGGCTCTTTTGAGGCTGACCGGCCGGCCTTCATAAGTGAGCTTCTCCGGTCCTTCATAAGACACGGGTTTGTTCATATCGGTAAAGTCGGCACACAGACTTTCGAGAAGCGCCACGATATCAAGGCGGGTGCGCTCTTCCGCTTCGCTGTCGTCTTTCGCGAAGGATAAAGTTGCGCTGAGCATTTGTTCCATTTCGGTGAGATCGTTGTAGGCCTTTTCCCGTTGTTCGTCATCGTCAATGAATTCCGCGCGCAGACGCAGGCGGGTCAGCATGGTCTTCAGATCATGGGAAATGGCCGCGATCATTTGGGTGCGGTCATTTACAAGACGCTTGATCCTTTCCTGCATCTGATTGAAGGCGCGGGTGGCGCGGCGCAGTTCCCGGGAGCCCTTTTCGGGCAAAGCGGGCGCATTGACATCAACACCCAGGCGGTCCGAGGCGTCGGCAAAGTGACGCAAGGGCCTGGTGAGGCGATGGGCCATCCAAAACACGAAGACAATGATCATTGCCCAGGTGAAGACACCGGCAAAGCTCGGCCCGCGACTGACGTTCCAGAGGTCATCGTCCGGCGGCAGCGCAAAGAACATCACGCGGTCGTCAGCGGTTGAAATGGTGAAACCAAGCCAGAAGCGGCGTGTCACGGGCACATCTTGTGAAAATTCTGAAGACTGAAAGATTTCGTTGCGTTTGGTCTGAATAAACCCCATGCGGAAGTCGCGGTCCGTCATAATGGGATTGAGGGCCTCAATGTGTTCGTCAATCTCTTCTTGAAGGAAATCGGGAAGGGGTTTCATCTGGGGTTGGGTCTCGAATACGGCGACCCGGAAAAAAGGACTGTTGTAGGTATCAATCAAGTCCTTCTGTGCGCCCGCGGGGGTGGCTTCGTAAAGCTGTACGATATTGATCATCTGACTGGCGACAGATGTTGCTATGTCTTCTTCCGTCAGGCTTTCATCCCGGCCGAATCCGATGACCCAGCCGATGAATTCGAGAATCAGTAGGCAGAAGAGAACGAGCAACGTCACGCGCAGGGCGATACCGCCGGGCAGATTCTGCTTGTGGCGTTTCAAGCGATCCCCAAACGAGCGGCGTTCTGAGCGCGTTCTATCGGTCATGGGCGGGTGACCTCCGCCGCCAGAATATAACCGCCACCGCGAACCGTTTTGATGATGGCCGGATCTTTAGGGTCGGCTTCGATCTTTTTTCTGAGACGGCTCAGTTGGACGTCTACTGAGCGATCAAAGGGGCCTGCGTCCCGTCCGCGCGTTAAGTCGAGAAGCTGGTCCCGATTCAACACCCGATTTGGGCGCTCCAGAAAGGCGATCAGCAGATCATATTCACCAGACGTCAGCGTGGTGAGCACACCCTCTGGGGAGCGCAGCTCCCGTTTCGTGGTGTCGAGGGTCCAGTCGGCGAAGGCATAGTGGCCCGATGTTTCTTCGTTTTCTTGGGGGCCCGGTCCTTCGGCCCGTCGCAAGACCGCTTTGATACGCGCCAGCAATTCGCGCGGATTGAACGGTTTCGGCAAATAGTCGTCGGCGCCCATTTCAAGGCCGATGATCCGGTCTGTGTCCTCACCAAGGGCGGTGAGCATGATGACAGGCACCTGGGAGAGGTTCGGCGTGCTGCGCAAGCGCCGGCACAGGGACAGGCCGTCTTCTCCCGGCATCATGAGATCGAGGACGATCAGATCGAAACGCCCTGTTTCCAAGTGCCCAAACATTTCTTTGCCGTTTTGAGCCAGTTCCACACGCATTTCGTGGCGTTTGAGGAACTGGCCGACCAGATCCCTGATTTCGCGGTCGTCGTCGACCACCAATATGTGCGGTGTGCGTGTCATGGAATGGACATTATGACGGGAATCGGCCGTGGCTAGAAGTTTTTCGTAACGAAATGTAACAGAGCGCTGCTGCGTTACAGAGCGTAACCAAAAGGCGCTTTTCAAGAAATGGTTGCGTTACATAAGGTCTCCATATTCGAAATCGTTAACGGGAACACAACAAATTGTTCTCCTCACGGACCGCAAACAGAAAGGATTTCGACATGTATCTTAAGGCTCTGGAACGTACTTCTCTCTTGTTGATCGTTGTTGGCGTTGCTGCCGGGTTCGCACAATTTGGCATCGCAGGTATCGTTTAAGTCTGCCGCCTACAAATAAAAGCGAGCGGAAGAGATAAACAAGTGAAAGAAATATCATGAGGCGTACACTTATCACATTAGGCGTATTGACCGCCGGGGTCGCTGTCGCGTTTGTTGCCTTTGATGGAAAGCGGCACATTGCACACGCGGCAGCAGGGCACGGATCAGAACGAGTGGAGCGTTGGTGTAATGACGACTCCAAGGACTGGGCCGACAAAGCCACCAAACGGGTGAACAAAGAACTTGATCTCACCAGCGACCAGTCCGCGGCTTGGCAGAAAGTTGAGGCCGAACTAAGAGCAGGATCCGATGCGGTGAAAAGCGCCTGCCGGGACGAATTGGCAAAAGGGCTTGAAGAGACCGCGCCAGCGCGTTTGGCCTTCATGGAGCGGATGATGGAGGTCGGCCTTGAAGAGTTTAAAGGCGCCCGGGAAGAGTTTGACACGTTTTATGGAACGTTGGATGCGGAGCAAAAGGCGGAAGTCGATGAGCATCTCGGTCACCGTCATCATCGCAGACATCATAAGAACAAAGAACAAGAAGGATAGACCCAAGGAGACTGGTTTCGATGGAGATGGGGCGGCGTGTCTTGCCTTTCCCCCCAACCCCCTCACGCAGGTAAGTCGTCACATCTTTCATTGAACGCCGAAGGGAGAGGCCCAGCCTCTCCCTTTTTTTGTTCGGTTTATCGTTTGATGGCGTCGTATCTGACGTGATGAGGCGGTAATTCGACCACCCCATACGCATCGCTGGTGGAGACTTCGAACCCGGTCCTGGCTAGAATTTCTATGACCCGGTCGCGATCAAAGAGGTGAAGAATGTGCGTCTCCTCGGAGCGGTGCCACGTGCTATCGGACCACCGCAGATAGGTCGTGATCTTCCGTATGAGGTTAGAGCCTTCTTCCGACGCTCTCATGCCCACTGCCCATCCGTCGCCCTCCGTATACCGGCTGACGCCGCCCGCCGCCCGACCTGGTTCGGACAAATCAAAGAGAAAGAGGCCGCCGGAAGGCAATGCCTGATGGATCTTGTTGATGTGCTCTTCCAGGGATTTGGGGCCTTTGTTGCCCTCGATGGCATAATTCAGCACTTCGCCAATTGCGCAGATTGCGTTGGCATCCGGCAAGTCCAAGTCATGAACGGAACCCTGCACGAACGTGCCTACTGGGACACGGGCTTTTGCCCTTTCAATGAATTCTTCGGAGACGTCCGCTCCCCAGATTGTAAAGCCTTTCTTGGCCAGGATTTCGCCGAGAGGTCCCGCGCCGCAGCCCAGGTCGAGAACCACGCTTCCCAAGGGAAGGCGGCGCGCCAAGACTTCTTCCGCGGCGGCGCGCGCCAAGGCTTCAAATCCATCGGAGTGGATGCACGCAAGGGCCTCCCCGTAAAATGTCTCTTGCTCCGTCACGGACGTTTTGCTTTCCGCAGAAGTTCGTCCAGGGCCTGTAGAAATCGAGAGCGGTCCTGCTTGGTGAAAGAGGGGTTATATCCCTGGATGTCGCCCGATTCGCGCAACTGGCTTTTCAGGTCGCGCATTGCCAGGGCTTCGCCGATATTATGGTCTGCAAATGGGCGGCCGTCGGGTGCCAGTACGTGGGCGTTTTTCTCAAGGCAGCGAGCGGCGAGGGGGATGTCCGCCGTAATGGCAATGTCGCCTTCATCAATTTCTTCAGCAATCCAGTCATCGGCTGCCCCGGGTTCCGCGGGCACGACAACTTGGCTGATCAGCGAACCAGGGCGCGGCCGGAACCCCTTGTTGCTGACAATGACGACCGGCGTTTTGTGCCGCTCTGCGACGCGGTTGATTTCGTCCTTCACCGGACAGGCATCGCCGTCGACGTAGATTTTGCTGTTATTGGAGGGGTGGTCATTCATTCCACGCCATCCACAAGAACCAGCTTGCTGGTCGTCGTCTTTATGCGGATTTCTTTGAGCTCTTGAAAATCGGGATCGTCCAGGAACGCGACCGCGTCTTTCCTTGAGGGAAACTCGATAATCACGAGCCGCTCCGGCATCCAGTTGCCCTCCATCACTTCCGGCTCCGCCCCCCGAACGATGTAGTGGCCCCCGTGCTTTTGCATGAAGGCTGGCACGCGGTTGGCGTATTCGATGAAGGTGTCGTAGTCGTGGACGGAGAAATCAAGAACGATATAGGCGGTCATGGTCGCGCTCCTTGTGGCGAAATTGGGCGGTCACTCACTGAGTTTCCTGTCAAGCCGTTTCGGACTCCATTGCCTTAGCCGCCGAATCGCCCTTCAAGTATCTTGCGCCTTTGCCCAAGCGGCTGGCTGTATCGCCGGGGTTATACAGCTCACAAACTTTCAAGGATAAACAACCACAGCCGATGCATGAGGACAATGCATCACGAAGGCGCACCAGTTTTGCGATTTCTGCATCGATCATGGGAACCCAGGATTTGGAGAGCTTTTGCCAGTCCGCCTTTGTGGGTGTGCGGCCGTTGGGCAGGGATGCAAGGGCGTCCTTGATGTCGTTTAGGGACAAACCCACCGATTGGGCGGCCTGGATGAAGGCGACGCGCCTCAAGTCGCTTCTCGCGAAGTGACGGCGGCCGCTGGCGCTGCGGGCCGCGCGAATCAGGCCTTCTTGCTCATAAAATCTGAGTGCGCTGGCCTTGAGGCCAGACCGTTTCGCGAACTCGGTAATGCTGATGAAGGGGTCTCTCGAAGGGCGGTTCATTTTTCTCTTGAGCTCAAGTTTACTTTAACTTGTATATTCTTTGGCAGCCGAGTGCAAGAGATGGGAGAATATAACATGGATACCGCCGGAGCCCTTAAAACCGCTGAACAGTCACCTTATGATTCCGCCCTTGAGGTTCTCTCTGAGTACGGCCCTTACTTAACAAACGGTTTTGCTCTGCATGCGCCCATGGTGGTGGAGGCGCTGGAGACCATGGGACGGGCCGAGGCCATTGGACCCTGGCTTGAGACGGAGTTGCCCAACCTCACACATGCGCCGCAAACAGCACTCTTCGTCAATCCGGAGAAGTGGGAGACCTATCTCGGCTACCGCAAGGCCTATACGGCTTGGGTCCGGTTCTTCGAGGAGGCTATTTGGGAAGAGGGGTGGCGCCCCGTTGTTGGGAAATGGGTTGAGCGGCTGCAAGCGGGATACGTTGCCGATGCCACGCATGGTATCATTCGTGTGGGACATATTACGCGGGCGTTGGAGCGAGGGGAAACGCCAGAACGACTCAACGAATGCGCCCGGGCGCTTGCCTATTGGGCGAGTTGTTTCAACAAACCCAGCTTCGTGCAGGATGGAGGGTCCGGCACACACTTAGCCCGGGACATGCTCAATTCCCTCTCTCTTGTTCCAGACGCAAAAAGAAACAATGGAGGGGCCATCACAGTGGCTCTCGAAAGCGTGGCGCACTCGGAGGGCTTCGCGAGCAAGATCGCCGATATTGATCTGTCAGGAGATCAGGAGGCGCGTGCGCTTGAGTTGGCGCGGATGTTTGCGGACCTCTTCTTGATGTCGGCCACCACGCCGCTCACCGGCATTGTCTTTACCCATGCGCTGACGTCTTTGGCGGCCGCGCTCAACTTGGCGCCGATCGTGAGCCAAGACGTGAGAGCAAAGCTTTTGAGGCGCGCGTGGGAAACGGGTGCAGCGATGCATGTGGTCTATTCCACAAAACCTGAAGTCGATCGTGCATCGGCTAGTGAGAAACCGTCCCGCGAAGAGTTGATCGACCACGCTGTTCAGCATGGGGATGACCATGTGATCAAATTGACCGAGGCGTGTCTGGGCTTCCATGAGCGGTCAGTTGATCCGATGTTCTTGCAAGTTACCGAAAAGGCGAGGGAACTGGCACCCGCGCGGCGCTGACTATTCCCGTATTTGACTTCGATCGCTTGTCGTATAAGTTGTGAGCGTTGGTCTGAAATCCTCGCTGGGTCACTAACGATGGTCACTTACCGCTGGAAACAGGCTGCCTTAAGGCCCGAGCAGACTGTTGAAACTGACGGCGAAGGCTTCATTGTTTCTACGGCCTCTACGAGCAAACGCGTCAATTTTGCTGACATCGAGAGTGCTCGGTTTTTTTATGAGCCGTTGCCGCTTGTCACCAACGCGCAGTTGCAAGTTCGGGTGCAATCAAAGAGGTACGTATTGAGGTTCGGTGCGTTCGGTGCAGGTGATGCTCAGCTTGCGGACTTTGCGTGTGCTGTTTCGAAGATTCTCTGGGGATACGCGAAAGTGAGGCCTGGAGCTGATATAGCATTGGGTTTGTCCTCAAGGTCAGAAATCGGTGTATATGCAGTTTGTGGAGTTGTGCTTCTAGCAGCATTCGCCTTCATCTTCTGGGGACGGGTAGAATCGGACCCCGGGATGATCGTAGCTGTCGGACTCGCCTTTGCGACCACGTTCTCTTTTGTGTGGCTCGTTCGTCCCGGCCAGAATAGGCGAAAATCCATTTCTGTTGAAGAATTGGCTCTGCAACTATCAAAGACCGCCGAAAACCCGCTTCAGGCACCTGAGCCAACCGGTTAGTCTTGAGGTATTTTGTCAGGTGATACACTTGGATTCCATGGATTGTGCATGATTGATGGTTCTCGTCACCGACCCTTAAACTCGGCCTCTCTCCGCTCAATGAACGACAAGATGCCTTCTTTGGCATCTTCCGTATCCAGAACACGTTCGCGGATAGTGGGGAGGAAGTCGATAGCGGCTTGTTCGCCTGCTTCCAAAAATTTCCGGCCGCCTTCGATGGTCACCTGGACGCCGAGCGGGGCGTTCTTAGCGATGAGGTTCGCCACGTCCATGGCGCGCTCAGTTTGAGTTCCCACGGGGACGACCTCTTGAACGAGGCCGATCTTGTAGGCGCGCTCGGCATTGAATTCATCGCAAAGAAGAAGGTGATACATGGCGTCGCCCCAACCCATGCGGCTGAGGAAGCGGAAGTGGGCGCCGCCTAAAGGGGCAATGCCGCGCTTCGACTCCATTTGGCAGAACCGGCAATCATCGGCGGCGATAACGATATCACCTGCCAACGCGATTTCGATCCCTACCGTGAAGACAATGCCCTGGACCGCGGTAACGATAGGCTTGCGGCAGCGATTGCGCAGCCCAAAGGGATCAATGTTGTCCTCAGGCAGTGGCTCGTTCTTCGCGCCGGGGCCGAAGAATTTCGGCATATCGAGGCCGGCGGTAAAGTGATCGCCTTCCGCGCACAGAACGCCGGCCCATAGATCGTGGGTCCGGTCGAGCAAAGTGAGAGCGTCGGAGAGCTCGCGCATCATTTCCGGGCTGAAGGAATTGCGTTTCGCTACATTGTCGATGGTGATCTTGAGAATGTGGCCGTGGGTCTCGTGCGTCACACGGCCCGCCGGTTTTGTGTCTTCGGTCATGGTGCTCCTCGTTCAAATCAATGTCGAGCTTAGAGCGTAGTCTGGGCTTGCGCTATGGGGCGACAGGGACCCAGCTATGCGCAGCGAAGACGGAAACGAATCGAGAAAACCGACAAAGACGCCCCGTTAAGAGAGCGGCGCGCCGCCATCCACATCGAACACCGCGCCGGTGATAAAATCATTCTGGACGACGGACACGATCGCCTGGGCGATTTCCTCCGCACTGCCCGCGCGCGGAATAAGTTGATGCGCGGTGGCGCCCGCGAAAAACTGTTCGCGCTGCTCGCCCTCCACCGGGAACATGGGTGTGTCAATGAGACCGGGTGAAACCACATTGATGCGGCGCGGTGCGAGCTCCTTTGCAACGGCCCGCATCAGGTTTTCAACCGCTCCGCCGACAGATGACAAAGCGGATTGACCGGGCCCGGCTCTCCGGGCTGGCGATCCACTGACCAGAATCACGACCCCGTCTGGGGAAAGATGTTCGCTGCCGAAACGCACAACGTTCGCATACCCCCAAAGCTTATCGAAGGAGGCGCGGTAACCTGCCATGTCCATCTCAAGGAACGGGCCGATGGCCCGTTCACCGCCTGTGGCCGCACTGATCAGGATATCGATGTTGCCATGATCTTGGAACAGATCTTTGAGACCAGCTTCATCCAACACGTTGCAGGAATTTAGCCTGATAGATGGGTGGACGCTTCCGGCCTTGTCGGTGTTTCGGCTTACCGCAGTAACAGTTGCGCCCAGCTCCGCCAGCTGGGTCGCCGTCGCCAGACCTATGCCCGATGTTCCCCCAAAGACGATCGCCCTTTTGCCCTGGATATTCATTGTGTGTTCCTTTGCTTTGGATGGATTATGCGCCTTCATCACGAGGAGGCGCGCTCGGTCTGCAAAGACGCTCTATTTCTTCTCGTTCACAATGCGAAATCCAAACAGCTTCTCAAATTCGTCCGCATACTCGTATTTGTCTTTGATGGCGCCGAGGCTGATCCATTTTTCGGACAGCCCCTCTTGGTTGCGGACCGCGGCCATGCCGTCTGCATCCGGACCCACAGGCCAGCGAAGCTTGTAGTTTTCGGTGGTGATTGCTTCCAAAATCGTCTCAGCGACCAGTATTGGTTGAACATTACGTTCAAACCCGGCGCCGAAGACGCGGCCGTTGTGCTGCATGATGTGCGCGTACGGAGATGTCTTGTCATAGTGGGTCTGCTCGGCGGAATTTTCAAAAATATTGGTCATGATGACGCCGGGTTCCACATTCACCACGCGGATGCCGAAGCTTTGGACTTCGTGGGCGAGGGCTTCACCGAGACTTTCCACCGCCCACTTGGATGCGGAGTAGGGGATTTGGTTCGGTGTTGCTTGTAATCCGACGACGGAGGTAATGTTCACAATGCAGCCCGATTCGCGCTCGCGCATGGAAGGAAGCACCTGCTGAATGCACCGCACAACACCGAAATAGTTCGTTTCGAACATTTTCCGGTGCTCTTCCAGGGGAGTGATTTCAAACGGCGCGGCGCCCCCAATCCCCGCATTGTTGACCAGCAGATCGATGGGTCCGCCTTTGGACACGACTTCTTGGAATCCTCTTTCAACGGACGCGTCGTCGCAGACGTCCATTTCGATGACCTCCACCGCAAGATCCTCTTTGCCAGCAGCCTCTTTGATGGCGTCAGACTTGGCGAGGTTGCGCATCGTGGCGAAGACCCGGTAGCCATTACGGGCCAAATGCAAGCTGGTTACTAGGCCGATGCCTGTGCTGGTTCCTGTGACGATGGCGTTCTTCATGAGGCAGTTCCTTTCCAAGCACCGAGCGAAATCGGATTGTTGTGCAAGCTTCAAGGCTGCCGAACAGAGGATACAAATCGCCCCGTGTCAAGAAATGGTGCTCGGGGCTAGGGCGGACATCAGATTCTGGAGTTTATTATTACGAAGGCGTTTGCTGCGCCGGGGTCAGTCAATCAATCCGTCCAAGGGGAGGTCAAGCCATATTCGGGCTCCGCGCGCTTCGAACCCGCGGGCGCCGATCCCGTCGTAAAAGCCCGATGCGCGCAAGGTGACGCCACTTGTCCAAGCGACCTGGATCGACGCTTCGATGCTTGCTCGCCACTGGTCTGTCTCATAGGTAAATCCGGGGATTGCCAGTCCGCTCGCGGGGTCGAAGTCCCAAATGCCCGTCAGCGTGAGCTGGGGCTCGATCAACGTGTTTTTGGACGTGATCCAATGATAGGCAAATTCCGGTTCGAAGGTTGCCCGGCCTAGACCAACCGTCTGTGCAAGGATGGTGACATTGGTATTCGTCGAATACTCTTCTTGTTCTTCCTCGAAATAGACGATGGCTGCACTGGGGGTCAGTCGCCATCGCCCTTCGGCGCCAAATTGCTCATTGCCGGTGAGATTCGCGCGCACCAACCAGCGTTCGGTATCAAACTCTTCATTCGTGATCAGTGTGCCGAGCGTCAACGTGTTTTCGGATCGGCCCCAAGCGGCCCTCGCATCGAAGAAAAGGTTTTGCGTTAACTGCGCGGAGAAGTAGGGGCCGACCATCCACCCAGATCCCTCCAAGTCTTCCCCGATCGCATCGGCGCTTTCGTTGGTCCAGTCCGTCTGGCCCAAAACTCCGATTAGGACGTCGGATGTGATGGTGTAGTCCACGCCAAAATAGAGGACCGCCTGCTCACCTTCGACATCTATATCGTTGTCGTAGTCATACCACGTATAGTGCCCTTCGACCCACACATCCATTTCATCGGCCCACGGATTTGAGTGGGAAGTGCCGAACTCGAGAGAGCCGCGGTCCTGGTCCCCTTCGAAATGCATCTTTTGAATGCCGTTGGGCCAGAGAGAGCCAACGTCTTTTCTCGCCAATCTGGGCCGGTCTGGTTCCTTTTCCAGGAGGGCGTTCGTCCGGCGATAAATGTAATTCCGGACGGAATTGCTGGCCGCCTGTTGGACGGGTGCGACCGGATTCGGGGTACAGCGGACGGTGAACTCACCGGTAAAATCGGAGGTCTCAAGGACCAGTTCGAAGCTTCGGATGCCGCTCGATGGAATTGAGTAGATGACCGACGTGCTGCCCGGTGAATCAATCAAGGTGGCGCCCGCCGTTGTATCTCTGGCGATTCCAGTCAGGACGACTCCCCCAAACGCATCAAGTGTGATGGTGAGCATCTCGCCCACTGCAAACTGGGCGGTGAAAGGGCTTGAGGTCAACGGCGTATTGATAGGTACAGTGAAGTCGTAGGTGCCTGCGTTGGCTTCGTTACATCCCGCTGACGGGCTTGTGACAAATTGCGCGTTCGCCGGAGTTATGCTCAGAAGACACCACAAAGCCGAGATGACTAAGGCACTTGCAGAAATCTTGCTTAAGAATTTGGAGACACTCTTCTTGCCCCCTGACCAGCGCATCTGTCCCCCCTTATGTATCGCCAATCGTCCGCACACAGCAGCTCTTACATCGGCTTAGTCCACCACCCCCAAACCGCGATCTTTTGTTGTGTTGGAAAACGCCGGGCTCGGGAGGTCTCTTATCCCCCCCTTATGCTACATAACGATGGCACCCTTGGCAATGAGTAGGGCTTCACTCATAGTGTGAAAAAAAAGGAGACCGCCCATGACTGTACAAACTTTAGGCACAGGCACAGACCACTTGATTGCGGAGCTTGAGAACGGTGTTCTGACTCTGACTATGAATCGTCCGGACGCGCGCAATGCGATGTCCGGGGAAATGAATGCCGCTCTGCAAGAGCGGTTGGCGGATGCGGAGCTCAACCCAGACGTGCGCTGTGTGGTTTTAACGGGCGCCGGCAAAGGCTTCTGTGCCGGAGGTGATGTTAAAGGCTTTGCCGAGAGGGGTGTGGTAACGGGTCATTCGATCGATGCTTCCATCCACCAACAGCGGGTCAATCAGCGGGGCACGTCGGGCAGGCTCTACCGGATGCCGAAACCGACCTTGGCGGCGCTACCCGGAGCGGCGGCGGGAGCCGGACTTGGTTTGGCACTCGCGTGCGATCTTAGAATTATGGTTTCAACGGCCGTCATGACAACCGCCTTCGCCCGGGTGGGATTCTCCGGGGACTATGGAGGGACGTTCTTTCTCAGCCAATTGGTGGGAACGGCAAAGGCGCGCGAGCTCTATTTCCTTTCGGACCGGGTTTCGGCGGAAGAGGCCTTGAGATTGGGATTAACAAATTGGGTGTGCGAGCCGCAGGAACTTACTGAAAAGACACGAGAAATTGCCGAGCGCTTGGCGTCGGGTCCAACCATCGCCTATCGCTATATGAAAGAGAACCTCAACCGGGCCCTGTCTTCCGATGACTTGGAAGATTGCATGGATCTGGAAGCAACCCACCACCAACATTGCGGTACCACAGAAGACCACAAAAACGCCGTGAAAGCCTTTGTTGAGAAGAAAGAGCCTGTTTTTCACGGCAAGTAAGGCCGCAGTGACGCATTCATGTTGCGTTCACACGATAAAATGCACGAAGGAGCGCGTAATCGTGTTAGAAAAGTGATGTAAGTCACTCGTCGAAGCGGGGACGAGACCTATATATTTTGCTAAGAGACCTTTCGGGGAAGAGGTGGGACTATGGCAAAAATCCTACAAGTCGATGCTGAGGGCTTAAACGTCCGCGAGAAGCCGAAGGACGGCGATGTCATCGCGCAGCTTAGCTATGGCCACTCCGTTGAGGAGATCAAGAAGCGCGGCTCCTGGTCCGAGATTAAGACGACTCTCGAAGGGCAAGCTCTTGAAGGCTTTGTTGCCAACCGCTATTTGCGGGATCCCAACAAAGGGCCCGGAATGTTCCGGTGGCCCTTCGGGAAACCCAATGTCAGCCTCCAAAATCTTCAAAAATTTGCCACTCGGGCCTCGGATGACGTTCTGCAGGCATTCGATGATCAGCTGGACGACATCCTCAGCGAATTTGACATCAATAAGAATGCGAAGCGTCTCAGTCATTTTCTCGCACAGCTTTCCCATGAGTCGATGGGCTTTACTGTTGTCGAAGAAAACCTAAACTATTCCGGAGACGGATTGTGGCGCGTTTTTCGCCGTCATTTCAGAAGCCGGGACGAAGCCGAGAGTTTTGCCCGCCAACCGGAGAAGATTGCCAATCGCGTCTACGCCAACCGTATCGGAAACGGTCCAGAAGCGAGCGGCGACGGCTTTCGCTATCGCGGTCGCGGCTTCATTCAGCTGACCGGCAAAGCGAATTATGAAGAGTACGGACGGCTGTTGGGAATCGATTTGGTTGGCAATCCCGAACAGGCGGCGGACACCGGAAACGCGCTCCGGATTGCGGCGGCCTACTGGGATCAGAACGGGCTCAACAAGCTTGCGGACCGTAACGACTTGAACGCGATAACGCGCCGTATCAATGGCGGGCTCAACGGGCTGCAAGACAGGATTCATGAATTCCAGAAGGCCGCGGCCGTCTGGGCGGCACCGTTCGTTGGCAGTGACGGTAAGCCGAAGAAGGATCGTTCGGGCACGGCCGCTGGTGGTGCGGCTGTGGGAGGAACCGGTGCAGCGACGACGTCCGGCGTCGACATCTACGAGAGCGAAAGCACGGAAAACGAGCAAGATATCGACGAGGTGGTCGAAGAGGTTGTTGAAGACGTTACCGGTGTCGATGTGAGCGATGAGGCTCCGGCGACGGAAGATGCTCCCGCCGACGTTGTTCCCGAAGAGCCGGCTCCTGAAGAAGCGCCCGCTGAGGATGTGCCTGTCGAAGAGGCACCAATTGAAGAACCGGTTGCAGAGGCTCCGACGGAAGAGGCGCCCACTGAAGAACCAGTCGTGGAGGCTCCGTCAGCAGAGGTGCCCGAGGAAGAACCGGTGGAGGACGTTCCTGTAGATGAGGCACCTGCCGAGCCGGACATCATCGACGCCCCCGAAGAACCAGATGCTGAGGATGCGCCTGTCGAAGATGCGCTTGCCGAATCTGAAGACGCTGTTGAAGCGCCGGAAAGCGTGACCACGGAGGAACCGGTCACCGAAGCACCCGTGGAAGAGGCGCCTGCCGTCCCGGTTGAAGACGTGGCGCGCGAAGACCTCCCAGTTGATCCGGAGGCACAGCCAGCAGAAGAACAACCAGCAGAAGAACAGCCGACAGAGGAACCGGCAGTCGAAGTTGTGGAGCCGCCTGTCGAAGACGCGGCAGAGCCTGAAATTGCTGAAGCACCTGAGGAGGCACCCGTTGTGCCTGAGCCTGAGGCGCCCGCTGATGTCGCCGAAGAGCCGGTGATTGAGGACGTTGCGGAGGCACCTGAAGCGGATCAGGTTCCCGTGGAGGAACCTGCGCCCGTTGAAGAGGCCTTGCCGCCGATCTTTACGCCTGAAGCGCAAGAATCCGTGACCGAGGCGGTTGAAGAAGTGACGACGGGTGCCATTGAACATGCGATGGATGAGGAAAATCAGCTGGAGCTTACCACCTTCCTCTTTGCCGCTCTCGTCATCATCTGTGCGCTCTATTTAATTTGGGCGCGGATTAGACGGTAGAGATCTGTCGTCTCTCTATCAATTTTGAAGTAGGTGATTCTCCCCAGTGGAACTTATCATTTTCGACTGTGATGGTGTGCTGATCAACAGCGAAGACATCCATACGGAAGCGGAGATCACTTTTCTAGCGGAAATTGGCGTGCCTTACGAGCGAGAGGACTATGTCGCACGGTTCATGGGGATGTCCCCTCATGAGTGGGAGAATAAAATAGCGACAGATGCGGAGCGTCGTCTCGGCGAACCGCTTCCCCAAAACTTTTTCCATGACCTTCACGACTACGTCGCCAAGGGTTTCGAAGAGTCCCTGGCGCCGTTGCCGAAGGTTCGCGAAACGATCCGCGATTTGTCATTTCCCTTTTGTGTTGCGTCGAGCAGTCCGATTGAACAATTGCATTGGAAACTGAGGCGTACAGGTCTTCACGATCTCTTCGATCCCCATATCTTCTCTGGGCAAATGGTGGAGCGGGGAAAGCCTGCCCCTGACCTGTTTTTACATGCCGCAAAGGTGTGCGGTTCTGCGCCGAGCGCCTGCTTGGTTTTGGAGGACAGTGCCAACGGGGTGAAAGCGGCCAAAGCCGCCGGAATGACCGCGATTGGCTTCACACTCGGGAACCATTGCGGAGAAGATCACGGCGACCAGCTTCTTGCGAGCGGGGCAGACGCGGTCATCTCAAGCTATACCGAATTCGCCGATTTGGTTCGCGCATTTGCGTAAGTGACACACGCGTCAATGTTTGACTCGACATTTTCGCTCGATTGAGGTGAAGCTAGCGCAAATCTGATACTCACGACGTAGAGGTTCGCCATGCCGAGCTATAAGGCCCCTATCGACGATTATTCCTTTATTCTTCACGACCTCCTAGAAATTGAAAAGCGTGAAGATCTGCCAGGCTTTTCCGAGCTTACGCCGGATATGACGTCGGCGATTTTGGAGGGCGGCGCCAAATTCTGTGAAGAAGTGCTGCAGCCGCTCAACCAAGTGGGCGACGAACATGGCTGCGTTTTCGAGAATGGCGTGGTGCGCACGCCGCCTGGCTTCAAGGAAGCTTGGGACAAATATTGCGAAGCCGGTTGGAACCGGCTTGGTGCGCCGGAGAAATATGAGGGGGCGGCGCTTCCGGCTGTCCTCACTTTTGCCTTTTCCGAAATTGGTTCGTCTGCGAATCAAGCATTCACTATGTATCCCGGATTGACCAATGCGGCGTACTCGGCGCTCAATGCCACCGGTGAGCCGTGGATGAGGGAGCATGTGGTCTCGAAAATGGTCGCCGGTGAATGGACCGGCACCATGTGTTTGACCGAGCCCCATTGCGGTACGGATCTCAAACTGATGAAAACCAAGGCCGTCGAACAAGAGGACAGCACGTACCTGATGAATGGGACAAAGATCTTCATTTCTGGGGGCGATCACGATTTGACGGACAACATTATCCACATGGTCATCGCGAAGATTCCCGACGAAGACGGAAAGCTGCACGATGATTTGGGTACGGTGAATTTCTTCATGGTGCCTAAATTTCTGGTCGATCCCGAGACCGGGGAGCGGACGAAACGCAACGGGGTTTTTACTGGGTCTATCGAAAAGAAAATGGGCATCAAAGGAAATGCGACGTGCGTTTTGAATTTCGATGATGCGGTTGCCTACAGGCTTGGTGGGGCTCCCCAGAAGAAGAAATCAGACGGAGAGGGCAAAGATCGGAAGTCGAAATCATCCGGTATGGCCGGCATGTTCGGGATGATGAACGGCGCCCGCATGGGCGTTGGCATGCAGGGCATCGCGATCGGGGAGGTGGCCATTCAAAACGGGGCCGCCTATGCCCTTGAACGGACGGCGGGACGTGCTCTCACCGGCCCAAAATTTCCCGATCAAAACGCCGACCCCATTATTGTCTATCCGGATGTGCGGCGGATGCTGTTGCAGTCGCGGGCCTTCGTCGAGGGTGCCCGAGCGCTTGCGAGCTATGTGTCCCTGCTCTTCAGTGTGCAGATGCATTCGGCCGACGAGAAAGAGCGCGAAGAGGCCTCGGATCTGAGCCAGCTTTTGACGCCGGTGATTAAGGCCTACTTTACAGATAAGGGGTTTGAAGCCGCGAATTCGTCCATGCAGGTGTTCGGCGGTCACGGCTACGTGCGCGATCACGGAATGGAACAGTTTGTTCGCGATGCGCGTATCAATCAGGTCTACGAAGGAGCGAACGGCATCCAAGCGCTTGACCTGGTGGGCCGGAAAATGACGTCCAAGGGTGGCCGGGCGACGCTAGCGTTCTTTGGCAAAGTGGAAGCCTTCATAAAAGAAAATGAGGGCGACGAGCAGATGAAGCCCTATATCGAACCGCTCAAAGTTGGGTATGATCGGCTCGGCAAAGCGGCGGGCTGGCTGATGGAGAACGCGCCCAAAAACTACGATCATGCAGGCGCGGCGTCCTACGAGACTCTCAATATCTTCGGCATTGTCAGTATCGGGTGGATGTGGGCTCAGATGGCGAAGGTGGCGCTTGCGAAGCTCGAGGCGGGCGAAGGGAACCCAGACTTTTACAAGCGGAAGCTGACCCTTGCCAAAGTCTGGCTGGAGCGCGAGATTCCCAACACAACAGCGGCGCTGGAACGCATCGAACTCGGGGCCGACACGCTGATGGAACTCGATCAAGACGCGTTTGTGGCTTAGCGACTCTCGCCCAGCCTCAAATACGGAACATTCATCCTTGCCGTGTAGTGTTGAATCGTACAACCTAACAAAACGGTTGTTCAACTCAATTTGTTCATGATATGTTCCTTTTATGGCGCGAGATCAAAGGATTCGTGATCCAGTTCATGGGCTCATCGTTTTTCGTGAAGATGAGCCACTAGATCAATTGGCGTGGAGCTTACTTGATTGTCCGGAGTTCCAAAGGCTTCGGAGAATCAAGCAATTGGGTGTATCTGAGTTTGTTTTTCCGGGTGCCACACATACGCGTTTTGCTCACTGCATCGGGGTTTTCCATGTCGCGCGAGAGTTAATCAAAATAGTAAAGCGTGAACTTGAGAGAGGAAATCAAGAGTTTGATGGAGAAAAGGCTGCCACCGCGGTTGTGGCGGCGTTGCTTCACGATATTGGTCATGGTCCGTTGAGCCACACTTTTGAAGGGGTCTTAAGGCGAGTTGGAATACTGAAGAGGCATGAACTTTGGAGTGGCGAAATAATCGAAAGCAAAAAGGGCAAAATTCGAAAGGTTTTAGAAAATTACCGAAAAGGTATGTCTGCTGAAGTTGCTGCTTTGTTGAAGACTGAAGACCCGAAAGACATCTATCATGCTGTTGTTTCAAGTAGTTTTGATGCAGACCGTTTGGATTATTTGAGGCGAGATCGGCTGATGACGGGAACCCATGCGGGGGACATCGATTTTGATTGGCTTATGGAACATGTTCGGGTTGCAGATATACAGTTGGAGCTAGCCGATGAAGATGCGCGAAACGCCTCGGTGCAAACCTTTTGCCTGGCTCAAAAGGCTTTGCCCGCGGCGGAGCAGTTTTTGCTCGCTCGGTACACACTGCATGAACAGGTCTATTTCCATAAGACCACGAGGTGTGTTGAGCATATGATCCAGCGCTTGCTAACGATTGTGGCAAAGCACTGCTTGAGCGGATCTGGTTTTTCCAAGATTGCGTTGAAGCCAGGGCACCCTTTGCGTGAG
>JANQPV010000034.1 GCA_028285305.1 Alphaproteobacteria bacterium | reverse complement strand
TGATGGAGTAATCGAGAACTTCGATTTCCTTTGTGTAGTAACTCCCAATCTGGGGCAGCAGCGTATCACGCCCAACGTTCAGCCACGACTTGCGAAAGATGGCCTCTCTCTCGAGCTCAAAGGAGTGCGGTGAGATCACATGCTCGTAACTGATTTTTTCCGTTCCGAGTTCCGGGTGATCCAAGTAGTGATTTTGCTCATAAACACCACCACCAATCACCACTGGCTCCTCGGCTGAATTCGTGGTTCGCGTAGCCATGTCCAACACTCCAGTCAGTTCAAATGGGGCTCATCCACGACAAAGAAAGAAGTTGCGCCGCTGTCAGGAACCTCCTGCTGATGAAAGATATCAACGGCTGGACCGACAATGCCTACGGCAAACATTAAACGACCAAGAGATTTGTCGGCGTCGTTGTAGTCGGCGAAGTTCTTGCCATCCAGATGGGTCTTGATTTCCTCGACCCTTGGCAGCATTGCTCCGTAGAACTCCCGCAATTCTTCCATCGTACTTGACAACCTCACCGCATAACGAGCGTTTGTGTCAGGCTGGTCCCACTTTTCTAGGAATCCGTTCAGGTCCGAAAACTGACTGGGAAGAGTCACGTTACTCTCCGAAGCTCCTTGGCCTAACGGCTTTTTGAAAAACCAAACAAGCAAAGTCCCCCATCCAACGCGGCGCTCCCATGCAAATGCGCACATAAACTTGGTGTCATCGCAATGCTCTAGCGAACTTAAACGCCAGAACCTGAGACCGAAAACCTTACCAGTACTCCTTGTGGCAGACTATTTACGAAGCGTTTTGGTGTCAACACTAATAATCAACATTATTGTTCATTCAACCTCAATGCTGTCCGCTTACTAAGGCACTCTGGAACGCCTTGGGTGCGATGCCTTTGCTGCCTTACAGTGGAGATCTCATTGGAGCACATCTAGCACGGATTAGCGCCAACGGATGAAATACCCCAGCAACCACGAATGGAGTAGACGAGCCGACCGAGCGATCTTTCTGGATCTCGCCTTCTTCGAGCTAAGGAGCTCACCAGTATCAATTGGCCACATACTTAAAACATCAACATTGATGTCTAGTCATATTCTGCTATATTTGCGAGGGATTCGCTTGTTCTGGGTCTTAACGGAGGCGATCAAAGAAAGCAGCTTTCCTAATGTCCTTTACCTGGATTGGAGAGAGGCATCGCGTTCTAGTTCTGCTTAATCGGATATGGATTGCTAAGCGTTTACTATTCACTAGACGGATTATAGAAATGAGTTCTCTCGTATGCGGAATACACCATGTCGGCATTAATGTTCCGGACCTCGAAGCCGGCAGGCGTTTCTACTCAGACGTTTTCGGCTTCGAAGCCATTGGAGTTGACAATTGGGAAGAGGGCAATGCCGAGATAAACTCCCATGTTGGGTTAGACGAAAGCTCTGCCCAGAGTTATATGTTACGTGGATCTAACACATACTTGGAGTTATGGCACTACACTTCTCCTCCTTCGCGAAGGCAAAGCGGAGAGACCTGCGCCGCCGATTATGGGTACACGCATCTTTGTTTCGCGGTCAGAGATTTCGATCGCATTCTAGAAAAATTCCTCGCGGCCGGCGGCGCACTCATAAAGCCCTTAACGAATGTCAAAGTTGCGGGCGCAAAGATGCATTACTGTCAAGATCCATTTGGCAACATTATCGAACTTATTGAACTGCCAGAGGGCGGAGGTACCGCGATCAAGGATTTGCCGTCCATCGGCGAAGAAGGCGCGTATGCAGCACCTGCCGACAAGTACTACGTCATTGAAAACGGCCGGTTTGCGGGTATGCGCGACAGCTCCGAATTGTAGATTGTTCCTGATAGAGCGCCAAATCTTAACCTGATTAGAGAACGCCTTCTAATGTTCGAAGATAAGTCTGTCATCGTCACGGGATCGGCCTCTGGCATCGGCAAAGCCACAGCGGAATTGTTTGCGTCATATGGTGCAAAGGTGGTCATCGCGGACATTAACTCGACGGGTGGAGAAGACGTTTCACATCACATAACCGAATCTGGAGGACACTCGATCTTTGTTCATACGGATGTTTCCGAATTGGAAAGCCTCGAAAACATGGTTGACGTTTGCTCCAAAACCTTCGGCGGACCTGACATCCTGTGTAACAATGCAGCAGATCTATCGTTAATTCCGATGGATGACGATCTATTGAACTCCGATGTCGATACTTGGGAAAAGACATTCCGGGCCGATCAACTTAGCGTTATGCTTGCGTGCAAGCTAGCAATGCCAAAGATGCTTGCTAAAGGTTCGGGCTCAATCGTCAACGTTTCTTCCGTTGACGGTATTTCAGGGGACGATACAAGGTTTGCCTATGCTATGGCAAAAGCGTCGGTCAACATGCTGACACAAATGATCGCAACACGATATGGAAAACAGGGCATTCGATGTAACGCGGTTGCGCCAGGGCTTGTATTGTCTCCCATGGCGCGCTCCCATATGACCGAAGAAGTGAAACAAGCCTTTGCTGCAAACTCGCTCGTCCCCGGTTTTGGCGCAGAACCCGAAGAAATCGCATCGGTAATCGTATTTCTGGCCGGAGCCGGAGCCTCATTCATCAATGGAGAAGTCATCAGAGTGGACGGAGGGCTTCTAAGTCATGTCACGCATCTTGCTGATATGAGGCGGATACCGGGCGGTCCTAAGATTGAAAGGGCTTGAGGCTTATCCTCGTAGAATGTTCGCATCGTATTGGAGACCGCGCTTTTGGACTCGTCTAAGAAATCTGAAGAAGATCGGAATAGCTCCGCCGAAGTTGAAACTTACCCTGAGTTTGTCGTGTTTCGTGAAGGCTATCGCGCCCAGAAGGTCGTTTACCATCCCGGTGAGACGATTGTGGAAACCGCCCGGAGGGCGGGTATCTTTATCAACACGAACTGTGTGCAAGGATATTGCGGTACATGCACGAGCGTTCTGCACAAGGGTAATGTGAAGATGCGGAAAAACAAAGTTTTGACCAAGGATGATTTAGCTGGCGGCCGCATACTGGCATGTCAGAGCATACCGATAACCGACACGTGTGAAGTCAAACTATCCTAAAAGCATCGCAAGTCGGAATGCCATATTTAGAACGCATACCAACATAAACAATCAAGTCGGTGCGACTACTCTGACTTAACTGGCCAGTCGAGAATAGGATCCAGACAGATCGTTTCGCTGCATGGCCGCACGTGCCGCTCGCCTCCCAGAAAACACCGTATCGGCAATCGACAGCCCGCTGAAATTACTTTCAGAACAAATCCCTACTGCCGTTCGACCGGCCGCATAAAGCCCGGGTATCGGCGTGCCATCTGATCGCGTAACGTTCCCTGTATCCTCATCCACCGTGAGACCCCCATAAGGCATCGTACCCGAAAACCCCCATTTGTTGGCAACACACAGATTGACCGCAAAATAGGGAGGGTTACCAAAAGTCTGCATGTGCTGTCTGAGTTTTTCACACTGCGAGTCGTGTCCTTGTGCGACGCATTCATTGTATTGGTTTACTGTTTGCTCCAGCGATCGAGCATCGATATCCAGTTTTTTCGCCAGCTCATCGATGGAATTTGCACGCTTTGTACCGCCTAGAAGTAAGTTCAAAAGGGCAGGCATCCCCCACCATGAAACCATATTCTTCAAGGGCCAAGTCGCCTGACGAATCCCCTTCCAAAATGTGCTGGAGTCTAGAATGAGCCATGCCCAGCCCATGTCGCTTTGCTCTGTAATCGCGCACCCGACATTGCCCACATAGGCATCCTCTGCAATAAATCGGCGAGCCTGCTTGTTAATAAGAATGCCATATATGAACGCATTCGGAGGAGAGATGGCTTTGGTGCAAAAAAGACGGTCCATGTGGCTCAAATCTCCGCCTGCTGAAACGCCTAACTCAATGCCACTGCCATCGCATCCCATAGATCCGCCGCGAAGCAATGCTTTATAAGTCTTTTTGACAATCGGCCGATACCGCCCGAACAGTTCGAGATTGTAGTTGTAACCTCCCGCCGATAATAACACACCCTTGTTCGCCTTCAGACTTATCCTGTTGATGGGAACTGAGGCTTCAAATTCTCGGCACTCAGCAATCGCTCTTTCGGCTGTCGCTCCATTCAACGGTTTATACGGATCGACTTTCCGATAGATCTTCTCGTGCTGCTTTTGGAATTCCTCGGGAATCTCTTGTATTTCCACGCCGACAATGATTCCCTTTTCGTCCATGATAAGCCGTCGAACCGGGGCATGCGGAACAAATTTCAGACCGTTTGCCAGCGCGGCTTGTCTCAATGGAGGAAAATAGTAGCGGCCAGTTGGCCCCTTTCCAAGAGTGCGGTGCCCTCTAGGCGCCGCTTTTGCAGCAGATTCACGGAATTTCTCCATACCGGTGTAGTAGAGAAAGTACCCGTCCGGTGGATAAGCGATACGTTCTTCGTAAACTGACGAGCCGAATTGCACACCAAAACTCTCCAACCATTCAATGTTTTCGGCGCTCGTTTCACAAAATCGTCTCAGTGTTTCCTCTCGAACGGGAGTGCCCTCATAGGACAAGTACTTGTACATTTCTTCTGCGGTGTCTTGATAGCCGGCTTCTAGCAGGTGTGTGGTGCCGCCCGCATAAACGACGCCGCCACTTTTCTCTGTTGCCCCTCCCCCGCCAAATCGGTCTACGGCGAGAACAGACGCCCCATCGCTCAACGCTTGCAGAGCTGCGACTACACCAGCGCCTCCCAAGCCGACCACGATGATGTCCGCTTCGTGCTGCCAATTGACCTCATCGACATCTCGAACAGTCAATGGCATCTCTATGTTGGATGTAAATTGGTCTGACGACTGAGTCTTCAAATCCGTCATTCTGGTCAATCCCACTCCAACTGCAACGCCTCGATCACACGGGTGGCCACGGAGTCCATGTACTTGATAGGTTGGCCGGGCGACAAGCGCAGTCCCGGCAGTCTAGAAGACAACTCTTCCAGGGCAAACTGCATCTCCAGTCGAGCCAGAGGCGCACCCAGACAGAAATGACGACCTGTACTGAATGTCAACTGTTTCGGATGTCGGGAACGAGCTGGACAGAACTCTTCCGCGCGGTCAAATACATCCGCATCATGATTAGCTGACCCGAGAACAGCCATGACTTTGTCGCCGGGATTTAGCGCCTTTCCGCCCAAAGTTGTCTTCTTCAACACCGTTCGGTACCAGGCA
The DNA here is from genome assembly GCA_028285305.1 of Alphaproteobacteria bacterium. GTDB lineage: Bacteria > Pseudomonadota > Alphaproteobacteria > SMXP01 > SMXP01 > JANQPV01. The sequence goes on along the minus strand of JANQPV010000034.1, from coordinate 18,778 downwards.
AGCACCGATCCATCAAAACGCAGGCTTTCTTCCACGGCGCCTGGAATCGTCGATGGATCATCGACGATCGCCTGCCACCACTCAGGCGTACTGAGCATGTGATATACAGCATTTGACAACGCTGCTTTTGTGGTTTCGTGACCCGCACCGATGAGATTCATGGGGAACATAATGATCACTTCATCTTCACTCACCCGCGCATCTTCTTGATCAAGCTCGCGCGCAAAGTCTGTCAGAAGATCATTCCTCGGATTCCTACGTCGATCGGCCAACAGATTTCGAATATATTCCTGAAACTGAACGGCGTGGGTCGCGCATTCAATTTGTTCTTCTTCCGAGAGCGGTACGAGCCAAAGCCGAAACATGTTATCGCTCCAGATCTGAAGCTGGGCGAGATCATGTTCTTTTTCATCGAAACCAATCAGGTCAAATATAACGCGTACGGGCAACGGATAGCAAAACTGACTTACAAATTCACATTTCTTGTCATCGACAAACCGATCAATGAGTTCGGCGACGTTTTGTCGAATGCGCGGTTCCATCTCGCGTAGGCGAGCGGGAGATAAAATGTTCTGCACCACGCTGCGCACTCTTGCATGCCTTTCCCCCTCCATATCGTTGATCTGCGGAACTTTTGTCCAATCAATGCCAGTCGCCAGAATTCTGGTCGCTTCCTCGCAATAGCCCGAATTCATCACCGACAGATTGCCCTCGTTTGTGAAGTTCTCCGCATCTGTAAGAACTTCCGTGACATCGTCGTAGCGGGTGATGACCCAGATACCCTGTTGCTCCCAATAAAACACGGGCTCCTCGGTGCGCGCCTTCTCCAGAAATCGATGAAGATCTGTATAGTCCTGACCAATAGGACAAAACTCTTGCGAAATGGACATAACGATCTCCTCCCGGTATCCCTGATTTCTCTTTGATCTTAGACGGGAAGTTGCAATGCCGAGCGGTTCAGCCGACAACACACAACTCAACATCGTTGTTTATTATATGGTGAACGCGACCGTATTGCCAGCGCTTTGTTTTTGCATGCCGTCAACACTCAAGCACATGCCTATGCTGACAACAGGCTTGCCCTCTTTTTTCGAGGCACTCCGAAAAAAGGTGAAGTTCGTGCTATTCAGACGGGAGATCAAGCATGAAAGCCATACTAGCATTCATTACTTCCGGATTAAAAAACTCTCGCCACAGATTTATTTGACCGTCTCTAAATCCGAAAACCATGATGTAACGATTTTGATAACTCTTTGCCGGAGCCGCTGCGAAAATTCCGAAGCTCGTCTGCTCAAAAACGACCACGTCTCGACTGGGACAGTCATAGACCTCGTGAATGCTTAGAGTGAACGTCTTAAAAACATTGGGAACGAACTTCATCCCCTCAATGAACTGGTCTTTGCCCCTTTTCAGAACGCCCACGTGAAAAGCTTGGTAAGGTGTATCAACGATGATATCTTCATGGATAAATGGCGCTAGCTCATCAAACTTGAAGGCCGAAACCAAGTCGATGACTGTCCGTGTGGTTATGACATTTGCGCTTTCTTGATCTGTCACGTCTTTGCCTTACCTGAATTGTCTTCTTCTCTTATTCGGAAGCCTTCTGACGAAGAGATGCTTTGTAGCGTTCGACATGATCATAGATTTGTTTATGAAATCCGCGTATCAGCATTTCTTGATCCGTGAGCGGCCATTCGGAAAATGCGCCCATTTCCAATCCTCTTTGTGTCGCCTCAAGATTGTTGACGTCCTGCAAAGCAGCATCCCAAAACGTCGCACAGTGACCAAAATGAGACATGAGCTCTGAGAAATTTCTCGATGGCAGATAGTGGCAGTCAATCTCGAAGCGCATCTCGTTGTGAGCAAGCGGCCAGTATTGGTAGATAAGGTACCAACCCGGATAATAGAACTGAATCATAATATTTGGAAAGATGAAATGGCTACTGGTCCCCCAATCATCTCTATTCTGAGGATTGGCCGCAGGCGGGATCTTCGAATGGTCTTCAACCATTGGATATTGCGGGCCCGTTCCAGCACACTGCGCAATGCGTTCGATATCCGTAACGAACAATCCTTGAGGATTTCGAGGCGACACGTAGAAGCCATGTTTGCCAACCAAGACCTGCATCTTAACGTGCATTGCCTCAAGCGCTTCCTCGGTGAGTTCCATTTTTAGCAGATACGGAAAAGCTTCTTTGTGGACATACACGCCGTGATAAACTTCGTTGAAGGCATCCATCAGCCCCTTCCAATTACACTTTGTGCTTCCTTGGGCGACGAAACGTTCAGTGAATCGCTCAAATGGCCAGTCAAAACCATTCCAATAATATTCACCCAGAAATTCTCTAAGACTTTCGGCAGGACCTTCGGGTGAAAGATTTACAAACAAGAATCCATTCCAACTTTCGATAGGGACCTCTGCAAGCTGAAGTTCTTTTCCTTGATCGAAAAACCAAGACTTTCTGTCCGTCAAGACTTCAATCTTGCCGTCTGTGCCAAAACCTAATCCGTGATACTTGCAATAGAACCGATCGCAAGTTCCTTGCATCTCTGCCGTAGGGTCATCTTTCCAAACGAGCTTATTACCTCGATGAGGGCAGACATTATAAAAGGCACGCAGCTTCTTGTCTTGAGCGCGAACAACAATAATCGAAGCGTTGCAAACCTCATACTCTTTGGTGAAGAACTGTCCCGGTTCCTCCACCCACTCCAAACGGCCTGCATACAACCAACTGCGACGAAATACTGCTTCTCGTTCGAGTTCAAAAAACTCCGGGGAGGTCATACTTAAGTAACTGAGCTTTTCTTTTCCCAGCCCCGGATACTTATCCGTCCACTGCTCACCTTCCCTTTTTTCGAGAAGCTTTGGGTCTATACCAACTGAATATGTCTCAGCCATTTTTTGTCCCGGTCTAGCAACTGGAGGTTTTTGGAGCCATCTACATCTTCGGCTCGACGATGGCATCGAACATGCGCGGACCAGCATCAGGCACAGCAGGCTGTTTGTAGATTTGCACCGACTGCGCCACCACGGCAAAAGTAAACATCAACCGGGCAAGGCGCCGGTCCTCATCAAGGTAGTCGTCAAAGTCTTTTGAATCGAGATATGACTTAATATCTTCCGCACACGATACGATAGCATCGTTGAAGTCTTGCATATCTTCCATCGTGCTCGACAGCCGCGCTTCATACCGGCTGTTGATGTCGGGAAGATCCCATTTGCTTACAAACCTTTCCAGCTCTTCAAATTGCTTCGGTAAAAGATTTTCCGACATTTCTTCTCCGCACTTTTCTCGCGATCTCGTCGTTCAATGATTGACCGATGCAAATCTAAATGATTGCTTGATCAGCGAACCGCCACCCCCAAAACAGGTTATACGAACCCTCTTGGTTAATCAACACCGTTGTTGTTCTTATGGCGAACGCGAGTCTTAGTTAAGAGTCTTTGACGGCAGTAGAACCAGAGAAAGACCACACCTTTTTTCAGTCGGCTTTCTTGACTCTTTCAAGAATCGCGCACTTCCGAAAGCCCAACTCGGTGCCACCGACCTGGCTTGTCAGACATATCGCAACCAGGCGTTCTGCTGAATCTTAGAAGGATACACGAAGTCAAAAGCGATCTAGCGCTTCAATAGACCTCTCAGGACGATTTGATCAAATGCTTGTGCGAACCGTTCAGCGGATTGTTGCTTTTTGGCTTTCGACATTTTTTCGGCATTCTTTATGATCGGCCAAATAAAGGTTGCACTTAATCCAATGACAGCGAGAACTTCATCATCGACGCTGTCGTCGATATTCCCCGAGTAGTGGAGCGTGTTCAATCCTTCCATCCACGCCTTCCAGAGCTCGTCGCTTTGAGCACTGTTCTTGAGAACAAGCTCCGAGAGCCAGACACGTGCAAGTTGAGCATTTTCATGGAGAGCTTTTGATATTTTTTCCATGACCGTGTCGTCGGATTCTTCCCAGCTGTCGATATTGGCAGACGCTTCGTTGATAATTTCAGCTAACTCTTCGCCTACCGACCTGATCGTTTCTCGCAACAGTTCTTCGCGATCTCCGAAATGCAGATAGGCCGTGCCACGATTGACCCCTGCCAAACGCGCGACACTGGACACACTCACCGCCTCACTTCCTTCTTGGGCGATAAGTTTCTTGGCCGCGTCTAGAATAGCCTTTCTCGTCCGTTCAGGATCTCTTCCTTCTTCGATTCTCGCAACGATCATTGATTAAAGACCCCTTCGTACTTCATTCGCTTTGTATTCGATAGCGTGCACATTCATTCCAAGTCGGATAGCTTGCCAATTATGTGTTGAACTAAACAACGCTGTTGCGTTATTTTGACTATACCAATCAACGCTGTTGCGCTGCAACAGAAAACCTAAAGCTTATATCTCAAGCAAATCTAGCTTTGCCGCGTTCATTATTGATAGCTCGCCTGAAGCCAACCTCATCAAGAATCTGCCGTAACTTTAGCAACTAAATTGACCTGCGTCTTGCGGCATTTTGAGGGATCCAACAACCGCTATCATTATGGGGGGCGAGAGCACTACGACAGGATGAATTAACAATGTCAATCATAAGTAGAGAAGTTCAACTGGCGTCGCATCCGTCAGGAATGCCTCAGATCAGCGACTTCAAACTGGCCGAGCGTCCGCTTGATGCTCCGCGTACTGGGGAAGTCATCGTCAAGAATCACTATTTTTCAGTTGATCCTTCTCTAAGACGCCCTTTGTCCGACGGCTCGATACAGACAGGGCACAGAATTGTTAATCAAACTAACAGAGGCTTTGCCATTGGCGAAGTCGTAGAAACCCGTCATCCGGACTTTTCTGAGGGCGATATCGTCGAGCACCATATGAGCCTTTGTGAGTATGCGCGAGTTAAAGGGGAAGAATTGACAGGACTCGAAATTGGAGACGAGCCTATCACGACACATCTGGGAGTATTGGGTATTACGGGCTTGACAGCATATGTTGGTATGCTGAGGGTTGCTGAATTGAGACGAAAGGAGAATGTCTTTGTTTCGGCCGCAGCCGGAGCGGTGGGGAGTGTGGCGGCACAAATTGCCAAGAACATGGAATGTCAAGTAATCGGCAGCGCAGGAACCGATGAAAAGTGTTCTTGGCTCAAGGACAAAGTTGGTTTGGACGAGGTCTTCAACTACAATAACGGTGTTGTTCGTAAGTCGTTAAAGGCGGCCGCGCCCAACGGCTTAGATGTCTATTTTGACAATGTCGGCGGAGAACATTTGAATGCCGCGCTTCCGCGCATGAACAAGTTCGGCCGTATTGCCGCATGCGGTATGATATCAAGCTATAACGATCCTTTGGGACTGTCGTCTGGTATCACGACCCTATCGACCATCATGTATAACCGTGTGACGATTAAAGGGTATACCGTAACCGATCACTACGACATGCGACCTCAGTTCCTAAAGGATATGAAAGCTTGGATTGCCGACGGCCACATGGTTTGGGAAGAGACGATATACGAAGGAATCGATAAGACACCCGACGCGATTATCGGTTTGTTGAAAGGTGATAATACAGGAAAAGCGCTGGTTAAAGTCAGCGCTTAGAACGACATCGCATAGATTTTCGAGTTCTCAGCACTTTGATGACTTATACGCCTTCTTTGCTTTCCTCAATTTCTCGTAGAATTTGATCCTTCAGTTTGTACTTTTCAACTTTCATTGTCGGTGTCACGGGCAGTGTATCAACGACCCGAATATATTTTGGCCACATGAACTTGGGCATTTCTTCTTGGGCCCACGCTGCTATCTCGCTTTCTGTCAACGCCCCACTCATACTGGGAACGACAAAAGCCGCGATGTCGTCCTCATAGCCGCTTAAAGCCGGCACACCGACCACTGCAGAGTAACTGACCTTTTCATGACCATTTAGATTGCTTTCGACAACACTTGCTGCAACATTTTCGCCACGGACACGGATGAATCCTTGTTTGCGGTCACAGAAATAATAGACTCCCTCAGTATCCTTGCGGACAATATCCGCGGAATTAAAACCATCAACCGTAAGGGCTTTTGCGGTCTCCTCCGGCTTGCCAAAATATTCTGAAAAGAGAAACTCCGGACGTCGTGGCTGCATCAAAAGTTGACCAGGCACAGTTGGGGGAACGTCTTTACCATCGTCGTCGACAACTCTCGGCGCATAATGACCAACCGGCATTCCCATGAATCCCTTTTCAACGTGTTTGGTCCCATCGACGATGGCGCCCGCACCAGCAATCATCGTGACCAGTTCTCTAATCTCTTGTTTGGAATAGCCTTTCCAAAGGTGGCTTGGGGTGCCGATTTCGTTGGGAAACTCGTCCACCAGTCCCGTATGCCCGAGACCAACTTCTGTTGAGCCATACCCGACGGCAACGAAATCAATCCCAAATCTCTTCGCCATCGCACCATGATTGTCCGGCAACGGTTGCATATGCGCCCGAATTACAGTGTTTTCGCGATCCTTCGACGTTGGAGGTTGTTGCATAATCCAATCGGACATCACGTCCAAAAGTATGGTGATACTTGCTTTGCTTTTGTTGATGCGGGACCAAAAGTCTTGAGTGTTGAATTTGCTCCAGACCCCAATTGAAGCCCCTGCCCATGCTGCTCTTCCCACGTTCGAAAACGCGCCACCAATATGATGCATCGGCAAATCGCAATAGAGCACATCATCCGGGTGCGTCATGGTCGCTAGACCAAAACAAAGCCCGCGAAGCCAAGAATGGCGGTGGACGACGCCCTTCGGATTTCCGGTCGTTCCAGACGTGTAAATGATGCTGGACTGATTTTCTTCCGTTATCGACTCTAACAAGGGATCAGATGACTGGGTAATCAGTTCTGAAAGGTTCTCTGATGACAAACCGTTTGGCGTTCCAACGCTCACTTTGGCTGCATCAAAGTCGGCTTCGTCTCTCTTTGGACGGTGAACGATGAGCGTCGGAGGCGATCCAAGCGCATCTGAAACATCGTCAACATGACAAAGCAACCCCTGATCCACAACAAGAAGCTGTGGTTCCGTGTCATTGAGAACATAGGATAACAGATCCTTCGTCAGCTTGCTGTTGACCGGACAGTAGACCGCCCCCACTTTCCAGCACGCAAACATCGTCGAGATGGCCACCAGCGAATTCGCCGAAAAAACTGAAATACGCGAACCAATTGTTGCACCAAGAGCTTTGAATCCATTTGCAAGTGAATTCGTTAGCAGATCAAATTCGCTATAAGAAAAACGGCGGTCATCATCCCCATACAGTAGAAACGGACGATTTCCATCTCGTTCCACCCAATAGGCAAACTTATCGACAATGGTTGGTTCTTCTACCAAGTATTTTTGGACAAAGTCTTGGCTATCGCTCATATCACTGTGCTCTCTGCTGGATCAGCATCCGCTTGAGCCATCGCGTATCGTTCGCACTCTAACCACGTCTTGATTGGATGAATGACGATGCTTTGCTCAAGGCCTCGCGCGCTTCCTCGAGAGCGCTTGCATAGATTTGCCACGTATGGAACAGACCCGGCCAGACTTCGAGCGTCGCTTCAATACCTGCTTGTGTGGCCTTTTTCTCAAGCCTTCGCGAGTCATCAAGAAACACTTCGTTCTCGCATGCTTGAACAAAAAGTGGCGGCAGGCCTTCAAAATCAGAATAAATGGGCGAAGCATACGGATGACTTGGATCTCCAGATTCCCCAACGTAGAGCTGACCCATCATTAAGCCCATTTCTTTGTTGCCAATCGGACTTTGTTCAGCACGGGACACATAACTGTCACCGGAACAGGCGAGATCGATCCAAGGCGAAAACAAGATCGCTCCCGCCGGCTGGGGCTTTCCCTGCTCCCTTAACTTTAGCAATAACGAGATTGCGAGTCCGCCACCCGCTGAATCCCCGGCAACAAAAAGCTTCTTCGGAGCATATCCCTCTTTCAGAAGCCAGTCGTAAACGGTTACCGCATCCTCCAAAGCCGCGGGGAAGACGAACTCGGGCGCCAGGCGATAATCAACGTTCAAGACTCTTATGTCGCCAAGCTTCGACAAATGCGCCGCAACGTCTCGATGAGTACGAGGCGAAGAGACGACATAGCCGCCACCGTGAAAGTAGATCAAGACCGAGTCAGAGTGTTGAGTATCGAAATCGGTCCACTCGCAGAGCACACCTTCCGCGGAAATCCCGCTGAAAGTCGCGCCGATATCTCTCCGCAGTTCTTGGCTAAAACGTTCTTGATCTTTGCGCATCTCATCGATCGTTGACTCTTCCGTCCAACCCGCTTCGAGTTTTCTGAATTTATCGAGGATGGATTGCACTTCGGCGTCAGACATCGTCTCTCATGGGCTCTTCTTAGATTTCAGTTCTTGCGCACCGATTTAGAATGCGTGGGACCAATTTCGAAGGCTTGCTCACTGCCAAGCCATCATATCCGCAAGACTCTATAAGTCAACACTGTCGACTAATTGGTAAGATTGGAGTATACATGGATTGAAGCAGGCGAAACGCAAAAGGATAGAATCGTATGGGCGACATTATTTTGCATCACTACGATGCATCCTCCTACTCCCAAAAGATACGATCCATTTTGGGCTATAAGAATATGTCCTGGCACTCCGTGCTCCAACCAGACGCCATGCCTAAACCTGATCTTACCGCACTGACAGGGGGCTATCGACTGCTTCCTGTGTTACAAATCGGATCGGACATTTATTGCGATACGAAGTGTATTGCGCGACGACTTGAGCGAGAAGTAGCCCAGCCGCCGCTTTATTGCGGACCGGACGCAACATTGCGCGGCTTATCCGTATGGGGAGAGTCTGTGTTCTTTTCGCTTGTCACGATAGCCCTCTCCGAAGGACAGTTTTCGGATGCTTTTGTGAAAGACAGACAAGAGATGAGTGGCCCCGGATTCAATCCCGAGACTGCTAAAAAATTTGTAGCTTGGCGTACAACACAATTGAGGCAGCATCTTAACGCCATCGAGAATCAGCTTGGAGACGGCAGTACATACTTGCTCGGAGAAAACGCGACTATTGCGGACTTCTCGATTTTCCATCCTCTCTGGACCATCGAAACAATGAGCATTGCCTCAGAACTAACCTCGTTTCCGATGGTGCAAGCATGGCTCGATCGCATGCGTGCGATTGGAGAAGGCAAGCGCGAAGAGCTTTCTACGGACAAGGCAATTGATGTCGCAATGAAATCTACTCCTTCCTCCGTTGACAACGTCCAAGCTCAAAATCAAACCGAACTCCCTCCGTCCACAACCGTGAAAGTTCGTCACGAAGCCTATAACGGCGGTCCCGTTTCCGGCGAACTTGTCTGGTCTGACTCAGAGGATATTGGAATTCGCCGGATTGATGAACGTGCAGGCGAGCTGATCGTTCATTTCCCTAAGGAAGGTTTCATTGTTACCCAAACAAGTTAGACCAACAATTATTGGCTTCACCAAACCGTCGGAGTTTAAAGGTGCCAACGAAAAGCAATGTTTTCACTGAATATTCGAGTATTGCTGTTTCTCGGCAGGATCCGATCGTCAAGGTCGTTCTCAATCGTCCCGAATCGCTAAACGCGTTCGACAACGACATGCTTGATGACCTCAATCTATTTTGGGATGAACTTAAAGAGGATGGCGACGCAAGAGTTGTCTTGATCACGGGCGCGGGGCCGGCGTTTTCAGTTGGCGGCGACATTGATCTTTTGGAGTCGTTTCATGAAGATGTAGACGCCTCCATTTTGTCCAGTCGCAAATTTTCGAGCGCTATGCACAAAATGCTCGACTGCGAACTCCCCATCATCTCCGCAATCAATGGGGATACATTGGGCGGAGGCTTTAGCCTTTCTCTGCACAGTGATATCTCGCTCATATCTGACAAGGCGCGAATTTTGATTGGCGCTCAAATGAATATTAGTGTCCTGTCGGGTCCAGAAGTCCATCTATTGCCTTTGATGTGCAGCCCGATGAAAGCTCGCTATCTGTTGCTGCGCTCGGGCTTCATTAGCGCACAAGAAGCTGATGACCTTGGTCTCGTGAGCCGGGTCGTAGATCACTCCAAATTAATGGACGAGGCGACTGGGCTCGCAAAGGACATTGCAGCACGCGATCCAATGACGGTGGCCTGGACCAAACGAACCTGCAATCAGACGCTTAATACGACACGGCCCATGCTCGACTATTATACGGCGCTTGAAGGATTCATGTTCGGTCGGAAAGAGGCCAAGATTGGTCTGAAACGCATGCGGCAAGCATTGGACGAAGAATAGATCAAGTCATCAGCAGTCCGCAACGGATGTCATTACCTGGCTCAACGAAATCGATGATGATCAAAACAAGTGATCGAAAAGTCTTGAGTGTTATTTGTCTTTCTGCAAATAAACATCTATGTTGATTAGTTTATAACACTTGGTGAAGGTGGAACAGATGTTCAAAAGAATCAGTCATTTCGGGATCGTTGTGAATGACGTCGACGCTGCAGAAAAGCTGTGGTGCGGCGTGTTCGGCTTTGAAAAGTTCGACGAAGTGAAGTTGGACGTGGAAGGTCTCCATAGTGTCTTTATCGCGGTTCCTGGCCAAGAGCTGAAGATGACCATCGAATTGATGGAGCCCCTCAACAAAGACGATATGAACAACCCGGTTGCGAGGTACCTTAAAAAGAGGGGCGAAGGTTTCTACCATCTGTGCGGTGTGGTCGATGACATTGATGGAACCGCTCAGCACCTTCAGGAAGCTGGGTTGGAAGTTCGAGAACGGCCGCCACTCACGCCCGAAGATGATCCACGTTGGTTGACCCATCCCAGAACGACGAATGGCGTCATGGTAGAAGGGATACGGGAATGGTCTAAGGAAGCGTAACAATATTCCCACAGCAACGCCTCACCATTTATCCGCATGAATGAGAGCCGCCAATGAGCCAAATGAAATCGAGATCGGGGATCGAGCTTAAAGATTTTTTTCAACGTGCTGATGGCACAGATGAAAAACCGGGTGAATTCCCTTACACACGAGGGCGACGCGCAAAAACGTCCGGCACATGGATACAGCGTGAGCTTTCTGGCGAGGGCCCACCCTCCCGATCAAACGAGCAGTTTCGTTATTTGATAGAACACGGATCAAATGGCTTGGATGTAATTGGCGATGCAGCCACAGTTGCTGGCATCGATCCGGACCATCCAATAGCTCAGATCTCGTGCGGAACGCAAGGCGTGGCGCTTTGTCGTAAACAGGATGTGGTTGAACTCTTCAAAAATATTCCGCTGGATCAGGTTTCCATATCTTGTTCTTTGAATCCGTTGTCAACGGTGGCTTGCGTAGCTCTCGCTGCAAAAGAGTACGGTTTTCCGCTTGAAAAGTTACGCGGATCGATCATTCAGGCGCCCTTGTATGCAGAGAGCTGTTGTTACGCAACAAATTTGCCTACGGATTACCGGATCAAGATGACATTGGATACCATCGAGTATGCAACCAAACACATGCCGAAATATCACTCCTACATCGAAGATACCTATTTCTTCAGCGAGTCCGGAATTGACGGCGTTGAAGAAATGGCGCTTGGTTTTCTGCAAATTCGATTCTTGACACGAAAGCTCATTGAAAGAGGGTTGGACATAGATTCGTTCGCGCCCCGTATCGCTATTCTTGTTAACTGCAGCATGGATTTCTTTGAGGAGATCGCAAAAATACGAGCAACCCGGCGTATTTTTGCAAATATGATGCGCGACGAATTCGGCGCAAAAGATCCGCGCTCTCATGGCGTTGTCGTCACCAGCCATACGTCCGGGCTTTCTCTAACTGCGCAACAGCCGGTCAACAACATCATTCGCGGTTCCATTCAAGCAATGGCGCTTGCGCTGGGTGGCGTTCAGGCGATGGAAGTTTCTGCATTTGACGAGGCATTTCGTACTCCGTCGCCAGAGTCACATATGATTGGTTTACGGACGCAACAGATCGTCGCACTAGAAAGCAAAGCGGCCCAGGTGGCAGATCCACTTGGAGGTTCTCATTATGTTGAATATCTCACAGATCAGATGGAGGAAAGGATCGTCAATCGCGTCCATCAGCTCGAAGCCATGGGAGATGCAGACGAACTTGAAAAGCGCGGCGTCTTTGAACAGATTTTTCAAGACGCAATGGCCAAACAACAGCGGGATGTCTCGAAAGGACACGAACCTCTCGTTGGCGTGAATTGTCATACGATTCCGGAGGAAGAGGATACGCTGTTGCGTGACGTTGCCGAGCGAAAAATTACTCCGTACCATGCATTTGTTGAAGAGATCGTTGAGTGGAAAAAGGCGCGCGATATGGATAAAGTTAGAGATAGCTTGAAGCGTTTTGCTGAAACCATTGAGGAAGACCAAAACGTTGTTGAAGCCACTCAGAACTGTCTGAATGAGGGCGTGACCTTTGGCGAACTGAAGGGGACGGCACGTCAAGTTTTCGGTCTCGAGTATGACAGCTACGGCATGGTTGAACCCATCTTAGAAAAGGTTGCCTAATGGAGCGCGAGCACTTCTTGATTGGTACAATGGGACTTGATCAGCATGAGAACGGAGCCGTCTCCGTTCGAGGCATTCTTGAAGAAGCACAAATGCGCGTCACCTACGCGGGGCGTTTTAATACGCCGGAAACGATTTCTCACAAAGCGAGAGAAGCGGGCGTCGACGTGATTGGGATAAGTTGTCATTCGTGGGAATACATCGACATGATTCCCGAGTTGCTTGAGCGGCTCAAAGAAGACGATCTGAACTTGCCTGTGGTAATTGGGGGTTCGGTCATCACCGCAAGTGATGCAAAAAAGATGAAAGAGCTTGGCGTAAGCGCTATCTTTAACGGTTCCCCATCCGATGACGAAATCATCGATACCTTGCGGGACTTAGCTCGACAGAAACGCAGCGCGGAAACTCAAAACTAAGCACCATTGGATGTTCCGAATTGAGATGTTTCCACGATTTCAAATACTGTGTTTCACCGGTAGCCGGCTACTGAGCCTCGTAGACGCGGATCGGTCGACAAAAAATATGGGCCAAGAATCATGAAGGCTTGGAGGGTCACTCCGTCAGTGGAGCTAAGAGGTTTTAAGCAGGTCGACATCGCGCCGTCCTCGCCGGACAAGGGCGAAGTTCTCGTGGACTTAAAGGCAGCTTCAGTCAACTTCCGCGATTACATGATTGCAGGCGCGCAGTATCCCATACCCGTGGGAACCGATCTTATTCCGTTGTGTGATGGAGCGTGGGAAGTCGTTGACATAGGGTCCGACGTTAAAAGTTTGAAAGTCGGAGACCGTGTCATAAACACATACTCTAGAGATTGGATCGAAGGTCCGTTGGAAGCGTGGATGTGGGCAACAGCCTTTGGAGCGGAACTCGACGGTACACTATGCCAACAACGGGTCTTTTTAGAACAAAACCTTGTGAAGATTCCTGAATCTCTTTCTTTCGAAGAGGCGAGCACCATTCCGTGTGCAGCGGTTACAGCTTGGAATGCGTTGTTTCATGGTCCAAAGCCACTTCATCCAGGCCAAACTGTACTCACGCTCGGAACGGGGGGTGTCTCAATATTCGCGCTTCAACTTGCTAACGCAGCTGGCATGCGTGTGATTGCAACCACAAGCACTTCGCAAAAGATGGAGCGATTGCTCTCTCTTGGTGCAGATCATGTTGTGAACTACAATGACACGCCCGAGTGGCAGACCGAGATTATCGAAGCGACAGACGGCGAAGGTGTGGATGTTGCAATTGAAGTGGGCGGACCTGGAACAATGAACAAGTCGATTGCGGCTCTACGACATGGTGGCTGGCTTTCTTTCATCGGAGCCTTGGCTGATCCGACATCTCAAATTGAGCCGTTTGGTCTATTGCAAGGTCACAAGACAATTTGTCCGATCATGGTGGGCAATCGCCGGCACACAAGGGAAGTGGTTCGCGCGCTTGATATCAACAAGATTCAGCCAGTCATCGATCATACTGTAGCTTTTGATAATGCCCCTGATGCTATTGCTTCGATGCCAAAAGGAAACCACTTCGGCAAGATTGTGATCTCCAGGTAGTCCCGCTGACTTCTTCGCCGCCCGCGTGTAAACCCTCTTCCATCGACCATGAAGGAGAATTTCAGTTCCCAAGGCTTGACGATTAGAGACTTCAATCTTTACACCGATGTTCTTTTGAGATGATCCGAGATCGAGAATCTCAGCGGGTTTAGAGTTAGGCGTTTCACCTCATCGGGAAAAAGCGGTTAAGCATCCCGGTCGACACTGGCCCAGGCTCCGTACGGCAGATGCCCAGGAACGCTCATCTAGGTTTTGGTTCATTGACAGGCTAACCTCGTAGACCAAGTTTGCTTTGCGGGATGTATGCGGCCACCATTCCAAATAAATGAACCGCGTCAGTTTTGCTTTAGCCTTTCCTCAACAATACGCGCTGCATCGTTCCACAGCCCCGCGTTTCCAGATCCCCAAAACTTTCGCCACTTCATGCGGTCTATTTTCCAAACACCTTCTACTCGTTTTGTTGAAAATTCATACTTGGCGCCAACCTGGTGAATAGCTTCCCCATTATCCGATCTTAGAAAATGCGTTCCAAAAACATAAGAGACGCAGTGGGCCGTATCGCCTTCGACATCGAATAAATGGTTGGTACTGACATGTTGGGTTGCTTCAAAACCACTCAACATTTCGATCACTTGCCGACTATAAATATCTGCATCCACTGACCCCTGTCCGACTTGGTCTTCTCCTTCCGCCATGGAGGGGATATCCAGATCGACCTGGTCGCACCAGCACGATCGGAACCCTTCATAGTCTCTTTCATCCATGCTGATGGACAATCTGTACACGAGATTGCGCAGTTCGTGTTCATCAATGAGGTTGCGCAGTTGTTGTTCGAGCATTTTCGGTCTTCCGTTTTGCCGTCTCACTCTTGTCGCACAAAGAATGTCCAGGTTTGGTCAGGGCGCGCAAAAGCCGACTCGCTTGGTTTCTATAGGTCTGCCTGGATCATCGATTGAACCTGGATGTAGACTCAAAGGGCTCTAACGAAGGAGCTTGCCTCCATCCACAACAATGGTCTGTCCTGTAATGTAGGAAGCCAAAGGAGAGGCTAGAAACAAAGCCACATTTGCTACATCTTCAACGCTGGCGAAACGTTCCAAGGGAAGAAGCCGGAGGTACCTTTCCCTACGTGCGGGGTCACGCATAACGTCCCGGGTCATTTTCGTTTCGACAAATCCAGATGCCAGACCGTTCACGCGGATCCCGTGCTTGCCCCATGCCTCCGCCAGAGATTTTGTCAGACTGTCCGCGCCAGCTTTTGCTGATGTATAGGCAGGCAAACCAATAGTTATTCGATACGCCGCTATCGAGTTTATGATAACTATTGTCCCCTTACGGCGCTTTAAGTCTTCAAAAAAGCGATCGCAACAGGACATGATGCTGACAAGATTTATGTCGATGACTTGTCTAAAGACATTGGGATTAAACTCCTCATCGTTCCAAAACGTAATACCTTGGGAGAGGACCAACACATCTAACCCCTCCGAGCCAAGATTGAGCGTTTCGAGCCGGCGGTCATCAGACAGATCAAGTTGGTGGTATTGAAGTCCGTCTAGATCGGAAGAAGTTTCGTCCGCATATTCTGCACCAGAACTCTTTGTCCCAGTGACATGACAATTTGCTCCGTAGTTTTGCAGCAATTGCGCTATGCCATTTCCAAGACCAGATGATCCACCGACGACAAGGGCGTTCTTACCTGCAAAGTCGAGCGGAGAAGTTGATGTCATCTGCATCTTCCTTTTGAAGTTCTAAACGTCCAAGACGTCGATGTATTGCATCGCAGCTAAACGCTGAACGTTCAGCACAAACGCTGAATTCGCATCGATCAATCGGCTTTGCCGAGCTCTCGCTCACCGATATCCAACTTGCCATGTTGAATCGGGATTGTAAATCAACTAAACATCTCTGTTGATTAATTGCCGGTCCAGGAGTTAGAATATCAACCGATACAATCTTGGTATTGGTTACTGACGGTAGCTTTCAGCTCAGTAATCTTCCTTTAGGAGAAGACGAAATTGACGGTGAACCAGATACCCTCGATGTTTTCATCGCTTTGCCTGGTGCTCTTTGCCTTGTTCATTGCACTCTCAGATGCGCGAAGCGAATGGTCCAGCTACGGCGCAAATGAAGGCGGAACGAAGTACTCGCCCCTTGATCAAATCAATCGCGAGAACGTTCGCAAACTCGAAATTGCATGGACATATCAAACCGGCGAAGGTAAGCGGCCCCGAGCGTTTCAAACAACGCCCATTCTCGTCAATGATCTTCTAATTGCATGCGCCACGAACGATCTCGTATTTGCCCTGAACCCTCAATCGGGTGAAGAAGTTTGGTCATTCGATCCGAAATACGAGCCCTCCGCATACGGTGCTGTTAACATGAAATGTCGCGGCGTCTCAACTTGGAGTGACCATCAAGCGGCCGAAGGAAGCATTTGTCAGACGCGCATCATATACGGTACAGGAGATTTGCGCGTGATTGCTCTTGACGCTGAAACAGGTCGCACGTGTCCGGGTTTTGGGGATGATGGCACGGTCATAGTGGATGCCGGAAAAAAACTCACCGAACACGACGAGGTTCAATTTCACAGTCCGCCCTCGATCATCAACGACGTAGCCATATTTGGAACGAGCTTATTCGACCTCTACCGAATTGACGGTCCAAGCGGTAAGATCCGTGCGTTCAGCACCCGCACTGGCGCCCTGCTCTGGGAATTTGATCCGGTGCCACGAGATCCCACCGATCCGGCCTATAAAACTTGGGGCAAGAACTCAGCAGAAGTTTTCGGGTCCGCAAACGTCTGGTCGTTCACCTCCGGAGACCCCGAAAATGACCTTGTCTTCCTTCCCACGACGACGCCGAGTGTCGACTGGTATGGGGGCAGTCGGCCTGGAAACAATAATTATTCAAACTCGCTTGTTGCTCTTCGTGCGAGTACAGGCGAACTGGTTTGGCACTATCAAATCGTACATCACGGAATTTGGGATTATGATTTGCCATCCCAGCCCATTGTTGCAGATCTGGGAAAAGATGGAGATGTGATTCCAGCTGTCATCCTACTTACGAAACAAAGTATGGTGTTTGTGTTTAATCGTTTGACAGGCGAACCCGTCTATCCAATCGAAGAGCGCGCCGTTCCGCAGTCGACAGATGTTCCAGGCGAATGGCTCTCACCCACTCAACCGTTTGTCGACACCCCGGCTCCGTTGAACGATCTTCATCTGACAGAAGAAGACATGTGGGGCTTCACCTGGTTTGACAAAAACGATTGCAAAAAGAAGCTTCGCGCTCTTAAGAGTGAGGGCCTCTACACGCCGCCTTCTTTACAGGGAACTATTTTGAACCCCGCCGGCGCCGGCGGAATGAATTGGGGCGGCGGAACAATCGATCCGCGTACGGGATTGCTGGTGGTCCCCACACTTCATACCTCGGCAATTGTCAAATTGGTGCCTCGCGAAGAAGCCGACGCCGGTCAAGTTTCCAGCGCGAAGGTCAAGATGTCATTTCCTTTGACCGGCACGCCTTATGTCGGTGAACTTCAATTCTTTCTCTCGTCTTGGGGGGCTCCGTGTACAAAGCCGCCATGGGCGCGGCTGAGCGCAATCGATCTTACTGATGGCTCCCTTGAGTGGCAGGTTCCTCTAGGGTCAATCAAGAATGAGTCACCCTTTCCCTTTACGGACTGGGAAATGGGCACACCTATGGCGGGGGGCCCAATTTCAACCGCTGGTGGGCTGACATTTATCGCGGCAACGACAGACGACCGAATTCGCGCCTTCGATATTGAGACAGGAAAAAAATTGTGGCAGGCGGATCTCCCTGCCGGAGGACAAGCAACGCCGATGGCCTATGAGTTCAATGGCAAGCAATATATCGTCACTGCGGCTGGAGGACATATCTACTATGAAAACGCAACAAAAGGAGACTACATTGTCGCCTTCGCGTTGGATGAAGGTGGCGTTCCTGCTTCTGCCTCTCTTTCATTGGCTTTCCTCTTTTTAATTCTTACAGGGAATGTTCTCGGAGTTTTGGTGGTTGATAGAGGGTATAAGATTCCTGTTCTATCAAGGTGAACGAGAAGGCAAATCGGCAGAGCCTAGAATGTTGGGCAATACTGGAAGATGGAGGATTTCGGAATGACGCTTCCCAAAGAGTTCGCAGAACTTGAGCAGTATGTTGGCGAGTGGGATCTCCCGACCGCTAACGCGAGATACGAAAAAAGATTTGCGAGCTCCCTTGAAGATCTCCAACCGTTCTATGATGCGATGAAGAAATACGGTTATGCTATCAGGGACCATCTCGATAGCATTCCACTTTCAGAATTTCGAGAAACCGAAAAATGCCTTGCGCGCCTCATGTTTACGTTTGGCATTATCGCGCCAGCGATTGAAGTCTTTCATAGTCCCATCATTCCGGATAGCGGTGCAACAAACTTCAAAATCATTCGAGACCGCGAACTCAATTAAAGGGAGACTACGGATGAACAAACCAGATAGCATACAAGACATTGAGCGCCTCGTCCTTGGCGGGGGAACGTATGATCATAAGAATGCCGACGATCATCCTGGTCTTGGAACGGAGAAAGTCAGTTACGAACATTCGATCTCATCGCGCTCCTTTGAGCTCGAGAGAGAGGCCGTCTTTCGCAAGTCGTGGCTGAACGTTGGGCGTGATACGCTGCTGCCCCAGATTGGGAGTTACTACACAAAGGAAATCGAAGTTCTCGATTACTCCATCA
>JANQPV010000033.1 GCA_028285305.1 Alphaproteobacteria bacterium | reverse complement strand
GTCAGCACGCGCTACGACAAGACTGATACCAGCTACGAAGCCACATGGAGCATCGCAGCAACAATTATCGCTCTACGATAATTGTCCACAGGCCATAGGGAGAACACCGGAAATCTTTCCGTTTTCGTACTTTGAGACATCACCTTTGGCGTCTGAGTTTTGCCAAAGCATGTCAGCCACGTCGGCCTGAGTGAAAGCCAGCGCTTTACGCTGTTCGCGTAAGATATTTCCAAGCTCACGTGCATCGTCTTGTTCATTTGAGTGCATTGTCGAGAATAAGTGTTTGGTTATATATGGTTAGCCTCGATCCTAACATTGATCTAACCGTTTTGCACGTCCAACTGTGCGACAAGAGGTTCATGAAATCATGCAACCTTATGGAGAAGCAAAATGAGAAAATTTTGGGATACGTGGATGGCCTCCACCATCTCTTTCGGAAAGATGAAAGCATCAGGGTTTGGCGTCATCTTTCTCACACTGATCGTTATCACATTAATCCTAGTATAACGTGAGTGACGCTGAAGGGGGGACGATTAAAATGATCGCTCCTCTTCACGAGCGTCGGTGACGCCTATCCAGTAGATAATTAAACTTGTCCTTCGCATTCAGTTGATGTCTTTTGCAATGCGGCCGTTTGTTTGTACCGCAGAAAATCGAAATATGGGCGCGGAGCGGCCAAATCCCGCGCCGTACTCATTTGCTCGGAAGATGATGGAACAAATGACGTTCGCGGCTCATTGCTGATCTTGGCGATAGGCTGTAATGCTGCACGGCACACTTTCTGAAGCTGCCATTCGCAGAAATCGGGTCCGTTTGACCGTTCAACGACTGAAGGGCGGGCATCTTTCCGTTTTCGATTCTGATATTTGTTCAACCTACGACACGTCGTACGTCGGCGCTTTGTTCAAGTTTCGGACATACGCCATCATCGTAAAACTGATGATTTCAGGTCACATCCGATAGCTACTCACCGAACCCCCCATCGCAATACCAATCGCTTTGCGATGCTGCTTCAAACAAAGCGCCTTCCCAAGAGTTTGCGCTCACGTCTGCGCAACTCTCACTTCTGTTTTTTAGGTCTTCGCGTACTGCATACAACCCAGCCGCTTCGTATATGGTGTTGAGGGATCGTTTAATGTTCTGGAGCTGCCTACCTGCTTGAGACGCATAAAGCCTTCCCAGCTTTAGAGCTGTAAACTGCCCTTGAACCCTAGCGGCAGTCGCGGCAGTCCAATGAGCTGGCGCTTCAACAGAGAAGGTCCCTCCTGGAGGCGATCCTTCGACAATCTCAGCATAAAGCCAGCGATCGTGTGTTACGTCGTCGTAATACGCATGAAGAAACTGAGATTCTTGTGAGTTCGGGCCTAACGTTCCTTTGTTGTGATTGCAGTCCTTGCAACAAGGTATCAGGTTGAATGGCGTCACGGCTAAAGCTGGATGACGAGCCTTAGGGAGAGAATGATCTAGAGTTGAAACTGGTAAGTGGCCACAAAACGGACACTGGCCATGCTCAGCGGCCATCATGATTTTGTCATAGGTGTCCCGCCCACGGCTCTTCTGACGCGCCATATGACGGTCATATAGCTGTTCCATCTCTTTTGCCGTTACGTTCCCATTTGCACCGGCAATTCCGTTTGCTTCTGCGATTAGGTGGAGTTCAGTGGCTGCGGCTCTATCATCAAACGCTTGTTCTGCGTTTTCAATTAGATCGCGTATGCCCTCCAATCGTAGCCTTGTTGCAGCAACACTGATCCTTTCAATACAGATGTTGAACGTATCTAGTGCAGTGAGTTCTGGTTTCGGAATCGTCCACATGGCTCAGTCTTCCAATTCCCGAACTGCGATGAGTGAGCGAACGATACCTCTCGCTTCATCGCCCAGTTGGCCATCAAACTTTTCTAATACGTCATCATAAGACAGGCCTTCTTCGACGGCGTCACTCAGCATCTTGTGAAAGCCCGAGTTGGTTACTTCCAAGCCGAATATCGCTTGTGTCAGTGTTCCTACATTCTCTCCAAATGTCTCTGATACGGGACGCTCGATGCGTTTTTCGCGGCCGCTGCGCCTAATTCTCCAAACGCACGTGCTTGGCACTTCCTGCAAGATCACGGGAGAGTGCGTCGCGATAATCGCCACGCCATTTCTGTTTATTAGAAGATCGGACAGGGACCGGATAAAGGCGGAGAGGAGTGGCGGATGCAGATGAGCTTCCGGCTCATCGATCAAGACTAGCGACCGTTCTTCCAACGTCTCCACAAGGCGTGTGATGGTGAGCACGACAATTTTATGACCAGAACTAAGCTTCGAATAGAGCTTGCGAGCGGCAGTTCTCAGTTGATCAAATGCTTCCCGCTTCTCAAGTTCCTCAATAAGCTCATCGAATAGTTCGATGAGTTGCCAAATTTCTGCTTGCTTGAAGATCGGGTCGGACTCCAGCAAGGAGAGAGCGCGTCGCCATCGGTCACGCTTGGCAGTTTGCGTTAAGATCAACTGAACTGATCGTCCAAAGTCTGCTGCCAGATCATCAGTGGACTTGGGCGGCTTTGCTTTGCCACCTTCGCCCTTCCCGATATGCTTTAGGCCGATGTATTGGTAGCGGACACTTGAAAGCCTGTTTTCGCGATTGGGAAGCGGCTCAAACGGATCAAAGGCACTAAACGTCACGGCAATGATGTTGGTGAAATTCTCCGATTCATCGAGGCCGAACTCATCGATGTCTTCCCAAGAAAAAACTCCGAAATCGCCTTCGTCTGGACGCACTAGAGCATTCGTCAATTGCTCCACTGTGTAGGTTTTGCCCACGTTGTTTCGTCCGATGAGGACGTGAACGTTCGTTGGCGGATAAGATTCGGGGTGAACCTCGAACGTAAACGTCGGTGGTTGATTTCCACGTCCCCAAGGAGGGGGAGTGTAAGAAAACGCATACTCCGTCAGCCGCGCCCCGCCTTGTGCCATCCTTCGATATTGGATTCTGACAGAGCTGTCCGAAACAGACCTCAGAAGTGAAACACCCGTGACATCTTCTTTCAGCGCACGCTCAAATAGCTCAGCATCTCTGGCAACATCGCGCATCGCGGTAAGGTAAGTATCTCTAAATTCCTCACCCAGATCATTTAGCGTCTGATAGTATTCATCATCCTGACCTAGTGAGAAAAAAGCATCATCGAGTTCGTTGAACTCATCAGGGATGTTCGGACGGCGCTGCTCCGCCACCATACCGAACTCTCCAATCTTAACTTCCCCAATTCGATGTTTTTCGCCTTCATCATCAAAATAAAAGACCACATACATGGTACTGTATTTGAACCAATCATCCCAAACGTCGGTCAGAAGAAATACCTTCTCGTATTCGTCTTTTGGTAATCGTCCACGATAGGGAATGACCTGAAAATCCATGGGAAAATCGTAGCAGCTTGAAGAGGCAAGACCAAGAATGAAGCTGCATTATGCACGCCCCAAACGGGTCGGGCTGTCGTGAATCGAGCCTGTCATCTCGGCCCTGTGGTTTCCATATCCCTTTGCGCGTGATTTGATGTCAGCCCAGGTGGGCTGTCTGTCTCGTTCTTCTTGTTTGGGGTCTGCGACTCCGACCTCCGTCAAGACCAAGCCCTTCGTTTGATCGTCGGGCGCGCATCCAGCGGTCCCCGTCCTTAAGCATCTTCGATATGTGCAGGGCGGGTGATCCCCCTCCGCTGGCTGCGATCTTGACGGTCTCCCCCGCTCATTGGCGCGGGCCTAGTCCGGTTGCATGGGCAACCGACTAACCAATGAGGTACAGTCAGACAAATTCAAACCAGTCTCCAGATAGTGGGTGAGGTAACGCGTCATGAACACGCTGATTGATCGCTAACAGCCATTCCCGCTCAGGGTCATCCCTGTACATTCAGCCCGTATTCAGCCATCGAGTCTGCGACTCGGCCTTAAGTTCTAGTAAGGGCTCCAAGCGGCCAATGCAGCGCTAAACGTCTTGAGCTAAGATCGGCTGCTCGAACGTCTCGAGTGATACGGAGTGGAGGGAATAGTTCGGAGAAACCGCTATGTCCGCTTCAAACTTGCCCATGGTTATCCCATCAAAGAAGGCCTGGAACCATGGCCGAATAATCGGCCAGAAACGACCGCTGCTTCCAAAACACGTTTGGGCCATTCGTGTCCGACTTGAGTTGGCGGGAGCGACGCGCGACCTTGCCCTGTTCGATTTGGCGGTCGATAGCAAGCTCAGAGGTTGCGATCTCGTTCGCCTCAAGGTAGCTGACGTCTACGCCGCCGGTACGGTCAAGGAGCGTGCATCGATCCTGCAAAGCAAGACCAGCACCCCAGTCCGCTTCGAGATCACTGATGGAACATGTAAATCGTTGGCTGATTGGATTTCTAGTCCATTTATGTCATGCTACGAGTTTCTTTGGCCGGGCCGGTTTCATGACCGACCACATATCTCAACCCGGCAGTATGAATTACGGTGACAGTTTACTAAATTCCGAGTTATTGAGTCATCCAGGGTCTCACAGCCCCCCTCACCCACAAACCACCCCCAAAGTCTCCCGCCACTCCAACCGCGCCTCCAACTCCACACTCGGCCCCGGATCCTCCCCATTCCGCAAAGCAACCAGCAACCGCGCCGCGCCGCGGCCCATTTCTCGGTGGGGGACGTGGACGGTGGTGAGCGGCGGGGTGACGATTTCGGCGATTTCTATGTCGTCGAAGCCGGTGATGGAGACGTCGCCGGGGACGTCGATGCCGAGTTTTCTGGCCATCGACAGCGCGCCGGCGGCGAGGACGTCGTTGCCGCATAGGACGGCGGTGGGTCTGTCGGCACCTTGCATCAGGGCCTCGAAGGCGCTGGCGCCGTTGGCGATGGCGTAGGGGGTTTCGACCAGGCGCAGGGCGGCGGGGTTGAGGCCGCTTGCCTCGATCGCGTCCTTCACGCCCTCAACCCGTTCCCTCGCGCGGTCGTTGCCGGCGGTTTCGGCGGAGATCATGGCGATGGTGCGGTGGCCGAGGTCGAGGACGCGGTCGGCGAGCGCCTTCATCGCCTTGCGGTTGTCGAAGCCGATGGAGAGGCGCGCCCTAGTCTTGTCGTAGGTCCAGGCGACGACATGCGGGATCTGCCGGTGTTCGAGGAACGCATAACATTCCGGCGTGCGGTCGTGGCCGATCAGAAGCAGCGCGTCGGCGCCGCGGGCGACGAGCGCGCGCATCTGTTCTTCTTCGAGTTCCGGGCTGTAGGAGGAACTGGCGACCAGCAGGGTGATGCCCTCGCGGCTCAATTCCTCCTGGAAGGCCTGCAGGCCGCGCGCGAAGATGGCGTTTTCCATGGTCGGGATGATCGCGCCGAACGTGTTGGTGCGTTTGGCGGCGAGCGCCTGGGCGCCGAAATTCGGGGCGTAGCCGAGCTCGCGGACGGCCGCCATCACCTTGTCGCGCGTGTGGGCGGAGACCCGGTCCGGCGCGTTCAGGCTGCGCGAGACCGTTGCCGTCGATACCCCGGCGCGTTCCGCGACGTCCTCAAGCGTGGGGAGATGGTTGTCCACGTGTCTTTCCGGCTGGCAGAAGAATGCTCTTACGCACCATCGTCAGGTGTGCGGTCGTCAAGGCCACACCGCCCGGTCCCATGGTCAGATCATACATTATTCGGCCTGGCAATGTAAGCGCTTGCATTGCGTGATGTAAGCGTTTACATTGCGTCAACTATGGTATCTCGGGGGAGGATAAGACCATGGCACTCCTGGCGACGGGACTTCTGGTTCTCGTCTTTATCGCGAATATCGGTCTCGGCGCCTTTACCGGGTCACGGATGTTCGGTGACGTCCCCGAAATGCTGGTTCTGTTCGCCGCGTCGATTTGCTTCGTCGCGGCGATTTTGCGTCGCGAGGCCGACGCCCAAAAGAAAAACTCTGAACAATAAGCATCCACGACACACACTTCAGCTTACTAGGGAGAAGCAGATGGACCTCAAGGACAAAAAAGAACTGGCGTCGGCAGAACGACGCAACTTTCTGAAACTGGTCGGAAGCGGCGGCTTTACCGCCGCCGTCGTCGCGGCCGCCGCCGGCACGCTGTGGTCGGACGAAGCGGTCGCCCAGACCCAGCAGGAAGAACGCGAGCGCGAGCGGAACGCCGAACACACCATGACGCTCGCCACGGCCTATGTGCTCGGCGCGTCGCGCAGCTACCCGATCATGCAGCTCGACCTGAAGGAAAACATCCAGATCGCCACCAACGGCAAGGTCTATGTCAAACTGGCACCGGGCGGCCAG
>JANQPV010000027.1 GCA_028285305.1 Alphaproteobacteria bacterium | reverse complement strand
GTTTTGGTTTTGACGGAAACACAAAACGGCTCCAGATTCCTTGTTTTGCGCGTTTCCTGACGGTGAACCGGATTCCACTTCACCTGGAAACGCTCTAGCCCGAGAAGAACTCTTCTTCCTTGAACCCTTGAACGTAAAGCACGGCGGTCAAGTCGCCGTGCTCGATAGCAATGTCAGCCGCTTGCTTCAAAATGGGCTTGCCACGAAACGAAATGCCGAGACCGGCCTCATTGATCATGTCCAGGTCGTTCGCTCCGTCTCCCAGCGCAAGGGATTCCTTGGGGCTCACACCAAACCGCGAACACATCTGATGGAGTGCGTCGACTTTGGCCCGTTTGTCGAGGATGGGTTCAACAACTTTGCCGGTCAGTGCACCATCCACGGTTTCCAACTCGTTGGCCTGATCGAAGTCAAAGCCGCAGGCACGCGCAACCCTCTTTGTAAAGAACGTAAAACCGCCTGAAACAAGGATGGCCATGGCGCCCGATCTGCGCATGGTGTTGACCAACTCCGGTGCGCCGGGTGTCAGAGAGATTTGCTCCTTGTAGACGTCTTCGAGCACATCGACACTGAGCCCTGTGAGCAAGCTCACACGTTCTTTGAGCGCCGCCTCGAAGTCGAGTTCGCCGGCCATCGCTTTTTCCGTGATACCGATGATTTGATCTGCAACACCGGCACGTTTGGCGATCTCGTCAATACATTCCTGTTCGATGATGGTCGAATCCATATCGCAGATGAGCATCTTCTTTTTGCGCGAGAACGCGGATTGAACCAATATATCAACGGGAACGTGATCAAGTTCGCGCACGAGGTCATCACGCACGGTTTGGTCGCTGGCGTCATACAGCCACTTCTTTTCGAAATAGATGTCGCATGCTACCGACTTGCGAAGCCAGTCGACCTTATCGATCTCCAATCCGTGCGACTCGAACGTCTTGCGCGCGATCTCAATGTGTGATTGCTGCAAAATTGGGCGGTCGGGATTACATATAAGCGTGATAACCGATGTCATGAACGAGCCGAGCGGTGAACAGTCAAAAGAAGTATCAATATGAAGGACTCCTTATCGCAGGACCGACCGCATCAGGCAAGAGCGCGGTCGCACTGGAACTTGCTCAACGCCTGAATGGCACTGTGATTAACGCGGATTCGATGCAAGTCTATAAAGATCTCCGCATACTGACAGCACGGCCAACCGAGGCCGATGAGCACAAGGTGCCGCACCAGCTTTACGGCTTCTTGGACGCGAGCGAAACGTGCTCGGCGGCCCGGTGGGGCGACCTCGCGGGAAAAGCATTCGAAGACGTGATGGAGGCAGGCGGATTTCCCATATTTGTGGGCGGCTCGGGCCTCTACTTTCGCGCACTGATCGAGGGGCTTTCGCCAATGCCGGAGATCGATCAGAGCGTGCGATTAGCCTCTTCCGCGCGTTTCGACGAATTGGGAGCGACAGCGTTCGCGCGCGAAGTCGCGACACTTGATCCAGTGTTTGCCGCGCATCCTGATCGCCAAGATCCCCAACGTCTGCAAAGAGCATGGTCAGTCTACGAACAAACAGGAATACCCCTGAGTGAGTGGCAATCCGTGCCGCGCGAACCGAAGCTAAGCGGAACTTTTTTGAAGATTGTGCTTACACTCGATCGCTCCTTGTTGCGCCAAAGGTGCAACGAGCGATTTGTCCGAATGGCCCGCCAAGGTGCCCGGGATGAAGTGGCGGCGCTGATTTCGCGCGGCCTTGATCCGGGGCTGCCGATTATGAAGGCCATCGGCGTGCGTGAATTTGCGGACGTAATCGCGGGCCGCGCGTCGGAAGATCAAGCGGTCGCGTGGTCCCAGACGAGCACGCGCCAATATGCAAAGCGACAAGAAACCTGGTTCAGGAATCAGATGATTTCGTGGAAGCGTGTCCAAGCGCAACATTTGGAAAGAACCATGCAAGAAATCTTTACGAATATTTGCAAAAGTGCTTGACGGGCGCGACGGTGCCTCTTAGGGTGCGCCGCTCACCACGGCGGTCCACCGCGCGTTGACGGTACCGTTTGTTTTGTGATTAACCCAATCTTTTTTGATCGAGTAGGCATCATGTCACAGGCCATACTAAAAGAGCAGTCCCTGGATACGGAACCCCGAACAATGAGCGGGGCCGAGGCTGTGATTCAGGCTCTGCTTGACCAAGGTGTGGACGTCATTTTCGGCTATCCGGGCGGCGCCGTGTTGCCGATTTACGATGCGTTATTCGAACAGCATGGCATTCGGCACGTATTGGTTCGCCACGAGCAAGGGGCCGTCCACGCCGCAGAAGGTTATGCCCGGTCCACAGGCAAGCCGGGTGTGGTTCTGGTTACGTCGGGTCCAGGGGCGACGAATGCCGTTACGGGGTTGGCCGACGCCTTGCTGGACTCGATTCCGATCGTTTGTTTCTCGGGCCAAGTCGCAACCCATCTGATTGGCTCGGATGCGTTTCAAGAGGCTGACACCGTCGGCATCACCCGTCCGTGCACAAAGCATAATTGGCTTGTCAAAGATGCGGAGTCCTTGCCGCGGGTCATCCACGAAGCGTTTTATGTCGCCACCAATGGCCGTCCAGGTCCGGTTGTTGTCGACATTCCCAAAGACGTTCAATTCGATACGCTCGCTTATTCGGGGCCGACGAACGTTCAACATCGCACGTACAGGCCTCGCCTCGATCCGGATCAAAGCCAAGTTCAAGACGCCATAGACCTCATTGCGAACGCCAAACGTCCGCTCTTTTATACCGGCGGCGGCATTATCAATTCGGGTCCGGAAGCCTCTCGCTTGCTGAGAGAGTTTGTGCGTCTGACTGGCTTTCCCATTACATCCACATTGATGGGGTTGGGAGCCTATCCCGCCAGCGAGTCTCAATGGCTGGGAATGGTAGGGATGCATGGCACCTTTGAGGCCAACAATGCCATGCACGATTGTGATGTGATGATAAACATCGGCGCCCGCTTTGACGACCGGGTCACCGGCCGCTTGGATGCGTTTTCACCGGACTCAAAGAAGATCCACGTCGACATCGATCCCTCATCTATCAACAAGAACGTCCTTGTCGATGTACCGGTTATTGGCGATTGCGGCCGGGTGCTTGGAGAGTTCCTAAGAGTTTGGAAAAATGCGGGACACGCGCCAAAGGCGTCCGACCTTGAGGCATGGTGGGCACAAATCAACGAATGGCGCAGTCGTGATTGTTTGAAGTTTGAACAGTCGGGAGATGTCATCAAGCCCCAATACGCGATTCAACGGCTCTATGAGCTGACGAAGAACCGCGAGACGTATATCTCCACCGAAGTTGGTCAACACCAAATGTGGGCGGCCCAGCACTATCACTTTGAGGAGCCCAACCGCTGGATGACATCTGGCGGATTAGGCACAATGGGATATGGCTTGCCTGCAGCGGTTGGTATTCAGATGGCGCATTCGGATGCATTGGTGATCGACATTGCCGGAGAGGCCTCTGTCTTGATGACCATGCAGGAGATGTCAACCGCGGTTCAATACCGGCTGCCGATCAAGATCTTTATCTTGAACAATCAGTATATGGGCATGGTCCGCCAGTGGCAGCAATTGCTTCACGGCGGACGATACTCTCATTCGTACACAGAATCGCTTCCTGATTTTGTCAAGCTCGCCGAAGCTTATGGGGCTCACGGTATCCGTTGTGAAGACCCAAGCCGGCTGGATGACGCCATTAACGAGATGATCGACATAGACAGACCAGTTCTGTTCGACTGCGTTGTGGATCAAATGGAAAACTGTTTCCCCATGATCCCGTCCGGAGCCGCCCACAACGACATGATCTTGGGGACGGAAGACGAAGAGCCCCGTGAAGTGTCGGATGCTGGCAAAGTTCTTGTTTAAACCACAGCCGCTAAGACCGCGAGAATCAATGGAAAACCAGCAGGAAATCGATCGGCGCTGCATCGCCGTGCTTGTTGACAACGAAGCCGGCGTGCTAGCGCGCGTTATTGGCTTGTTTTCTGGCCGCGGGTACAATATCGACAGCCTCACGGTTACCGAAGTGGACGCGGAAAAACACACGTCCCGCATTACGGTTGTGACGACGGGAACAACGATGATCTTGGAGCAGATTATTGCTCAATTGGATCGTTTGGTTCCCGTGCAACAGGTGTTTGATATGACCAACGACTACGAGTCGGTAGAGCGCGAACTCGCCCTTGTGAAAGTGAAAGGGACGGGGGACAAGCGGATCGAAGCGCTTAGAGTGTCCGAAGCCTTCCGCGCCCGCGTCATCGACACGACCCTGGAATCGTTCGTCTTCGAATTGACGGGCGCCCCGTCAAAACTGGATGCATTCGTAGAATTGATGCGTCCCTTAGGCCTGGTGGACGTCTCGCGCACCGGCGTCGTGGCAATTGCGCGAGGCGCAGACGGCGTTTTGAACGACTAATCTTAATACGAACTCTTTAGAAAAGAAGGATGGGGTCATGCGTGTTTATTATGATCAAGACGCAGATGTAAATTTGGTCAAAGGCAAGAAGGTAGCGATCATCGGCTATGGCAGCCAGGGGCATGCTCACACATTGAATCTTCGGGACTCCGGGGTGAGTGAAGTTGCGGTGGCTCTGCGGGAAGGGTCAGACTCTGCCAAGAAAGCGGAGGCCGAAGGAATTCCGGTAAAGAACGTCAGTGAAGCAGCCGAGTGGGCGGACGTCCTGATGATGCTGACCCCGGATGAGCTGCAAAGTGACATTTACTCCGACCACCTTCATCAAAACATGAAATCCGGGTCCGCCCTTTTGTTCGCCCATGGTCTCAATGTTCACTTCAATCTCATTGTTCCGCGCCCCGATATTGACGTCTTGATGGTGGCACCGAAAGGGCCCGGGCATACAGTGCGCAGTGAATATTTGCGCGGAGGAGGGGTTCCTTGCCTTCTCGCCATCCACCAGGATGCAACCGGCAATGCCCATGACGTCGGGCTCTCCTACGCGTCCGCCATCGGCGGGGGCCGCGCCGGCGTCATTGAAACCTCGTTTCGCGAAGAGTGTGAAACGGACTTGTTCGGGGAGCAAGCCGTTCTCTGCGGCGGGCTGGTAGAACTCATTCGCAACGGGTTCGAGACGCTTGTAGAAGCCGGTTACGCTCCGGAAATGGCCTATTTCGAATGCCTTCACGAGGTGAAGCTGATTGTCGACCTGATCTATGAGGGCGGCATCGCCAACATGAACTACTCGATTTCCAATACGGCAGAGTACGGAGAATATGTCTCCGGGCCCCGGGTCGTCGGGCCGCAATCCCGCGAAGCGATGAAGGCGATTCTGGACGACATTCAGTCGGGTCGCTTCACCCGTGATTGGATGCTCGAAAACAAGGTCGGCCAGACAAGCTTCAAAGCCATGCGGACCAAAACTGCAAGTCATCCGATCGAAGACGTGGGAGAACGCTTGAGAGCGATGATGCCATGGATTTCGGAAAGCCGCCTGGTCGACAAATCCAAAAACTAATCAAGCTTGGCTCACCGTGTTGTGAGGCCTCGTGCGGGCAACCTCGCAGACAGTTTGTTCGACAGTGTTCACCTGTGGGCCTACATCCAGGGCGACGACAATGGTGTCAGAACCTGATAGATGGATGGAGTACAGACAATGCAGATACTATCCCGCTTCCTTGGATTTTTGAGCATCGCAGCAACCGCCCTAGTAATTGGCGCGACGGCTGTGAACGCCGACGAAATGAGTTCACATGGTTGGGAAGTTCAGAACTATAACATTAAAGGCACATGGAGCATCGTCACCGAAGGGGACACAAGCTATGTCGTTCTCAGCGACGATTTCCGCACTCGCAATGCGCCAGATTTAAAGATTTTCTTTTCGCCGTTGGCGGCCTCTGACCTAACGGACGACAACGCGACTGAGGGAAGCATTTTGGTGAGCCAGCTTGAGAGCAATAAAGGCGGCCAAAGATATGCAATTCCCGAGGGCGTGGATCTCAGTACTTTCAACTCGATTATCATTCACTGCGAACGGTTTTCGAAACTTTGGGGAAGTTCCAGTTTGCCGAACACGGACGCGTGAACGGTCTGACCATCAGATAATCACAATTTGCACCTAGCAAAGCTCCGCCAAATGGTAGTTTGGTGGAGCTTTTTCGTGGGTGTGAGGTTAATGCGCGATGTCCGTGTCTTTTCTTGCCTTCCATTCCGATGTATCCAACAAGAGGGGGTAAATCGGAATAAGCATGCGAGAAGTCTTGAGAGGGCTGCTAGGGCGGCTCGAACGCGTAAACATAAACACAATTGCGTCCATTTCGATCATCATTGTTTTGATTGGCCTGGCAGCGCTTTTGTTTCGCTTTAGCGGCAGTGCTTTAGGCGAGGCACTTCAACAAGACATTGAAGCATTTCTGACATCGGCGCGCGGCACCATTTGGGCTCCCTTTGCCGTCATCATTGTGTTTTCCGGGCTTGGTTTGACCGGTTTTCCTCAGTTCATGCTCATCGGGATGACCGCAGTCATTTTCGGGCCTTGGGCGGGGTTCGCCTATTCCTGGATTGCCACGATGGTGAGCTCTACAGTCGGTTTTACGCTGGGAAGAACATTCGGCAGTGATGCGCTCAAACGGTTTGGCGGGGAAACGGTCAACGACGTAAGTCGGCGTATCAGCGAATATGGCCTGGTGAGCAGTATGCTGGTCAGGATTATTCCGTCGGCCCCGTTTATTGTCGTGAATATGATCGCGGGAGTTGCAAAGATCCCATTTTGGAAATTTGGGGTAGGCACAGGCATCGGGATTGTTCCGAAAGCAGCGGTAATCGCGTTCTTAAGTGGCAACCTTCTTGGCTTCCTGCAAAGCCAGGACCCAAAAGACATCATCATCCTGCTGGCCGTCCTCGCTGCTTGGATCGCCATTGGCTATTGGGTAAAGCGCAAATACAGCGCAGCGCGGCCTGTTCCTTCTGCACCCGAAGAATCGCAATCCGGTCAGCCGCGCACACTTACGCCGGGGTCTGCTTCGACGTCATCTCCCAAGTAAGCGGCCGCCTAAGGTCTTCCACCGCCATCGTCGCTGATCGGCGAGCGTGGTGTGTAAGGCTTTTCTGATAGGATTAGGCGGTGAAACGATATTCTATTCTGGCAGCGCGCTGTAAGACTCTGCTATACCATTAACCAAGAATGAATCGGGGCCACTTTTTCCAGGGGCGGTCTTAAAGTCGACATCAAATACTATTCTAACTTCCGCAGTGTTGAACGGTGCGTATTTTCCGTTGCCGTAAATTAACTTTAATATATTAGCGGGTATGGTTTGAGCTAGGCTCGAGCGAGTTTGTTTTTGGGTGGGTCACGGAAGAAGAACGTATGGGCATTTTCAATAGTCTTTTCGGCTTATTTTCGTCTGATATGGCTATCGACCTTGGGACGGCCAACACGCTGGTTTACGTGAAAGGCCGCGGCGTTGTTCTGAACGAACCCTCGGTCGTTGCGGTGATGAATAAGGGTGGGCGCAGCCGTGTTTTGGCGGTGGGCAATGAAGCCAAGATGATGCTGGGCCGAACCCCAGCTGACATTGAAGCTGTGCGCCCGATGCGGGACGGCGTGATTGCTGATTTCGGCATCGCCGAACACATGATCAAACACTTTATTCGCAAATTGCATCATTCCATGACATTCGCCAGTCCGCGGATCGTTGTTTGCGTCCCTTCGGGCGCCACGGAAGTGGAACGACGGGCAATTCATGATTCCGCCCTCCATGCTGGAGCGCGGCGTGTGCAACTCATTCCTGAACCGATGGCTGCGGCGATCGGCGCGGGCCTCCCAGTCAACGACGCTACTGGTTCGATGATTGTGGATGTTGGGGGAGGGACCACCGAGATTGCCGTCTTATCGCTGGGCGGCATTGTCTATTCCCGGTCTGTTCGTGTCGGCGGCGACAAGATGGATGAGGCGATTGTCAGCTACATCCGGCGCATGCACAATTTGTTGATCGGTGAAGCCAGCGCCGAGCGCATCAAGAAAGAAGTGGGCTCTGCGTGCCCTCCTCAGGACGGTAAGGGGATCAGCCTAGAAATTCGCGGCCGGGATCTCATGAATGGCGTGCCCAAAGAGGTGACGATCGGACAAGCGCAAATTGCTGAAAGTTTGGCGGAGCCTGTGCAATCGATCGTAGAAGCCATCAAAGTGGCCCTGGAATCGACACCGCCGGAATTGGCTGCCGATATTGTCGATAAGGGCATCGTGTTAACGGGCGGGGGGTGCTTGCTTGCGAACCTTGACCAAGTGTTACGAGACGAAACGGGATTGCCGGTGAGCATCGCCGATGATCCGTTATCGTGCGTCGCGCTGGGCACTGGCAAAGCTCTGGAAGATGTGTCTTCCAAGCATATGTTGGAGTCCGTTTACTAGTTTGGGCACCCCTTATACTATACTGGGTATTGGGGAATGTGTTTGACAAGGCGCTGATGTGTTGGACGAGGCGCTGTAAGCGTCAAGGTAGACTACTAAGTGCTGGATCGAGACGAACAGTTTGAGCGCGTTGAGATGCCGATACGAGCGCGCTCTCAGCGCGTATCGCTTCTCATCATGATTGCCGTGTCCTGCGCCCTGCTGCTGTTGGGTCGCGCCGAAGCCTATGTCTTCGATCAAGCAAGGGACAAGGTGTCAGAAGCGACCGCGCCGGTCCTAGAGATTCTCTCCACGCCCATCGCAATCGTGCGGGATTGGATTGAAGGCGTTCAGGGTTTCTTTGATGTCTATGCCGAAAATCAGCGCCTCAAGGATGAAAACGCGCGTCTTCTGGAGTGGAAAGCGACGGCTCTGCGGATGGAGCAAACGGCATCGAGGTACCAAGCTTTGCTTGATGTGCAGCTTGAACCCACAATCGGCTACGTGACGGGACGGGTCATTGCCGATTCAGGTGGACCGTTCGTGCACACCTACATTGTGAACGCCGGCAGGAAGCATGGCGTACAAGTCGGCCAAGGGGTGATCGACACTGAGGGGCTGATCGGCCGGATCGTGGGCGTTGGCAACTCGGCATCCCGGGTGCTGATCGTCAACGACTTGAACAGCCGCGTTCCGGTCCTGATTGAACCCGGTCACTATCGCGCCATTATGGTGGGCGATAACAGTTCAACGCCGCGATTGGAGTTCTTGCCCGACGAAGTCGACATTGAGCAAGGCGATCGCGTCATCACGTCTGGCCATGGTGGATTGTTGCCGCCTGGTTTGCCCGTCGGTGAAGTCGTGATCGAAAAGGAAGGCACCTACTTTGTAAAGCCCTACGGCGACCAAGCGAGAGTGGATTTTGTTCGCATACTGAGTTACGAGTTTCCTCGGGAAATCGAAGTCGAAGAGGACTTGCTTTCAGAGAGTCGGAATACCCCTGTAACTCCAAAGCGAAATGTTGCTCAAAACGGTGAGTAGACTGGATTTATAGAACAACGTCATGGCCTCTATTCGTTCGTCAGGTAGCGCAGTTCGAGTGACCGGCTTGGGAGAGGCGGTCGTACCGTTTCTCGTCTGCATCTTTTCGGTCATCCTGACCATGTTGCCTTACGGACTTTCCTCCAGTTTGGTTGTCGCCCCGTCTTTTGCCTTTATCGCAATCTTTTATTGGACGCTCTTTCGGCCCAATTTGATGCACCCGATCTTGGTGTTTGTTGTGGGGCTCTATCAAGATTTATTGTCGATGGGTCCGTTGGGACTTTGGGCCACAACGTATCTGGTCTTGTACGGATATTTCTTGTTCCGAAGACAGTATTTTGCCGGTCGATCGTTTGCGTCCTTGTGGTTTTCATTTGGCATCGGTGTGTTGTTGCTGACATTCGTGTCTTGGGCCATCAGCAGCATCTTCTTTACACAGCTTGTTTCACCGCGACCGGCCATTATCCAAGGTCTGTTCACCTTCTTTCTTTACCCGTTCTATGCGCGCTTCTTGGCATATTTTAACCGGCGAATTTCGAGGCATATGTAATATATGCTGCACGTAAGAGACACCGACAGATATGACTCGTTTACCCGGCGCACAATTATTGTCGCTGCAGGTGGCAGCTTGTTGGTGACCGGCCTCTTGGCGCGCATGTACCAGATACAGGTGCTCGAAGAAGAAAAGTATGCAACGCTGGCTGATAAGAACCGTGTGTCCGTTCAACTGGTGCCGCCGTTGCGCGGTAAGATATTCGATCGCTTTGGCGTTGAACTTGCGAAAAACAGAAAGAACTTCCGTGTTCTGATCATCCCGGCTCAAACGCAAGACATAGACGAAGCATTGGATGCCTTGTCGCAATACATCGAAATCTCGGACACAAAACGCAAGAAGATTCTCCGGACCGCCAAA
This sequence comes from Alphaproteobacteria bacterium, assembly GCA_028285305.1. Lineage (GTDB taxonomy): Bacteria > Pseudomonadota > Alphaproteobacteria > SMXP01 > SMXP01 > JANQPV01. The sequence continues at coordinate 12,685 of JANQPV010000027.1, read as the reverse complement.
AGGCAATCAAAATTCTCTCCCATTACCGTAGCGCAGAATATGGAATGGGATAAGTTTGCACGCATCAATATATTCGGACCCTCTCTTTCGGGGATACAGCCTGATGCGGCCGATACCAGAGAATATCCGTATGGATCACTCTTTTCTCATGTTCTGGGGTATGTGGCGGCCGTAAACGAGAAAGAGGCCAAATCAAATCCTGTTCTGATGCTTCCCGACTTCAGGATTGGCCGCGCGGGCGTTGAGCAATCGTCGGAGCTACAGCTCAGGGGGGAAGCCGGGAACATATCGCAAGAAGTCAATGCCTATGGCCGCGTGATCCGGGAACTGGACAGAGAAGAACAAACGCCCGGAAAAGATCTTGTGCTGACAATCGACACGGATCTCCAACAATACTCAATGGACCGATTGTCCGAAGTAGACAGCGGCGCGGCGATTGTCATGGACACCAAGACAGGCGATATTCTCTCGCTTGTGTCCGCCCCGGGATTTGATCCCAATGAATTTAATGTTGGCTTGTCACAAGAGACATGGGATGCGCTGAATAACGATCAGTTCAAGCCCTTGTATGACAAAGCTGTCAAAGGCGAGTTTCCGCCTGGCTCGACGTTCAAAATGGTGGTTGCGCTGGCCGCATTGGAGGCGGGCGTCATTTCCCCGAACGAATGGATCTCTTGCTATGGTGCGGTAACGCTCGGCAATGGCAAGTTCCATTGTTGGAAGCGGGGCGGCCATGGCGCCGTCAATATGCGCAGTTCGATCAAGAAGTCTTGCGACGTCTACTACTACGAAGTGGCAAAGCGTCTCGGGATCGATGCCATCGAAGAAATGGCCTACAGGTTTGGCTTCGGCCAGACATACGACTTTGGCATTCCGGGCGAAGCCGATGGCTTGGTCCCAAGCAAAGGTTGGAAGATAGCCAACTTCGGTGAGAAGTGGCAGCAGGGCGAGACGCTCATCGCCGGTATTGGACAGGGCTATTTGCTGGCAACACCGCTCCAATTGGCTGTCATGACGGCAAGACTCGCGAACGGCGAAGAGCAAGTTCGCCCACGGATCATCAGATCGATCGGTGCCAAGCCGGTCCCCATTGAGCCTGCGGCTCCGTTGCGCATAGAGCCCGAGCATCTCGCCATTGTACGAGACGGCATGAATGCGGTGAGTAATGAACAAGGGGGCACCGCCTATTGGAGCAGCCGCATGGAAGGCGAGGGCTTCACTCTGGCGGGCAAGACGGGAACGGCGCAGGTTCGGCGGATCACGCGTGCGGAACGGGCGCAGGGGGTCAAGAAGAACGAAGATTTGCCGTGGAAATACCGCGACCACGCGCTCTATGTGGCGTACGCCCCGGTCGAGAATCCGCGCTACGCAATCTCGGTCTTTGTTGAACACGGCGGCAGTGGCTCCAAAGCTGCGGCGCCCGTTGCCAGAGACATCATGCAGAAGGTTCTTGAGAAAGATCCTCTTGGTGTTGAACCCTTTCAGCCGGTTGCGGACTCAGGCAACCGCAGCAAGAATACATAAGGCGGGGGCACCGGCGCATGGCCTATCTTGACACCAGCATGGGTTCGGGGCGCGACCTCCGCTTTGCCGACAAACTCAAAGCCATGGATTGGACGTTTTTGTTGTTGGTGATCCTCATTGCCTGCATCGGCTTTGCAATGCTGTTCTCCGTCGCGAACGGCAGCCTCAATCCTTGGGCCTCACGGCAAATGGTGCGCTTTGCCATTGGCCTTGTGATCTTCTTCATTGTGGCCTTCACGGATATTCGGGTGTGGATGGATATGGCCTATCCGTTCTATTTCGCTGTGCTCGTCCTTTTGATCGCGGTTGACTTTGTCGGCGTGACGGGCATGGGGGCGCAGAGATGGCTAAAGCTCGGGCCGATTCAAATCCAACCTTCCGAAATCATGAAAATCGCCGTGGTTATGGCGTTGGCCCGGTACTTCCACGGCATCACGCTGGATCAAGTATCGCGGCCGCTTTTTCTCATTCCGGTGTTCGCTATGATCGGTATCCCGATGGTCATCGTCCTGCGTCAACCGGATCTGGGAACGGCAGCGCTTTTGGGCGCAACCGGCGTGGCGCTTCTTTTCTTGGCTGGCCTTAAATTTCGGATCATATTCACGAGTTTGTTTCTTGCCATCCCCGCCGGCTATGTCGCGTGGACCTATGTCCTGCTGGACTATCAAAAGGAACGGATCTTCACATTCTTGGACCCCAGCCGCGATCCGTTGGGCGCAGGTTACAATATCATCCAATCCATCATCGCGTTGGGCTCGGGCGGCCTCTTCGGCAAGGGGTACATGCAAGGCTCACAGGCACAACTCGACTTTCTGCCTGAGAAACAAACGGATTTTATTTTCACGATGCTGGGCGAGGAGTTCGGACTTGTGGGCGGCGCCTTTCTGCTGGGACTCTACGTGGTGGTTCTGGGATACGGCATCGCCTATGCGCTTCAGTCCAAAAACCACTTTGGACGACTTCTGGCGATGGGAATCTGTGTGAACTTCTTCCTCTACCTGTTCATCAATGCCGCGATGGTCATGGGCCTCCTGCCGGTGGTGGGTGTGCCGTTGCCGCTTGTTTCCTACGGCGGCACCGCCATGATGACGCTCATGTTCGGCTTCGGATTGTTGATGAGTGTCCATATCCATAAGAATACCGACGCCCCCAGGTCTACCGTTAGCTTGTGGTAGGATACTCCGCACACGTCGGGATATCCGCTTCTTCTCGTTATCCAAAGAGTCCAAAGCCAAACGGGTCTAGTCGCCACAGAGTACCCTCGCGCACGCTTGCGCCGACTGAGGCCAAGATAGTCCCGCCGTCCGGCGATCGCACATCTCTCTTTCGACGGCTCAAATTGATCCAAATCTCCGCACGGCTGTGCGCTGACAGTTTAACAATCTTTATGAGGCCTTCGTCGTCCAAAAATTCTGTAATCTGCCCTGCATTCAGCGCCGGATGCTGCCCGCGAAGTCTGATGAGCTCCTTTGCAACTGAGAGGTTCGATTGGGTCTCGGATTGCTGGGCGTCCACAGCAAGAGGAAAGTGATTGGCAGAAATGGGAAGCCATGAATGGACGGTAGAGAATCCGGCAAACGGGTCCGCTTTTTCCCAAGGCATGGGGGTCCGGCAGCCGTCCCGGCCTGCATGGGCAAAGGTCTTTCCGTATGGGTCCTGAATCTCTTCCGGCCTGAGAAGAGCCTGTGTCAGCCCTAATTCTTGGCCTTGATAGAGAAACAGCGTCCCGGGAAGAGCTGCCCAAAGACACAAGAGAGCTTTTGCCGCTTCCGGGGCTTCGCCTGCATCTTTCCACCTCGAAACCACACGAACCACATCATGGTTTTCAAAACTCCATGAGGGCGCACCTTGCGGATGCCGGTTCACGAATTCATCAAGGTTTCTCCGGATATCCGAGATTCCCAAGGGGTTTTGCAGCATGGCAAAGGAGTAGGCGGAATGAAGCGGTCCAGAAGGCTCAGTATATTCAGCGGTGCGGCCGATATTGTCATCGTCAAATATCTCTCCAACCAAAAAGATATCGCCATAACTCTCTGCAAGAGACCTCAGCTCTTTTAGAAACGTAAGGGTTTCGGGTTGGGAAATGCTGAATTTGTGCTCTTGATCAAAGTACGGGTTTGCCGCCCCCCGGCTACGCACGGGATTGTCGCGAAGCTGACGATCATGGGTGAGAAAGTTGACGACATCGAGACGAAAGCCGTCGACACCCCGTTTGAGCCAGAATTCGCACGTATCCAAGAGGGCCTTTTGAACGTCCGCATTATGAACATTGAGGTCAGGTTGCTCCACTAAGAAATTATGGAGGTAATACTGTTGGCGTTTGGGGCTCCATGCCCACGCCGAGCCGCCGAAGACCGCCAGCCAATTGTTGGGGGCCGAGCCGTCAGGCCGCGGGTCCGCCCAGACATACCAATCCGCCTTCGCATTTGACCGGTCCGCCTTGGATTGTAGGAACCAGTCATGCTCATTCGACGTGTGACTTAAGGCGAGATCAATGACCACGCGCAGCCCCAACTCATGGGCCTCGGCCAACATCACATCAAAATCCACAAGGTTGCCGAACAGAGGGTCGACATCACAATAGTCCTGGATGTCATAGCCGAAGTCCTTCATCGGCGAACGGTAAAAGGGTGAAATCCAGATCCCATCAACACCCAGACTTTTGACATAGGGCAGTTTCGAGTGAATCCCCTTCAGATCGCCAACCCCATCCCCGTTCGAGTCGCAGAAGCTGCGCGGATAGATCTGATAGATAATGGCGTTCTGCCACCAATGAGTCATAACGAACTTTCAACAAGGATTATGGCCCTTATGCCGGGTGCACCAACAAACAAAGCACTCTATACTGCCGATAAGAGTCTTCGAAATCTAGGGGTGGCACATGCAGGCACAAGGCGCGGAAAAAATCTGGTCGTCCAGACTCACCTTTATTATGGCGTCCGTCGGCGCCGCCGTTGGACTCGGCAATTTTTGGCGCTTTCCGTACACAGCAGGGGAGAATGGGGGCGGAGCATTCGTCCTGGTCTATATCGTCTCCGTCCTACTCGTGGCGCTCCCAATTTTAATGGCCGAAATACTCATTGGCCGGCGCGGACAAAGAAGCGCTGTTGGCAGCGCCCTTGCCGTAGCGAAAGAGCAGGGCGCGTCTCCGGCGTGGTCTGTCTTCGCCTGGATCGCGATGATCGCTGCGTTCCTTATCCTGACGTTTTATAGCGTCATTGCGGGCTGGATTATCAATTACATACCCCAGGCGGCGCTGGGCACGTTCACAGACATCTCTGCCGAGATGAGTGATACCAAGTTCAATGAGCTATTGGGCAACCCGGCCCAAATGATCATCACGCATTCTTTCTTTATGGCTCTTACCATCTTTATTGTCGCGCGCGGCCTGAAGAAGGGGATTGAGACCGCGGTTGAGGTCCTCATGCCCATGTTCTTTCTTATGCTGGTTGGTACGGTGATCTTTGCGGTCATTGCCGGGGACGCCGGAGCCGGGTTTGCGTTCCTCTTCCAGCCGGATTTCAGCAAGATCAGCGCGCAAGTCGTCCTCGAAGCGATCGGTCAAGCGTTCTTCTCTATCGGCGTTGGAATGGCGATCATGATCACGTATGGCGGCTATCTATCGAAAGACAGCGACATTCCAGAGGCCGCCTATGTCGTTTCATTTGCCGATACGTTGGTCGCAATTCTCGCCGGGCTGGCGATCTTTCCGATTGTTTTCGCATTTGGCCTCGACCCGACCAGCGGGCCGGGCCTGATTTTCGTAACCTTGCCGGTTGCATTCGGTCAGATGCCCTTAGGCGAGCTCTTTGCAACTGTTTTCTTTTCGCTCGCGTTGTTTGCTGCGCTCACATCTTCTATCGCCTTGCTGGAAATAGTGGTCGCCTGGGGGGAAGAAAACTTGGGTTTCGCAAGGCCCCAAGTCGCGATTGGCTTTGGCATTCTTGCCTGGGCTATTGGGCTGGCAAGTGTCCTCTCCTTCAACGAATGGTCCAACTTTCACCCCCTTGGATTTCTCGTAGTGTTTGAAGAAATGACCGTTTTCGATGTTATTGATTATGTCACCGCGAACATCATGCTGCCCTTGGCTGGACTCCTAACGGCGGTCTTCGCCGGATGGATTATGACACGTCAATCCACCCGCGAGGAACTCCGTATGAACGACGCGTTGTTCGCCATCTGGAGTGTATTGGTCCGTTTCGTGGCCCCCATATCCGTCGCCATCGTTCTCTTTTGGCTTACGATTGGACAAGAACTGATTTCCTAACCGGCCCATTTTTGGGGTGCCCCCAAATTTTGCCCATTTGTTCGGCTATTGTTCGCAGCCAAGCTTAACGAAGCGGTTGTCGATTCGCAGATGTTAGCGTACAGTCCCCTTGACGGCCAGCTGGGTGGACTTTTCAATGATTCGGCCGTCCATGGGCGTTGCAAGGGGGAATTTTCGTGGCGCGAACAAAAATCGGGGCGGCCGGTATCATCTTAGCTTTTGGTCTAAGTGCGTGTGGGACGACAGTGGATCTTACGCAATCTGCCAAACCCGCCGCAAAGCCGGCCTATTCTAATCAACCGAGCCTATCGATTGCGCACCAGGAGTTTCGAGGTGCTGCCGCTGGCCTAACTCAGCCCTTGTGGTCGTCCGCAGTTCAAAACGATGACTGGATGGCGTCCATGACCAATATATTGGTCCATGGAATGGCGAGCGAAGAAGTGTCAACGGCAGAGCGCGATGACCCCGCAAAGGCGTTTGTCGCTGACATGCTATCCCAGGAACCTTCGGCTGAGGACGTTGTCAATCGATTGGCACGCGAGTTGGAAAATCGAAACGCAAAAATGCGGAGGTTGTTGAGTTCGGGCGCCTATGTTGTTCGCTATTACCAGACCGGCGAAATCACCACGGAAACGCCTCGCAGAACCACGCCGATACCTCAGATCATCGTAACCGAAGTGATCGAGGACCAAAGTCTAATGGAAGACTTAGCCGGCAGGTTGGAGCAAGAAAAGCAGGTTTATGCCGAAGTTGAAGGGGCTCTAAAGGAAGCGAGGTCCAAGTTGGATCTTTCGATGCTGTCCCTGCAGATAGAGGATTTTGCCCACGCGTTTGAGCAGGTCAAGGGCTTGAATCTCCAGTTTGCGCGCGCATTGGAGGATAATTCGACGTCCTTTGCGCTCCTGGAAAACCAACAATAGGCGGCACCTCCCTAGATCGATTCCGCTTCATCAACGTCGATGTCTTCGTCCTCGTACAAAGCGTCTTCCGCTTCGAACGCAATGTCCGCTGACTCATAATCAGTCATCAGACCAATATCCTCATCGTCTTCGATCTTGTCCATGTCTTGCTTATGCGCGGGAGCGCTGGTTGCGAGCCCCTCACGCTGAATGGAAAGGGACCAATGCTCCGTCTCTTGTTCCCCGGCGCTGGTATCTAGGTCGATAATGGGGGACGCGGCTGTCGTACCTTCCGCCTCTGCCTCTAATGTATCCGGCCCGCTTTCATCGTCTGCAAGCACCTGCTCTAATTCTTGGCGGATCGCGTGCACTGTCTCCAATAATCGCAACGCGTCATTGTTGGTCATGTCGTGGAGCGAGCTCGCCATGAATATCTTAGTGGCATAGCTTTGCAGCTCGGCACAGAAGTCGTCGTCGATTTGCCTGTCGGTGACGCGCGCGGTCAAGTCCTGGATAGCTTCGGCCGCCTCTTGCATGTCTTTCGCGCTTTGCTGAAACTTTGCTTGCAGACCGTAGAGGTCCGCACTCGTTTGAGCCTGGGGAGGAAGAGCCGCGGAGCAAAGGTCTCGTATACTGCGGAGCCGGTCGGCAAAACATTCACTCGAAGTCCGGGGCAGCTTACTTGCTTCCTCCGACAACGTTTCAATCGTCCCGGAAAGCCGTTCAAGCTTATACAAGATCTGCTCCGTATCAGCGACGCGCCGGCGTTTCGCATACTCATTCATGAACCACCGCCCGCGGGGCGTCTCCATCACCGCTTCGAGAATGGTATCAAAGTCCTCCGGAGTAGGGTCAATTTGGGCTTCATTTGACGCGCTTGGCATGGATTAGTCCTTTGGTGGCCACCGCGGCGATCATTGGCCAATTTGCTTTCTGATTGGTTACGGCAGATACTTAACTGCACTGCGGAGAAAGGGAGAATGCTCAAATTATGGAACTGCCCCTTGATGTTGAGGCGATTCCCGGATTCATGCATCCAGACGAGGGCCGCGAGCTCTACGCAGCGGCACTCTCAGCCGCGCCTTCAGGCCCCCTTCTGGAAATAGGAACCTATTGCGGAAAGTCTTCCGTCTATATCGGAACCGCGTGCAGGCGCGTTGGCAGTGTTTTGTTCACGGTCGACCACCATCGCGGCTCGGAAGAAAATCAACCCGGCTGGGACTATCATGATGCGGCGCTCTGGGACGCGGACGCCGGAGCTTTGGACACACTCCCCCAGCTTAGGCGCACGCTGAGAGCGAGCGGTCTCGAGGGGACGGTCATTCCCATCATTGGGCATTCCGGCACTGTCGGCCGATACTGGCAGTCGCCGCTCTCGATGTTGTTCATAGATGGTGGGCACACATCAGAGGCCGCGCTCACGGACTACCGGGTGTGGGCGCCCAAGGTTCAACCGGGCGGGATCCTCGCGATCCATGATGTCTTCCCAAATCCAGAGGACGGTGGGCGTCCCCCCTTTGAAATCTACTCCCTGGCGCTGGCATCAGGGATATTCAAGGAAGAAAGCGCAGTAGAAAGCCTACGTATACTCAGACGCCTGAGTTAATGAGGATTGGACAAGACTTTCCGGAGCTCGGCGGCGTGTAGCCGGGTTCGCTGTCCAGTCGGACGTCAAAACATTGGCCGCACCGGTCAGATGATACAAACCGTCATAAGCCAAGAGCATGGCCGCAGACGTCCAAGAGGGTTTTTCCTCTGGCCATAAGATGCGCTCTTCATACTGATAACCCATCCAATACGCACCGTCCGCATCTTGCCATTTCTCAGCCCAAGACAGCAATTCCCTCGCTTCGTCGTGGTAGCCAATTCTCATCAGCGCCATGGCCAATTCGGCAGACTCCGCCACCGTAACCCACGGCTCGTCCACCACGCACTTGCATCCAAGTCCATCGACAACGAACTTATGCCAAAACGTATCGATTCGTGCACGGCTTTCTTCAACTGACAAAACCCCGGTCAATACAGGGTAGTACCAATCCATTGAGAAACGGTCTTTCTTTTCCCATGTACGATCGAACCGTTCGGGTTTGGTTCTAAGAGCGACTCCAAGTTTCGTTCTCGCGCGAGTCCACCGGGATATATCGTTATCCAAACTATCCGCGATATGCACCGCACAACTCAAACTTTTGTAGATTGAGCTGCATCCAGATACCAAAGCGTCCGTCGCCGAGGGGCCCTCCACATCGGCGGCCCACGCGATCTCCCCGTGATCGGATTGAAGGGACAGGACAAACTCGATGGCCTTTTCAACGGTTGGCCACATTCGGTTTAGGAACCCACGGTCACCCGAGGCCCGATAATGATGCCAAACACCGGTCGCGATGTATGCGCAAAAATTCGTGTCACGCATCACGGGTGCGCCATCTCGCCCAAGGTGGGTATGGTCACTCAGCGGCACTGCATTACCATACTCTCCCCACCACGATCCATCCGCAAGCTGCTGTTCTTTCAGAAAGCCGTAGGCTCGCTCTGCTTCGGAAAAGTATCCGGCCACGGAAAGGCCCATAGCGGCTTCGATATGATTCCACGGATCGATGACGCCATTTTCGACCCAGGGGATAGCACCGTCATCAAGTTGCAGCGACGCGATCCGTTCGGCCGCAGGCCGAATATCAGGTAGGCCGGATGCGGATGCTTGTATGTTGGAGTTGGCTTTTTTCACGCGCTCGCTTTCTTTGAGAAGTAAAGGACGATGCTTTTTCCCATAATGGGCGTCGCAATCTTGTCTAACAATTGGGTCAACCAAGGTCTCTTCATCAAATCCCAGACAAGGAACCTGTGATAGAGTTGAACGAGGGGTGAGGTCTCTTGGCTCTTCCAGAACAGGCACTTCAACCACCAATAGGGAGAATGGAGACCATGGGCCCAATGCCTGCGGTCAAACGTTAGCCCCAGGCTTTCAATGTCTGTCCGAAGAGCTTTAGCATCGAAGATCCGTACATGCCCGCCCGGCGTTTTCGGATAATCGCTGCTGAGCTTCCAGCAAATCCACTCCGGCCAGGCCCGAGGAACGCTGACCGCAAGCGTACCGCCCGGTTTGAGGATACGATCGATTTCCGTAAGCGCCGTTTCATATTGAACAATGTGCTCCAGCACTTCGGAGCAGATGATCTTGTCGAACGTGTTGTCCGCAAATGGCAGCTTGAGGGCATCGGAGACGGCCAGCGCAAACCTTGAATCAGGCTTCTCCTGATAGTATGTCAGTTCCGTGAAGCTTTGCTCCGTCCGCTGCACATCCTCAAGGTTAAGGTCAATGCCGATCACGTAGGTATTGGCGGCATAAAAGACACCATGCATATGTCGCCCTTCGCCGCATCCCAGGTCGAGGACGACGTCCCCGTCCTTTATTTCAAGCCGGTCTAGATTAACGGTGAGCATCGGCGATCGCTTTTGTGTAGTGCTGCACGTATTTCTCTGCGGCATGGCGCCAACTGAAAGTGTTCAGCATGCGTGCACGTCCCCGTTGTGCAAAGGCCAGTTGTCTTGAAGGATCCGAAAGAAGACTATGAATGGCGCCCGCCAATTCCAGGTGATCCTTCGTTGGAACAAGCAGACCGGCATCGCCGACGACTTCGGGCAGAGCCCCTCCATCCGTCGAAACAAGGGGAACACCGCACGACATCGCTTCCGCCGCGGGAAAACCAAACCCTTCATAGACGGATGGACATACGGCAATGGTTGCCTGGGCATACTCACGTGCGATTTGCTCGTCTGAAAGTCCGGAAACAAATTGGACGCGGTCCCGCAGTCCGAATCGGTCGAGCAGTTTAGACGTATGGCCTTCTCGCAATCGTCCAATAACGCGCAACTGGAGATCCGGATAGTCCGTGAGCAGCTGCGCGTAGGCCTTGATGAGATAATTCAAACCCTTGAGAGGTACGTCAGCGCTTGCCGTTGTGATCAGTCGGTTCTTCAGTCGCGGAGTCGACGAGTCGGGTGCAAATAAGTCTGTATCGACACCATTATGAATAACTTCCATGGAGTGGGTAGAGACCCGAAATTCCTGGGACACATCCTGCCGCGTGCGATCGGAAACTGTAACAATATGGTTTAGCCGCCGGCTCACTTTCTTTTGCATCTCCAAGAAGGAGTACCAGCGCCGTATCAAGAGCTTGATACCGATATGCGGTTCGGCATCGAGATCGATCTTCCGATCCTTCGTTATCGGATGATGAATTGTTGCTGTAACAGGGAGATTTAGTCGATGAAGTTTCAGGAGTGTCCAGGACAATGACTGATTATCATGGACAATGTCGTAACGTGCACGGTTCTTCTCAAGAAATCGAAAGGCTCTCCGGCCGAACGTATACGGTTCGGGAAACATGCCCGACACGTGTGCATACCATTCATATACGTCTAAAGGATCGCGAAAGTGAGCCAGACGGAGGGCGGTGACCGCATTTTCCTCTGCATGAAGATCAAGAGATGGAAGTTTTACGAGGCCCACCCTGGAATCGAGTTCCGGGTATGGTTGGCCGGACAGGACATCGACCCTGTGTCCCAAATCAACAAGTGCCTTGGACAGATGCTTTACGTAGACGCCTTGACCGCCCGTATGTGGTGCCGAGCGGTAAGACAAAAGTGCAATGGAAAGGGGACGCCGGAATTGAGTGGTGACCGGCCCATGATCGACAGGCGTTTCGGTCAGAGTTTCGCCCACGCCAGGTTGAGTTTCGGTCCGGAGGGTTGTCTCTAGCATGGCCACAATTTTCTATCATTGGCGCCATTCCGAAGACGGGCCGTCATCTCATTGGTGAAGCATTCAATCGGGTTTTACTCTCAACAGCGGGGCCGGATGGAGGGCCTTTACCTGACAGATTGTCACTCTAGCTCGCCGTTTGTAGGACAGAACGTGGTCCCACGACAACAGTTTTTTGAAGCCGACGGTCAATGGCAACGTCGTTATCAGTTGGCACGTCGCGGATCATCCTCGGATGCTGTCTGCTTGGGCAGGAACTGTGCGGGCCCCGCATGATGAAGAACAAGCAGCCATTTCGAACCGCGCTGTTTAAAGACGTTTGTCGCGACAAGAACCTGAGCTCCGATTTCTTCATAGCAAACAACAATCCCCGAACCGTCCATGATCGTGGAATTGGCCACGTGGCAGATAATTTGGGGCGGCGCCGGCCCTGAGAAAATGGACTCAAACGAGTGAATAATGGCATCGACACCAAAGAGTGCGTTCCAGCCCGGATGAACGCACATACACTCTTCTTGGTCGTCCCATAATTCGATGAGCGCATCGGCATCTCGCGCCGAGAAGGCCTGATAGAACGCTTCGTTCGCAAAGAGCAGGGCATCTTGTAGCGTCATTGGTCCCTCCGGCCAGGCAGCAGTTAAGAAGTAAATCGAGTTGAGACACCCCCAATTGCCAGCGTCAGCCAACCCGCGATGAAGCAAACACCTCCCAAAGGCGTTAAGAGCCCGAACCAGGCGAGATCAACAAACGCAAGGAGATAAAGTGAACCCGAAAAGAGCAAGACTCCCAAAAGAAACAAAAGGCCTGCGACTTGTGCGATACGCTCCGAAGCAAGTCCGGCAACGCCCAACAATGCAACAGCGTGGAGAAGCTGATAGTCGGCCCCGGTATTGAACGCAGCCAAATAACGTTTACTGAGTGTATCTTCCAGACCATGGGCGCCGAAGGCTCCGAGACCGACCGCGGTCGCCCCTACGATTCCCGAAACCGCGATCCAACCGTTCTTACCCATCGTTCTCATCCATCGGACACTGCCACGCGAACGCCTCTGCAACTAGAGCCGTATTGGTTTTGACGGAAACACATAACGGCTCGAGATTCGTTGTTTTGCGCGTTTCCTGACGGTGGTGAGGCGCATTCGCGCCGAACGATTCCGTTCGCTTGGTCGATTGATCCTCGATCAATCGACTCTTAAGCTCACACCTGGAAACGCTCTAACGGACATTGGTCGCTGGT
>JANQPV010000026.1 GCA_028285305.1 Alphaproteobacteria bacterium | reverse complement strand
GTTTTGGTTTTGACGGAAACACAAAACGGCTCCAGATTCCTTGTTTTGCGCGTTTCCTGACGGTGAACCGGATTCCACTTCACCTGGAAACGCTCTAGCGAAGTGTCTTTGATCTGGAGGACTCTTCTTGGTTTGATGACCGATTCGCGCTCCATGGCATCAATGCTGGCAGATGATCCAATGTGCCGGCGACTTCGTTCTTATGCGTGAACAGTCGGGAAATACCGGCAGATGATAGAACGCTGCCAAGCTCATCAGGTCTCGGCAGGTGACGCGAGCTCTTTTTCTCCTGCGGGCCCGGACACTGTTTGGTAGCGCACAAATATGGAGCAATTGATCATGATTGAAAGAAATTTGGGGAATATCGAACGTGGCATCCGCTTCACAATCGGAATAGCGCTGCTTGGCTTCTTGATGTTCCGGCCCGAAGTGACAATTGTTGAGTGGTTCGTCGCGATCATCGCCCTTATGCTGATTTTAAACGGCGTGTTTAGTCGCTGCTATGCTTGGTTCTTGTTTGACCTCAACACACACAAGTCAAAGAACGCGGCTTGCGATACATCGTCATAGGCGGCCAAGGGGCGGCAGGCTGTATCGTAGCCTGGATGCGAGAGTCTCACTTCGCTTGCTTGCCGTGGGACTTTATTAGCAGATAGCGCACGAACCTCGAGTATTACGCTCCGTGCAACGACGGTCGCAGCGCATGGTCACGGATTAGTCCTTGTGATCTTTTGCCAGGCACTTTGTCAATGGGCGGTTGTTTCGACACGCTCGAAATGGGGCAGGCCTAATGCCTCGCGGTAGGAGCGATGGAAGTGGTGTAGAACCGGCTCATTGCGGCCAAAGATCGCTTCTCCGGCGAGGCCGCTTTCGGCGGCCTGCTGCTGAAACTCACCCATCACATAGTCTTCCTGTTCGATCGTACTTGTGAAGACTTCCAGGGAGGCTTCGATGGATGGGCTAACGGTTGTGTCAAATTTGTAGGTGTCTTCGACCGCCTGTGCGCGGGCATCTTCGTCCAAAGAGATGGCCTGCTCATAGGCCTCTTTTGTATAGTAGATGGAGACTTGCGAAATCGAGCGCCCAGGATTGTCTGCGTCAGGATAAATGCGAATTAACGAGAGTGTGTCACCCACCCAGAACATTTCGATGTTGGGGAACAGGTGATATCCGACAAATGTGCCCTTCTGAATTTGCCATTCTTGTTCCGGCTGGTTACGGAGCTCATGAATTCCGAGATTGGCCGTGGTAAATCTGTGGTTGCGGCCAAATTCCTCATAGTGCGTGTTGTTGCCGATGAAGAGTTGACCCAGCGTGTCTTTGTGGAGTTTTTGGAAGTGATAGGTTTCTCCAAACGTGTCGTTGGCAAGTTTCCAATTGAGTTTCATGTCCAGTGTTTTGTCCGCTCCGAACACTAATTCATCGAATCCATTCGACGCGATCTCGTCGAGCAGTTCCTTCCCGAGAAGGGCTTCGACATCCAGCTCTCCATCCGGCTGCGGATGGACGAACAGCAACCCACCGGCTTCAGCAGCCGGCAATTCGATCAGCCCTCTGCACGATTTGTCAACGTCGCCAAAGTCGCTCTCATCGGCAACGACTACGAGTTCGCCGGCCGTCGAATAGGACCAAGCATGGAAAGGACAAACGAAGAGCTTTCGCTTTCCGCGTTGATCCGTCTCAACGCGTGTGGCGCGGTGGCGGCATATGTTTAGGAAGGCGCGAAATCTGCCCGTTTTGTCGCGTGTAGCAATAACCGGGACGCCAAAATCGTTGACGGTCAAGAAACTGTTTGGTTCCGGTAAATCTCCAGAGAGGCCTATCATTTGCGGGTGGTTCTTAAAAAATGAGTCCCATTCATTTTTGGCGAGATCCTGATCGGCGTAAATCGATGTTGGGACTTTGTACTGCACGCCTGCGTCGATGTTCTTTCCGTCATCGATCTGGCGCATCAACTCTTTGAGTATTTGGACTTGTAGATCGTGTTTCATGGCCTTTTTCTCGCTAAGAAAAACCTATAATTCGTGTACTTCGCAGCCGCGGGCTTCGAGAATAGGCTTCATCTCCCAGTAGGCCCGGGGTGTCCGATAGAGCGGTATGCGCGGGTGCAAATGATGGACAATATGATATTGCATGCCCGCTGAGCCGATATTGCCAAAGAGCGACTTGAAACTACGAGTGTCCTTATACCGGCCCGTTTCCGTGCCCGGATGATGGGGCGCCCAGCTGAGATAATATTGGATGTAGGTGAGCCCGATATGCCGGGGAAGCCACCAGAGGAGAGCTGCCTCGAGCGCATGTCCAGACCAAGCGAGTCCGATCAGTATGCTGTAAAACGCCAGCGTATAAATGACGGCATCGCCGATTACGTCTGCGCGGCCAACCCGTTGCGCGGTTTTTGCATAGGAGTCCGTGAAGCCTTCCATTCGCGGTTGACGTATTTTTATCGATTGCCATATCGCCGC
The DNA here is from genome assembly GCA_028285305.1 of Alphaproteobacteria bacterium. Lineage (GTDB taxonomy): Bacteria > Pseudomonadota > Alphaproteobacteria > SMXP01 > SMXP01 > JANQPV01. The sequence continues at coordinate 169,655 of JANQPV010000026.1, read as the reverse complement.
CAACGGGTTTGAAGCATGGGTTCCATAATCGGGGTCGAGGTCCGGATGGTTCGCGTTCTTGTGGTGTTCCATGTGGGTCACCTTCAAGTAGCGATATGGGAATGCGAGAGGAATGGTGGACAGATGTCCCAGCATTTCATTCAACCAGCGGAGAGGTTCGCCCGGTTTGGCGATGATGTCATGTTGCGCCTCGTGAGAGGGCAGGTAGCAGATCGACACGTTCACAGTCGCGATCAGAAAGCCCAGCCAAAGCGGCATCACACCGAAAAAAACGAGAGGCCAGAGCGACAGCCAAACGGCTAAATTCGAAAACCCCCAAACAATCGCCAGCCAGGGCGTTTTTCCAATATGCTGCTCGGCAATTTGACGCTCAAGCTTCATTAGTTCCTTGTCGGACAAAGTTGAGAGTTCAACGCCAGATAGGAGCTCGTCTGGCTTGTGTGCGATGTTCATATCCACCTCCCGCGAATTTGGGCGATTGTTCCCCAGACGGCAGCGAGTACAAATCCGGCGAGAAGGGGTGTGAGACCTAAAGGCGAATTCCAACCGGTTTGTTCGAGGATCTGGGCGGTCAGTGGCATGACAAAGCCAAAGGCAAAAATGAGCGGCCCGAAATAGAATATCTTCGATATCAAGTAGGTCATGCCATTACCCAGCCTTTTCCAAATGGGCGGTCTCGAGATCATTTATCTTCTGAAGCAAAAGCTCTCTGAACGTTTCAACGGCATCGCAGGCGAGTGTCATGTAAAAACCTCTCAAAGCCTGGCGGCGAAATTCCTTTAGGCCAATCGCGCCGTGGGCCCATTGTCTGAACGGACCGCAATAGGTGATATACATTTGTTCGCCTAATGAGCGCGCACACACATTCCCTCTCAGGAGGCTTTGTGCGATCGCCGCGCGGCATGCCTTTTGCGCCATTTGTATGGAGCGTTCATCGATGAGAGTGGCGGAGGTCTTGTTCCGAGGCATCAGACGCTCACCAGAGATCACTGCGGCCTTGTAGTAGTTTTCGTCTTGGCCAAACAAATCGGTCGACTGGATAACAACGGCCTCTGCCATATCCAGCGGGTCTGTGTCTTCAAAGGCTGTCAGTCGGTCCTCAATCCGCTCGACCGCTTCCAGCATCAGCGCCTTAACGATTTCCGCTTTGCTGCCGATCAAATTGTACAGGGTAGGTGCGGTTACACCGGCCGCCTTGGCTAAGGAGCGCGTGTTGAGGGCCTCAAAGCCGTCCTCAGCGATGACGCGCCGCGCTTCTGCGAGAATGCGCTTTCGCCGCTTTTCCATGTTGAGAGTTCGTGTGTCGAGAGCCATGAGAGCACCATGGCACTCTTTATATTGTTTATCAATGATAAAATTTAATCGATGATAAAAAGTATGGTGAGTCGGCGCACCGCCCCTTTGGCGAGACATCTGCCAAGTCTTTGGCGGTTGTGGATTTTAGGATCTTATGCGAGCGCGGCCTCGGCGTCTGCGCGGATACGCCCCACCATAGCAGCCAAGCCGTTTGAACGTTGGGGGGTGAGGTGCTCGTCGAGCCCAAGTGTTTGGAAGGTTTGGGTGGCGTCGATGCCCAAAATTTCCGCAGGAGTTTTGCCATCATACATGGCAAGTAAGATTGCGATCAGGCCTTGAACGATGTGAGCATCGCTTTCGCCGCGAAAGCGGATTTGATCTGATGATTGACTGTCAGACTCTGAGATCAGCCAAACCTGACTCACGCACCCCCGAACCTTTGTTGCGTCTGTTTTTTCAGATTCCGCGAGGGGGGGAAGCGTTTTGCCCAATTCGATGACATAGCGGTATCTGTCTTCCCAGTCGTCTAGGAATTCAAAGTCTTCGATCAAACTGTTTATCGATCTGGTTTCACTCATCGCCGTCGAGATGCGGAAGGTCCATGAGGCGATCGAACCGCTTCCCACTCAGTCTGTAGGTCAATACATCCTCAACGTGGGAAAAGCCAAAGCGGTCATAGAAATCCTTGGCGGGGTTGGCATGTACAACGTTAAGTTCAAGATGTTCACAACCGCGTTCGCGGGCGATTCGTCCAACTTCTCTAACGATCTTATGGCCGATCCCATGGCCCCGCGCAATTTCGGCGACAACCAATTCCTCAATGAAGAGCCCGCGGCTGGCCGCCCAGGCGGAATAGGTCGGACGAAACATGCCCATTCCCACGATGGACCCGCTGGCCTCTGCGACAACGCACTCGAACTGGGGATCTTCGCCGAAGCCGTCCCGGATAATGTCCTTCACCGTCGTTTTGACGAGATGTTCTCGTTCGTGAAACGCTGCCAGTTCCTGCAGCAGACCGACAATCTGCTCCGCATCATCAACGCTAGCAAAGCGGATGGTCACATCAGTCTCGAGCGTGAAAACGCCTTGGTTCATCATTTCCCCCTAGGGCGAGACGCGAAAGCCGGTTGATGGGACGAGTGTTCAAGACTCTCATGCGTTTAACATGAGAATCCAGACCAAATTCCTATTCGTCCACAAGAGCTGTGATCGGCCTGCGTTTCCGATTTTGTTGCCCTTTACTTATTGCTATTTGCCTAAAGTGCAAGCATGAAGCCGTATCGATTTGAAGTTGGTTACTTCTCTCAGGCAAATGCACCCGGGCTCAAATCGTCCCAGTGATTGCCAGTCTATACGGGTCGCGCCTTAATGTCCTGGCGTGCCTCCAATGTTTCCTGGAGCCATAAGTGGAGATGTCCAGACAACACAACAGCTTGCTCATGGGCCCAAATCAGGGCTGCGTCTCCGAGCTGACACACCATCTGTTGGCGTTCGCAAAATGTCGTGGCTGTTTCGACGATGTACGGCACCAGCCGGTCGGCGCCTGCCGGATCGAATGAAGAGGACGAGTATTGAGACTCGTCTGCATGCCCGACCTCGTGCGTTTGGGTTTCAAATGAGAATATCTCTTCGCGCAGGTCAGGCGGCAAGAATATTGCGACAACCGTCACCCAAAATATAAGTCGTATAAGGAACATGACACCACCCGTAACTCTACTCTCTTTGAACTCTACATTGATGCCATTGAAGTGATGTGAAGCAATCTTATAAAAACTGCGGCCTTTCGGAGAACCTTTCTTAACCATGGTTGGGTTAATTTCCCAACTTCATTTAAGTCAGGGTGCAGATCACAAAGTGAATTGAGTAACGTTATTTGTGAGGAAAGCGAAGGCGGGCACACGCGGAATCCGAGGACACTTCATTCGTGGTGAATTCCAAGTTTACCTTTCCAGCGAGCGTCTCGGCTATTGCGAAACACAATTGGGCGGAAGACCGTCCTGAAAGCTGCGCGGACCCGGCCGTTATTCCTTCGGGGCCATCAGTGTCGTTTTCCGCGGAGACCACCGTTTGCTGTCCGCTGGTCTCGAGAGTGATGATGGTGCCTTCTTTCGACGCGGCTCCATGGACTTTAAAGCTCGCCGGTGTGTACTGAGTAAATAATCCGCGGAGCGTGAATTCGATTGCCGTGCTCGCAAGCGCAACGTCGACGTAGACTTGAATGTCCTCACTGCCTTCTTGGAAATGCAAAGAAGGGGCGGTGTCCATCTTGGACACCAAGGCCTCATGTGCGGCCCCACATAAGTCTTTAATGCGGACGGATGTGGGAGAGAGTTTGGGGTCGTCGGAACTCACCTTCATCAGGTAAGACAGCTGATCCATAATCTCAATTAGACGGGACCCCGTGTTCGTGGCCATGTCCGCGTAGGTTCGATAGCGGGCATCTCCAGAGGGGCCGTAAACTTCAGACCGTATGAAATCGGCAAAACTGATAATGGCGTTTAAAGGGTTGCGCAGGTCCCGGGTGAGCGATGCAACCAAGAAATCCGTCGTTCGTTGGAACTGGCTGATTTGCTTTTCTTTGGCCACCAGAAGGTCGTCGCGGTTTTGCAGCTCTTCGCGTAGCTCGGCGATCTGACCGCGTGTTTTCGCTATGACCGCCTGATGGCGCTTGCCGGTGAGATCGGCGTGTATGGCATTGGATTCCAAGCGCTTTTGTTGAGATATGTCCTTCAAAAGAGTGAGCCGCCAGCCATTGGGTTGCAGTCTTTCTCTGATTTCAAAGTGCCGATTGTCGAAGGTGTACAAGATCTCCTGATACGGGGGCGATTGGTGTTGTTTCAGGCGCTCATTGATCCATGTCTCGACATTCGGTGCCATCCGAAAGAACTGCTGTTTGGCCGCAAGGCGCAGAAGAGACTCAAATGTCGTCACTCCGATTTGAATGGGAGCGATATCGCCAAACAGTTCCTCGAAAAGGTAGTTGTATTCCACCAAAACGTCGTTGGCGTCCCAAAACGCGACAGCTTCGGATGTGGCGTGAAGAAGGCCATCGGCGGTCGATGAGGGCGAATTCGGCATGTCCGCAGAAACCAGCTTTTTCTTTTAGTAACCTAGACTCGCGTGCGACATTACCCGGTAAACTCTTACCGCTAAGTTTCATCCAAGCGTTATCGGACCGCAAATCAGTATGACAGTGCGCCTTAAGACAAAAATCTGGGTTCAGGCCCTTTTGCGCCGCTGCGCCGTTGCGGATGTTCCCGCTTTTGTTGCCCGAAAGGGGTTCGAAGAGGCGGGAAGCGTGATCGTAAAGGTTAACTATTTGAATGGATTTTCGCTGCTGTACAGGTCTGCCACTGACGGTGACGGAAATCGGGTTTGGCTTGCCGCCCCCTCAGCGGACCCCGCGTCCGAAGAGACCTGTCTCGCTTATATCGAAAAGCAAGTGTCTTACGATCCGGATCTTTGGATAGTCGAAATCGAAGACAAGAACGGCCGCCACTTCATTGACGAGCCCATCGAATTGGAGATGTAAGGGCGGTTGTGGACGGTGCCGGTTAATCCAATACTGAATTGTGGGCATAGGGAGCAAACACTTTCCTGAGGGCGTGGCACCTCAGGACGCTTGGTTTGCCTTGATTTTGAGGACCTTGCGATGGACCGGCGGGAACGTTAGATAAGGCCTTTAGAGACGGTCCACTTCAGGCAGCTCCTTCCAGCGGCGGTGGCTTTCAGAAAGGGAAAAGGGATGGCGGAAACGACGGTCGATCCGGCGGCCAGTCAGCGCGCGCCAGGGTTGGCGACTGGCAATCCGATTCAAGACCGGCGGACGTTTGCGATCATCTCGCACCCTGATGCCGGCAAGACGACTTTGACCGAAAATCTGTTGTTGCTCGGCGGCGCGATCCGCATGGCCGGTCAGGTCCGCGCCAAAGGTGAACGGCGGCGCACGCAGTCGGACTGGATGAAGATCGAACAAGATCGCGGCATATCCGTGACGACGGCTGTGATGACTTTTCAGTATGAGGATATCATCTTCAATCTTCTCGACACGCCTGGCCATGAAGACTTTAGCGAAGATACCTACCGTACACTGACGGCTGCGGACTCGGCAATCATGGTCATAGATGCGGCGAAGGGTATTGAGGCTCAGACATTAAAATTGTTTGAGGTGTGCCGGCTGCGTGACATTCCCATTATCACATTCATTAACAAGATGGACCGTGAAGCGCGCGAGCATTTTGATCTTCTTGACGAGATCGCCGACAAGCTCGCACTGGACGTGTCGCCTGTCATGTGGCCGTTGGGTTCCGGTAACGAGTTTAAGGGGGCGCAAGATCTTGTAGACGACGTCTTCTATCCGTTCAATCGCGACGGAGATGAACAAGCGGACTCCATTCAGCTGAATGGAAACAGCATTGCGAACTATCTGTCTGAAGATGAGCTCGAAACGCTGACAACCGAAGTCGAACTCGTGCGAGATGGGTATCCAATTCTCGACCATGAGCTTTATCTTGGCGGGCATATGACCCCCGTTTTTTTCGGCAGTGCTTTGAGGAAATTCGCTGTACGTACTTTGCTGGACGGCGTTGCACGGTGGGCACCTTCGCCTCGGCCGCAAATGTCCCAGACCGGAGAGATCGATCCGGCATCGACGAAAGTCTCAGGTTTCGTGTTCAAAGTGCAGGCCAATATGGATCCCAATCACAGGGACCGTGTTGCGTTTATGAGGATGGTTTCCGGCCAATTCAAACGGGGTATGCGCCTTTATCAATCCAGTACCCAAAAACAGATCGGTATCCACAACCCGATCTTGTTTTTTGCGCAGGATAGAGAGCTGGTTGAGGAGGCCTGGCCAGGGGATGTGATAGGGATCCCTAATCACGGCACGATCCGTGTGGGAGACACATTGTCCGAGGCTCAAGATATCGTCTTTACGGGGATTCCCAATTTCGCGCCTGAAATTCTACGGCGTGTTAGGCTTCTTGACCCCATGAAATCAAAACATATGCGCAAAGCCCTTGAGAGCCTTGCGGAAGAGGGGGTAACCCAGGTGTTTAAGCCGCTGATCGGCGCGAACTGGATTGTAGGTGTTGTGGGTCAATTGCAGCTTGATGTCCTAAAAACCCGTGTCTCGCAGGAGTACAGCCTCGATATCGACTTTGAGGTGTCTGCGTTTGAAATGGCCCGTTGGATTTCAGCTGAGAATGAAACCGACGTGAAAAAGTTCATCGAGTCCAACAAGGGCGCAATGGCGGAGGACCGGGATGGTTCTCCCGTGTTTCTGGCCGCCAGCGCCTGGGAACTCAACTACACGCAAGAGAAATGGCCGGACCTTACTTTCCTCAAGGCCAAAGAAAGAGCTTAATCCTCTTTTGAGGATCTTAGGTACAATCACCACCAATGCGAACAATTGAAAGGGGAGTCGGGATTATGTCTGGTACAAAGCAGCTAAGGGTGTTTTTTTCTTCGCTCTGCATTCTTGGCCTGGCGGCCTGTTCGGACTCAAGCGAGGATGAAGGCGCCACTTCGAAGACTGAGGAGTCTTCAAAGGAGGTCGCCGCGGCAGATCGTTCGTCTACCGACGGGACGCCGGCAAAGAATCCCAAGCTCCATCCCGTTAAGCAGTTCACGATCGTTTATGAGCTTTCCGGCATGGATACGGGAACATTGACTCACCATTCTAAGGACTGGGGATATCATCAGGTGCAGATCAAAGATGCGTCCATGTCGGTCATGGGCATAAGCCAAGTCACAAAAGAGCGTCTGATCACAAAGGGCCGGGAAATCACGACCATCAATCTTGCGACCAATACAGGAATGCGGATCGATAACCCGATGTATGATAATCTTGCTCAGGCGTTTGACGGGAAAGATCCCATGGAGGTCGGTGAAGACTTCATGACGGCTATGGGTGGCGTGAAGACGGGTGACACACGCGAGATTGCCGGCGAGACGTGCGACGTTTGGACGATCGCGCAGATGGGAGCCGAGCAGTGTGTAACCCAGGACGGTTTAACGCTGGCTATGGACGTCAATATGATGGGTATGCAGATGAAACAAGTTGCCACGTCCGTTAGCCGCAAAAATGGGGGTCCGAAAGACGCTTATGAAGTCGGCGAGGATGTGACGATCTCAGAGACCGCGCTGCCGACCCTGCCTGATGGCACACAGATGGACTTAGAGGCCATCATGAACGGCACGGGACAAGAACAGCAGACCACCCCGTAGGCGAAGTCTCGTCCACCCGCTGCACGTCGGGACCTCAGATAAGGGGTCGGGATCAACCCTATGCGTTACTCGGCTGTGCCCATGTAATCTGGCAGCCAACTTTCGTGTTGGTTGCGCAAATCGCCGATGGGCGCCAGTACGGCGCCGTCGAGAGCGATCGCGGTTCCCGTGACATGACCCAATTGCGCGGTTTGCACACTTGCCGACTGGGCCATCGAGACCATCCTATCTAGGTTCTGTGGGGACACAGCGCAGACGTAGCGGCCTTGATCCTCGCCAAACAAATAGCGGTACGGATCGCCGTCGGGCGAGGACAGATCGGCGCCAATTTCTCCCGCAAGTGCCATTTCCGTGATGGCGACAAGAACTCCGCCGTCGGAAACATCATGAACCGAACTGAGAAGACCTTCTTCTATCATCTCCCTCACGAGGTCTCCCGTGCGGCGTTCCGCCGCCAGATCAACCGGTGGCGGGGGACCGTCCTCTCTTCCTAAGACTTCGCGCGCGAACAACGAGGCCCCTAAATGGCCGGTCGTGGAGCCCAAAAGAAGAACGACATCGCCTTCGGTTTTGAAACCAATAGATGCCCGCTTTGTGTAATTCTTAAGGAGGCCTACTCCGCCCACGGCCGGTGTCGGTAAAATCGCTTGGCCGTTGGTTTCGTTGTAAAGGGATACGTTTCCTGAAACGACCGGGAAGTTGAGGGCGGCACAGGCTTCCGCCATGCCTTTGATTGCCTCTACAAATTGGCCCATGATTTCCGGTCTTTCGGGATTGCCGAAATTCAGGCAGTCGGTGATGGCAAGGGGGGTTGCTCCCACCGCAGTCAAATTGCGCCATGCTTCGGCGACGGCCTGCTTGCCCCCTTCGAAAGGGTCTGCCTCACAATAGCGCGGTGTTACATCCGTTGTGATCGCGATCGCTTTGCTTGTGCCGTGAATGCGGACGACCGCCGCATCTCCGCCCGGTCCGGAAACTGTGTCCGCCATGACCGAATAATCATATTGTTCCCAAATCCAGCGCCGGCTGGCAAGGTCAGGTGAACCGACCAGCTGAATAAGGCATTTGCCGGGATCGGGACACTTGGCGGAGTCAAACGCGATATCATCCTTCACCGGTTCATTGGATGTCCACGGACGATTATAGTTGGGAGCGTCGTCGGTCAGAAAGTCGATGGGGAGATCGGCAACTTCACTTCCACGATGCACAAGCGTCAGATTGCTGCCGGGGATGGTCTCTCCGACAACGGCGAAATCCAGCTCCCATTTCCGGAAGATCTTTTCCGCAAGCTCTTCCTTGCCAGGCTGCAAGACCATCAGCATACGCTCCTGGCTTTCGGAGAGCATCATCTCGTAGGGAGTCATCGCTTCCTCGCGGCAGGGGACGCGGTCCAAGTCAAGTCGGAAGCCAACACCGCCTTTGCTCGCCATCTCCACAGAAGACGAGGTCAGGCCGGCGGCGCCCATATCTTGAATGGCGATGATCGCGTCTTCTTGCATCAGTTCCAGACAGGCTTCCAGAAGCAGCTTCTCTGTGAACGGATCACCCACTTGAACTGTGGGTCGCTTTTCGTCGGAATCGTCATCGAATTCAGCCGACGCCATGGTGGCACCATGAATGCCGTCGCGGCCGGTCTTGGAGCCGACATAGACAACGGGATTACCAGCGCCCTTGGCGGCGGAATAGAAGATCTTGTCGGTCTCGACCAAACCAACGGTCATGGCATTCACGAGAATATTGCCGTTATAGCGAGGGTGAAAGTTGACCTCGCCTCCGACCGTTGGCACGCCCATGCAATTGCCGTATCCTCCAATCCCGGCGACAACGCCTGAGAGCAGGTGACGGGTCTTCTCGTGCTCGGGTTCGCCAAAGCGCAAGGCATTCATGTTGGCGATGGGTCGTGCGCCCATCGTAAAGACATCGCGCATGATGCCGCCGACGCCGGTGGCAGCGCCTTGATAGGGTTCGATGAACGACGGGTGGTTGTGGCTTTCCATTTTGAAAACAATGGCTTGGCCGTCGCCGATGTCGACAATGCCCGCATTCTCGCCGGGTCCGCAAATGACCTGAGGGCCGTCCGTTGGCAGGTGTTTGAGCCAACGCCGAGACGATTTGTAGGAGCAATGCTCGCTCCACATGACCGAAAAGATTCCCAGTTCCGTCAAATTGGGTATGCGGCCCAACCTCTCAACGATCAACGCGTATTCGTCGTCGCTTAATCCGTGCTCGGAGACCGTAGACGGGGAGATTTCGTTGTTATACAGAGCTGCGGTCACGCTAAGCGCTCCATTATCCCCTGAAACAAAGGGATCCCGTCCGTGCCGCCGAGTTCCGGCTCGATCACCCGTTCAGGATGGGGCATTAAACCCATTACGCGCCCGTTTGAGTTTATGATCCCGGCTATGTCTCGCGCTGAACCGTTTGGATTGTCTTCATACCGAAAAACGACTTGTCCTTCTCCTTCGAGGCGGTCGAGGGCGTCCTCGTCTGCAAAATAGTTGCCCCCATGGTGTGCAACCGGAATGACAACTGAGGCGCCTACTGGGTATTTGTGAGTATAAAGAGTATCGGTATTCTCAACGCGAAGGGAAACGGACCGGCACACAAACTTGAGATTTGCGTTCGTCATCAAGGCGCCTGGCAAAAGACCGGATTCGGTTAAGACCTGAAAGCCATTGCAAATCCCCAGTACAGGGACACCGCGCTCAGCGTGCGTCTTCACTTCCCGCATGATCGGGGAATGCGCCGCCATAGCGCCTGTGCGCAAATAATCGCCGTAGGAGAAGCCGCCCGGCAGTACAATAAGATCGCACTCCGGAAGTTGTGCATCCCCATGCCATACCATCACGGGCTGGCCACCAGTTACTTTCTGCAAAGCGACGGCTACGTCGCGGTCACAGTTGGAAGCGGGAAAAACGATAACGACAGATTTCATAGAGATCATTCGTGCATATGCTGGCGGTCTGCGGTCATGATCATTATGCGGATGTGCTTCGAACGGCTCACGTGAGGTCTATGGTGTAGTTTTCAATGACTGTGTTGGCGAGTAACCTTTCACACATGGATTGCAGATCCGCCTCGGCCTGTTCGCGGCTGCGTCCGGTCAGTTCGAGCTCAATGACTTTGCCCTGGCGGACATTCTCTACTCCTGCAAACCCAAGGTGACCGAGAGCGGATTCAATGGCTTTGCCTTGAGGGTCTAGCACTCCGGACTTCAAGGTTACGTGGATGCGCGCCTTCATTGAGATTTAGTCCTCGACCGCCGTCAGGGGCGTGGGATCCTCGGGCAAAATGCCCAATCGACGGGCGACTTCGCGATAAGACTCGATCACATTTCCGAGGTCGCGGCGGAAGCGATCTTTGTCGAGCTTCTCCTTGGAGTTTCGGTCCCACAATCGGCACGAATCAGGACTTATTTCGTCGGCAACAATAACCTGTACAGCATCTCCTTCGTAAACGCGGCCGAATTCGATCTTAAAGTCCACCAATTGGATGTCTATGGCTGCGAACATGCCGGACAGAAAGTCGTTGATGCGGAACGCGTTGGAGGCCATGTCGCCGAGCTCATAAGGTGAAGCCCAATTGAACGCCGCAATATGGTCCTCCGTGACAAGAGGATCTCCTAGACTGTCATCCTTGAGATAGAATTCGACGATCGGACGGGGTAGGGCATCGCCTTCTGTTAAGCCAAGCCGTTTAGCGATAGAGCCGGCTGCGATGTTGCGCATCACCACCTCAAGCGGAATTATTTCTACCCGGCGAACAAGTTGTTCGCGCATGTTCAGCCGCTTTATGAAGTGGTTCTGGACGCCGATCTCAGCCAGGCGCACCATGATATGCTCTGAGATCCTGTTGTTCAGAACGCCTTTGCCATCCAAAACTTCGTGCTTTTTGCCATCAAACGCTGTCGCATCGTCTTTGAAGTATTGGATAACAGTCCCCTGCTCGGGGCCCTCGTAGAGGATTTTCGCTTTTCCCTCGTAGATTTGGCGGCGACGCGGCATGGACCACACTCTTTTCAGCTCAAGAAGCGGAAATCATTCCGAACTTTGGTCTTTCGAAAGCAAGACTCAACGCATAAATAAGGGGGAGAAGTAGGAAAGCCAACAGCAATTTAGCAACATTTGGGGATAACACCTTATGACCAGTTTTGACGATCGGCGCAAAAGTTACGAAGACAGGTTCGCTCATGACCAGGACCTGAAATTCAAGGCTGAGGCGCGCCGCAACAAGCTTTTGGGTTTGTGGGCCGCGGAAAAGCTCGGGATCTCCGGAGACGCCGCCGACGCCTATGCCAAAGAAGTTGTAAAAGCCGATTTCGAAGAACCCGGCGATGAAGATGTCTTTCGTAAGGTGCGCGGCGACTTTGACGAGAAACACATCGAGATTAGTGACGCTGAAATCCGTGAGCAGATGGTCTCTCTGATGGAAACGGCGATCGACCAGATCAATACCGAGTAGGATTGCGCTGGATCAAGGCTGCGGACGGCCGATTGCCTTACAGCTGGGTTGTGGGTGCTTGGGCCTTGAACATGTGATAAATTCGTAGAGATCGCGTCAGCGCCCAATTCAGAGCGCGTTGGGACAGAAGGGAATTGGTGGAGTAGTTAAATGCAATTCCTCAAAAAATTGAAGAAGCCCCAAAAACAGGGGAATCTCATCGTTAACAAGAACAATGAGATTGTTATCGATCACGAAACCCTGATGGAGTTGAAAATGAGTTCGTACAAGAAGTTCAAGTGCGATGTTGATCGCGATGTTCTCAAGATTTCCAATCCTGAGGCGAAACCGCTTGCTCTTGGAACCGTCCAAAGCTGGGTCAAATCTGACACGGGAAGTGGGGGGCAAATAGCAGTCGATAAAGACGGTAATCTTGTCGTATCCAAACAGTTTACGGAACAGTTGCATTTGGGTCCCCAAGATACCGTGGAGTGGCAGTTTGACGGCAAGGATTTGACCATCAGCAAAGGCGGTGTGCGAGTTTTGAACAGCCAAACTGTACGGAGTTGGAGCAAATAGTTTTCGCTTCTTGAGCACGCGTCTTTGGGGAGTCGAACTCGATTGGGAGGGGTGACACTGTGGTGAGTGTAAAGCAGTGGGATGTCTTAGCCGTCTTGGCGGTGGTGGACGCGAAAGGGACTGTCGAAAAGCGCCACGTGTTGGTTGTGTCCGGGGAGAAATTGCATGCCACCGACCGCGGCTATTATGTTGTCGCCCTTGTCGATGTGAACGATGGGCGCGAAGCCATGGACCTTGAAATCAATAAACTCAAGCCGACCAACTTAGAGGGCGAGCACTTCATCCGCGTGCGTGAGTTGTTCGTGCTTCCTCCGGACGGCGTTGCCGACCGGGTCGGCCATTTGCACGGTTCAGATCGCGGCAAAGTCAAAAGGAAGCTTAAGGAGTATCTGGCGCTCTAGGATGTTAGTTGCCGGGGTTCTAACCGCTGTTTGCGAACACCCGGTCAAAGATCAAGTCCACATTCTTGGTGTGATAGCCCAGATCGAAGAGACTTTCGAGTTGGGCGTGATTCAGGTGGGCTCCGACGTCGGCATCTTGCTTTAAGAGATCCAAAAACTGACCTTCTCCGCGCCAGACCGGCATCGCATTCCTCTGGACGACCGAGTAGGCTTCTTCGCGCGACATGCCTGCTTGTGTTAGCGCCAGTAAGACTCGCTGTGAATGGACCAATCCACCTAGTCGATCCAAATTGGCTTGCATGTTTTCAGGATACACCACCAGTTTGTCGACGACGCCCGTTAGTCTGTGTAAGGCAAAGTCGAGTGTGACCGTCGCGTCCGGACCGATGTTCCGCTCAACGCTGGAATGCGATATGTCCCGTTCGTGCCAAAGCGCGACGTTTTCCATGGCGGGGATGGCCATACCTCTGACCAATCTGGCAAGGCCGGTCAAGTTCTCTGTCAGGACGGGGTTGCGTTTGTGGGGCATGGCTGACGACCCCTTTTGTCCTTGTGAGAAGTATTCCTCCGCCTCGAGGACCTCCGTTCGCTGAAGATGACGAATCTCTGTGGCGAGCCGCTCGACACAGCTCGCAATGACGGCAAGCACAGCAAAAAACTGTGCATGGCGATCTCGTGGAATGATCTGGGTCGAGATTGTCTCGGGCTTTAGGCCGAGCTGGGCTGCGACGTGTTCCTCAATGCGCGGATCAATGTTGGCGAATGTTCCCACTGCGCCGGAGATGGCGCAGGTAGCGATTTCTTCACGGGCCTCAGTCAATCGCTGTTTGCAGCGATCGAACTCAGCATATGCCTGGGCAAGTTTTAGGCCGAACGTGGTCGGTTCGGCATGGATGCCGTGACTGCGGCCGATACACAAGGTCATTTTGTGCTCGAAGGCGCGCCGTTTGAGGACCGCAAGCAAGTCTTGGAGATCCGCCAGCAGAAGATCCGATGCGCGGGCGAGCTGAACGGCAAAACACGTGTCCAAGACGTCAGAGGAGGTCATGCCCTGATGAAGAAAGCGTGCCTCCTCTCCCACGTGTTCGGCCACATTCGTCAAGAAGGCGATGACGTCGTGCTTCACTTCCCGTTCAATTTCATCGATGCGGTCGACCTCAAAGTGTGCGCGTTCCCAAATTGCTTTGGCCGCCTCCTTGGGAATGATCCCAAGGTTTGCCATCGCATCGCAAGCATGAGCCTCGATTTCGAACCAAATCTGGAATTTGGCCTCAGGGCTCCATATCGATGTCATTACATCACGCGCGTAGCGGGGGATCATAGAATGTCCTCTCTTTGCCGCATTGGTGCGTCACCATTGTGCGGGCCAGTTTTTACTTTAAGCCGGTTTTGCTGGTCATTCTCGTATGTAGGGCGCATTATACCTGGTGGGAGGCAACAGATGCGACTTTTGCTTGTCGAAGATGATCAGCTGCTGGGCGAAGGTCTCAAAGCGATTTTAGACGAGGAAGGCTATGCGGTCGACCTCATTCAAGACGGGAATGAGGCCGAATACGCTATTGGCCTTGAGCCCTACGAAATGGTCATCCTCGACATTGGCCTGCCAGGCCAATCTGGGATCGACGTGCTCCAAAAGGTTCGCAATGCCGGGAACAATGTTCCCATCATCATGCTCACCGCCCGCGATACATTCAAAGACCGTGTCGTCGGCTTGGACAAAGGGGCCGATGATTACATCGTCAAACCATTCGACAGCGATGAATTGTGCGCGCGGATCAGAACCATCAATCGCCGTGTGCACGGACGTTCCGCCCCGATTTTGGAGCATGGCTCTATCGCCGTGGACCTTGCCGGTAGAGCGGTCACTAAAGACGGCGTTATGGTCGATCTGTCGGCCAAGGAGTTTGCCGTTTTGCAGGAACTCCTCGAAAATGCCGGGCGCGTCTTGTCAAAGGCTCAACTGGAGCGCTCAATCTATCCTTGGGATGCTGAGCCGGGCAGTAACGCTGTTGAAGTCTATATCCATCATCTCAGGCAGAAACTGGGCAAGGATCTGATAAGAACCATTCGCAATGTGGGTTATATCGTCGATAAGAAAGTGGGCTGACTCGATTCATTTCGGGATCTTTGTCCCGTTGGTTTTGTTGATCTCTCTTGTGTGGATCGTTTCGGTCGGCGCATCAGTCTATAATATCGAGCGGCGGATCACGGAATCTCTTGACGACCAGCTGTCTCAAGCTGCGTATTTCGTTTGGTTACGGGCCGAGCAGGCCAGAGAACAGAACTTTCGCGGCATTGAGGACCTGCCAAAACGGACGCAACGCGCCTATGGGAATTTGAGCTCCTTTGCCTTTCAAGTGTGGGATGGGACCAATCTCCTCACAAAGTCCGATACCGCACCAGAAAATCGAATGGCAGGTCGCCCGGGCTCGTCAAACGGGCAACTCGACGGATCACGCTGGCGGTTTTATTATCGAATTGACTGGGTTGGCGGATTGGATGTGATAGTCGGTGCGCGGAATAGCTTGAGTCAAGATGCGGCGATCTTATTGGCCGTCTACTCCATGGGGCCCATGGCTGTAGGGCTCATCCTCATTTTCGGCCTTTCTTATTGGGCGATTTGGCATGGGATTAAGCATTTGCGACATGTGGCGGGAGAAATCAAAAAGCGCTCGCCCTCGGATATGCAGCCGATTGATGCGAGCAAGGCTCCGAGCGAAGTCCAGGCGATTACTTCGGCTTTGAACCGCTTCTTCGGAAAATTGGATGTTGCGATCGAAGGGGAACGGCGCTTCACGGCAGATGCCAGTCACGAGTTGCGCACGCCTTTGGCCGCGATAGAGACGTTTACGGAGGTTTTGCGCAGGGCTAAAAGCGAAGAAGATCAGGCCAACGCCGTTGCGAAGATCAAACAAAGTATTGATCGTTCTCGGCGTGTCATAGATCAGCTGCTCATTTTGGCTCGTCTTGACCCTGATGAAACTTCGCAGACGCTTGAAGAGGTCGATCTGCGTCCGATCGTTGAAAGAGAGTTGCAGGAGATCGCGTCGCAGGCGTTTGCCAAGAATATCGATCTTGAGTTGGAGGCTGAGGCGGTGCAACCGATCCAAGGGGACCCTGGATGTTTGTCCATTATGATTCGAAACCTGTTGGATAACGCCGCGCGGTACGCGCCTGAGAACGGAACGGTGATGGCCAGCCTGTCGAACAGCGGCAGGGGAATCGAATTGGCCGTTTCTGATAGTGGCCACGGCATTCCCGAGGACGAGAAGGATAATGTCTGGAATCGGTTCTATCGCGTCCAAGGGACAAAGGCTGAAGGGGCGGGATTGGGCCTTTCAATCGTATCTAAGATTGCGGAGCTTCACGGTGCTAAACTTATCCTGGAAAACGGATCGAGACTGCGCGGATTATGTGTCCGTGTGCTGTTTCCAACCGGTTCTGAGATGTCCGTTTAAGGATGGTTTAAGTTTCGAAGCCTAGTCTTTGATCAATCATTGTTTACTTTTTGTTCTCAAACTACCTCAATGGCCGGTCCTCGGCGTTTTTCACCGGCATGTTATTGCAGGCTGAATGACATAATTACGTGGTGCTGACCTCGTAAATTTGATAGGAAAAGATCCCACGTAAGTAGCTGCTGTTCACAACTAGCTATCGGTTCCGATAATGCGAGTAAGATTGTCGAACATAAACTGGATCAGGCGCGCCGGCGCTCTCGTTGCCGTGGTTGTGTTCATGAGCGGTCCGGCGGCGGCTGGTAATGGCTCGACCGAACGCCATGAAATTCTTTCTCGGGCAACCATTTCATTGCCTCAGGCGATGAGAACGGCCGAAACCGTGGCCGACGGCGGCTATGTCATTGGTGGCGAGCTGCAGGAAAAGCAGGGCATGTTCTACTATGAAATTGATGTCCTGAACAAAAAGAACAAATCTCAAATCTACATCAATCCGGCGAATGGTCTTGTGGTTGGCCGCAATGTGACGCGTAGCCTTGTTCCTTTCGGAACGTCCAATCAGACCAAATTTTCGACCATCAGCCGCTCGCGGATTAGTTTGCCCGATGCAATCGCTTTGGCTCTGGCGCGCTTCGCTGGCATCGTCAGAGAAGCAAACCTAAAAGAGTCCCTTGTTGGCGGCTATGTCTACCGGATCGATGTGATCATTGATGGTGCAGAGCACGAGATTGTCGTTGATCCGGTTAGCGGCGAGATTGTTGATTCGCCTACGAAGTAAGCACACTTACGGCTTTCGAATTCGCGACCGGTACCTTGTAGGTGGCCAGTGGGGGTTGGCGACGGCTTACAATAAACCCGCCGACTTAAAGCTCACGTGGCGGCCTTTTCCGATTACAAGGTGGTCGTGCACGACAATCTTCAGCGCACGGCCTGCTTCAATGATCTTCTTGGTCATTTCTATATCCGCTTGCGAGGGCGTTGGGTCGCCGCTCGGGTGGTTGTGAACCAAGACGATCGCTGACGCGCCAAGTTCTAGCGCCCGCTTCATGACTTCTCTAGGATAAACGGGAGTGTGATCGACTGTGCCTTGCTGTTGTTCCTCATCGGCGATCATGACGTTCTTTCGATCCAGAAACAGGATTCGGAAGGCTTCGGTCTTGTTGTAGGCCATCCGGGCAGTGCAATAATCGATCAATTGGTTCCAGGATGAGATGGTCGGCCGATTGAGGACTTTTGCCTGTGCCAACTTTAGTGCCGCCGCCTCGACCGCTTTCAGTTCGATGATGGCGTTTTCGCCCAAACCCCGGACTTCTCGAAGACGCGCGGGCTCGGCACGTAGTACGTCTCCGAATGAGCCGAATTTCTGCAAAAGCGTCTTCGCCAAAGGTTTGACGTCCCGCCTCGGTATAGCTCGGAACAATATAAGCTCTAAGAGCTCGTAGTCTGCCAAAGCGTCGGCACCGCCCGACATGAATCTCTGCCGCAAACGTTCACGGTGTCCCGTGTAGTGAGGCCGTTCGCTCGCCGTGCTCATTGCCTATCAAGTTGTGTACGGAGGCTTATCCAGACCCGCGGGGGATTTTGTAAAGATCTCCACGCCGTCTTCTGTCACGCCGACGGAATGTTCAAATTGGGCTGAGAGCGAGCGGTCTTTTGTGACCGCTGTCCAGCCATCACTGAGGAGCTTGACCGCCGGTTTTCCCAAATTGATCATGGGCTCGATCGTAAAGAACATGCCCGGCCGCAATTCGTAGCCTTCGCCGTGGCGGCCGTAATGAACGATGTTGGGTGCATCGTGAAAAACCCGGCCCAGGCCATGGCCGCAAAAATCCGTTACGACGGAGCATCGTTCTCCTTCTGCGTACTGTTGAATTTCCGCTCCAATGCTGCCGGTGGTCGCGTTGGGTTTAACCGCCGCGATGCCGCGCATCATGCATTCGTAGGTAATATCAATGAGACGTTCTGCTTTCCGTTTGATCTCACCTATGGGGTACATGCGGCTGTGGTCGCCATGCCATTCATCTACAATGACCGTCACATCGATGTTGACAATGTCGCCTTCGCGTAAGGGCTTGTCGCTCGGAATACCGTGACAAACGACATGGTTGATCGAGGTACAGATCGTTTTGGTATAGCCACGATAGTTCAAGCACGCCGGAATTGCGCCGTTGTCGCATATGAATTCGTAGCAAAGTTTGTCCAGATGGGCCGTCGACACGCCTGGCTGAACCAGTGGCGTGATCATGTCGAGGCATTCGGCCGCTAGGCGACCCGCCCGGCGCATACCTTCAAAGTCTTCCTTGCGGTGGAGTTTGATATGGCCCACATTTCGAACAGGGCTTTCCGTGGCGGCGATATAATTCATGCGGTTCTCTTGAGTTGTCTTCTTCTATTATAGCAGAGCGAGGCTTAAAGGCCTATCAATCTCAATCGATGTGGTTGAAATTCGGCATCCATAACATAGGACTTCGACGCCAGATTCGGTAGCCTCGGTCAGAGCGGCGGCATATTTGGCATCGATGTCACCGGCGATTGAAAAACGCTCGCAATCGCTGCGTTGGACGATGAAAAGCATCACGGCTCGCGAGCCGCCCGCCACCATGTCCGAAAGTTCGCGCAAGTGCTTCCGGCCACGATCCGTCACAGAATCAGGAAATTCTGCAAGATTCTCTGTTCTGAGAAGGTGAACGTTCTTCACTTCTACATAACACTCGCGTTGATCGGTTTGGTGGCCGCTTAGGAGCAGGTCAATGCGGCTGTTCTGGCCATATTTAACTTCCCGCCGACAGGTCTCGTACCCCGAAAGTTCGGGTATTGCCCCACAGATGATCGCTTCTTCCGCAATCCGGTTCGGGTGGGCCGTATTGATCCCCACCAGACCGCCGGACGTTTCTACAAGCTCCCATGTGAAGGGAAGTTTGCGGGCCTTGTTCTGAGATTTCGAAAGCCAGACAGCCGAGTTTGGCTCCTGTAACCCCATCATGGCGCCGGGATTGGGGCAGTGGGCGGTGATCTCTTCTCCTGTCTTCAAACGCACGTCCGCCAGAAATCGTTTGTATCTTTTCGTCAGCATGCCGGGGACGAGGGGAGACGGAAATTCCATGGATGGCCGGTGGTTTGGACTCTAAGGCCATCCGGTTTAGAACAAGTCGCGAGAAAGATAAACATCATGGAAGAGCGCACGAAAACATGCCCAGCGATCCGCAAAACCCGGAGCTTGTGACCGCCGCGATGCTCGTTATTGGCGACGAGATTCTTTCGGGTCGTACCCAAGATACGAATGTTTCTTATTTCGCCACATGGCTGGGCGATCTCGGTATCCAAATGAAAGAAGTGCGCGTTGTTGCCGATGAAGAAGGTGCGATTGCCGATGCGATAAATGCGCTGCGCTTCGGTTATACATACGTCTTCACGACGGGAGGCATTGGTCCGACCCATGATGACATTACGGCTGACTCACTTGCCAAGGCGTTTGGGGTCGGGATCGATTTCCATCCCGAAGCGATGAAGATCTTGGATGCCCACTATGCGCCCGGCGAGTTCAATGAAGCGAGAAAGAGGATGGCGCGCATTCCCGACGGAGCTTCTTTGATCGACAATCCGGTCAGCAAAGCGCCTGGCTTTCAGATTGAAAACGTCTTCGTGATGGCTGGTATTCCCGCGATCAACCGGGCCATGCTTGAGAGCGTTCGTCATAAGTTGGTAGGCGGACGAAAGATCGAGAGCCGGTCGCTGCGGGTCAATCTGCCGGAAGGGGCCATCGCCAAAGGTTTGGGAGAGATTCAGGACTCGTTTCCCTCTATCGCCATCGGCAGCTATCCCTATCACAGGGAAGGCGCATTCGGGGTCATTCTCGTGTTGCGGTCAGATGCAATCGAAGATCTCGAGCGGGCGTTCGATTCGGTGTTCGCGCTGGTGAATGAGCTGGGCGGCGAGGCGGTCGCTACCTGATCGGGAGCTTTCGGTTTGTTTCAAACTCCTGTCTCCAGCGCAAAGCTTTCGGCTGCATCACCTTGACCGTGGACGGCCCTGGCCCATTTACACCATACGGAAGACGCACAATTTGTTGCCATCTAGGTCACGAAAATAGGCCCCGTAAAAGTTGTTCCCTCTGAGGCCCGGAGCGCCTTCGTCTTTGCTTCCGAGCTCCATGGCCTTTGCGTGAACCTGATCCACGATTTCGCGGGATGGGGCGGTCAGAGCCACCATGGTGCCGTTGCCGCTGCTTGCTGCATTGCCATCGTGGGGCTTTGCCGCGCATAGCATCGTCTGCCCGTCGCTCGTGCCCCAAGCGATGATGTGATCCATCTCCATAGCGCGTTCTGCTCCAAGAACGCTTAGCAGCGCGTCATAAAAGGAGGCTGCCCTTTGTAAGTCACTTGTTCCAAGAGTTATGTAGCCGATCATGGTGAGGTCCTTTCAATCAAGGCCGGAAAAGATCTAACAAACTCGTCTTCTTCGTTCATCATCTGTATTGGGCGCTATTCCAATTGTTAATCGGAAGACGGAAGCTTAACGCGTAAGGCGATCGGGCGGTAGAGATCGGTCCGAGTCAAGACGGTCTCATCCGTCGTGTTACAAACATAAGTCAGAAGAATTGAACGTGGCTTCTCCGGAGCGAACTGAGGATGTTCTTTCGCTGCATAACAGAACACATCCTCTGAGTCAGGTGAGTCATCTTTCAATTCCGTATAAGCCAAAAGCGGCCTGGCCTTACTCCATGGACCGCTTAAGGTGGGGCTCGATCGGTAATTGGCGTGGGAAGCAAACGCATTCACCGACGGCATGACCGCAATCCATTTCTTCAAATGTTCATCGTATCGCAGGCTCATTTCAGTTGCGCCTTCTCGCATCAAAGGCGCCGCGTGTTCAATTGCAGGTGCCCAAGCACCCCCCTTTTGGTACGTCGTCACGTCAATCTCGGCCTCTGGTTCGTTCAAGTCTTTGAGGCGAAAGCGTTGCAGAAGGACATCCCGGTTGGCGGAGCCCGCGGTGTGGCGTACTGAGTAAAGATAGACGTAATGGTCAGACTTGATTGAGGCAATTCCGGGAATCAAGTCCTGTCCATGATAGATGGGCCTCAAGGTTATGAACCAGTCGGAGGGGGGACGAAGCGGGTTCGAAATTTCGGCTAGATCGACACCTACGATATCGAAATCGAAGGCGCCGGCGCCCGAGCGGCGCTTTACCTGCTGCAGAAAAACAAAAAGGCGCCCTTCATGCAAAAAGGACGAGAGGGGCCAGTAGCTGATGTTTGCGGAGACGGGGCCAAAAAAATCCATCGGTTCCGTTGGTGTTCCTCCAAATGTATAGTCGATCTGGAACTTTCCATCCGTGCACGTGGAGATGCCGATGGTGTTTGCAACGAAGGCCGCGTCACTCCTCTCTTGAGAAGGAGCCGTTGCGATGAAGCTATCTCCGAAAAACCAGATGGACTTGGTAGGTGTGAGCGGGATGGAATAGGCGCTGTCGCCCCCCAGCCAACCGTCCTTGTCCGGAAACTCAGGCGAGCAGGAGTCTTGAGATGGGGTCTCCCCCGCGTTCTGCGAAAGAGGGGCGCAAGCGGAAATGCCCGTAAAGAGACAAATGAGGGTGAGCGCCACACTTAAGTGAGGTAGTGTAGGGTTTCGCTCTCTTTGGGTCTCAGTCATGCGGAGATGGATGATGAAGCTTTTCGGTGTGCGCATATTCGTCAACAATCTAAGTGAAGCTAAGTCCTTTTGTCAGGACGTACTGGAGCTTGAAATCGCCTGGGACATGGAGGAGATGGGCGCCTTCGGGCTTGACGTGGGCGCGCAGCTCATTGTGGAACAAGGGGATGCCACTGATCCGGAGGAGGCCCAGCTCATCGGACGGTTCGCGGGCGTGTCGTTGCAAGTGAATGACATTGAGGCCGTCTATTCCAAGCTGACTGGCAAGGGTGTCACTTTCTCAGGTTCGCCCGCGAAACAACCCTGGGGCGGCACACTCGCTCATTTCAAGGATCCCTCAGGAAATACGCTTACGTTGCTCGGATAAATGCTGAATGATAAATGCTTGAATCTTGGTGCCTGTGTCACGACCTTGACAGGCAAGGGGCCTTTTGTCACAAACCTCGCCTTTGAGGCCCATTGTGCGCCGTGGCGGAGTAGCTCAGCTGGTTAGAGCACCGGAATCATAATCCGGGTGTCGGCAGTTCAAGTCTGCCCTCCGCTACCAATTCTCTCCCTCCAAAACGGTTCCGTCAGCCCCGGACGAGTGCTAGCTTCGGCGGAAACACCGGGAGGAGAGTTCATGCCCCATCAAATCGTCACACTGGCTGCCCGCGTCGGCGGAGTTGTCATAGCCTTGTTGGTTGTGATGGTGCCGGCGCGTGCGGCGGAAGATCTGGCGCCGCTCGATGAAGCGCTCACGCTTGCGCAGTTTGGAGCTCGAAATACGATCCACACTCTTGCCGTTCTCTCGGTTGATGACACGCATGTGTCCGGTGTCGATGTGAGTGCCGCCCTTGGACAGTACCCCAACGATCCGATCTCACTTGTCCGCTCCGTTGGTCTAGATGCTCTTGCCCGCGCGGTGCGTCAGAGAGCCAACGGCCGTTTGACTAAAATCCGCAAAGAATTACTGCTTCCGGTGGTGAGCCAGAAATACAATATCGCGGCGGGGACGAACTATGCCGAACATGGGGAAGAAGCGAATATCGATGTGCCGTTCATCTTCCCCAAAATCTCCAATCCATCTCCCCATCAGCATACGCTTGTGTTCAATCCGGATTGGCTGCTCGACTATGAAGTGGAGCTTGCGGTCGTGTTCGACCGGGACATTGCTCTGCCCAGCGATCTCGATGGTGCGGTGGCTGGGTTCTTTGTTGTGAATGACTTTACCGAGCGGGCAACCCTTGTTCGTCAGGCCGATATCGACAATCCAAGGGCGGGTGCCGGCTTTGCCGATGCTAAAGGCCAACCAGGCTTTCTGCCGACGGGGCCTTGGATGGTGGTGCCCTTAGGGGACTGGCGGGACTTCTACAAAAAAATCGCACTTGTCACTCATGTTAATGGAGAAGAACGGCAGCGGGATGTGGCGGCCTCAATGATCTGGGATATCGATCGGGTTGTGGCGAAGACGCTCGAGACAGGGGGAAAGGGTGTATGGAAACATAGTGGCGAATCCGTCGATCTCTATACGGATAAGATTGCCTCCGGGACGACGATCCTGACGGGGACACCGGCGGGCGTTCTCTTTCTCGCGCCGGGAGCGTTTTATCTCGGCCGTCAAGCGGCCCGTTGGGCCTTTACGTTCTCGTTCCGCAATGAGCCGTTTATGGGCTATGTCCGCGAACGGCTTATTACCGATCAGCGCAAAAAAGGCATCTTTCTCAAGGCTGGCGACGAAGTGGTTGTGAGAGGCGCCTTTCTGGGCGAGATCCGAAGCCAGATTGTTGCCGAGTAGGATGAGTTGAATCCTACCACTCAATCGTCTTCGTCATCACCCCAGGCAACCAGATCATCTACGGGTTGGGGAAGCCTCCCCTCTAGCCAATCAGCAACCGTTCCAGGTGGCATTGACAGCGGGCATTCGATAACCCAGCTAAGATAGTCTTTTGGTCCGCCGTTCAGGTAGGGGGGTGGCGATACAGGTTTAAACTCAGTGGGAAGACGTTCATTTGTGGAAAGGTAGTTGAGGACGAATCCAAGTTCCTGTACTGCGTGCCAGGCGAGCGCATGATCGATATCAATGTCGAACTTGACCCACCAGTCATTGTCCTCCACCCCTGTGCCGAATCCTTGGGTTGGAGAATCGTTGCATTGGACGGCTGGTATACGCGCCAAAAAACGAAGCAACTTGTGAAATCGACGATGGTGAGGTTCGTCGCCGTTAAGAGTGAGCATGTTCGCTTCCGTTTAATCCTCTGGTGGCCGATGGAACGAAGAAACCGCGCCAGCTTGCCGAATACAATGTTGAATTCTGGGCGTACGGAAATGCGCTTGGTGAGTTGCATTGCTGTTCCCAACTGACTCTAGTGTAGTCTTATCCCGAAGTCCTAACTCCGCCAGTGGAGGGCTGTTTCTTTCACCGGATTCTCAAATGGCCGCGCGTTTGCCGCAGCGTTGCCCCATTCCTTTTTGAGCCTGAAATACCATTTGGCCTGCACGTCGGCGTCGTTGATCAGCATAAGGCGCGGGTTGAACCGAAGTCCCTCTTGTTGACGCAGGACCATATCCCGGTCTTGCTTTAGGAAACGGTGGGCGAAGGGCCCGAGAAACGGTTTGATGAGACCAAGCCAGGGGACTGTCCAGTAAAAAACATGAGTCACTTCCGTCGTTACTTCCGTGATGGGTGTCACACTCGTCAGTCCCAAAACATATTTTTCGCCGATCTCGATCAGCTCGGTGCGTACGCCGGGCAAGTGGAAGCTGATTTCCGTTGTCGGGGTGCCGCCTAGGATTTTGTATCCGCCGGAGTTTGTTGAAGGTGTGTGTTTCACCATCTTGAACCCCCATGTAGTGGGAGCGAACTTCTTTTCCTTCTGATGGATGGAGGTTTCCGAACGCCACCACCACGAGCGATGAACAAAGGGGCCGTGCGCGGGATCCATCAGTCCAATGACCGCATGATCCACATTGCACTCAAACGTCATCGACTGAATGAAGTTGGGTGTCATGTCATCGGTGACTCGAGGGAGGGCGACAGGGTCGACCGTGGGCTCGGCGGTTTCGGCTAAAACATTATCGTTGGCGCTGTCCAAATAGACCCAGATGCAGCCTTGGGTCTCGCGAACGGGATAAGACTTCACTCTTATTCTATCCACTTCGACGTCTTGGCCTGGGACGAGTGAGGGGATGGCCGTGCAGTGTCCGGAAGCCCCAAAGCGCCAACCATGATACGGGCATTCCACTTGGCATTCGTTGATGCGGTCGCCGACGGCTTTCTCGCCTTCATGGAGAACCCGACCATGAGACAGGGGGACACCGCGATGAGGACAGATGTCATGAAGCGCGAACGGCTTGCCCATCTTGGTGCGGCCAAAAGCGATGGGTGTATTGGCTACGATTTTAGGTGCCAGTTTTCGGGCGCCGAGACGCTGCGACGGCATGGCATAGTACCAAATGTCTTTGAGAAGTTCTCCTTCAACCATGACGCGATGTCCTTCGGCCCAAAAAAACACCCCTTGCCAAGAGGCGTTTTCGCCCCGTTTGACACGAAAGGCAAGAGGGCTGTTGCGCATACCGGATGCTGGTCACGGCGGGCGTGTATGGTAGAGTAGTTCCTATTCACCCGCGTTATGCAAGGGAGCAACAGCATGTCTCAGACCGCGCCGACCGTCGATGAAATCAGCTTTCTCGACCCCGCCATCCAAGCGGATCCCTATCCAGCCTACCGGACGCTCCACAAAGAGAGGCCCGTCTATCTGATGCCCGAAACTGGCATGTACATGGTGACAAAGTACGAAGATGTTCGGGACGTTATCAAAGACACAGATACGTTTTCGAACAACTTGGTGGCGATGACCGGTATGCAGTCCGGTCCCAATATTCAGCAGGAACTCCTCAAAGAAAAAGGCTGGGCGCATGTGCAAACTCTTCAGCGTACCGACCCTCCGCAACATGACCGCTATCGCAAACTCCTCAACAAGGTCTTCACGGGCCCAACGGTCGAAGCGATTGCGCCGCGCATCCGGACGCTTGTTGACGAACTCATCGATCGATTCATAGATAAGGGTGAATGCGAATACTTCAGCGAGTTTGCTCTGCCGCTGCCGGGGATCGTGATTGCCGAGCAAATTGGCCTCGATCCGAGCGAAATTAAAACGTTTAAGAAATGGGCTGACGCGATGCTCGCGGCCACGCAGCGCCCGCTCACGGAAGAGCAATTGCGTGAAGTCGCCGAGACGGAACTTGAGGCTCAGCATCATTTGGCGAAAGTGTTCGAAGATCGCCGCGCCAATCCACGCCAGGACATTATGTCGGGGCTTGTGCAAGCCGGCGGCGATGGTTTTGAGCCATTCTCTATGCATGAATTGCAGAACCTCATGCATCAACTGATCACAGGCGGTTATGAGACAACCACGAGCGCGCTCTGCCAGGGCATGCTGCTCCTGATTGAGCATCCTCACCTTGTGAAAAGGCTGCGGGACAATCCGGATGACGTGGACAAATTCGTTGAAGAATCTCTACGTTTCCGAAGCCCGGTTCAGGGATTGTTTCGTCAAGCCACTCGGGATGCGGATCTCAATGGGACTCATATCCCAAAAGGCTCCGTCGTGATGGTCCGTTTCGCGGCGGCCAACCGGGACGCGGAAAAATTTGATGATCCCGATACGTTCGATATCGACCGGGAAGGGATTGCCATGCATGTGGCGTTCGGTGCCGGCGTGCACCGCTGTATCGGAATGGTGTTGGCGCGGGAAGAGCTGCGTTCGGCCTACCGGGCGTTGGTTTCTCGATTGGGAAACTTCCAGCTGAAATATCCAGATAAAGAGCCGGAATATGAAACGAGTGTCTTTCTGTATCCGGTGGCCAAAATGCACGTCACGTTTGACCGGGTTTCATGATGTCAGAGTACCGACGGTTGGTATGCGGCAGTCTGCCGGCGCATGCCCGTCATGAGATTGGATAGTTGCCGCTTGGAGGATGGTGGCTGACTTCTCGCATCTCCAGCAGAACCGAGATATCTGGGATAGATCCCTAGCATCCTATTGGCGGCTTTGAACCGCGCCGGATTTCGACGCTCAAGTGCCTCAATCGGCGGCGGGGTCTTCGCCTGTTCTTTCGCCGCGAAGCTCCTTCTTTTGCGCGGACGTGGACTAGGCTGAGTCCTTCAAGCTTCGCCCAGATCCCGCTCAAGTCTGTCCAGCAACGAGGCCGCTTGGGCTGCGTAATCGCCGATCCACCGGTCATGGATCCGTTTTATGGGCACGGCGTTCAAGTGGTTCCAACGCTGGCGGCCCTTTCGTCTCACAATCACCAGATCCGCGTCCTCCAGAACTCCCAAATGTTGCATCACGCTGCAGCGGCCTATTTCCGGAAACCTCTCGCAGATTTCCTTCGTGGTCAGGGGGTGGTCGCGCAACGCATCCAGCATCCTGCGTCTGATGGACGAGGCGAGGGCGCGAAAGGTCTTGTCATCTTGTCCGTTTTCTGACATGTTATATTTATATAACATATTAGTTTTCAAAAACTCAACAAGCTTGGTGGAGGTGCTCAATCATGGAACTCACATTTCAAGTGAATGGGCGGGTGAGCCGTCCGGTAGCGGAGGTGTTCGAAGCGGTCGTTAACCCGGACACTCTGTCAAAGTACTTCACGACCGGCGGTGCGAAAGGACGGCTCGAAACTGGAGCGACGGTCTACTGGGATTTTCACGATTACCCCGGCGCTTTTCCGGTGAAGGTGGTGGAAGTCGTCAAGGACAGGAAGATCGTTTTTGAGTGGGAGGCGGAAGATAAGGCCGCAACCTACGATACCCGGGTCACGATGACATTCGAGCCTCTCGAAGACGATCGCACGCTCGTGTCCATCAAGGAAGAAGGATTCCGGGAGACGGAAACGGGGCTACAGGCCTCTTATTTGAACTGTGGCGGTTGGATGCAGGTGCTCTGTGCCATGAAGGCCTATGTCGAACATGGGATTAACCTGAGAGAGGGTATGTTTAAGTAAGCGAGGACGTATTTCGAGCGGTCTTTTGTTGGTCGAGAGACAAATTTCTTACGGAGGCAACGTGTGAGTTTCGCGCTAGGCCCCTTCGAACACCGCCGCAATTCCCTGGCCGCCGCCGACGCACATGGTCTCTAGGCCATACTTGCCGCCACGGCGTTTGAGCTCATGGAGCAAGGTGGTTAGGATTCGAACCCCTGTGGCGCCGATGGGATGGCCCAAGGAGATGCCAGAGCCGTTGACATTGAGGCGGGAACGGTCGTCCCACCCCCAGCCTTTGAGGACGGCTAAGACCTGACAGGCGAAGGCCTCGTTGAGTTCGACCAGATCGATGTCATCCCAGCTGAGGCCCGTTCGTGCAAAGAGCTTCTCAACTGCCGGTACGGGTCCGATTCCCATCGTTGCCGGGTGACAGCCGGCGGCCGACCAGCCCACCATGTAGCCCAGAGGCTCCAGGTTCAATTCTTCGAGTTTATCCTCGGCAACGATTAAGCACGCGGCGGCGGCATCGTTCTGTTGGCTTGCATTGCCGGCCGTCACCACGCCGTCCTTCATGATGGTGCGCAGTTTGCCAAGGGACTCTTGGGAGGCATCGGCGCGCACGCCTTCATCTTTTTCAAAGAGAATAGGGTCCGCCTTTCGCTGGGGAACGGAAACTGAGATGACTTCATCCGCGAATTTGCCTGACGTCCAAGCCTCATGGGCCCTTTTGTGGCTTTCGGCAGAATAAGCGTCGGACTCTTCCCGCGAAATTTGATAGTCACGGGCCAGGTTCTCGGCTGTTTCGATCATGCCGGAAATCACGCCGAATCGTTCGACAGGCTGTGAGCGCTCCCGGCCGCGTTCCAGCCGGTCATGCAATTTGACTGAGCCCGCCCGTGCACCACCGCGCATGTCCGTGGTGTAGTATTCCACATTGCTCATACTTTCGACGCCGCCGGCGATGACGCAATCGGCCATGCCGGTCTGGACCATCATAGCTGCGTTGGCCACGGCTTGCAGTCCGCCGCCGCAACGACGATCGACTTGACTGCCCGGGACTTCGATCGGAAGATCGGCAGCAAGGGCGGCCCATCTGCCGATACAGGGGGCTTCTCCGTTAGCGTAACTCTGTGCAAAGACAATATCATCTACGCGGTCCGGTGCTAACCCGCTGCGCTCCAATGTCGCTTTGGTCACTTCGGCGGCAAGGGTTTCGGCAGGAACGGTGCTGAGTGTGCCCAGGAATTTTCCGACGCCCGTGCGGACGGGGCTAACAATGGCGGCACGGCGCATGGCTTCTCTCCCAATACGATTGCTGTGTTTGGGAGTGTCTTAGGCGGAACCGCGTGTGCGATCAAGCGGGGTGCCGTCTACCTCTGTGGCGCTTGTGATTTAAGCCGGTCGCCCAAACGCATCGCCAGGGCGAGGATGGTCAAAGTCGGGTTGGACGAACCGCCCGTGGGAAAGACGGAACTGCTGCAGACATAGAGCCCTTTGACGCCGAAGACCTCGCAGTCTGTGGTCACGACCCCTGATTTTGGACCGTCTGCCATCCGCGTGGTTCCCATATGGTGGTTCGCATCGATGAATGGCTCCATCCAGAGATCACAGCTTGACAGTTCCGGCGCGATTTCGACTCGTCCCAACTTGAGGCGCTCGAATTCAGATTTTACCGTTTCACCCAAAGTAATAATGGTGTGCCGATCCAATTTCGAAACTCGCCAATCCAGTTTGAGTTTTGGAACACCCAGCCGATCTGTTTCGTCCGACAGATAGACGCGGCTATCGGGATTGGGTGCTTGCTCCGTGATCGCGCGCAAGAAAATTCTGGATTGCTTAGCGACGGGCGTATGGCGCTTGATCCCATACTGAACAGCATACGAGACCAATTCTTGCGGCTGGGTCGCGACGACGGCGCTATGGGACATCAGTGATCCGATGTCCTTAGATTTCAGATCGCTCACCATGGATTTCAGGCCCATGAGTGCAGATCTATCGTCAGGCTCAAACCGAAGGTGGGCCGTGATGTTGAGGGTCTTTTCCTCGCGTTGTACTTTTTCGTTTAAAGGGAGCTTGGGAAAGTACTTTGCGTCTTTACGATACTGGAGTGCGTAAAGGGATCGAAGAGCGGCTGGGTTTTCAGGAAAAATCTCGGCGCAATTGCCGGTGGGATGATCTTGAAAATATCGCCCGACCAAGTCTTCTTCATTTCCAAGTCCAGTGGGCGTGTGGCGCTGAGAGGCGAGCAGTAGCCGGGCGCTTTCGATCGCGCCGCAACAGATTACGATGTTGTCCGCGTGGACATCGCAGGTTTTGCCCGAAAGCGACTTGATGACTGCATGCGAAATCCTCCGTGTGCTCTCGGTAGGAACCAATTCGGTAACATTCGCATGCAGAAGAATGCGAATGTTGGGGGCCGTGTCAAGCAGGTTCTTATAGTTGGTCGCAAAATTCGGCTTGTAGGTGAATTTCGACAATGCGATGTCGATCTTTTCCGGATCGAACGAGGGGGGCTTGAGGCCCATTTCGCACCAGGCTTTGCGTCCGTAACTCATGCCCTCGATGTTCAGGTAGCGTTCGGCGCGGGGGTAGTACGGCGATAGTTCTTCCAAGGATATCGGCCATCCGCTGTCGTCGACCCAGTCGCGTTTCTCAAAATCGATGGGGTCGAGGGGCAGGCTTTGGCCGCCCCAAAGTGTCGAAGTTCCGCCAAAAACGCGCGCTCGCCCGTCATGGATGCCGTCGTGGGGCAATCCCACCACGTCGGCTTCGTACAGTGACGTCGTCTCATTGTCCGGTTTGTGGCCGCCTGCTTCCAGGACAATAACGTCCAAACCGGAGTCTCTCAACTCCAACGCGAGGCTTGTCCCCGCGGGACCCGTGCCGATAATGCAGACGTCACATCTTAACTGATCTGGAACTTCTTGCTGTGCAAAATTGAGAATCATCGAAGCGCGGCAACCCGAACGAGAATAACTGTTGTGCGCTATAGGATGTAGAAAATTATGGTTAACAAAACACCCTCTGATCGATTAGCGCTTGGTTAATTGTCGCCCGAGGTCTATAACTTGTTAACCCTAACGGAGAATTGGGCGACGCTCCGTTGAAAAGTATGTCTGGAATACACATAGAATACTCGAGGCTTCGTCTCGGCCGATACCTTTCGGTGAAGCCAATAACTCTCGTTACCGCGGTAGGGGTATGCTGGCCACAGGTGTAAGTAAGGTAAATTTTCCTGGTACGGAAATATCGACCTCGAAATTGGGGTTCGGATGCTCCGCGCTTTTGGGTGCGCGTGCTGGACGCAAGGTTTCTCGCCAAATTCTTGAGACTGCGTATGACGCGGGGGTGCGGCACTTTGATGTCGCTCGATCCTATGGCTACGGCGAAGCGGAAGCCGTGTTGGGTGAGTTTCTTGAAGGTCGGCGGTCGGAAGTCACCATAACGACGAAGTTTGGCATCAACCCTCCGAAGCGAACGCGGACCCTTACCTACGTAAAGAATCTCATTCGGCCGTTGGCTCAGGTCGTACCCGGCGTGCGGCATGCTGCGCGCCGTCACGCCCTCTCAAGCATGGAACGCAGACAGTTTTCTGTGGAAAACGCTGAGAGGAGTTTGTGTGACAGCCTTCGAGAGTTGAAGACGGACCATATCGATGTGTTCCTTCTTCACGAATGCGAACTTGAAGATCTGCACTCGGAGGAATTACTTCGGTTTTTGGAGAGCGCAAAGACGGACGGTAAGATTCGAAGCTTTGGCATTGGCGCTTCGTGTGAACGCATTCAAGAAGTTCTTGAGTCGGGTGATAACTTGGCCTGTTCCTTCCTAGAGGTCATGCAGTTTTGCAATAATGTCGTGGATCAGCATGCGGCCCGGTTCCAGAAGGCCAAAGGAGGTGCGTTCTTTACCCACGGCGCCGTTGGGCCAGCTTTGGGCCCGATTAGGCGGTTCTTTGAACATTTTCCCGAAGAAAAGGAGATTTGGTCCAGGCGACTGAGTGTTGATCTCGGCGATTCTGCGGCTTTGGCCAGATTGTTGATGAGCTACGCACTATCGCGAAATCCACAGGGAGTTGTGATCTTTTCGTCTCGGAATGAGGAAAACATCAGAGAGAACCTGTCCCTTGTCAATTACCAGAGGTTTTTCAGCAAAGAGCAACTCGATGAGTTTGAGCGGTTTGGTCAGGTTGTTACAGACAAGCTGGGAGATGGAACGACATCTGATCACCGGCCCGTTCATCCTGCTTCGTTCGCTGCTTCATAACTAAACTTCAATTTGCTATTTGTATGTCTCGCCGGGGTCTGTGTGACCGGTTACTGGTGAACGACTCGGTGACATGCGCTGGCGATCGCGGGACCGTATTCGGCGCCAATCCTTCACAAATCGGCCGATCGCAAAACAATTTTAAACATAATCTTGGACCTTCGGCCGTATTCGAATTAGACCCATGAGTTCGGGGACAGGTGAGGAGCGGATTAGGCGGAACGCGCTTGCTGCAAGGCAAACGATGCGTCCGCTTGGGACACATATATGTGCGGAATTTTTGGCATCTTCAACGCAGCCCAAGACAAGCTGCCCGACCTAGACTGCCTGAAACAGTCTTCGGACTTGTTGTCTCATCGCGGTCCGGATGGACACGGCATATTTCAAGAGGCCGGAATTGGTCTCGTCCACAGCCGTTTGTCACTGGTTGATCTTCATTCGCGCTCTGATCAGCCGTTTCACGACCCGAGCGGCCGCTATGTTTTGGTTTACAACGGCGAAATCTACAACTTTCGTGAACTGCGAAAGGAGTTAGAGGGGGTCGGCAAAGCCTTCCATACGGAGAGTGACACCGAAGTTCTTCTCGTTGCGCTCGTCACGTGGGGTATCGAACAGACTCTCGAAAAACTGGAAGGCATGTTCGCTTTCGCTCTTTTTGACCGAGAGGAACGCCTTCTCACCTTGGCGCGAGACCGGTTCGGCATCAAACCTCTTTTGTTTTATTACGATGGAAACACTGCGGCTTTTGCGTCTGAGGCAAAGGCATTTGAACCATGGTTTGACTTACGGCCTGCGCCAAGTTCAGTCTCGGCATTCTTTCTCGGCTACGGTCACCCGGCCAAAGGGCTAAGTCTCTTCGAAAATATTCAAATTGTTCCGCCTGGGACCTACATTCGAATAAGTGGAAATCAGCATCCTGACTTCACGTCATATCGAACTCTTGCGGATTCGATTTGTGCGGAGCGCACAAAAGAACACGATGAGCTGACCCCCTCTCAAGCCGTCGATCGGTTGGACGAGCTCTTGAACGATTCCGTCCGGTCGATGTTGATGGCCGATGCGCCAATTGGTGCTCTGTGCAGTGGCGGGGTGGACTCGTCCGTCATCATGGCTGTGGCCGCAAGATACCATCCGGATCTGAAGATCTTTCATGCGAATATTGTCGGCAAGCTGAGTGAATATCCTGCCGCCAAAGAGTTGTCGGATCATCTGAAGTTGGAGATGAAGAAAGTCGACGTCCAAGACGGGGATTTCATTGATTTCTTGCCTGCGGCCATCCGCCATTACGAAATGCCCATTCTTAAGCACCGCCACTCCGTGCCGTTCATGATGGTGTCTCAACTCGTTGCGGACAATGGGGTGAAAGGGGTGCTCAGTGGTGAGGCGTCGGATGAGTGTTTTTTGGGCTATCCGCATCTGGTGCAAGAACCAATCTTGGACCGGTATCGTGCCGCACAGCTCAAGCTTGGCAAGGTGGTGCGGCGCATCCCACATATCGGTAATCTGATCTGGCCCGATGATGCGCTTACAATGGATATGGCTATGCAGATCTTCACTGGGTTTGAGCGCGGACTTGAGCATGCTGAATCCCGAGCGAAGTTTAAGTCCGTCATGGGGCGCAGCCCAGACCGAAACATCCGTACCATCGATATGATGGGCTATCATTTGCGTACGTTGCTTCACCGTAACGACACGATGGGGATGGCCGCCAGTCTGGAGGCGCGCTTTCCCTTTTTACATGAACCCCTCGTTGATTTTGCCATCAACTTGCCGCGGCGATTCAAAATTCGCATGACCGGGCATTGGAACAGGTCCCATCCTTTCTTCCGAGATAAGTGGATTATTCGGCAAGTGGCCGATCGCTATCTGCCAAAGTCCCTAAGTCAGCGCAAGAAATGGCCATTCCGGGTTGATGCATTTGGCCGTATGAAGATCCCTACGACCTACTTCCATGATTCGTATGCGTCTGAGTATTTTGGTTTGCAGAACGGGCAAATCGAATACCTGATGGAAAAAGCGGACCAAAACACAAAGCTACGGTTTTTGATGTTCGATGTGTGGGGCCGGATGTTTATGCAAAAACAAACGAAAGACAGCGTCGCTGCGTCTCTTCAAAAGCATCTCTCGGTGACGCCGGCAGCTTAGCAGTCAGCACCCCCCGCGCATGCAACGTGTCTTGGGGCGTTTCCAGGTAGATTGGAATTCCATGCACCGTGCGGACGCTTACAGATAGAGGACCTGGAGCCCTTTGTGTTGCCGGTAAATCCAAAACGGCTCCAAGAACCGCGATCCTAATGGGCGGCGGATGCCTCGACCGGCAGCCGGATTCGATCGACAAGCCGGCGAATGCGAATGGGAGGCAGTTTCGTCAAGTGGCTAACGAAGAATGCCATTCCAAAGTTGAAGACCATGCCCAGGGCTCCTATTCCTTCGGGCGAAATGCCAAAGGGCCAGTGTTCCGCTGAATTCATTTCCGGTGCGATGAATTTGAAATACACGATATAGAGAAACGTAAATCCAAGCCCCGAAAGCATGCCGGCGATGGCACCTTCCTTAGAGATCCGTTTAAGGAATATTCCCATTATAATCGTCGGGAACAGCGATGCTGCCGCCAGTCCGAAGGCTAGGGCGACCACTTCCACCACAAACCCAGGTGGATTTATGCCGAACCAGCCTGCAATACCAATGGCTGAAGCTGCCGCAATCCTGGCAAAGAGCAGTTCTTGCTTGTCGCTGATTTTCGGCATCAGCGTTTTCTTGAGAAGATCGTGAGAAACGGACGAAGAGATCACCAGAAGCAATCCTGCCGCCGTTGAGAGTGCGGCAGCTAAACCGCCCGCCGCAACCAGTGCAAACACCCAAGGGGGTAGCTTTGCGATTTCGGGATTGGCCAGAACAAAGATGTCTTGATCCACAAATACTTCGTTTGCGGAAGACGTTGGCGGATTGGTCAACAAGCGTTCGCCGTGCTCCCCGCGGGTTTCCGTGGCGTTCGGCTTTCCTTCGAACGGGGCGCCGGGAGCGTATTGCATGGCACCGTCCGCGTTTTTGTCCACCCAATGGACCAGGCCGATATCCTCCCAGGTCTTGAACCATTGAGGTGCTTCAGCATATGGCGTTTCGTGCACGCTATCGATGAAGTTGATGCGGGCAAACGCACCGACGGCTGGGGCCGTTGTGTAGAGAAGCGCGATGAACAGGAGGGCATAGCCAGCCGACAGCCGTGCGTCCGACACCTTTGGAACGGTAAAAAATCTTACGATCACGTGGGGCAACCCAGCGGTTCCCACCATAAGCGCCATGGTGATTGCAAACATGTCGACCGTGGACTTCTGGCTTAACGTGTAGGGATTAAACCCTAAGTCCACTAAGGTACGATCGAGCTTTTCCAGAACAGTTAAGCCAGATCCATCCGCGAGTTCGGAACCTAGGCCGACCTGGGGAATCGGAACCCCGGTGATCAATATGGATATGAAAATTGCAGGCACCATGAAGGCAAAGATCAGCACGCAGTACTGCGCAACTTGGGTGTAGGTGATGCCTTTCATGCCGCCTAGGACCGCGTAGAAGAACACAACTCCCATTCCAATGAAGACACCCACATGCAGTTCGACTTCGAGGAACCGGGAGAACACAATGCCGACGCCGCGCATTTGACCGGCAATGTAAGTGAACGAAATCACAATCAAGCAGACGACCGCAACCACGCGGGCGGCCTTTGAGTAGTAGCGCTCCCCAATGAAGTCGGGCACCGTGTACTGACCGAATCGTCTGAGATACGGCGCTAGGAGAAGAGCGAGAAGAACGTATCCGCCTGTCCATCCCATGAGATAAACAGAGCCGTCATAGCCCGAAAAAGCGATAATGCCCGCCATAGAGATAAAGGAGGCGGCACTCATCCAATCGGCTGCGGTCGCCATACCGTTCGCGAGCGGATGCACGCCTCGGCCGGCGATGTAGAACTCATTCGTGGAACTTGCTCTAGACCATATGGCGATGCCGATATAGAGCGCGAAGGTTGCGCCTACAAACAGATATGTTAATTGCTGAGTTGGAGACAGATTTGTGATGTAATCCAAAATCACGTCTGTCCCTCCGACTCTTCGGTCTTCTTTCGGTAGCGGTGATCTAGCCAGTTCATCAAGATTGAATAGATGAAGATCAGCACAACGAACACGTAGATGGCGCCTTGCTGGGCCCACCAAAATCCTAGTTTAAACCCATAAAATTGGTAAGCGTTCAATTCGTCTACGAATAGAATGCCGAAACCGAATGAAACACAAAACCAAACACTCAACAGGATAGCCAATAGGCTCAAGTTCGCACGCCAGTATCTGCGTTTGGCAACTTCGCGATAGGGAAGGGGAGACTTCTCCGCGAGAGGTGCAGTCGTTGTTTTGGTTGCCGAATCCTCGGCTGTCTTTGCTTCAGCTGTCTTTGCTTCAGCTGTCTTGGCTTCAGTTGTCTTGGCTTCAGTTGTCGGAGCTTCGGTTATCTTGGCCTTAGTTGTCTCGGCTTCGGGTGCTTTGGCGACGGTCGTCTCGGTTTCAGCCGTCTTAGCCTCTGTCGCTGGAGCTTCTGCTGTGGGGGCTTCGGTTTTCGCAGCTTCTGATTTCGTGGCTTCTGATTTCGCGGTGGCGGGTCCACCGGCTTTGGCCTTTGCCGGTTCGATCGGCTTGACCTCAAGCTTCATTTCCACCCTTTTCTTGGGCGGCTCCACCTTCGGCGCTGATTGTGGTGCTTGGTTCTGCGGTTGGCTCTCATCCCTGCGGGGCTCGACCGGTTCCGAAGTTGCCGCCGCTATCGGTTGTGGAGATGATTTCTGCGAAGACGGTTCGGCCTGCTGAACTTCCGCTGACTGAGCCGTGACAGGTTGAGCAGCAGGGGGCTGGGTCAGCGGTTGCTGGTCTGCGCCGCTCGGCTTATCCTTCGCGGATGAATCTTTTGCGGTGTCGGCAAGCGCAGGTGTTACCTGGTTAACCGACTCATTCGTTTCTGCTTTGGCGTCCGGCAAAGGTTGCTGCACCGGTGGAGAGGAGGTGTCGGGCTTTTTGGATTTTGCCGTCTTTCTGGGGACGACGTCACCCGGTTTCTTCCCGCGCCGCGACTTCTTTGTACGGCTTTTGCTCTTTTTGCTGGAGGTTTTTGCCGCTTCGGCCTCCCGGGCCGCAGCTTCGGCGGCCTCCTCGGCTTCGCGTTCAAGGGCCGCCTTTTGCCGGCGGTATTTGACGTATTTGTCAAAGCCTTCGGACGGCTTGACTTCTTTCAGTTGACTTAAGGGATCGGGCGCAGGGACGTCCGCGCCCGCAGGCACCGCGCTTCCGGCCGATGAGGCCAGTCCGTTTGTAGGTTCAGAAGCCGCCGCATTCTGCGGCTTTTTATCTGTCACGACTGTCTCCGTCGTCTTCCCTTGGTCTTGTGCGCCCCGCGGATCATTGAGCCAAATTAGCGAAGGGGTTTGTTGATCTTTGCGTGCAGAGATCCAACAAATACATGATTCTGCCTCGCTTTGTGGTTTCTAATTGTTCAATGCCTGTCGGGAGCAGAAAATCCACTGTTTTTTTCATGTTATTCCAAATTCCGGATCCGCTGTAAGAAAATTATGGGCTTGCGTTACCAAAGGGTAAAGGCATTCTCATACTGCGCATTTGTTATGCTGGGACCGGAATTTGATAGGGTTGTGAACTGGGAGAATGTCGATGAAAAGGCCGATGCCACAAAACGGCACCGATTGGGAAACGCTTAAAGATCAGATGTCTTCTCTCGCCGAGGGGGATATGGATTGGCGCAACGGGCGAACGGGTATGTACGTCTTTTACGCCGGCGAAGACGTTCTGAAGGTCGCAAAAGAAGCCTATACGATGTTCATGTCGGAGAACGCTTTGGGCCCTCTCGCGTTCCCCAGCTTAAAGCAGATGGAAGACGATGTTGTGGGCATGGGGCTTTCGCTTTTGAATGCGCCGGAGAGTGCAGTTGGGAACATGACGAGTGGGGGATCTGAGAGCATCTTCCTGGCTCTGAAAACAGCGCGAGACTGGGCGCGCGATCACAAGAAATTCGATGGTGAGCCTGAAGTCGTACTACCGCAATCCGCCCATTTGGCCTTCGATCGCGCGAGCCACTATTTGGGTCTCAAAACTGTGCGCGTTCCACTGGGGCCGGATCTCAAAGCGGACGCCGAGGCGATGGGGAAGGCGATTACGTCCAATACTATTATGATCGTCGGTTCGGCCCCTTGTTATCCGTTTGGTCTCATTGATCCGATTGAGGAGCTTTCGCAGCTCGCTCTATCCCACGACGTTTGGTTGCATGTCGATGCGTGTGTGGGCGGATATTTTGCGCCATTCGCGCGGATGAATGGCGTTGAGGTCCCTGCTTTTGATTTTTCGGCGGAGGGTGTACGCTCAATGTCTGCGGACTTGCACAAATATGGTTATGCGGCCAAAGGTGCGTCTACGGTGCTTTACCGCGCCGATGAACTCCAGAGATATCAGATATTCGATTGTGAAGATTGGCCCGGGGGGCGGATGGTCACACCGACAGCGGCAGGAACGCGGCCAGGGGGTGCCATTGCTGCGGCCTGGGCCGTCATGAATTATCTGGGTGTGGATGGCTATCGGGAGAAAGCAGCTGCTGTGGTTTCAACGCGGCAAAAACTTCAAGAAGCTGTGGCGGGAAATAATCGATTGCATGTTCACGGCGATCCGCTGTTGGGACTTATCGCCTTCGGATCCCATGAACTCAAAATATTCAGTGTGTACAAAAAAATGTATGAGCGCGGATGGTTTACGAGTGTTAGTACCGATCCTCAAGGGATCCATCTCATGCTTACCCCCGCGCATGAACAAGTGATTGACGATTACATTGCCGACTTGAGAGAGAGCGTCGAGGATGTGGCGGGCAATGAGTCCCAGGCTGATGAAATGAAGGCGCGCTATAGCTAGTGTCACCGCCTGCCGAGGGTTCGGCCTGTTTTAGCGATAAGGGAGAACGTGGAGCCGGGGAAGACCCTACTCCTCCAACCCCTCGAGAAAATCTTCAGCCGCCGGACGGCGTAGCAGATTATTCAAGTAGTCCTCAATGACGGGAAAGTCATGGAACTCAAAACGCCTCGACAAAAGCCCTAACATGTGGCCGACAACGATGTCCGCGGCAGAAAACTCGGGCAGTAGATACGTCTGTCCCGAGAGATGGGCTTCTAAAGGCTCCAAAACGCTTTGCAACTGATCGTAGGCGGCCGGGTCCACTTGATTTTGCGGGAGCAGGTCTTGCTCGTTTTCCTCTGCGGTCGGCAGTTCGTTGAGGAAATCGATGACGGCGCTGTCCAACGTGGTGTGGCCCCAGAAAAACCATTGCCAAAAGTAGGGCCGTTCAGAAGAAGATGCTTCCGGGATGACGCGATCATCGCCGAAAGCTTCCAACAGGTGGGTCATAATCGCACCCGACTCGAACAAGGTTAGGTCATTGAGCTCGAGCACCGGCACCCTCCCGAACGGGTTGAGTTGCAAGTATTCCCGAGAAAGATGTTCTGCCTGGTAGGGATCCAGCCAGCGTTGTTCGAACGGTAGGTCAAGCTCACGCAGGAGCCAAGCAACGCGAGAGCTACGATCCCGTTTGACGAATGAATAGA
Organism: Alphaproteobacteria bacterium; assembly: GCA_028285305.1. Lineage (GTDB taxonomy): Bacteria > Pseudomonadota > Alphaproteobacteria > SMXP01 > SMXP01 > JANQPV01. Next base: position 129,748 of record JANQPV010000026.1, on the reverse strand, counting down.
GCTGCAAAGAGGGTTGGATGGTCTCTTGGATTTGGGGCGAGGACTCCGGTTCAGGGACTTCTTTCTGAGCCAATGGCTGTTCGAGTATCTCACCGCGGCGGCGAATGTTATCGCGCGACTTCTTGCGCGCGGCGCTGGCCGACTCAATATCCGGAAATTTGAGGTCAGGAGGTACGAAAGTGTCCTCTGAAGGCGTTTCTTCGCTCGGGTGGCCAACGCTATCTAGCGGCGGAAGAGATACATCGTCGTTGTCGGACAGTTTGCCCGGCTGGCGATCGTCTGGCTCAAGGTCTTTCTTCCATTTATATAGGCGTACCACGATGTCCTCGCTGCACTTACGAAACTCCTACTAACTTTCTCGCCGGCGGGAACGATAGTTTGGGAAAACTGATCTGCAATCTCGAAGCCATACATCCACTTAGACGGCCACTCAATCGGTTTTGTCCGAAGAAAGTGACCTTATCGGCCGCGCGGTATTCTCTCGGCGCCAGCATGACATGAGTCGGCCCATGGATTGTGCGATTGATGGGCCAAAAGGCCATCACTTTGCGGCGAACTCGTGACTTTGGTGGCATTGGGTCGAAGCTTATTCGGCGGCGCTCTTTCAAATCACGTTCGTCAGTTCTGCGACGCTTTTATTGCGCTGCACAAATGTCGCATTGCTTTTTGTGTGCGTTGCAATATATTTGTTTTGTTATTGCTTTACCCCCAAAGCATAGATCTAACCGATGGAGCACATAATGTACGCGAATCTGGCGACTTATGTGTCGCTCGTTTTGATTGTTACGGGACTTCTGATTTCAGTTGAAGGCCTCGTTTAACTTTTCGTTGCGATGCGGCACGAAAACCATAACTAAGGAGGGGAGGGCTGGCACTTCGTTTCCGCCCTCTTCTCCAAATTATGCCGATTTTTCAAGGTATTGAGTCAATTCGGTCTGAAATACGCTTAAAGCGAAATTAGGCAATACTTCATACACTGGCGTCTTTGTAACGCCGTGTGAGTGGAAGTGTGTTTTCGCGGATCGCCAAATTTCGACGTAATGTCGACGCGCTGTCGCGTGAGGAAGCGCAGATTCATCCTGTCACACTTCAATTTAAAGACAGCGAGTTTGAAGACCTCTTCATTTTGACACATGTCAGCCGGGAAATGCCCGTCTGTCTCGCCTATATGGGCGTCGGCCTGCTGGCCTATTTCGGTTTTTTTGTCCTCGATTTTCTGATTCTGTCCGGTGAAGAGCTGCGCGCGGTTGTGAAGTTACGGGCCGCGATCTGCTGTATGTTGGCTTTACTCTTGGTTTCGCATTTCTTCGAGTGGGTCAGGCGCCGGGTCCAATTCGTCCAAACCGTTGTTCTGATCACTGCGGGGATGGGCATCATCGGTATGACTGCGTTGATCGAAGAGCCCGCTCGGCATCTCTACTATGCCGGCATCATTTTGGTGATCATCTATACGACAAACTTCACTATACTGAGGTTCATCTATAGTTTTCTCTCGACGGTAACCTTGTTGATCGCCTACATCATCGTTGCGGGGTATGTGGCGCCGGTCGAGTCTTGGGCTTTGATGAACAATATGTTCTTTCTTGTGGCGACGGTAGTTTTCTCTTTGTGGGCGAGTTATGCCTCCGAGTACTATATCAGGAGTGATTTCGCGCATCACTATTATTTGCTTGCGGAGAAAGAAAAGTCTGACGAACTCTTGGTTGCAGCCGAGGCCGGCAACCGGGCGAAGAGCGATTTCTTAGCCGTGATGAGTCACGAACTTCGTACACCCCTTAATGCGATTATCGGTTTTGCTGAAGTGATTCAAAACAAGATGTTTGGGCCCTTGGGTTCGGAGCGCTACGAGTCCTATATAGATGACATCGCCTCAAGCGGTCACCACCTCCTCAGCATCATCAACTCCATTCTCGATCTGACTAAGGCTGAGTCCGGAAATCTGGAATTGAGAGACGACGACATCATACTGTCTGATGCAGTGAAAAAGAGCCTCAATGTCTTTCGGGGGCTTGCCGCAGAGAAGGACATCACATTGAAATTCCAGCCCGGCGACACTGAGTTGGAAGTTCGCGCCGACCCGCGCTTGATGCATCAAATGCTCTCAAACCTGATTTCAAACGCGATCAAGTTTACTGAGCCGGGGGGACGTGTGCTGGTGACGATTGTCGATGCAGGCGAACAGGGGGCGGAAATATCGGTCATCGACAATGGGATCGGGATTTCAGAAGAAGACCTTCCGCGCGTTGTGGAGCCCTTCGTGCAGACTGAGAGCTCACTTGCGCGCACGAACGAAGGGACCGGTCTTGGTCTGCCTCTTGTCAAGCGAATGATCGAACTTCACGCAGGGGAGTTGTCTCTCGTCAGCAAACTTGGTTCCGGTACAACAGCGTGTCTTCGCCTGCCTGTGGAACGGGTCGTCGGGGTGCACCGGGTGACTGCAAAGGAAGATCTTGTCGTCGCCTAATTTGGAACTCAGTGCGGTTTACGGACTTTCAAAAGGACCACTTCTTTCTTCTCATCGCTTAGCACTTCGATGCTCTCGGCATCTAATCCCTTGGCTAACTCAATCATATCTTCTTCGGTCCGATAGATCATTGACCAATCACAGATAAGCTCTGCAGACCAACGATCAGCGATCAGACCGTTTTTCAGATTTCCGATGAGGAGGAGTCCGCCTGGTTTCAAGTGGTCATAGAGAGTACTCACCAATCTTCGAGCCCGATGCGTGCGAAGATAATCGAACAAGCCTAGGCTGTAAATCAAGTTTTGATCGGACACGGAGGATGCTAGAGCCCCACCTAACATCAGTTCTACGAAAGAGCTGTGCAAACACTTCACAGTGAGGGCCGAATCCGCGGCTACGGTCAAAGGGTGAAGGCGCTCATAGGCAAATGTCAGCGCTGCCGGATCTTGGTCTATCAACGTCACCTGGGCGGGGACATCGCACTCGCGCTTTGTGAGCACTTGGAACATTTCTTCAGCCCCACCGCATGCCACGTTCGTTACCGAGAATGGACCTTGTTTCCAACTGTGCTTTGCCATCTCTGCGGCAATGACGGACTCCGCAACCTTCTTGCGTGATGCGACACAGCCAAGCATTTCTAAGCCGATGCGATGGGAGAACTTCTCGAACAGAGTGTCTCCAACGTCCGCGCCGTCATAAACATAGTTCATAATTACGTAGTCGCCCGGATATCCCAGTGGCTTTGTGTAGGTCCGGCGCCATATCTGGCCGGAGCTCAATTCAGGGGTGAGCGTTGCTTCGGTGAGCTGTTTGGCGGCCTTCAGTGCTTCGGGATCTGCAAAAATGGGGCGCAGTTCCCGGTTGGCTACCCGCGTTAGGTCTTTCCAGTCCGGCATGAACTCTTGGGTTGCGATGTTTAGTACTTCTTCTTGCAGGATCTGCGCTTGAGGATGTTCGGCTGATTCCGTTTCGAAAGAATCCAATATGTGCTTCTGTCTTTTCAGCATCTCCAGAGCATCGAAACACACGAGGCGATATGGCCGATGCACTTGATCAAGGGACGACCGTTTGTTGTGCTGTAAGGCATCAGACGCCTTGCGAGCTTTGTACTCGGCAGAAATCTTCCTGAGATTCGCGGATTGATCAGTGAACTGTATACCGACAATGTTGCCATTGCCGCTGGGCGAAATTCGCACAAGTCGTCCGTGTCCAGAATGGAGTGTAACATTATGCGTCACCATTTGAACGGGGACGATCGTTTCGTTTTTGATATGTTCCTGGGTGTAGTGTTTCTCGGAATCGTAAACTGCGATTCCGCTCATGCTCATATTGGCAATGCGATGTGTTGTGCCATTTACATTTGTAATTGGCCCTCGGTCGCCGAAGATTTCACCAGGCTTGAAGCGGGGGGCGCGAAAGAACATTTCGCGGCCAGATCCACCGTTCAATTCTTCATACTGAGACATTGGTATTTCCACCACATAACCGCAAACAATCATTGTCCCGATACACACAGAACCGGGAATTGCCGCAGAAACGGGCCTGCGACTTTGTATTTCCGCTATTTTTGATTACGCTGGGAGTCTTCGCCGTCCATTTTGCAGGAGGGCAGATTTACCCACACCAATCACGTACAGCCGGGACGTCTTGCCCGGTTTATTTTTGTTTTTGTACAGATACGGACTATACTCGTTAACGATAGTAAATTAGTTCTGTCGTGTCGAGCGAACAACCCCCAATGCCGAATCCGTTAACGATTGCAAAAGTGCTCCCATAAGCTCTTGAATTTACTCATGATTTTTTCGAGCGCACAACTTCAGGTTTTGGTGTTCACGAACGTTTGAACGATGTTTCTGCAACTTATGGTATATATGACACGGTTGGTCTTATTCGGATTTTCCAAAGAGGCGAAGCACACGCAGCAATGCCGGAAGTAAAAACCAATCCACGAGCAAAGCGCAGGAAACGATGATGACGGTGAGTGCGGCAAGCGTTCTGTTTATCTCAAAGCCGCTGAGGGTCAGGATGGAAAAGCCGGCACAAATGGCAAGGGTTGTGATCAACATGGGAGTACCAGCGTGCACGAAGGCGTGAATGACGGCGTTGCGATGGTCCTTCCGGAGGGAACTCATCGCATTCTGGTATTTCGCGAGAAAGTGCACTGTATCGTCAACGACGATGCCGAATGTGATGGCGGTTACGACGGCGGCCGCTAGGCCCATTTGGCCAAATAGAAATCCCCAGATGCCGAAGCCCATGGCAATCGGCAAACTGTTGGTGACAAGGCTCACAAGTCCGAGGGAGGCGCTACGGAGTGTAACGCCGATAATGACCGAGATGGCCAAAATGGAGATGAAGGTACTCAGGATCATGGACTGAATGGTCAAGCGAGACAGATGGGCGAAAACGACGTTGATGCTTGTGCCCGCCGTGTGCATGTGCGAGGGAGCGTTTGCCTTGAGCCAGTCTTGTGCGTTTTCGTTCAGCGTCCGAATATCGCCGGACGTTGCGTGCCTGAGGAGCACAGTCAGCCTGGAGCTGGAGCGATCCACATTGACAAAGTCAGACAGCTCCAATCCCAAAGGCAGGGATAGTTCATACAAGAGGAAATATTGCGCCGACGTCGAGGTGTCCGCGGGAAGGTGATAGGCGTCAACAGCGCCGCCCTCCATTGCCTGGTTTACCTTTTTGCCGATGTCGGCGATGGAGGTCACATTCGCGACATGCTTCTGACCGCGAAGCCAGGCGGCGAACTCATCCACAGTTTTTAGGTACGTTGGATCGTAAGCTTTCTCTGGGCCGCCCGCGCTTAGGTCGAATTCCAAGATATTCAGGCCCGTCAGATTCTCTTCTGCGAAGTCTGAGGCCCGGGCATAGTCGAAGCGGTCATCGAAGCCTCGAACAAAATCGTCGTCCAAGACAATGTTCTGAACGCCCTGAAAAGCGCCGAAAGAGGAAATCAAGACCAACAACAAAAAGAAGGGGGATACGGCGCTGACCGTCCTTCCCATGACTTCCATGATTTTGTCGCTGGATGGCCTTTTCGGCGGCAGGCCGGCAAAGGAGAGGACCGCCGGCAACCACGTGAAAATGAGAAGAAAACTCAGGATGATGCCGACGATAATCGCATTGCCCATGTCTCTAAACGGGGGGGAACTGGAAAGATTGAGAGCAAAGAAACCGATTGCCGTCGTTAAACTCGCCAGTGTCACTGGTGCGGCGTTTTCATAAAACGCGGCGCGGACGGCCGCGATGGTGTCCATACCCAAGCCCACATTTCGTTGAACGGCAGACACAACATGGACCGTGCTGGCGATCGCCAAGATCATGATCACGATCGGCGCGACGACCGATGCGGGATTGAGCACCATCCCAGCCCATCCAGCAATTCCCATGGCGGCCCCGCTCGACAAAACCAGTATGGATCCGACAGAGAGCACCGCGCCAGCGGAGCCCAAGAGGTAAGCAAGGATCAGGGCGCTCACAACCAAAGTGATGGGAATCAAGAGTGATTGATCCATCTCTATGGCCTCTGAGAACACGCGCATCAGGGCCACATTGCCGGTCACATGAAAGGAGAGGTTATTGTCCTGCGTTTCGTAACGCGCGATGAGTGCGCGTGCGCTCTCGACAATCGTGCGAATTTCATCGGAAGCGCGACTGGGAAGGTTGAAGTTGATATTGACGCCCGCCGTTTGTTCGTCTTGTGAAACCAATCGGTTCACGATGGCGCTATCGGAGAGGGCCTCCTTGCGGATCGTTTCGACCTTAACGGGGGTGAGATCTTCACCTGGCGAAATATAACTTTCTATGCTGATTAAGTCTTCGCTTGCGTACACTCTCTGAAAATTCGCGAGGGAATCTACACGGCTCGCATAGGGCAGTTTCCAGGCTGCTTCTGTCAGTTCAGAGAGAGTTTGTAGGATTTTCCGGTCAAAGACTGAACCTTCCGGATTATGCACTACAATCAAAAGGTTGTTGTTCTGGCTGTATTTCTTTTCGAAGGCTTCCAGTTCGAGCAGATACGGATTACGTTCATCGAAGAAGACCCGCGTGTCCGCCGTAAGTGTAAGATATTGTAATCCCCAGAAGGCGCAAACAAGCGGGGGAATCCAAAACGCAATTACCAACCACCGAAGCTTGATCATCAGCTCCGGAAAACGCGAGAGATCCATCGAGGGAACTTCTCCAACTGAACCGAATCGAGGGCACTTTAGCACCCTTAGAGATAGAGACTATCGTTGCCTGGTCTTCCTTGAAAGCCGCATTTTTTGGGGACTCAACCGATGCTAGAGCTTGTCAGATTTTGATGGAATCAAAATTGAGCTCTAGATTCCTACAATTGCGCGCATCCGGACGGTTAACCGGGTTCCACTTAACCTGGATGCGCTTTAGAAGCCGTCGAGCTGTGCGTACCGATCTCTATGAAAGCGGGCGTTTCCAAATGCTTGTTCGACGACCCGCGCTCTCTTAAGGTAGAGACCGACATCGTATTCGTCGGTCATGCCAACACCGCCGTGCATTTGAAGGGCTTCGGAGGATACCAGATGAAGCGTGTCACAGAGTTGCGCTTTCGCTAGGCTCGCAAGGGCGGGAATGTCGTTGGCATTATTGTCGATAGCTTGCAGGGCTTGCAGGACGCAGGATTTCGAAATTTCCAGTTCGCAGAACATTTTGGCCGCCCGGTGTTGCAACGCCTGGAAGCTGCCGATCAGTTGGCCAAACTGGGTACGAGTTTGCAAGTACTCGTGGGTGATGTCGAATGCGGCTTGGGCCGTCCCCATCATCTCGGCAGCTAATCCAATCCGTGCGCGATCCAAAATAGTCTCCAGATGGTCTCCGGCCTGCCCCGGTTGCCCAAGGCAATCCGATGCCCGCAGTTTCAAGTCAGCAAACTCAAGATTTGCCGCGTTGCGGCCGTCGACCATGACCGTCCGTGTGCGTTTTAATCCTGCGGCTCTTCCGTCGACGACGAAAAAGCTCAGCCCCGATTTGTCATCGGCTGCGCCGGAAGTTCGCGCAACGACGATGAGTTTGTCGGCGACATGTCCATCAAATACAAATGTCTTACTGCCATTTAGGACAAAGCCGTCGCCCTCCGCAACGGCAGATGCGGCGATGTTAAAGGGTGCATGGTGCGGGCCTTCTTCCAAAGCAAAGGCCCATATAGTTTCCCCCGATGCGATGTTTGGAAGATGTGCTCGCTTTTGTTCGTCCGTTCCGGCCAAGAGGATCGCGGACGCAGACAAGAGAGCGGTGGACAAGAGGGGCGAGGCGGTTAAGGTGCGGCCTGCTTCCTCCATCACTAAGCCAAGACCCACAAAGCCAAAGTCAACACCGCCATATTCCTCTGGAATGAGTATGCCAGACCAGCCGAGCCCAGCCATGTCCTGCCAAAGGGTTCGGTCGAAGCCGGTTTTGTCCTTATCGTCTCGAAGTTTGCGGAGTCCACTGACGGGCGACTTTTCTTGAATGAAGTCGCGGGCGGAGTCCCGCAATATGGTCTGTTCCTCGCTTAAGACTAAGGGCATTCAGGGACTCCTGCTATCTGTTCTCGGGCGAGACATTAGACTGTTTCCGTCCGCGTTCGCAATGTCAGGTGCATTGCAAACCAACGGGGCGCAAAAAATAAAGGGGCCGGATATGAATCCGACCCAAGTGGGGAAGCTGCGAAGTTTGGGAAATCTTACAAAATGTCAAGTGAGACGAGATCGCGGTCACCGATCCAAGCTTTCTTGAACAAGCCATTTGTGTACCGCGCGCTGCGTCCGCGGCCGAGCTGCTTGTACGTTTGTTTCAATCCGTACAGGGCCCAACCATTGTTCGGAGAGTCAATCAAGGCTTGGAAAAAGACGCGCTCGGCTCGTTCGGGTTGGCCGTTCTTTAGGAGCGCGGCGCCCAAGGTTTGACGAATCGGGTAGTACCAATATGGCGGTTCCGTATAAGGCAAGGCGTCCTGCAAGGCGACGGCGTCTTCGAGTTGGCGAATGGCCATCTCATCGTCGCCTTCCAATTGGGCAACACGGGCCGTCGATACCAGCTCAGCGATTCTTAAGAGCTCTTTGGCAGGAACGCCTCCATCGGTGAGAGCCGACCAGTTGGCTTCAGCTCGCAAGTCTGCAATCGCGTCAATTTCGTCTTCGGCTTCGCCCATTTTGCCGAGTTTAATGTATGCGTTCGCGCGGGCGTAATGCCACATAGCCTGCAGATAAGGGATTTTGGCTCCCGGATCCTCCAAGCCCAAAATCAGTTGCGGCTCGGCAAATTGTACGTAGGCGAAATAAGGTGCGGCCTTGATAGGTTGAACCCAGGCGGCGACAGCGGCCATGTCGATCGGCAATTTACTGTCCAACTTAGCGGCCATTTCGAGTGCCGTGTCCGCATCACCGGCCATCTGTGCTGAGGTCAACACGAAATGGATATTGTGCGTGTAGTATCCGAATTCATAAAGGGGGCTCGCCTCGGCCGACGCCAGAAAGTATTCGTCCGCTTCTACGGCGTCGATGTTCGTGCGTATCGAGTCTTTGAAACGGCCGATCCGATAGTAGGTGTGCGACGGCATGTGGACCAGATGGCCTGAGCCGGGCATCAACTTCTCTAGAGTTTCCGCATAAGACTCGGCCTTGTTCGGATCGGCGGACGCCTCTGTCATGTGAATGTAGAGATGGATTGCGGCCGGGTGACGGGGATTGCGCTCTAGAACGGTTTCGAGAAGCCTCATGATTTCCGCTGTGCGCCCTTTGGGACGGAGATTAGAGTCCCAATAGTCCCACGCTTGAGTGTCCATCATCGCTTCGGCAGTCAGAGCTGCGATATTGTCATCGTCCGGGAATTGTTTGGCAACGGACGACATGGCTGTGGCAAAGGCCCTGTCGAGTGCAGCCCGGTTTCCGGACCGGCTTGCACTATAACGCTTCACCAGAGCTGCGGTCAGTGCTTTTTCCTTGTCTGAACCTTTGGCGGCAAGTCTTTTCGCCTTGCGTGATAATTGGTAGGCGGAGCGGATGGCCCCCGGATCCATGGGAGCATTTATGTTAGGTCCCAATGAGAAAGCCTCGCCCCAATAGCACATAGCGCACTCAGGATCTTGTTCTTGCGCAAACTGGAAGGACTTGATGGCTTCTGCGTGGTTGAAGGCGTAGATCAAACGCAGACCTTGATTGAAGTACATTTGCGCGCCGGGATTCGATGTTGAAATGTCCATGCTTGCCGTGCCGAGTCCGGGCCATAGCGGCGGGGCGTCTGGGATCGCGGTCTGAGGCTGGGTTGCGGCGTAGGCTTGGGCGGCCAGGATAAACGGCTTGCGGCGTGCATTGTATCCGTCCGAGGACGAACGGCCGCACAGAGCCGTCGCGTAGTCAAGCGGATCAAAGATCTCTGCGGATGAACGGTCCACCTGGCTGTTCGGCAGGGGGACGGCCACACTGGCGGCAGTTATTCCTGCTGTCATAAGAGCGATCAAACTCCAGCGATAGCGATTTGCTTGGTTCAACAGGCGCGTTCTCATTTTCATCCTCTTGTGTGTGAGCGACGAGCATACATTAAGCTCGTCGCCTCAGCGCCAAATGCGCATGATTTCAGTTCCCCTCAATCCGCGGAGAACTCCTAGAAGCGTTGGGTTTCTTAGACATTTCAGTGACACAGTTCTTTGTATCAATTGTTGCAGCTCTCGCCCCCAGCGAGGCAACAACTAAATTCGACACCCAGCTATGCCGTCTCAGCGTAGTCGTCCATGTGGGCGATTTGAAGCGCCAGTTTCTTGGCGTGGTCGATATCGTAATGGGCGCGTGAGACAATTCGCTGAGCGTAGAGGCCGCCCCCTGCCTGGATATTCGTGACAGCCTTCCAGCCGCCATAAGAATCAGCAGTGTAGTCCCGAATGGCATGAAACAAGCGGGTGCGGTAGTTTCCGTCGACCGATTGCTTGGTTCCCATATACTTGCGGATGAGGTAACCGACATCTTCGTTCTCCAAATCGGCGACACTGGGCGCCGTCATGATGGAGCCGCCCCCAATGTCGTGAAGATGGCGAACCATAAGGCTGTAAGTGGCCGCCCCATGATATTTACCGGCGTTTGTGTATAGCTCGTTCGGGAAAGCAACTCCGTCGGATGTCAAATGACAGTTTTCAACTGCGGCTTCGAGTGAGGATCGCACGAGGGTCGCGTTGATGATCATCTCGGAGATCTTCTCACGGACGTGGCTGATCCGCTCCAGACCATTGGCCTCGGCGATCAATTGGGCAAAGCCGACCAAAATATCGTAGTCCGCCACCATGGCCGAGAGGCCGCCCAAACGCTCCCACAATCCCAAGGAATGGGCGAAGACGGCGGCAAATTTGGTCTGTCCGTCCAAAAAGACCCGTTCGTTGGGAACAAAGACATTGTCAAAGATGACGAAGCCCTCAGGGCAGTGATGACTTCCTGAGATCGGATAATGGCGCTTGTCTTCGTGACGCGGATAATAGGTCGTATCGACAATCTTCACGCCCGGTGAGTTGACAGGTACCATGCAGGCGACGGCATAGTCTTCTTCGCCCGGCTTCATCGATTTCGTGGGTATGGTCATGAGTTCGTGAGACGCGCTGGCGGCAGAAATGTGCAGCTTGGCGCCTCTTATCACGATGCCGTCGGGGCGCCGCTCTACCACATGGACATATTGATCGGGGTCTTCTTGTTGGCCTGGCTTTTTGCTGCGATCGCCCTTGCTGTCGGTGATGCACTGAACGATCCGCAGGTCTTTGCGCTGAACATCTTCGACGTAGGCGCGGATGCGGGCCGCATTTTCCGGCAGTTCGCTCTCAATGCGATCAGCGGCCGTTAAGAGCGTCATGATGGAGGCGTAGGTCACATGGGTGAGTAGGTCGACGGTTTCGTGCAGTTCCACCTGTGCCCTTAGATCTTGTGCGGAGCGGGGAACGACCATGAAATCACCGACTGCGCCGTCTTCCGGCTTGTAAAAGCGGTCATAGCCTTGGGCGGACGAGTCCACTTTGACGCCCAAAATCGGGTGTCCAGGTAAGTCGTCGATCCGACTCCCTTCAAAGTAAACATGCCTCCCGTCGTCCAAGGACGCCTTGTATTGGTCTCCGGTCATCATAGGACAGGTCCTCCCCAGGTATTATCCGACTTCGTCTTATTGGTGATCGCGAAGACCCAAAACTCTTTTGGCGACTACATTCAGGTTGATTTCTGAGGTACCGCCTTCGATCGAGTTGGCCTTGGAACGCAACCATGACCGGGTGACGTCGAGCTCGGGTTTCGAGAACCCTTCGCCCTCCCAGCCAAGGGCTTGGCTTCCCATGGCTTCAACAAAAAGCTCGTACTTCTCTTTGTTTAGTTCTGCGCCGTAGTACTTAAAGATGGAAGAGGCGGCTCCGGGCTCGGCCCCATGTTTGGCTTCGTCGGCGGCACGCTGGAGGGTCAAAGCAAATCCCCGGCCTCGCATTTTGTGCATTGCAATTGATTCCCGTAAAGAGGGGTCCGAAATGCGGCCGCCTTGTTCCCCGACATATTCCTTTGCAACGGCGTCAAGAGGCAGTGATGTTCCGCCTGTAAAACCGGCCCCCGATATGTTGGCACGTTCATGTTGCAATAGTTTCTTGGCGATTTCCCAGCCACCGTTGATGCGGCCTACCAAGTTCTTTTTTGGTACACGAACATCCGTGAAGAAAGTTTCGCAGAATGGAGAAGATCCGCTTATCAACTTGATCGGACGGGTTTCCACGCCCGGCGTCGTCATATCGAACAGAATGAAGCTGATGCCTTCATGTTTGACGGTCGTGTCCGTGCGAACCAAACAAAATATCCAATCCGCGTAATTTGCATAAGAGGTCCAAATCTTCTGTCCATTGATGACATAATCGTCGCCGTCTTCAATGGCTCTCGTCTGCAAACCCGCAAGGTCCGACCCCGCGCCCGGCTCGCTGTAGCCTTGGCACCAGCGAATCTCGCCGCGCACGATCTTTGGAAGATGCTCTTTTTTCTGCTCTTCGTTTGCGTATTCAAGGAGGACCGGGCCTAACATCCAAAGGCCAAAGCTAAGGAGTGCCGGGCGGGCCTTGATTCGCCGCAATTCTTCTTGGAGGATCTTGTTTTCTTCTTTGGAGAGCCCGCCGCCGCCATATTCCTTCGGCCAAGTGGGGGCGGTCCAGCCTTTTTCTCCCATGCGCTCCAACCAGAGCTTCGATTCCGGGTTTTTGAAGGCTTCGCTGCGTCCGCCCCACACGGTCTCAGACTCGGCCATTGGTGTTCGCATGGACGCCGGACAGTTCTCATTAAGCCATGCCCGCACTTCATTGCGAAACCTGTCGAGTTCGGAAGTCTCTACGGCGGCCATAAATAATTCCTCTTGCTGCGTCAAACGGCGCTCATGATACGGGCTGGGCGAGGGAGCGCAAGGCCCCTTTTTGCGTTGCGGTGGGGCCTGCGAAACTGGACAAACAGGTGGTGGGAACCGTAAAGAAATCATGCAAAAGCGTAATTCTAGCAGTCACGAGGAGAACTGAGAGTGGACTTGAACAAGCTTGGTGTCTGGTACTTCCTGGAAGGCATGTCTTCGGTAGAGGCAGCAGAGGCAGCAAAACGGATTGAGAGGCTGGGCTACGATACGTTCTGGATCCCGGAAACGGTCGGGCGCAATCCATTTGCTCACGGATCGTGGTTGCTTGCAAATACCAGCACACTAAAAATCGCAACCGGTATTGCGAATATCTACAACCGGGTACCCGGTGTGATGCGGGGGGCGCAGCGGACCCTCGCGGAGCAATCGGGTGGCCGGTTTCTCTTGGGGATCGGTGTTTCTCATAAACCTCTGGTTTCCGACTTGCGCGGCTTGGAATATGGCTCGCCGGTCAAGACAATGCGGGCTTACTTGGACGCAATGGAAGCCTCTGTTGATGGACGAGACATTCCCGGCATCGAAGACATTGACACGCCGACCGTTATTGCCGCCCTGGGGCCGAAAATGCTTGAGCTGGCTGCGGAAAAGTGCCGTGGCGCCCATCCCTATTTCGTGTCGCCTGACCATACAGCCATGGCGAGAGAAGCTATGGGGCCGGACGCTTGGCTCTGCGTAGAACAAAAGGTGGTGCTGGAACCAGATGCGGCCAAAGCGCGCGCTGCGGCTCGCACGGTTTCGCCCATTTATATTCCGTTGCCAAACTACCGTAACAATTGGTTGCGAATGGGTCTGTCTGAAGATGACTTTGAGAACGCAGGATCCGATAAGTTCATTGATGCTACATTTGCTTGGGGAGACGCAAATGCGATCCGTAAGCGAATTGATGAGCATTTTGCTGCCGGCGCTAATCACGTCTGCATTCAGCCGGTTGATCCAGGCGGAACATTTGGGAAGCTAGATTGGACCGTTCTCGAGGAACTCGCCCCTTCACGTGCTTAGCAGGCAGTGCGCCGGACTGCTGAAAAGGCATCCTCGTAAGGTTCGGGACGCAGGGAGCGGAGTAGACTCGTCAGTTGTACGAAGTCCAGAGGTTGCTCCAGAACCGCATCAAAGCCGATATCAGAAAAGAGCTGATCGTCTTCACTTATGCCGGCCCGGACGAGTGCTACAACAGTGAGTTCTTGGTCCTTGCCGTGCGCTTTTCGAATCTGCCGCATAAGATTTACGCTGTTTAATCCTTCGATGTCGCTGTTGAGAATGACGGCATCGTAGACGGAGTTTGCCGCAGCAGAGAGAGCTTCTTCGGCGGATTGGACGAGCTCACATTGATGACCCATCTGGCGGATGAATGTGGAGAGGATGATTTGGAAGCTGCGATCGGGGTCGACCACCAAGACGCGTAAATTGTTCCGGTTTGTGTCACGCACGACAAATGGAATCGCGGAATTTGTCTTTGTGATATCCGCAACCAGATCAGAGGGGCCCGACTTGGTGCTCAGCGATTTGAAGAGGGCTCTCTCCTTAAGAGGTTTGGAAACGTGTTTGGAGAGCCGGAAGATTGGGTGAGGCGCTAACTGGTGCGCGTTGTCGTCGAACGACAAGAGGAGTGTTTTGTGATTGTCTTGGTCTTTTGTCACCGAGCGAACGAGACCCTCCAATAAATCGAGATCACCACCGGTAAACTCTTCATCCGCAACGACCCAATCAATTCTCTCGTTTCTAATACTGAGTACACGAATGTAATCTCTGGCCCCTTTCACACTTTGGATGTGTTTGACTTTGAGGCCCCAAGATGAGAGTTGGCGTTCCAGAACCGATCCGGCAAGTGATTGATGATGCAGCAAGAGGGCGTTGCCTTGAGGTAGCTGCCGGAATGTTTCGATCGTGCCGCTTCCCTCGGTTTTGATGTTCACGTTCAACACGCACTTGGTTCCGATGTCCTCTTCATTCCGAGTGATCTCGAGGCTGCCGCCGTGCAACTCGGCCACGCGCTTTGCGATGGCGAGCCCAAGTCCTAACGTTTGAGTCGAAAAGCTGGGCATACTGACATCGTCTTGATTGTATAGTCCGGCTTGGGTCACAATGTGCTGAACCTGATCTTGAACGCCCGACCCGGTATCTATTACCTTTATCGTGAATCTATATAATCCGTTTTCGGAACGCCCACCCGAAAACTCGAGCGCAACGCCGCCGGTTGCTGTGTGATCGAGTGCGTTTCGCATCAGTTCCACAAGGGCCAAACGAATATGATGGGCGTCACCCAAAAGAGAATTGGGAAGGCCCGGATCAATGAACACCGTCAAATTCAGGCCTTTGCGCTCGAATGCAGGGGCAAAATAGTCAATGACGCCTTCAACGAATGTCACCGTCGAAAAAGGTTCCTCACGGAGCTTCACACCGCCTGCATCCAACTCTGAAAAGAGAGCAATGTGCTCGAGGAGTTCGATGAGCTTGTTGGTGGCTTCTTTGACTTCAGCGGTGCGTTCCTGTTGCGGAAGGCTGAGATCGTCGTCACTCAGTTGTGTTGTCGCCTGAGTGAGTGATTTAAGAGGTCTGCGCAGTTGATCACTGACCATG
Organism: Alphaproteobacteria bacterium; assembly: GCA_028285305.1. Classification (GTDB taxonomy): domain Bacteria; phylum Pseudomonadota; class Alphaproteobacteria; order SMXP01; family SMXP01; genus JANQPV01. The sequence goes on along the minus strand of JANQPV010000026.1, from coordinate 114,306 downwards.
ACCAGAAGTTCTGACCGGGCCGTATTGGACTTCTCGAGTTGGTGGCGCACCTTCTCCATACGGTGTTTTTCATCGACGAGCTTGAAGCACATATCCTTGAAATGGTTGGTCAAATCTCGGAGTTCTTGAATGGTACTGTCTGGGAGACCTGACACTTCTTGGGTTTGACTGAAGCGCTGCGCGGCGCGAACGAGATGGCGCACGGGACCGGCAATCGCCCGACCCTGGCGTCTGGCATGACGGAAGGCCATGAGCACCATACCCAAAGCTGAAGCGAGTGCGATGAGCAACACCACAATCGTCATGATGGCCAGTGTTCTGAGCGACTCATCTGCATAGAAATTATGTTGGCTTCGAATTTTTTCCAATTGAGACTGAAGCTTGGTTGCCGTCTTAGTGGCGTCGGCGAGAAGGGAAAAGACGGCATTGTTGGGTGTATATCCCTTGTTCATGACGACCGATTGGATCGCGCCTTCCCGATAAGCAACAAAGGCTTTGGACAGGCGGGCGAATTCTTTGTGGGCGTCGGAGCGGCCCGTCGGCCAGGCCTCGTCTGCCGCGGCAAGTGCGTCGGCTGCCGATTTGAGTTTGCGCTTTAGTTCTGAAGGCGAAGCCGTTTCGTTCCCCAACGCGAATAGCAGGGCTTCGGTATGGGCCTCATGAAAAAAGCGAACGAACAGTTCCAATTTCTTTCGGCTTTCTGATTTTCTGACGATCGGCTCTTCGGTAAGGAGGAGCGCCGATTGAAGAATAGCGTTGCCTTCCTCAACCAAGCTGCCTGTGGCGGGACGAAACTCCACATCGGACGCCTTGCCTGTCAGAACCGTCTCGATGTCTTTCTGGGCCGAGCGAAACTGATGCAGCCCGGAGAGAAAATCCTCGGTGATATCCTCGGCCTTGTGAAGAAAAGCACCTCCATTGAGGTGTAAAGACCGATTGGATACGGAGTGCCGCAAAAGTTCTCTGTTCGGGTGGATGAATTGAATCCAAGCGTTCTCGTGTTGCTCGAGAAACGTTGGATTACCGGTGATCGCAGCCGTTTTTAGGGACACTAGCGAGTTTTGAATGCCGGCTTGGAGGCCGGAGGTGGAAAGGTTTACGCCTGCACTGTCTTGCGCGATTTGCTGGAGAAAGATGTTGAGCGTCAAACACCCGATAAGTGCGAACGTAACACAAGCCATTCCTAGGCCCGCAATCCGCAAATGGGATGCGGCGATCTGTTGGCGCAGGGAATTCGAACCTTGGTTTTCCGGCTCCTGCTGACGGATTTGAGGTCTGTTCATAAAGGTGTGCGCGCTCTATATTGATGTCCGCCGGCCGAGGCAGATTGCAGCGTACGGCGAAGGCCTTTAACTCACGGTAAAGTAGGCATTTGAAAAGACGGGCAGATCAGTGCGATCAGTCCTGGCCATTAGGGAGTGCGAAAGGTTTCTTTCAAAAGTCTTAGGAAATTTGTGAAGATCGATGTCTAGGCCCTCAAACGCATTGGTTCTTTTTTCCGGCGGGCAGGACTCGACAACGTGTTTGGCCTGGGCGCTGACGCGTTTTGCGCGTGTGGAAACGATCGGCTTCGACTACGGGCAGCGCCATAGCGTTGAGATGACGTGCCGAAGGCGAATCCGAGACAAGATCGTCGGTGTCTTGCCTCAAACAAAGGACCGGTTGGGTGAGGATCATGTGCTGGATCTTTCGGTCCTAGGCGAGATGAGCGAAACGGCATTGACGCGCGACCGCGAGATCGAACTCGGCCGCAGCGGACTTCCGTCAACGTTCGTTCCCGGCCGAAACATCGTGTTTTTCACATTCGCGGCCGCGTTGGCTTATCGCAGGCAGATCTTTGATCTGGTGGGCGGCATGTGCGAGACGGACTATTCTGGCTATCCCGATTGCCGGGACGAAACGATAAAGTCTGTGGCCGAAACATTGTCTTTAGGCATGGACGAACGATTTCACATTCACACGCCCCTAATGTGGCTCAGCAAATCGGAAAGTTGGTCGCTTGCCTATGAGTTGGGAGGCGAGGCCTTGATCGAGCTCATTGTAGAGGAAACGCACACATGCTACTTGGGTGAACGGGGTACACGCCATGTATGGGGGTATGGATGCGGCCTGTGTCCGGCCTGTGATCTGCGCGCTAAGGGCTACAACGTGTACACATCTACCCTATGACGTACACGGTCAAAGAAATCTATTTTACGCTCCAAGGTGAAGGCGCTCAAACGGGCCGTGCAGCGGTGTTCTGCCGATTTTCCGGATGCAATTTGTGGTCTGGTCTAGAGCGGGACCGCGCAAGCGCTGTGTGCCGGTTTTGTGACACCGACTTTGTGGGACAGGACGGTCGGCGAGGGGGAAAATATTCGAGTGCTGATGAACTTGCGGATGCGATTCTGGAGTGTGGAGCGCGGGCGAGGGGAGCTGCGGCGCTCTCTGAGCCATACTTTGCGGTGCTGACGGGCGGAGAGCCAATGTTGCAGGTTGATGCGGTTCTTGTGGCGGCTTTGCATGAAAGAGGATTTGAAGTGGCGATCGAAACGAATGGCACTCTGCCTGTGGAGGCGAGCATCGATTGGATCTGCGTAAGTCCCAAGGCGGGTGCGGCGCTCATTCAAAGATCAGGCCATGAGCTCAAGCTGGTCTATCCGCAGAAAGGTGTGAGTCCGGAGAATTTTGAGTCTCTTGATTTTCAACACTTCTACCTGCAACCCATGGATTGTGCCGATCGGGAGAAGAACACGCGGGCGGCAATAGAATATTGCGCGAGGCATCCAAAGTGGCGGCTCAGCCTGCAAACGCACAAGTATTTGGGAATCGACTAGCTGTTCAGTATCGGAAAAAGTGCCGGAGGGATCCAAGCTTGTTGCGCAAGGCTGTTCAAGAACTTGTCTTCGTTTGCGGAGTAAGCGGATTTGGACGCTAGTCTCTCCGCGAGCCAGGCGGCATGATCGCCCAGCGAGTCTTGCTCGGTCGCGGGCTGCGGTCTTTCGAGAACGGCTGTGTGCGAAGGAGCGTTCATCTCACTCGGCCGGGCGCCGGCGGCATCTGTCTCCCAACCGCCAGTAAGGTTTGAGACCCAAGAGGTGGGCCGGTCGGCTTTTGATTTTCCGCTGCCCGTGTTGTTGTTTGCCGCGGAAGTGCTCTCCTCGCGGGGAGCTTCGCGCATGCAGTAGGCCAACATGATGTCCACGAACAGATTGGCCCATCTCTTGTGGTTTTTGTCCTCTTCGGAAATCTCATTGATATCGAAAACGAGCCTTGCCGCTTGGTCCGAGACATACAGGCCGCTCTGGAGCGATTTAGGGTTTATGAAACGGCGCACGGCTGTGACTTCGGCTTCGCACAAGGCGGTGCCCGACGTCTTGGGCGGCCGCAATACGCCTTTGCGCTGCACGATCCCCATTTTCACGGTGTACAGACCGGCCAGGGTGAGCGTTTCTGGATAGTGGGTCGCCCGCTCCAAAAGATCGCCGATCAGCGTTACGTCCAAGTCGGTGAGCAGGCATCCGTCTACGGAGAGCTTATCAAGTATGAAGTGGCATGTGTTTTCGTCAAGAGCTCCCACTGGCTCCAGCGCTTCGATAAAGTAATTGGTGAGAGCGAGGAGATAGAATTTGTCCCAGCTGGGGTCGATGTCGGTGCAGATTTGTTGGAACTGAAACAGGAGATTGGCATCGCCGTCCGAGAGGACCCAGCCGCGCAAGATGGTCTCGCGGATATATTTCACGTCTGCGGACGTGAGACGCTGCGAATTGATGATCTCCGTTAAGGGTTCTGCAAGTTCAACGCGATCGGCTAACATGTTACTCATTCCCGCACTCTTTGTTGCGGTGAACTCTAAAAGGTCAGCGTTTACAAAGGGCTAAAGTAGATGGCGGCGGTTACGGGTAAGCTAATGCGGCAGATTGGGGTGCGGTACCAAAGAGATCAGTTTTGCCGCGGGATTTCGGCTGCTTGAGCGGAGATGGATTGCGATAAAGCGAACCGAGGGTTTCTGGCCAACCAAATGAGGGACTGAACAAAAGAGCGCGGCCTGGGGCCGCGCTCTTGAAACTGGTGAAGGTGCTATTCGGCTGCAACGAGGCTTGACCCGCCAAGCATCGCGCCACCGTTGATCTCTTTGAGGTAGCGAATACCTTGCTCGGCAATGTCATCACCCACCATGTGATCGCCTTCCAAATGCAGCTCTTTCATATCAACAAAGGCCGCATAGTGAGGTGCGGTTCGCTCAGTAATGATCCCTGCTTTCAGAAGGGTTTTGATCAGAACACGCATAATATTCGTACTGTCTTGGAGGTCCTCGCGAATTTTCTCATCCGTCATGGCTTCCATGACGGCACCCTGGACCCATTCCCAATCAAGCCCCAACTCTTCGTAGATATGCTTTTTTTGCTCCGGACTGGCGAGATTGTAGAGGAGCACATGGAATACTTCATGGGCCCAATCTTCGATTTGATTGCGCTCTTCTTCGTTCATGCGGGGGATGGTCCGGTCCGCCCAAATCTTTCCGAACTTGTGATGAAAGGCTTCATCGGTCATCACCAATTGACACAGCTTGCGCATAACAGGATCGCGGCCATATTGATAAAACGTCGCAAACGCCCCCATGGCAAGCCCTTCGACCATCATCTGCATGCCAACGAGTTTTTTCCAGACGAGTTTGGACGAGACCAGTTCGCCCAATAGGTTGCCAAGGGCCGGACCGACGGGCACCGGTTTTCCCCACCGGGCCTCCATATACTTTGAGAAGCCGGTCACGTGCCGCGCTTCTTCGCGTGTTTGATTTGCCGCATATTCCTGTGCGCCTGGGTCTTTCAGGATGTGGCACAAGCTGGCGGACAAAGCGAGAGCCCCTTGCTCGCCATGAAGGATGCTGGAGAACGACCAGTGCGTGTTCATGTTGACAAGCTTAATCTTCTGAGCCTCATCCAGCTTGTCCGCAACGGCTGTCTTGAGTTCCATGTTTTGATCTGGATCCACCATGTACTCATTTTCAGAGTCGAACGGCTCGGCAAAATCTATATACTTCGCATCCAGAGGATCCCAAAAATGATCATGGGTGGCTGATATGATCTTGTCGAATGCGGTCGAGCGTTTGCCATATCGGTCGACTTCAATCATGGCTTCGAAATTATCGGGGTCTACCGCTTCGTAGATGTCATCCTTGGTCATGGTGGCGTTGTCTGACATTTTCATCCCTTTAGATTTTGGTGTGTCGTTTCGTGGAACCGCTGGTGGCGGCCGAGAAATCCGGGTCAGTCTGATAGGGTCCGAGCCTATACAAAGGTGAACGGGGCGTCAACTTTGAGTGAAGGCATACGGCGCCCTCTCTGAGTGAGTGTTAGCCGTCCCAATCCGGGGCCTGGATTGTGTAGATATAGGCGCCCACCTCGTCCCGGCGGTCGGTTGCCGGGAGACAGACGTCCCGGCTTCGGCGCATTCCAAGGCGCTCACAGACCATCCAAGAGCGGGGATTGTCCGTCTGCGGGATAGAGCAGATCTCCTCGAGTTTGAGGGTCTCGAAGCCTTCTTGCAAAGCCGCCCGGGCGCCCTCTGTTGCCATGCCTTGACCCCAGACAGCCGGGTCGAAGCGCCAGCCCACTTCGAGAGCTGGTAAGATTTCGGGCAGGAATGTTGGCACGGAGAGCCCTACATATCCAACCACTTGCCCGTTCGACTTTGCGCGCGCCAACCAGCAGGCTACGCCGAATTCTTCCCAGTCTGCTATTTGCCTCTCTAGGAAGGCTTCCGTTTCTTCCCGCGAAAAGCCTCGTCCGTAGGGATAGTGCCATATTTGAGGTTTTGCGAAGAGGATCGCCAGTTCATCCAGATCCGAGGCCACAAATCGCACAAGGTCCATGCGCGGTGTTGAGACTTCCGGCATCGGTGCCGCAAGGGGCGGGCACAAGTTGTGATGAGTAGACATATTCAAATCTTTTGCGCAGATCGAAGCGAGAATACCTAACGCTCGTTGAACTCAAAGACAACGCCCGCTATTGTGGAAAAGTCATGGGTTAGCGGTGGAGGCATTGAAAATGTCCGTGTTGGAATCCTTTTTCTCTCTCTTGAAACCAAAAGTGGATCGGGTTCCGGATTTGCCCGAGTCCATCAAGATCACGCTTCCCGACGAAGACGATAGTGATGAGATGATCCCGAGTGACGCCTCTGCGGTGAGGACCGACATTAACGGGGCCGTCGAGGGGCAGGCCTTCTATCTCGTCTACACCGACCCGAAGATCGGTGAGACGACCCGTCTTGTTACCGTGCTTGCCTTCGAACAGACGCCCGGTGAGAGTGTTTTTCTGAAATGCTATTGTCACACACGGAAAGCAGAACGGATTTTTAATCTCAGCAAAATCAAAGAAGTTGTTGATTTGCAGGGAAATCACTACGAGCCCCCTCATTCCTATTTGGCGGAGGTCTTGGGCGTGCCGCCCCAGATGCTCGCAGGCGGTGGGACCGACGACAGCCGTCTGCATGTAAACAAGGCCAAAGAGCTGATCCGAGACGATGCCCGCATTCTTGTGACGCTTGCACGGGCCGACGATGATTACGACAAGTCCGAACATAATGTGGTGCTGCATCACTGCCTGGATATTGTCGAAAACGCCGGCATTGAACTGACCGATCAAGAACGGGGGGAACTCAAGAACTATCTATCGCGTTTGCATCCGACGGAAGGCTTGATGTGGGACAGCGTTCACCGTCTGCAATCGCGAGACAAAAGTGAACTCAAGTCGCTTCTCATGTCCGCCCGCGAACTGATTGAGGCCGACGGCACGATCCATCCCGAAGAAGCGCGGATCATCGACGATGTGCAGGCGGAGCTTACGGGGACAGCGTAGCGCACGGGGAAGTGATAGTACCCTTTTTTTTTAGCTAAACGGCACGTCATTTCCCCGCGATAGCGGAGATCCAGTCACGTTTGTGATCGGAATAGTTCGTTTTTTTCTGGGTCCCCGTTCGGCGCTTTCCTTCGGAAAGCTGGCCGGGGAGATGTCGGTCGTGTTGATATCAGAGTATATCAACCAGTCATTCCCCCGCTTTAAGCGGGGGTCCGCATTTGAGATAGCGAAACTTTGTTCGGCCTCAGAGACCTGGTGCGAGTTAGAGCGCTTCACCGATGAGATTCGCAACTCGATGAGGTTCTTGCTTGGATCCATCAAGTAGATGCCGAGTTCTTCTCCCGTTGCCCGCACGGTCGAAACGGTCCCCGAACGGAAAGCTCTTGGCTTTAATCCGCTCAAAGATTTCGTCGAACTCGCTTTCGGGAAAGCTGAAGGCCAGATGCATGCCGCCCTCCGTCGCATACTGGGTCAACAAGAGGGAGGTTCCCTCGTTCAGTTTGACCATTTCAAATCGCCCATGCATGCCGCCCCGTTCGAAACCCAATGCATTGCAATAGAAGTCGAAAGACGTATCCAGATCGTTGACGGGCAGCAGAAGGTGATCAATGCGTGCGCTCATATTGCTCTCCTATTGGCTCAGTGGTGGAGACGGCGGGAACCCGGGTCTCCTGATCATGCCGTCACACCCCCATCGACGATAAACTCCGAGCCGGTGCTGTAAGAACTTTCATCGCTTGCGAGAAACAGGGCGAGCTTGGCGACTTCGTCGGGTGCGGCTGGCCGGCGCATGGGCACCGTCTTTAGCATCCGTTCTAAGCGGATGTTGTCTCCGACCTGTTGCATCATTTCGGTGTCAATGAAACCGGGATGAATGGAATTCACCCGGATACCGTATCTGGCATATTCGAGTGCGGCGGATTTGGTCATGCCGCGGACTGCCCATTTGGAGGTGCCATAGGCAAAGGAGTTGACCACCCCGGAGAGGCCGGCAACCGAGGAGATGTTGATGATGGATCCGCCGCCAGAGCCGATCATGACTTTGCCGACATGTTTGAGGCCTAAGAAGACGCCCTCGCAGTTCACTTCCATGAGCGCTTTGAAGTCGCTCAGTTCGGTTTCTTGGAGTTTGGCGGTTCGAAAGATGCCCGCATTGTTGACAAGGACATCGACGCGGCCGTCGGATTGCGTGATCTCGGCGACGAGGGATTGCCAGCTCTCTTCGTCGCGCACGTCGAAACGCCGATAGACGCCGCCAATCTCCTTGGCGGTGGTTTCCCCTTGTTCATCCAAGATGTCTGCAATCCAGACTTTGGCACCTTCGGCGGCAAAGACCCGCGCTTCTGCGGCACCCATGCCTCTGGCGCCTCCCGTGATTAAGCAGATTTTGCCGTCTAAGCGTGCCATTCCGACCTCCCTGATTTTTTGATTGATCAACACTCTAGGCACCCGGTCGTGCATTGGCCAGCCCCTCCCAAAACAATCGGATTTGTTTGTTCTGTCAGACAGGTCCTCCGCACACGGTTTTTGCAGAAGCTAAATCGAATAAAACACTCGTGTGGGATGTTTTGTTGGGCTAGGGTGGGGTTATGCTTGAGAACCAACCGAGCAGGACAGCGATGGCGACCGCGTTTGCGCGGGCCGCGCACCTCTTTGTAGACGATACACCGCCGGTGTTTGAAGACCGGGTCGCTTACGACCTGCTACCGGCGTTTCAGCGTCGCTATATCCGCCGGCTTGGCGATTTGGCGCCGTCTTGGCTGCGCCGCTATCGCACACGATTGGACGCCTTTACAGCTATGCGGGCGCATCTCGTTGTTCGCGCCAGGTACGCAGAGGATGTGTTGGCCGCGGGAGACGACTTCACGCGCTATATTGTCTTGGGGGCGGGATTCGATACGTTTGCCCAGCGACAGATTGAGCCCGGCATTGAGGTTGTCGAGATTGATCATCCGGCCACGCAACGGGAAAAACGCAAATTGCTGCAACGGCGGGGCTTTCGCGAGCCCGAAGCGCTGTCCTTCTTGTCGATCGATTTTCAGACCACGTCCCTTGAGGAAATCTGGCTTCCAAGCAGCGAATCCGATTGTATCTCCTGGTTGGGTGTGACCTATTATTTGCAGAGTGAGGCGTTAATCGGAACGCTGACGACACTGGCGAAATGCGTGTCGTCCGGAACGGAGCTGGTCTTGGATTATTGGCAGATGCCTCCGCCACTCGACCGCAATGCCCCGCTCTTGCTTGGAACACGGGTCACGGTTGCTCTCCAGCAAGAGCCAATGCACTCGTTCTTTACGCCCATCGAAATTGAAACGCTCGCGGTGGGATGCGGATGGAGAGTGCGTGAAAACCTTTCCCCAGCGGAACAAAATAAGCGGTATTTATCTAGCCGCCGAGACGGACTGCTTGTTCCCTCCTTTGCCCACCTGCTCCGGCTCGTAAAGGAGTAGGCATGGCGAAGCATATGCTCGTGGTCGGCGCGAGCGGCCTGGTGGGCTATGAAGCCACCCGTCACTTTGAGCGGCTTGCCGATTGGCCCGTGACCGCCGTGTCACGACGCGAACCTCGGGGACTGGCATCAGCTGCCCACATTTCAGTTGATCTGATGGATGAAGCGGCTTGCCGCGAGACTTTCAGTTCTCTGAGCGATGTGACCCACGTGATCTATGCCGCGCTTCATGAGCTGCCTGGTAACCTGGTCGGCGGTTGGCGGGACGAAGGCCAGATGCAGACCAATCTCTCTATGTTACGCAATATGTTTGAACCCCTTGAAGCTGCTGCCGGCAAACTGCAGCACATCACACTCCTTCAGGGCACCAAAGCCTATGGCGGTCACGTCGCGCCGATGACCGTGCCCGCAAAAGAACGCTGGCTGCGGCACGATCATCCGAACTTTTATTGGCTGCAGGAAGACTACATCCGAGAAAGGCAGGCCGGAAAGGGATGGAATTGGACCATCCTTCGTCCGCAGTTCGTTTTTGGGGAAGCGGTGAAAGGCAATCTCAATTGCCTCTCCGCACTCTGTGTCTATGCGTCGTTGGAAAAAGAGGCCGGCAGAGCGTTTTCCTATCCCGGCGGTCCGGCCTATCTCCTCGAAGCGGTTGATACGGAACTTTTGGCCAAGGCCTTTGAATGGGCGGCGATGACGCCAGAATGTGCTGGCGAGCATTTCAACATTACCAACGGCGATGTGTTTGCCTTCGAGACTGTGTGGCCGGTGATCGCGGAGGCCTTTGACATGGAGGTGGGGGAACCGAACCCGCAGCGTCTTTCGGAGACATTGCCGGCGCGGCAAGAGGAATGGGCGGCTTTAGTGGACAAGTATCAGCTCGCCGCACCGCGAGATCTCGGCGCCTTCTTAGGAGAGTCGGCGGAATTCGCCGACGCGGCGATGGCGTCCGGCGCGCCGTCAGCGCCGCCTCCCGTTCTCGTCAGCACCATCAAAGCCCGTCAATTCGGCTTCCATGACTGTGTGGATACTGAGGACATGCTCAAGAAGTGGATTGAAGGGTACCGGGAGCGGGGGCTGATTCCGCCGGTTTAGTTTTCCAAAAACACGCAGGTCGGGCATCCCTCTTCGACAAGTGTTTCATCATCGGAGTCTTGATACTGAGGCGTGGCGTAGCGTTCAACGCGGGCGTCGCTGGAGGCCCCGCTTTTGTCTGGTCTCATCACGCTGTCTTTCCACGAATGATCGCTGGACCACTCGTACTCTAGGGTGCGAATGGCGCCCGGGCTGTCAATGTCCTCAAACGCTCGCAAAGTATCGCGCATAATCGACCGCTGGTTTTCGTGATCGTTCGGCTTTCCTGCTGTATGTCCAAGCGGGTAGTCGAGATAGACAGCCCGCGGTGGGTTCACGGCTGCCGTGATGGAATAGGCGCTCGACATGGAGAGAGTGGGAATGCCTCGGCTCTCGACTTCTCTGGCGATCAATCCCACGGATTGGTGACACACAGGTCAGACGGGAACCATAAGCGCCACGTCCACTTCGTTTTCAATAAGCCGGTCCGCAAGGGCAGGGGCCAAGCGGTCGCGCACTTTGCGGGCGGAGTAAATGCCGCCCATGAATGTGTAGGCGCGTTCGGCGAGTTGTCCGATGCGCCCCTCCTGCACCATTGCCTTCAGCGTGTCTATTGGAAAAACTACGTTCGGATCGATGCGGGCATCGGTTAGATCGTATGCGAAATGGGTTACGCGGAGTTCGTCCGTTGGCGTTGCCGAATCAATGATCCGGAAACTGATATCGTCCTTATAGTGAAAAGCGATTTGGCCCGATCGGTAAATTCCGCCCGAGGCGACGAGCGCCACCGTGGATTCGGAAAGCGGTTTGCGCAGAGGCGCAAACGGAGGCGCGTCTTCGTTGTGCACCCATTGATAAGTTGGATACCCCAGCGTGTCATATTGCTCTCGCGTGCGCTCAATATAGTCGATGAATTCCCGCATGGTCCTCTGCTTGCGCGTCTCAGGAGAGGGTCTTGAGTTCTTGTTGCAGCGCCCGCTTCAGTTTCGGCGCCGTCTCTTTCACCCAGTCGGGTTCACGGTGGCGGATCATCAGCCACAGCAGTGATTTCGCATCCCAGTACGTCGCATCAATGAGACCGCGCTCCGCCTTGTCGCGCTTGAAATGCCAGTGCACGGAGTTGGGGTACTTTTTTCGGGAGTAGCTGCCGATATGGGAAATGTACAGGCCGGCGGCCTTGGCGGCCCGTTCCACCACGTTCACCACTTGCGACCGTGTGACCCCCTCTGGCAGGTCGACAAAGATGTCGTCAGACTTTTTTGGTTTCATAGAAAACTCATGGATCGAAGTGAGTGAGTGATCAAGGACACACAAAAATGGCGGCTTCTGTTGCCAGGTGCCGCCGAACCCCGCCTAGCCCTGAAGTGGGGCTAGGGCTTTAGGTTGAGAAAACCCGCACTGCATTACGCAGCGAGAGCATATTCTCCTTCGTAGTTGTCATTAGCAACTATTGAAACAGCCCGATAACGGTGGTGCCATGCCGGGCGAAAGGAGTACCTTTACACGTCCGTCGATCCTATTTCGCCCCCACAGAAACCCAGCGTGGTAGCGCTTGCTCTCTATTGCGCAACGCCCGCTGGGCTTGTGGTGGAGGCGCCGGGTACCGCCCCCGGGTCCGGTCCGCTTATTACGAGTCCGTTTATCGCCATAGCCGGTCAAACCGGCACACATAATATAATGGGTTAGAGGCGTAAATGAAAGGTGATCTGCACGGCGCCGATTGCTCGCAAGCTCAATTTCAACTTGCAGAAAGTGCGAGCGCGTTGTTAATGGTTAATCGTATTGGTTGCGTGGCGCAGACTAGGGGTCTTGGGGGAGCAGATGAGATACAAACAATTGAGTTTGGTTGTGTTGGTCGGTCTTGTCATGGCTGGCTGTGTGACCGTGCCGGAAGTGGCTTATGATCGAGAAGCGTCTTCCGTCCAGACGATCGCGCTTCTCCAACCCGGGTTTCCGGACAAACCTACCGCGTTTGACGGAGCTGGCACGCAAGACGCGATGGGGGCTGCGGGCGGTTTGATTGGCTCTCTCATCGGAGCGGCGATCGATGCCAGTACATTGGCGCGGCGAGAAGGGAAACTGGACACCGCTTTGGAGGGAACGGAATTCAACGCACGAAATCAATTCGTCGACTCCCTCGTTGTAAAACTTGAAGAGCAGGGCTACTCCGTGCAGATCCTTTCTGCCGGGGATGCGGCCCGAACGGAACATGAGAGTGAACCGCCCGCTGCCATCGGCGTCGCGGACGCAGTGTTCGATGTTGTAACCACCAGCTATGGCTTTGCCTCAACTGGAGGTCAATGGCGCCCTCACATGTACACAAAAGTCATTCTGAAGAGTTCGAAAGATCAGACCGTGCTGATGCAGAATCTGGTCAACTACAATCCATTCTATATGGCTTCCCAGGACGCCAACGTCTCCATTCCTCCTGACCCGCAATATAGTTGGCCAAAGTTCGATGATGTGGTCGCTCAGCCGGACGTGGCCATTGCAGCCATGGAGGAAGCGGTTTCAAAATCCGTCGACGCGATTGTAACACTGCTCAAGTAGATGCAGATGATTGGCCGTATCGTTTCGCTGGTCATGATCGTTGCGGTTCTGTCTGGTTGCGTTTCGCCCATCGGACCACTCCCTGCTGAGACTGATATTTCAGGGCGGGTTTGCGCAGACCGGTATCTTCTCTCCAATGCGCGGGCGGTTGTTTTCGATCCTCAAGGCTCGAGCGAGACAGTGAGCGTGGACGTTGCAATCGGGCCCAACTCTCCGTGTTTCCAGGCCGCCGACGGAACACGGAGAACCTATGCTGTTTTTGATGTTTCAGGCATCGTCGGCCAAGATGTGACGCTGGTCGCGGGGAGCCGCGTTGAGCCGGGACGACTGCTGCCGCCCACCGCGCTTGTGTTAGATCATGGGGGCGACGCTCTTTTAGAATTTGGCGCGGGTCGCTTCCTTTTTAGGGGAGACCATTTGTCGGTCAGTTTTCGAGCGCGAGCCGGCTTTCGATATGTCGTCGTAGCTTCTGACCCCGACCGTGTCGGCGGCCAATTTACAAAGGTCGATAGTATGGTGTCAGGCGCCGTTATTCCAATTGGACCCGCTGTCACCTATGTGCCGGTCTCCGCAGACACGACCAACACCTTGCATTACTCCCATTACGGCGTTGCCCGTTTGAGAGCTTTCGTAACGCCCGTGGCAGGCGAGCAATAAATTTGGATGGAGAGATCGGCTACGCCGCTCGAGACTGCTTCTGACCGGCTTCGGCGGCAGCCATTTCGCGTTTCTTTTGGATCATCCGGCGCAGAGCCTGAACGTTGTTCGCGTCGTAAGCCGCGATGGGTTCCTCGACTTCTGTTGCTTCTTCAACTTGTTGCTCAGCGGCTACGATGGGTTCTGCCGGGGCGACAGGTTCTGGGGCCACATTCGGCAAAGAGGCGACGTTCGGGATTTCCTCCGGTGCTTCTTCTGGTGTGGCCTCTTCGGCAACAACCGGCTCTATGCGCGGCTTGAGGCTGCTGACAATGGACTGTTCTGTATCAGAGGGGGACGACAAAACGACGAGATCACGATCCGCATTAATCGGCCGAACGACGCCGGATCCCGTAATCTTCGTTACGATATTGGCGCTAACACCTGCGAAAACGCCTACAAACATGCCGAGCACATACGCCGCCGACACAAAAAATACTAAATCACTCGTCATTTTACCCAACCTCTACGCTTTTTATGTGTACCAACACAGCAAGTTTCCCGTTTGGGATGCGAGAATCGTGCCTAAGTGTCGCCACAATGGCGAACGTGCGCGGTACTTATTTTGACGGCTTTCCGTTGAAACCGATTAACCCGCCGTGTGTATTGAGGAGCATAGGGGTGCTCAAGTGACAAATCCTGTCACGCGAACCCTAAACCCTAGAAATACCTGGGAGTAACGCAATTTCTTGTGGAATGGATCAGCCGTGTTCTCCTTTGCCCTATATCGAATACACAAATGACTATCGGTGAAACCCCTTAAGGGCTGGGTAAGGCGACTGTTCAAACCAATGCGAAGATTTTAAGCAGTTTTAAAGAAAGACCGACGGGATAGCGGCTGAATGACGTGTTTTAGCAGTGTGTCCGGCGAAGTCTCCGGACGAGGGAATTGAGCTTTGTGCGTAGAATCTGACAAAAGCAAGTCATGAAAGCCTATCTGGATCTGATGCGCCACGTCCGCGACAACGGCGTTAAAAAGGAAGACCGAACGGGCACTGGTACTTTGAGTGTGTTCGGATGGCAGTTTCGTCATGATCTTCGTCGTGGCTTCCCTCTTCTCACGACCAAGAAGATCCACACGAAATCGGTTGTTCATGAACTGCTGTGGTTCCTCGCCGGAGACACCAATATTGGCTATCTGAAGGACAATGGCGTGTCGATTTGGGACGAATGGTCCGATGAGGACGGTGAGCTTGGTCCGGTTTATGGTCATCAGTGGCGCTCTTGGCCGACGCCCAATGGCGACCGCATTGACCAAATAGCCAGAGTTGTCCAGTCGTTAAAGGAAACGCCTGACTCCCGCCGCCACATCGTCTCGGCGTGGAACGTAGCGGACGTCGACACCATGGCCCTGCCGCCATGCCATTGCTTGTTCCAGTTTTATGTAGCGGACGGACGACTAAGCTGCCAGCTTTACCAGCGTTCGGCCGATATCTTTTTGGGTGTTCCGTTCAACATTGCCTCCTATGCGCTTCTCACCCATATGATGGCACAGTCCACGAGCTTGGAACCGGGAGAGTTCATTCACACATTCGGCGATGCTCATCTGTACCTCAATCATCTCGAACAAGCGGAAGAGCAGTTGTCGCGACAACCGCGGCCTCTTCCTACATTGCGTTTGAACCCAGACATCAAGAACATATTCGAATTTCAGTACGAGGATATAAGTTTCGAGGGCTATGATCCGCATCCGCTGATAAAGGGAGAGGTCTCTGTCTGAAAAAGCTCCTTTACGGACTGCTCCCGTCATTTCGCTTATTGCTGCTGTGGCGCGAAATGGCGTCATCGGGCAAAAGGGTGAGATCCCTTGGCGTCTGCCGGAAGATATGAAATTCTTTAAAGCAACGACCCTTGGCAAGCCGGTGATCATGGGACGCAAAACGTGGGACTCCATCGGCAAACCCTTGCCGGGCCGCACGAACATCGTCATTACGCGCAATCCTGAATTCCAAGAGGAGGGTGTAGTGCGGGCCGCCCGCTTCGAAGACGCCGTCGATGCTGCTGAGAAAACGGGCTGTGATGAGATTATGGTCATCGGCGGAGCGGGTGTGTACCGGCTTGCTCTGCCGCTCGCCACGCGTCTTTACATTACCGAAGTTGATGGAGACATGGAGGGTGACGTCTACTTCCCACGCTTTGAAAAAAGCGGGTGGACCGAGGTTTCCCGGCGCGATGTTCCTCAAGAGGGCAAAGCGACTCATCCCTGTTCCATCACCGTTCTTGAGCGCCGCGGTCCCTGAGTATGTCGATGGGGCCAACATGTCAGGCATTCTCATCACGGATCAGTGACTGGACTTGAATCCGCCCAAGAAAGAACAGATTATGCTCTAAAGTCGAATTGTAGCTTGGAGGATAGTCTCAATGACAGTGTTCACCCGGATGAAAAACTCTATTGCACCCGTTGCGGTGTTCGCAATGTTGAGTACGCCAGCATGGGCGCAAGGCTCGAGCGAAGGCGCGCTCGAAGCAGGGAGCTTTAGGCTCGATCCCACCCACGCGAGCGTCATGTATCAAGTCAATCACCTTGGGTTTTCGAATTTCGTTGGGATGTTTGACGAGATTGCGGGGACGTTGTCTTTTGATCCCAACAATCCCGAAGCCAGCAATCTTGCGGTGACTGTCAAAGCAGCGAGCGTGGATTCCAATGACGAGGCTGCGAACAACCATCTCGATGACGCGCTTGTCGGCGCCGCGATGTTTGATGCGGAAAACTATCCCGATATCACATTCGTCAGTACAAAGATAGAAACGACGGGCGATACGACAGGCAAAATTACCGGTAATCTCACAATTAAAGATGTGACGAAGCCGGTCACGTTGGATACGGCGCTCGTGGGTGCGGGCGTGAACCCGTTCAACCAAGCCTACACGATGGGGTTTTCGGCTGAGACCGTCATTAAACGCTCGGAGTTTGGCCTGGTCGAGTGGATCCCGGGTATTGGCGATGATGTGACTCTAAGGATCCAGGCCGAGTTCAACCGAATTGAAGAACAGGAATAGGCATTACGGAGAGACACCGATTGGAGAGAGGTACCTTGGCCGATAGCGCTTACGGACGCGTTGCGAAGACGCTCCATTGGTTGGTGTTCGGCCTTTTCTTCGCCGCGTTTCCGCTCGGCATCTACATGCACAATCTGAAGGCGTCGCCCGAGAAGTTCGAGCTTTATGCTCTGCACAAATCGATTGGGGTGACGATCCTGACATTGGTAGCGTTGCGGCTTGCGTGGCGGTTGTTCAATCGGCCCCCACCTCTGCCTGCGGACACACCGCCTTTGGAAAGGTTCGCGGCCCACGGTGTCCATTGGGGTATGTATGCTATGTTGTTTGCCATTCCTCTTGCGGGATGGGCCATGTCATCGGCCAGCGGGTTTCCCGTTCAGTGGTGGGGAGTGGTGACACTTCCCGATATTGTCGGACAGAGCAGGGAAAATTTCGAACTCTTCAAAGAATTGCATGAGATCTTTGCTTTTGTCATGCTGGGTTTGATCCTTGTCCACGTGGGCGCGGCCTTAAACCATCACTTCAGACGCAAGAACTCCATCTTGGCACGGATGGTGCCGTTTATGAGTATAAGGGAATCCTAGAAATGTTTCGGGCCAAGATTGGTTTTGTTGTTTCCGCTCTCTGTCTTTTGGCCTCCGGCGCGTTTGGCGGCGACTGGCAGGTGGACACAGCCCAGAGCGAGATCTCCGCGGTTGGTACCTTGAACGGGAAAGAGCGAACGATTGCTTTTAAAGACTATACGGCTTCCATCGCGTTCGATCCAGCGGACTTGAGCACCGGGTCAATCTCCATTGACTTCGACGTCACCAAAATGGAAGACCCGCTCGATTTTACCGGAGACGTGGTGGCAACGCTCATGCATTCCAGCTGGTTTGACGGTGAGACCATCGCCAAAGCGTCATTCGTATCCGAGCAGATCATTCAAGGCGAGAACGGCGATTATGAGGCTGTGGGTACTCTGACGGTCAAAAACATCGCCAAACCGGTCACCGTTCCGTTTAGGTTCGAGACGATCGATGCGTCGAGCGCTGTGGCGGTGACGGACGGCATTGCGTTGAACCGTATGGACTTCGAACTGGGGAAAGGGTGGGAGTTTCCCGGCTATGAAGTGGGTGAAGACGTTACGGTGAAGTTCCGGTTGGTGGCTTCCCGGCCCGCGCAATAGGATCCGATGCTTAGCCATTGACCGCATCCGCAGGTCATGATTTCTTCCCACTTGTCCATAGTGGGAGGGAATTGACATGGATGTACGCGCTGCCGTTGCCGTTGAGGCTGGCAAACCTCTGGAAATCGAAACCGTCCAACTCGAAGGTCCCAAAGCCGGCGAAGTGATGGTGGAAGTGAAGGCCACCGGCATTTGCCATACGGATGCTTACACGCTGTCCGGCGCTGATCCGGAAGGGGCGTTCCCTTCCATCCTGGGTCACGAAGGGGCCGGGATCGTCGTCGAAACGGGACCGGGTGTGACTTCAGTCGAGGTGGGGGATCACGTGATCCCGCTGTATGTCCCGGAATGCCGCGAGTGCGATTATTGTCTCAGCCCAAAGACGAATTTGTGCGTATCCATCAGAGATACCCAGGGAAAGGGCGTGATGCCCGACGGTACCAGCCGTTTCAGCCTCAACGGCAAACCTCTTTTGCACTATATGGGGTGTTCCACGTTCGCGAATTATACCGTCCTGCCCGAGATTGCCGTTGCCAAAGTGCGCAAGGACGCCCCCTTTGACAAGATTTGCTATATCGGCTGCGGCGTAACTACCGGTATTGGTGCCGTGATGTTCACGGCAAAGGTGGAGCCGAATGCGGCGTGTGTCGTGTTCGGTCTCGGCGGGATTGGTCTTAATGTCATCCAGGGTCTCAAACTCGTCGGCGCCCGGCAGATTGTTGGTGTCGATATCAATCCCGCGCGTGAGGCGATGGCCCGGACATTTGGAATGACAGACTTTGTCAATCCCAAAGAACTCAAAGACGATGTCGTTGGTCACTTGGTCGAGCTCACCGGCGGTGGAGCCGACTACTCCTTCGAGTGTATCGGTAATGTCACGACCATGCGCCAAGCCTTGGAGTGTTCCCGCCGAGGGTGGGGAACGTCTGTAATTATCGGGGTCGCGGGCGCCGGCGAAGAAATCAGTACCCGGCCGTTTCAGTTGGTTACCGGCCGGACATGGAAGGGTACGGCCTTTGGCGGTGCGCGCGGACGAACCGATGTGCCCCGGATTGTGGATCTCTATATGGAAGGGCGCATCAATATCGATGATCTGATCACGCACACAATGCCCTTGGACGACATCAACAAAGCGTTCGACCTCATGCATGAAGGCGAGTCGATCCGCAGTGTCGTACTGTACTAAGTCATGAAGGCGGCCGGCAAATGGGTCGTGTGGGCGGGCGCCATCGTGATCGTTGCGCCTTTGATCAGTTTGCTGATTGCATACCTTGTGGCCGGTCTCTTCGGTTGTCCTCTAAATGAAGCGTCGGTTCAGGAATGTTCCGTCTTCGGTGCGGATCTGGGCGGATTGCTTTACCAAATGTCCGTGGCGGGCTGGTACTTGTTCTTAAGTTTGCCCTTAGGGCTGGTTGTTATCATCGTTGGCGCCATCCTGCAATCAGCGGGCAGGAGACGTACCTAATGGACTTTAATGATCCTAGACAGAGAGAGATCTTTTTCGAGATCCATGCGGACTTGCCTCGGCAAGGGCCGGGCAACTTTGAGAGTACCAAGAAAGCTCTAGAGCTGGCAGGCGATTTGCCGACCGAGCCCCACATTCTCGATATTGCTTGCGGGCCGGGCATGCAGACGATGGATTTGGCGAAACTTATGCCTCAAGCGCGGATCACCGCTTTCGATATGTATCCTCCTTTCGTCGATGAATTGAAAAAGCGGGCAGAGGCGCAAGGCTGCGCGGATCGTATAACGGCGTTTGTCGGCGATATGATCGCTCCCGACGTTCCCGAAACCGCGTTCGATCTTATTTGGTGCGAAGGGGCGGCCTACATCATGGGTGTAGAAAATGCGCTGCGGTCATGGAAACGGTTCCTCAAGTCGGGAGGCAGATTGGCGCTCACCGATGCGGTTTGGCTCAAGTCGGATCCGCCTGTGCGGGTTCGTCAGTGCTGGGAGGAATATCCCGGAATGCAAGACCTGAACGGGCTGAGGGCTCTGGTGGCAGATTGCGGCTATCGGCTGATTGGCGATTTCGTGCTGCCGCCGGAAGCTTGGTGGGATGACTACTACGGGCCGCTCGAAGTCAATGTGGCACGCATGGAAACAAAGTATGCGGACGACCCCTCTGCTTCTGCGGTCATCAGAGAAAGCCGGGAAGAAATCGAAGTCTGCCGGGACTATGGAGACTACTACAGCTATGCGTTTCTCGTGATCGCGCTCGATTCCTAAAAAATTAAGCTTTCATCTCGTAGACAGTACCAGTTCGCTAAACGGCGAACTGACTGGGTATTGTGACTAGAGCCGTTTTGGTTTTGACGGAAACACAAAACGGCTCCAGATTCCTTGTTTTGCGCGTTTCCTGACGGTGAACCGGCGTCCACTTCACCTGGAAACGCTCTAGGAGACTTCGCGGTGGTAAAGGCCGCTCTGCTGCTTCTCTTTGTAATTGTACATGTGTCCGTGATCCTGAGCCCACTTGTATTGTCCACTGGCTGGAGATCGCGGGTCATTCTGATCATCGGTGTGGTCTACTTACTGTCCGGCTATTTCTGGGCGGAATATCAACTGGGAAGCTGCAACGCCGGATGTAAAGGTGAGGGACTGGCTGTCCACTGGTTCGTGCTTTCGGGCTTCGTATTCATCAGCGCCTTGTGCGGTCGGGTCGTTGGAATTGGTCTACAGAGGAGATTTGACTTTAGGCGCTGGCAGACGGTGTTCTTCGAGGTCCTCGTTTTGACTCTAGTTTTTTTTGTTTTCTTTTCTCTTATGCAAAGCCGAGTACTTCCCTTGTGCGGTCTTTGCCTTTCGGAATAGACACGGTCGGCTAGAACCCGCTTAGCCGGTCCTTGGTGTCTTGAATATCCGGATACTCTCTCGCTAGTTCTTCGCGCAATGCGTCAACGATATCTCGTCCGCTCTCCGCCACGCGGTACAGGTCTTTTATACCCGCAATGGCTGCGGTGCTGTTCTTCGCGATTTGTTGTGCGCGGCCCGCAACGAGCGCATCTAACTCATCCTTGGTGTGGGTTGCCTCTAGAGCGAGACCGAATTCAACGGCCTCTGTTCCCGAGAAGGTGCGTGCGCTGAAGGAGAGCTCTTTCGCCCGGCGCAGACCCGCAGCCTGGGCAAGGGTTTGGGTCATGCCCCAGGTGGGGCGGAGGCCAAATTTGGCATGGGTGTCGCCGAACTTGGTATCGGTCGTGGTATAGATAAAATCGCAGTGGAGTGCGATTTCCAGTGCGCCCGTAAAACACGCGCCGTGGACCTTTGCGATGACCGGTTTGGACGCGGCCCGGATCGCCTGATAGGCGCGCCGCGCGGGTTCATCGAAGGCGTCGCCGATCTTTCCGCCTGCCGGTTCTGTTCCCTGCAGGACTTTCAAGTCTACTCCCGCAGAGAATGCGCGTCCTGCGCCTTCGAGCACAATGACGCTCACTTCGGCTTGCCGGTCCGCTTCGTGTACCAAACGCTCGATTTCGATCAGCATTTCAGGCCGGAATGCATTGAGTGCATCCGGACGATTGAGGCAAATGGTCAGGACACCATCTTTTATGTCCGACTGAACCGTCTCAATCGATGCAGACAGGTTCACTCTAGAAGCCTTTGCCCAAACGATCCCTGTGAATTAGCACCCGCTCTTTTTCTCTGCGAATTTCTTCTTCGTCATCATCGTCATCACCGAAGGGCCAAAGACGGCTGAAAAAGCCTTTCTCTTCTTCCGGTTCGGGTTGGACTGTTCTGGCAGTGGCCGTCTGTGCTTGGGGAACGGTGGCTTGCGTCGGCGCAAAGGGGTCCGCTGGCGCTTCGGCAACGGGCTGTTGCGGAGGCAATTCGGAAGCCACCGAAGCGACCGGCGGTTCGACCACGACCTTGGTCATTGTGAAATAGACTTGGTTTTCGCCGCTTTGCGCATATCCACGGATAACGCTGCAGCCAGAGGCGATTTCGGCTGCGAACAATTGGCCCGCGCGATCTGCATTCTCGAAGACGACCTGATTGGTGCCGGGTTGCGTAATTCCCGCGAGATGCAGCGTGGCGCCGGCTGCGGAGTCCTCAAGCTCGCCTAAGAAGACAATTCTATTGCTCACGTGAATTGCTGATCCATTATAAGTGCTGCCATTTTCGGTGGCGAGGATCCAGTCCCCCGAGCATTCGGCTGCCCATGCGCCGCTTGAGCCGAAGAACAATGCGAGCGCCGCGCTGACCGTGAATTTTCGAAATGACATGTTGAGCTCCTTTCAGACGCGCGTGGGGTTTGCCAAGGGCTGCTGGGGCCCCTAAAGTTCCTCTCCATAGCACATTCTTTCTGTGAATAAAGAGGTAGGCGAAGATGGGTGAAGAGACCTCCCGTGAAGTGCGTTTTTCAGAAGTAACCGACGGATTGCGGTTCCCGGAAGGCCCGATCGCCCTCGCTGATGGCTCTGTGATCTTGGTTGAAATCGCGGCAGGCCTAATAACGAAAGTGCGCCCAGATGGCTCGAAAGACGTGATTGCGGAAACAGGGGGTGGTCCGAATGGCGCGGCGATGGGCCCTGATGGCGCGGTTTACGTTTGCAATAATGGTGGCTTTGAGTGGCATGACCGCGATGGACTGCTGTTTCCGGGAGATCAAGCAGCGGACTATGAGACCGGCAGTATTCAGCGCGTGGACATTGATACGGGAGATGTAACGACACTCTATACCGAATGCGGCGGCGATCACCTGTCTGGCCCCAACGATATCGTGTTCGACCGCGAAGGCGGATTTTGGTTCACCGACCTCGGCAAAACCCATGGCCGCATCAAGATGCGCGGCGCCATTCATTATGCCAAGCCCGACGGCAGCGCCATCGAACGCAAGGTGTTTCCGCTTGATACACCAAATGGAATTGGTCTGAGCCCGGACGAAAAGACCTTGTATGCAGCGGACACGAGTTCCGGCCGCCTTTGGAGTTGGGAGATTACAGCGCCGGGTCAACTCGCGCGCGACGGCCGGGGCGGCCAGGTTGTTTTTGGCCTGTCGGGTCACCAGTTGCTGGACTCGATGGCAGTCGAAGCAGACGGGACGGTAAGTGTGGCGACGATTTTCAATGGCGGTGTCACCCGATTTGCTGCGGATGGTAGCAGAGCGGAGCACGTTCCCTTTCCAGATCGTGTGACAACAAACATATGTTTTGGAGGAGAGGGGTTGCGAACCGCCTATGTCACGTTGTCGTCCATCGGTAAACTGGTGAAGGCCGAGTGGCCGGCACCCGGCCTCCCGCTCAACTTTCTCAATAAATAAAGACTAGCAAGATGTCGCGACCCGCGCCGGAAACCTTTGACTATATCGAGCCGTTGCTCAGGCGATTGCGAGGTGTAGAGGGGCTTACGGAAAAGAGCCGCGGTGTCTTCTACATTAAGTCAAAAGCGTTCCTCCACTTTCATGGCCATCCGGGCGCCGCTGTGGCAGACTTGAAGATGCGCGATGATTGGGACCGCTTTCCGATTAATTCCAAAAGGGACCAATCGGCGCTTCTAAAGCTGGTTGAAAACCATATGTCTGCCAAAGCGGATGGGCCGCGCTTGAATGAGACGCCGAAGAAGAAAGAGACCTTATGACCACATCAGTCGCCGAACGCATCTTGGAGAAAGTCGCACCTTGGCAGGATGATCTGACCGAGTGGCGCCGCCACATCCATGCGCATCCGGAAACGGCGTTTGAGGAGGTGAAAACCGCTGCCTTTGTTGCCGAGAAACTGCGAAGTTTCGGGCTGGAAGTTCATGAAGGACTGGCGCAAACGGGCGTTGTGGCGACCTTACGAAATGGCTCGTCCAATCGGGCTATCGGGTTGAGGGCCGATATGGACGCGCTCGACCTGTCGGAGCTGAACAATTTTGACCACAAATCCACCGTGGACGGCAAGATGCATGCCTGTGGTCACGACGGGCACACGACGATGCTCCTCGGGGCGGCGCGCTATCTGTCAGAGACAAAGCAATTTGACGGCACCGTCCATTTCATTTTTCAGCCAGCGGAGGAAAATGAAGGTGGCGGGCGCGTGATGGTGGAAGAGGGTCTCTTTCAGCAGTTCCCGGTGGATGCCGTGTTTGGTTTGCACAATATGCCGGGCGTCCCGGTGGGTATGTTCGCGGTGAAGCCTGGTCCGATGATGGCCGGTTTCGATATCTTTGATATCGAGATTACCGGAAATGGCGGACATGCGGCGATCCCTCAGTTGTCCACGGATCCGATTCCGATCGCCGCGCAGATCGTGACGGCCTTGCAATCCATCGTGTCGCGCAATGTGGATCCGCAGAAGTCCGCTGTCGTCAGTGTGACGAAGATTCATGCGGGAGATGCATACAACGTCATTCCCAACAGCGTTCATATCGCCGGTTGCGCCCGCTATTTTCATCCCATGGTACAAAATCTCATTGAGCGGCGGATCGGGGAGATTGCCGAACAGATCGCCAGCGCATACGGGGCGACGGCGCGTGTGACGTATGAACGTCGTTATCCCGCGACCATCAATTCCGAGGAAGAGGCGCAGTTCAGCGCTGATGTTCTCACAGAGCTTGTTGGCGAAGACTATGTGAACACCGATCCAACGCCGATGATGGGGTCAGAGGACTTTTCTTTCATGCTTCAAGCCAAACCCGGCTGTTATATTTGGGCGGGGAATGGCCGGGGCGAGGGCTCCTGCATGGTGCACAATCCCAACTACGACTTTAATGATGACGGCATTCCTTGGGGCATCGCGTATTGGGCCCGTCTGGTGGAGCGCTACTTGCCGGCGGCGCTTGCTCAGGCCGCGGAGTGATGTTGGGCGAGGTGATGTTGGAAACTGGGAAGAAAGCGATAATTGCGATGCTGGCGTTGGCCGGATTAGGCGCCTGCGGCAACGGGGAAGAAGCAGCCAAAGGTCTAACGCCCGAGCAGCAGTCTGTCTACGAAGATTGCCTGGAGCAAAGCCAAGCCGTGGCGGAGTCTTGGGAGACCATCGAACAACGGTGTAAAGACCAAGTGCTGCGGACGGGGCCGCAACTGCCGGAGTAGGGTCAACATCCAGAGAAGAAAATTGCGCGTCATCCCCGCACGCGCTTTCGCGGGCGTAAACTCCAGCGGCGGGATCCAGTACATTGATGGCAAGTCAACTACAGTCCGAACGCCCGTTTCCAAAGCGGTCGGTAACTGTGTTACGGCAGAGGATCAGGCGGGGTACTAGAAGTTGTCATTTCTGAATTTGGAACGAACTCGATGCCTTGCTCTTCCAAAAACTGCCTGAAGCCTATTTCTTCTAGTCTTATTGTTTCCCTATACGGTTCAACCTGCGTTGAAATGTAGTCGCAACTTCCCATGATCAAAAGTGCGCCATCAATTCCCTTATTTAGCACACGGATTTCTTTGGATGTCGGATATTCACGAATTAGCTCATTATGTGCTTTTCGATAGTCGTCGGATGGAGCGAGAATATCCTCGTTTTGAACTGGCGACATTCGGAATATGCAGGATTTGACCTCATTTTGTTGAGCCTCGTTTTGATCTGATTGTTGAGCTTCGTTTTGATCTGAGCAGCCGAGTAGTAACATGGGAATGAACATCAACGCTCTCAGTCGTTTGATCACCATTCGCTCCAATCCTCTTTATTGTCCAGATTTCAAATATAAAGTTCGTGCACTGATAAAATTACTAGTAGGAAAATATCTATCTTGCACACTCGTTCACAAAGTAACCAGTTCGCTCGAAACTGGATACCCGCATTTGCGGGGATGACCGGTTCGTTCGCATGAGTCCAAAAATATCCGGCCTCTACCGAGCGCCGGCGCGCTGAGCAAACTTCCATCCAGATTCGGCAAGAGGGATTACCCGTTCCTCGTTTTGCGCCGCGTGCTCGCTGGAGGCGGTTCCGTCTTTCACCCGCCCGACAATGCCCTGCAGAATGGCTGCGAGCCGGAAGAAGTTATAGGCGAGGTAAAAATCCATGTGTTCGATAGTGTCGCCGCGCCCCGTGCGCTTACTGTACATGGATATGTATTCGTCTTGGAGCGGAATGCCCAGCGCCTTTAGGTCTGCACCGCTGAGTGTGCCCGATGTGCCTGTTCCCTGGGGCAAATGCCATTGCATGAGGTGATAGGTGAAGTCCCCCAGGGGGTGGCCGATCGTGCTTAGTTCCCAATCGAGGACGGCGAGGACTTTCGGTTCTGTCGGGTGCAAGACCATGTTGTCGAGGCGATAGTCGCCATGAACAATGCTCACATCATCGTCTTGTGGGATGTTCTCCGGCAACCATTCGATCAACTTGTTCATCTCCATGATCGACTTGGTTTCGGACAGCGTGTATTGCTTTGTCCACCGACCAATCTGGCGAGCAAAATAGTTTCCGGGCTTGCCGAAATCCTCCAGGCCAACTTTCAGGTAGTCCGTATTGTGAAGTTTTGCCAGGGTCTCGTTCATAGCGTCGTAGATGGCAAACCGTTCTTGGGGCTCCATGCCGGGCAACTGACCGTCCCACAAAATACGCCCTTCGACATTGTCCATGATGTAAAAGATCGTGCCAATCACGTCTTCATCCATGCACAGAGCGTAAGGTTTGGCGACGGGAAAGCCGGTTGGGTGCAGCGCTGAAATGACTTTGTATTCGCGATCGACGGCGTGGGCCGACGGCAGAAGCTTGCCCGGCGGTTTGCGGCGCAGGACGTATTTCTTGTTGGGGGTGACCAATTGGTAAGTCGGGTTGGACTGGCCGCCTTTGAACTCTCTAACTTCCAATGGGCCTTCGAACCCTTCGACATGTTCTTCCATGAATTTGAAGAGATTGTCTTCGTTGATGCGGTGTTGCTCGCGAACAGGCTGAGTGCCGGAAAACAGTTCTTGGGCAGTCGGCTCGTCGGCGGCCGTCGTCTCAGTGGTCATGGGTGCGTCCTGTCTATTTCTTGCTTTTGCTTTTTCCCGTATCGATCGCCCGCCAGCCGATATCCCGGCGGCAAAATCCTTCCGGCCAATCGATCAAGTCCACCGCCTTATAGGCGGTTTCGGCGGCTTCTGTCACGCTTTTGCCGAGCGCGGTGATGTTGAGCACTCGGCCTCCGTTAGCGAGAAGCGCGCCATTTTCAGACTTGGTGCCGGCGTGAAAAACAGTCACGTCCTCGAGCGCTTCGGCGGCTTCGATGCCTCTGATGTGGGAGCCTTTCTCGTAAGACTTCGGATAGCCCTCGGTGGCCATCACGACGGTCAGTGCGGTTTCTTCCAGCCAACGCAAATCCACGGAGCCAAGAACGCCGTCAGCGACGGCAATAAGGGCGGGTAAGATATCGGATCGAAGACGTGGCATGAGCACCTGACATTCCGGATCGCCAAACCGCGCATTGTATTCGATCAGTTTAGGCCCTTCGCTGGTAATCATGAGCCCTGCATAGAGAACGCCGCGGTATGGGGTCCCGCGTTCCGCCATACCTTCGACAGTTGGGCGAATAATGCGGTCCATGACTTCGGCGGTCATCGCTTCCGTCATGATCGGGGCGGGGGAATAAGCGCCCATGCCACCGGTATTTAATCCCACATCTCCTTCACCGACGCGTTTGTGATCTTGAGCGGACGCGAGCGGCAAAATCGACTTTCCGTCGGTGAGGGCAAAGAAGCTCGCTTCTTCTCCGGTGAGGAACTCTTCGATCAGGACCTTCTTGCCGGCGTCGCCGAAGGCGCCGGCGAACATTTCTCCAATCGCCGCCTCGGCTTCCTCGCGCGTTGATGCGATGATCACCCCTTTGCCGAGCGCCAGTCCATCCGCTTTGATTACAAATGGGGGATTGAGACCTGAGAGGTATGCGAGGGCCGCATTGGGCGTGTCGAATACACCGTAGCCTGCGGTGGGAATGTTGCGGACTTTGCAAAGTTCCTTAGTGAAGCTTTTGGAGGCTTCTAACTGAGCCGCTGCGCGTGTCGGGCCGAAAGCTTTGATTCTCTCTTCGTTCAGTCTGTCTACCAAGCCCTCTGCAAGCGGATCGTCGGGTCCAACGATAACAAAGTCGATATCATGCTCTTTGCACGCATTAATAATCTGATCGAAGTCTAGAGCACCGATGGGCAGGCATGTGGCCACTTGGGAGATTCCGGCATTTCCGGGGGCGCAATAAAGCTTGGTTATGAGAGGGCTGGCAGCTACCGCCCACGCGAGGGCGTGTTCGCGTCCGCCGCCGCCGATGATAAGAATATTCATAGGTTTGTTTGTGTAAGACTTGGAAATTTGCTGAAGACCGGTCGTTTTTGTAACATGATGGGCGACTCAAGCAAGTGTAAGCAGTCAATGGTCAAAAGCGTCGATGTCAAAAGCACCTGAAACGGCTGGGGCAAATCTGCCCGAATACTCGGTCAGCGAGATTTCTCTCGCCGTCAAGCGCACCGTGGAAGACGCGTATGGCTATGTTCGGGTAAGAGGCGAGTTGGGGCGCGTCAGCCGCCCGGCGTCGGGCCATGTCTATTTGGATCTCAAAGACGATAAGGCGGTTCTGAACGGAGTAATCTGGAAAGGCCAAGCCGGCAAATTGAGGATCAAACCGGAACAGGGCCTCGAAGTGGTTTGCACCGGCCGTCTGACCACGTTTCCAGGTCAGTCGCGCTATCAGATCGTTATCGATAGTATGGAGCCAGCCGGGATCGGTGCTCTCATGGCCCTATTGGAGGAGCGCCGGAAAAAACTGGCAGCGGAAGGTCTCTTTGATGAGGCCCGGAAGCAAGACCTGCCGTACTTGCCGCAAACCATCGGTGTCGTGACCTCGGAGAGTGGTGCGGTTATCCGGGACATCAAACACCGATTGGCCGATAGGTTTCCCCGGCATGTCCTCTTGTGGCCTGTCTTGGTTCAAGGGGAAGCGGCCGCCCAACAGATCGCTGACGCGATTGCCGGTTTTAATGGTCTGCCTGAGGACGGAGATGTGCCGCGTCCGGATGTTCTGATCGTTGCGCGCGGGGGCGGGTCTATCGAAGATCTATGGCCCTTCAACGAGGAAATTGTGGTGCGCGCGGCGGCGGCGAGCCGGATCCCTCTGATCTCCGCCGTCGGTCATGAGACGGATACGACATTGATCGATTTCGCCTCGGATAAACGGGCGCCAACGCCGACTGCGGCGGCTGAAATGGCGGTTCCGGTGCGCGCCGACCTGATCGCGGATGTCAAAGCCCTGGAAGCACGATTGTCCAGGGGAGGCTCACGGGTGATCGAAGGCAATCGCCAACACCTTGCTGCTGCAGAACGTGCGTTTCCTAAACTTGAAACGCTTCTTGCATGGCCCGCCCAGCGACTTGACACGGCATCGGACCGCCTTTCGGGCTCATTGCGTCTTTATACGGAGAGGTGCCGAACGGAACTGGCCAGGCGGGGGTCTCTTTCGCCTCGCGCCCTTCAGTCCACTATCAGTGTGGCGCGTGAGCGGACAGTCTCGTTGAGTGAGCGGCTCGACCGCGCATTTGGTTCCTGGCCGAAAAGCCGGATCGAGCGTCTCGAGAGTTTGAGTGGGAGACTCAAGGGTCAAAGCCCCGTCACGCGTATTGGCAAGAACAAGGAGCGTCTGACGCGGGGTGAGCAAGCGCTGGTTCAAGCGTTTCAAAGACACGTCAAACACAAGGAACAAGCATTGCGCCAGGAAACGAAGCTTCTTGAATCCTATAGTCATCAAAGCGTTCTTGAGCGTGGATTTGCGATTGTCCAGAGCCGTGAGGGACAGGTTATCAAGTCTGCGGCGTCGAATTCGGTCGGGGATCGTGTTTCTTTGAGGTTTGTTGACGGTCGGGTGGGCGCAGAGATCACCAGCGAAAGTTCCTCTGACAAGCCTGTCAAAACGTCCCATGATAGAAAACGCCAAAAAACATCCACAAAAGAAAAGCAAGGTTCACTCTTTTGATGTAGGCTGAAGTCAAATGAGGCTTAGGAAAAGACTATGAACAGGTTTGAGAGAGGCTTTGGAACTCAAGGAGAAGCGAAGCTTAAGTATTTGGACGGCGAGTACGAAGTCGTCCATCCGGGCTCTTACGTTCTCTGCGCGGCGACCGGACAACAAGTCTATTTGGATGAGTTGAGATATTGGAGCGTTGAGCGGCAAGAAGCTTATGCGTCCGCTGAGATTTCTCTTAAGCGAGAGCAGGAGTTCGCAAGCGCTGCTGACTGACTCTTGATGTAGCGCGCTCGTTCTGGGTCACGCCGCGTACAAAATCACATCCAAAAGGACAACTAATTTATGAAACGGATTTTCCCGTTGCTGGGTCTTTTGTGCTTGGGATGCACGCCCGTTCAGAGCAATGCGACATCGCCGTCTTATGCGGCGCCCGCTGGTGTTGAGGCGCCTGCGGAAGAAAC
The DNA here is from genome assembly GCA_028285305.1 of Alphaproteobacteria bacterium. Lineage (GTDB taxonomy): Bacteria > Pseudomonadota > Alphaproteobacteria > SMXP01 > SMXP01 > JANQPV01. The sequence goes on along the minus strand of JANQPV010000026.1, from coordinate 84,219 downwards.
GGAGATCGAGCTCTCAGGGCATTTTACCCAGGGCGGGACTGTCTTTGGCCAAACCGATCCTGGCGCTACTGTCACTTTAGACGGTCTCAGCCAGTTGGTTTCCGACAATGGTCACTTTGTTGTGGGGTTTGGGCGGGACCACAAGCCTAGCGCCGAGCTGAAGATCGTGACTTCTGATGGTAGGGAGCAGACGAAGACCCTGGAAATCGCCCAGCGAGACTATAATATTCAGCGTATTGACGGGCTTCCGCCTGGTAAAGTAACGCCTTACACGAAACAACAATTGGATAAGATCGCGCAGGACCAAAAACTAAAGTCTGCTGCTCGGCAAGATATAACTCGCGGAGATTGGTTTGCGAATACGTTCGTCTGGCCTGCAAGAGGGAGAATTTCCGGTGTGTACGGATCACAACGCATACTGAATGGCGAGCCGAAACGGCCCCACTTTGGTGTAGATGTGGCTGCACCCACGGGTACGCCGGTCGTTGCGCCGGCAGGGGGAAAGATCACTTTGGCGTCTGACCTCTATTTTGAAGGTAATGCCCTCTTTCTCGATCACGGCAATGGCTTGACAAGTGTCTTTATGCATATGTCCCGTCTTGATGTGGCCCCTGGGGATTTCGTGGAGCAAGGTCAGGTTTTGGGCGCCATCGGTTCCACCGGACGATCAACGGGGCCCCATCTGCATTGGGGCCTTTATCTTGCCGGCCGGCGGCTCGACCCGCAGTTGCTGGTGCCGCCTATGCCAACAAAAAGCGAGTGATCGATCGCTTTCAAGTCGAAGATGCGCTTTGGATGCCTGATTGCCGTGGGGTTGGCTGCGGCCGCGCGAAGACGAACCGCTGATAAAAAAGGGCCGTCCCAATCAAGGCGCCGCCCAAAGCGATGAAGCTCACCGCGCGCATGGCTCCTTCTAAGGCGCCCAAGTCGAAGATGAACACTTTGACCAGAGCCAAAGCCAACACGGCAAGGGAAGCATAGCGCGCAGGAGCGTAAGAGCGCCATACGCCCCAGCCGAGCAGACAGAACGCATACATCAGCCACACGATCGAATAAGCCCACATTTCGATATCGTTTGTAGACGGACCTTCGAAGATGACAGAACCGGAAAACGTGCGACGCACTTCGAAATTGATCCAAGCAAAGCTGATCGCAACTGCAAGCCAGCCTGTTGACCTTGCCAGTTCGCGCCGCGAATTCCGGGAAAGCACCTTGGAATAGACGCCGAGCAGGATGGCGGGCATAGCAAAGGCGGCGAACAAGAGGTTCAAAACGAACCAATTGCCGGCCTCATCCCAGAACAATGCGAGCCACGCTGCGCCAATCGCGCCGACGCCCACCGATGCCGCCACTGTCTCTAATCCCCGCCAAACAAAATCGGCTTGCGCAAAGCGATACGCCAGCGAAATAGCCATCCCAAGATAGGCTATTGCAAAGCCCGAGGCCTCGCCCAAGCCTGCGAAAGGCCCGTTTATGGAGCCGTTGCCTGCCGCATGACGGATAAGCAGACCTATCATCGCAAAAAAGATGATTGCGGCGGCCCCTTCGTACGCACGGGACGCGTTTTCATCCGCGTTGAGGAATCGGGAGCCAAGGCCGAGCGCGATAACGGCAATTCCGAAGCCAAAACTCAGTTCATTGAAGATAGGGACCGGAGAGAGATGTACATCCGATAACATTCCCGGGCGGATCAAAAGAATTGTGGCGAGAGCCGCGGCGGCCATTCCTGCCATGCGGAGGGTCGGAATTGGGAATCTCTGATAGGTTGCGGCAATTGCTAGGCCGACGACCGCCATTGCGCTTCCAAGCCAAATATCCGAAAGGACGAGGAAGGGCGCCAGGCTGGCGCTGAGGCTGGCGCCAAGGGCATAGGACGCGGCCGCTCCTGGATGTTGATCGAAATCCGGATCCGATTTCTTTTGCCGCATCAACAGAAATGAAACGGCCAAAGCGATTACCAATGCGCCAATTCCCCAGAGAACGTGAGGCTCCATGGCATTGCCCCGCCAAAATGCAGCAAAAAGGAAAGCTGGCGGTGAGAGCGCGGCCGTTGCGGCGATGGGGGCTTGGACACGTAGGCGAGGGGTGAGGAGTGCGCCGAACCCCAGGTACCCCATTCCGGCGGCGGCGCTGAACCAGAGTTGTCCCGACTTCCAGTCCGGCCAAAGGGCGATGATGAGGAGCGAGATAAGTGCGCCGAAGGGAGCAAATAGGCCAAAGCCTTCTCTTCGCCAGGCCAGCAGCAGACCAAGTCCTGCGAAGGCGCCGGCCGATCCCATGCTGAGGGAGTCTGAGGCCCCTTCCAAAGAAGACATGACGATCAGGAGCCCGGTGCCTACCCAAATGAGATAGGCGGCGATGACGCTCTCGCCGCCCCTTTTCTTTAGCAAATCAAAATAGTCCGCTCCCATTTTACCAAAAAATGGTTCGTGTGCGAAGGACTGAGCAATCCAAACGGCAAGGAGGCCAGTTGCAAGCGTGTAAGCTGGCACCGCCCATGTGGAGGCCGGATCACTGCTTAAGAAACCAGCGATCCCCCAAAGCATCCATCCTGCAAAGCACATAAGGGATAGAAATCTCCAATTCTTGAGGCGAACTAGGGTCAGTCCCGTTAAGGTCACCGCCGCGGCAAAGGGGAGCAGAATGATGGGCGATCCGCTCTCGGCTCCGGTGAAGAAAGGTGAAACGAAGGCACCCGAAAGTCCAATCGCCGCGATCACCGGACCGTGTCGGAGGGACAGCGCGACAGCCCAAATCGACGTCAGTGTAAAGGCAGCCAGCACCAGCGGCGGCGGTAGCAAGTTGTACAATATGCCGGCAGCCAGAATCGATCCGTAGAGAGTGATCACCCCCACGCCTGCCAAAATGGCGGGCAAGGATCTGAGCGCTCCTGTAGCGTTGCTCACCACATCCCATTTTTCGGCTCTGAACGAGACACCCGTCAGAATGGCGCCTAGGAGAGCAGCTGACACCGTCCGCATAGTGGGACCAAAAAAGCCCGCTTCAATCGCCACACGGACGAGGAAAAGTCCGCCGAGCGCCAGTGCGAGGCCGCCGATCCAAACGAGCCAGTTTGCGGCGATCATCCGTTCCCAGTCGGTGTTTTCTCTGTGGGTCCTTTTGCTGGGCGTCGGTCGAGGCGCATCGAGGCGCTCCTCCCGGTGCGGTTCAGAATTCTCGTCCTGTTTCTCCTTTGGAGGAGTGAATACTCGAGCGGGAACCTTAGGTTTGGAGTCGGCGGGCGGCGTGGCCGCCGGTTTCGGCGGCTCATTGGCGCGCTTTTCTGGTCCTTCTGGTAACTGCCTTTCCAACCGGGCGAGTTTTGCCTCGAGCTGACCAATTCGACTGGTTTTCAAGAAGGCCACGAGGCCCAAAATGGGAACGACGCCAAACCAAAGAATGGCCAGGAATGCAATGAACGCCACGAGCTTTCCCTCCCGAGGATAGGAAATCAGGTTGTCCAGAGCAGAGCGTATATAGGTACGATTATTTTTTTGGCCAGCGTCTATGTAGCCAAAGCCATTGTTCAGGCTGCTCTCGGATGCGCTCTTCCAGCCATTGGTTCAGCTTAAGCGTTAGGGCGTAAATGTCCTGCGTCTTCTGGCCGGATTCTTCGATCGTTACGGGCGGAAAAACATGGATGTGGAACGTATCGTCGTCCTTGCGCACGATGGAGGCTGGAACGATGGGCACATTAAAGCGAAGCGAGAGTTGTGCCGCCGCCGGTGGCGTCATGGCCTCCCGACCCAAAAGCGGAACCGATATGCCGTCGTTCATTTTTTGATCAATCAACATGACGACATAGTGGCGGTCCTTGAGGACCGAGAGGAGTTTGCGGGCGCCGTGAGATCCTTTAGGGATCTGATCTTGGTAAATGTGGTTCGTGCGCTGGCGGACCAACCATTGATCGACATAGGGATTGTTTGCGGCACGGTACACTTCGCCGCCGCTTAAGCCGACGCCGCTGGCCGCCAAGGGCAGAAGCTCCCAATTGGCAAAATGCCCTGAGACAAATATGGCGCCGGTTCCCTTGGCGATGATGTCATCGAGCGTGTCCGTGCCAGATACGGAAATGTGGCCTCTGCCGTCATAAGCGTCAAACTGATCCAGATGCGGATATTCTGCAAACGTACGGCCCAAATTATCCCACATGCGAACCAAGATTTGATTGATTTCCTCTTTGTCTTTTTCAGGAAAGCTGGCCTTGAGGCTTTCTCGTGCACGGTTGGAGACCGGAATGCGGGGGCCGAGTGTCCGCGCAAACCATCCACCGAACTGCCTGGCACGAGCAAGGCCGAGTGCGCGGAAAAGTCTCATAATGCCGAGGAAGGCCCAATTTTGAAACCGGTAATTCAGGTCTTTCGTTAGCGGCCGGGAACTTTGCAGGGAATCGGCTTGGGTCATGGTTCGGCGGCTAATGCAGAGGCGATTTGGTAAGACTGAGTTTCTTTTGTAGGAGGTCTTCTAGCGCTTTTCTATCCTCAAAGTGAAGTTCGACGGGCAGGGTTTCAATCATCCGGCGCCACTCCGGGCTCAGGCGCATCGCATCTTTTTCCGTGGTGATGAGCTTTGCCCCTCGTTGAGCTGCCAAGCGCCTAAGATCATCTAATTCTTGGTTGGTGTACATATGATGGTCGGGAAACGCTCTGGTTGTGACCAGCTCGGCCTCAAGGTCACGGAGCGTGCTGAAGAACTTCTCCGGCCGGCCGATGCCCGCAAAGGCGAGATAGGGGTGGGGTTTGAGACCGGATGCCGCCGGCTTCAGGTGCGCCTTCAAGAGCGGGGGCGGATCTTGGGCGTGCTCTGCAATCGCCTTAGAGATATGGCTAGCGTCCGATTGGGGAGAGGAGCCAACCGCGATGATGGCCTCGGCACGCCGCAATCCCTCCGAGACGGATTCTCTCAACGGGCCCGCCGGAAAGACAAGCCCATTACCGAATCCTGCTTTGCAATCCACAACGACAAAGGCGGCGTCTTTAACTAAAGACGGATTTTGGAAGCCGTCGTCCATGACAATGATGGAGGCGCCTTGTTGTTCTGCCAATGCGGCTCCCGCCGGACGGTCCCGGCTCACGATTGTGGGGGCCGAACTCGCGAGGAGGAGGGGCTCATCTCCCACCTGGGCGGCCCTATGTTTGTTTTGATCGACCCGAATGGGGCCTTTCTCCGTTCCGCCATATCCTCGGGTCAGAAAGAACGGTTGATGGCCGAATGCGCCGAGCATGGATGCGATGGCAATGGAGACAGGTGTCTTCCCCGTTCCGCCAACGGATAAATTACCAACACAGACAACCGGCACGTTTGCCCGGTATGATGTGGACAGAACGCGTTTTGCCTGTCCGGCCGCACCGTAGATAGCGCCTAAGGGACGCAGAAGCGTTTCGATGGCTTTTGCCCATAGTCCCGGACGGCTGCCGGACACCTGCGGATACCAAAAGTCAGGGGGCGTCATCGGATTGGAGCGACTGTAAGGTTTTCAAAACTGGTTTCAGGGCATCAATCGTGGTGTCCAACACGTGGTCCTGTTTTGCCGCCAACTCAGTTGCTTTGCGCTTGTAGAGTGTTCGTTGCTCAGGGTGCGCCAACAAACGGCAAACCGTCTGGCCGAGCTGCTGCGAAGATTGGACTTCAATACTGGCGCCCTGTTCGATGAATTCTGGATAAATTGCCGGAAAATTGGTTGTGTGCGGACCGTGCAGAATACAGCAGTCAAGTCTCGCCGCTTCGAGGGGATTTTGTCCCCCATGTTCGATGAGAGAACCACCGATGAAGACGAGATCTGCGAGACGGTAGAAGAGTCCCAGCTCGCCGAGCGTGTCGGCCAGGTAGATGTCTGTTTCGTGAGTGGGCAGGTCTCCTTGCGACCTGCGTTGCACCGGGATTGCCCGTTCAGTCAAAGTAGCGGCGATTTCCTCGCCGCGCTCGGGATGTCGAGGGACAATAATTGTCAGAAGATCGGGATAGTGGTCCTTCGCGATCGATGCGGCGCTCACCACTTGTTCCTCTTCCTTCGGGTGCGTGCTGGCGGCCAGAAAGAGGGGGCGATTTCCGATCGCGGACTTTAGGTCCTCGAGCGCAACAGGGTCGTGAGGCAACGGCGCGGCTGCAAACTTGAGATTCCCTGTAACTATCGTGTGGTGGGCTCCTAGGGTTTTGTATTTATTGGCTGCTTCTTGATCTTGGGCGAGTAAGATTTGGAAATAGGACAGCAGGTCTGAAGCGGTGCGGAGCCATTTTTGCCATGAACGGAAAGATCCGTCCGACATGCGCGCATTGATCAAAGCAAGGGGAATGTCTTGGCCCGCGGATTGGCGGATAAGGTTCGGCCACAAATCTTGCTCCAGCCACAACCCGATGTTGGGCCGCCAATGATCAAGAAATCGCCGCACGGCGGCCGGTTGATCGATCGGGACATACTGATGGAACGCGCGGTCGCGGAGCCGTTGTTCCATGATCGACGAGGATGTCACTGTTCCGGTGGTCATCAGAATATGCAACTTGGGAAAGTCTGACAGCAGACGGTCAATGAGCGGGAGGACGGAAAGGGATTCGCCGACGCTCGCCCCGTGGATCCATGCCAACGGTCCTGGCGGCCGCTCCCGGCTTGGAAAGCCCAAGCGCTCTTGCATTCGGTCCGGATCCTCTTTGCCGCGGCGCAGGCGTCGCCTCAAAATGAGCGGTGCCATTGGCGACAAAGCCTGAGTCGCTAGTTGGTAGGCTTTAAGTCCGAAGGGCTTTGACACCTTTTCCATCGTCATGCAGATTTGGGTGACCCGAGAAGGCCCGCAGGCTCGATGACTTCTCCTCCAACCGCTTCATCGGCTTGGCGCGTGACCGCGTTCAGGGCGTCCTCCATGCTACGCAGATGATATGTGGACGAACTTTCATCATCGGGTCTGTCAAAGTGCATAGGATCGCCCCAGACTATAATGCCCCGATTGAAGGGCAGCGGTACGATGAAGCGATCCCAAGAGTTCAGAACAATGCGGCGCTTCACCGAATAGGCAACGGGAACGATCGGTGCCTTTGAAAGATAAGCCAGTGTCAAGAGACCTTCTTTCATGCGCATGCGCGGGCCCCGGGGGCCGTCAGGTGTGACGCACACATATTCACCGCTTCTAAGAGCCTTTACCATTTGCCGAAGCGCTCTCGCGCCGCCCTTGTCTTTGCCCTTTTTTTCGTCGTTCGACGATCCTCTAATCGTCCGATAGCCAAAATGCTCGATGGTTCGAGTGATCAATTCTCCATCCCGGTGGTCGGAAATAAGGGGATGCATTTGGGGCGCCGGTCCTTCAAAGGTGTAAACGAGCATACCGATGCGGCCGTGCCAGGCGGCGAGGACAAAGGGTTCGCCCGCAGAGATGCGCTGCGCCGGGGCTTCTCGGTTGACGTAGTTCCACCGCGTCGTTGCATGAACGAACCTGATGTACGTGGCACCGATGCGGCTCAAAAGCCCCTGAACGATGGGGTTTTCGAATGCAGCCCGAGAGAGTTTCTTCATGGCGCCGTTCTTAGAACAAAGCGCGAGCGAGGGGAAATGGGATTTTGGCGGTGAGAACGTCGACCGTCGTCCAACCCTTCGAATTAGGTCCGAAACTGTCAATAGTTTGAAGGGGTTAGGCGGGAAGTCTGAATTTTTCTCCCAATAAGTCCTCGCTCTTTTCCCACAATGCTTTCGCGACGTTTTCGTCCTTGGCGGCCCTAGAGATTTGGGCATTACCGACAGGGCCAACCGCTTCGCCGAAGCCGGTTGGACCGTAATAGCCGCGCCGCTGCGCTTCCGTTCCCGCTGCTGCCAGAACAGTCGGGATCGCTCCTTTGGCGGCGGGCTGGGCCATCAGGGCGTTGGTGAATTTGTAGATGAAGTTCAACAATCCCTCGGGGCCGGTACTTTGTAACTCTGTGGCGGAATAACCGGGATGGGCGGCGAGGGCGATGGAGTTGGCGCCGGTTGCTTCTAAGCGCCGGTCCAGTTCGAAGGCGAACAGCATGTTGGCAAGCTTTGATTGACCGTACGCTTTGCTGGGCTCGTAGGCGCCTTCGAGCATAAGATTGTCCAGATGGATTCGCCCAAACTTGTGGGCGATGCTGGCAATTTGTACGACACGGCCTTCGGCCGATTCTACCAAATCCATCAAAAGGCTGGTGAGAAGAAAATGCCCTAAGTGGTTTGTCCCGAACTGGAGTTCGAAGCCGTCTTTTGTTTTTCTCTCGGGCGTTTGCATGATGCCCGCATTGTTGATGAGAGCGTCCAGGGAGTCCATCTGCCCTCGGATGGTTTCGGCAGCGGCCCGAATGGACGAGAGGTCCGTCAGGTCGAGTTCGACCACATCGACTTTGCCTTTTACGATGGGTTCCAATTGCTGACGGGCCTTTTCAGCCTTTTCGGGCGAGCGGCAGGCCAAAGTCACATCCGCACCGGCTTCACCAAGGATTCGTGCCGCCTCATAACCGATGCCGCTGTTACCACCGGTAATCACATACCTTCTTCCCGATAGGTCCGGGAGTTGTTTCGGTGTCCAATTGCGCACACGTGATGATTTGCTTGATTTTGACATGCAGCGAATTCTCCGATGATTGGCCAACTAATACCAAGTTTACAAATTTTGTCCAAGTTGTAAAGTATGGCTATGACTGATCAGGACACCGTGGCGGCTATCGTCGACGTTTTTGCCCGTATCGGGTTTAAGAAGGCGTCGATGGGAGACATTGCAGAGGCAGCCGGCGTATCGCGACAGACTCTCTATGCGCGGTTTGGATCGAAAGAAGCCATCCGCGATTGGGCTGCGGTCGAGTTCGCGAACGACATTGTGAAGCGTACCGTGATCGAACTAAATGTTGAAACGACCTCCGCTGAGCGGTGCCTAAAGAATGCATTTGCTCGCAAATCGGGCGATCTCGTTGGATTCCTAAAGAATGCTCCCTTTGGTTCGGAACTTGTGGACATGGGAATGGATGCCGTACGAGAGTCAAAAAGCAATCCGGATGTCGTTTTCGAGATGGCGCTGATTCGGTTTCTGAAAGACCGTTTGGGTTTGACCGCCAAAGAAGCCAAAGAGATTGCGTTTGTCCTCATTACTTCTTCGAAGGGGCTCATGGTGACATGTCAAAACGGGGAGGAGTTTGACGCCGCCATGTCTCGTATCATCAAAGCCGCCGTGCCATTCGCTTGAGTGTGTCAATCCCTGTTGTACTCCTCAAAAGGGCTTTGCAGTTGAAGCCGTCCGCATTAGCGTTCTTTCGGATAAAGAATAAGGAGACGGTGTATGGATCTTGGGCTCAAAGGAAAGAAGGCCATTATTTCTGGTGGAAGTAAGGGGATCGGTCTCGCCATCGCCAATAAGCTTTTGGATGAGGGTGCATCGGTTGGATTTTTCGCACGAGACAGAGCGGGTGTTGAAGCCGCTTCAAAAGAACTGTCGGCGAAAGGCAAAGTGACAAGCGATGCTTTGGACGCCGGTGATTTTGAGGCGGTGAAATCCTGGGTTGCAAGAGCGGCGGCGGAGCTTGGAGGGATTGACATCGTCGTCAATAATGCCAGCGCTTCGGCCCAGATGGACTGGGAAAAAGACTCTTGGCAGAAAAGTTTTGACACGGATGTCCTCAGCGCTGTCGCGATGGTGGATGCGGCAAAACCCTATCTCAAGAAGTCAGAAGCGCCCGCTATCTTACAGATCGCGACGATCACAGCGGTTGAACATCATGATATGCCGATCAGTCCCAGCTATGGCATGGTGAAAGCGGCCGTCATCAACTTTTCGGCTCAGCTGGCTCAGCGGCTGGGGGCGGAAGGGATCCGCTCCAACGTCGTCTCGCCGGGGCCGATTTATATTGAAGGGGGCGCATGGCACGGGATCAAAGAGAACGCCTTTGAGCTTTATGAGCGCGATCGGCTCCAACACCCGATGGAGCGTCTGGGTTCGGCGGAAGAGGTCGCGAATGTAGCCGTTTTTCTGTGCAGTCCGGCAGCCAGTTGGGTCAACGGCGCCAATGTGGTGGTGGACGGAGGATTTACAAAGATGGTGGGGTATTAGACAAATGCGCGCGAATGTTACGGATCTTTATCGGTATCCGGTAAAAAGCATGGGGGGTGAGCACCTGCCAGAGCTTACCATTGGTAAGAACGGTGTGCCCGGTGACCGGGCTTGGGCGGTGCGCGATGAGGAGCGGGGCGGCATCCGCGGGGCGAAACGGTTCGCGGAGCTCATGCAATGCAAAGCCCGGTACCTGCAAGAACCCGCGGCGACGGGTTCGTCTCCGGCGGAAATTGTGCTTCCTTCGGGCCGGACTTTGTCGACCGGAGATGACGCGGTCGCGGCCGCCCTCTCCGATCTGGTGGGTACGTCTGTTTCTTTCTGGCCATTGCTTCCCTCCGATGCGCTCGATCACTATCGACGGGGCGGGCCGGTCGAAGAGGATATGGAAACGGAGCTGCGCCGGGTTTTCGCGCGAACGCCTGATGAGCCGCTGCCGGATTTGTCGAGATTTCCCGAAACGCTGGTTGAGTTCGAATCGCCGCCCGGAACTTATTTCGATGCCTATCCACTCCTGATCATGACGAAGCAGTCGCTCGACAGTTTGGCCAAAGAGGCGCCGGACAGCGCCATCGACGTGCGCCGGTTCCGGCCGAACATCCTTTTGGATAGTGACTCCCAAGATCCGTATCCGGAATTTGCCTGGGAGGGCAAGAAATTGAAAGTCGGCTCGGCGCTCTTAAAACTAGAACTGGTATGCCCCCGCTGTCAGATGACCACTCACCCGATTGGCGAGTTACCCAAGGATTCCAACGTGATGCGCACTATGGTCCGCAAGACCGACGGCAATTTGGGGATCTATGCCAGCGTCTTAGAGCCGGGCGTCGTTAAGGCCGGGGACGAGGCGGAGCTGACGGATTAGTGTGCACCACAGTCATCGCGCGCCGCTGTAAGCGGCGCGGCGATCCAGGGTGTGTGACGCCTGAGTGACGTAAGCCGGGTAGGCAATGGTGGCCGCCAACCCGACTGGATTGCCTCGCAGCGCGAGCGCTGCTCGCAATGACGATTGTACCTTTACGCCGCGCCTTGATCCGACTCGCTCACAGAAAAATCACGTCGTCGCTGTTGGCTGACAGATCATTTTCGTCGATATTATCGACAATGAAGGAAGAGGCGAACTGGATCGATACGAAGCTGGTGCGGTCGCCGTCTGTACCCAAATCACCGTCAGTATCGAGGAATACATCCAACGTATCGCCGTTGCGTTCTGCGACGAGCTGATCGTTTGGTTGTGCGTCTGGTACGGTGAACTCGAGCTGGTCTTCGCCCGTCAGAGTGTTGAGAAATCCCAGAAAGCCGCCGTCGTCTTGAAAGTCTGTGATTTCGTCAGTACCTAGATTGGTGGATCGAATTCCAAAGTACACAAAGAGGTCATCGCCTAGCCCTCCGGTTTGGGTGTCTTGGCCCGCGCCGCCCTCCAGCGTGTCATTCCCGAGGCCACCGTTCAGTGTGTCGTTATCGTCCGACCCCGAAAGGAAATCATCTCCGGCGCCGCCGTTCAAGATGTCGGTACCGTTCGCGCCGAAGAGCTCATCATCCCCTGTGCCCCCGTTTAGGATGTCTTCGACCGTCGTTTCACCACTGAAGAGCTTATCATTTCCAGGTCCTCCATTCAGGATGTCGTCTCCTTCATCGCCGAACAGATCATCGTTTCCTGCACCTCCGTTTAGGGTGTCATTTCCTTCGTCACCGAAAATATCGTCATCTCCTGCACCGCCGCTCAGAACATTGTTGCCGGTATCCCCTTCGATAAGATCGTTGAATCTCGAGCCGATGACGTTTTCCACATTCGAAATGGTGCCTGTATTGCCGAAACCGTCGTTCCGTTCGATGCCCAGTTCTAAGTTGAGGTCGACCCCTTCGGTCGGTCCACCTGCGAACAGACCGAAACTGTAATCCAGCGTGTCCGTGTCAGCGCCACCGTCGATGTCATCGATGCCGTCTCCCGGCTTAATGATATCGTCCCCATCCAAACCATTTATCGTGTCGTCATCGCTGCCGAAGAAGTCGATGTCGCCGATCAGAAAGTCGTTACTATTTGTACCGTCGATATTGGCCATCACTCATACTCCTCTGAACTTTTAACCGCGCAGGTCCCGTTGCAAGATATAGCGGATGCCCCGCCCGCTGAAAAGTCGCATCTGGTTTAGTTTTGTGCTGCTTTTCATCTCTTGATGGCGAGTTTCTATGTAGGCTGTTCTCGCTCGCGACGGGCATTTGACAGTTAAGATTTGCGTCGAACTTTTGCCACAGGCGATGTCATATCCTTCGGTATGCTGACTAGAAAATAGGCATTAGCCATAGGTGCAACCAAAGGATGTGTACCGGGGAGAAGCTTTTCGCGTCGGACACGAAACTTGCGCTCTTTTTTTGACCGGCCGCGAACTGTGACTTGCTCTCTGTATTGGCAGCGATAGTCTGGCCTTTACGGGTCCGCCCGCGGCCACATAGAGGGGAGATTTCACATGCCGTTGTTTGATATTTTTTCCATTTTCGATTCCGAGTCTGCGCCCTTTGATCTTTCCTCTGAGAGCTTCACCCCCAACGCGGATTCGGTGAGAGTCAGAGACACCGTCGACGTGACCACAGGCGGTGAGTTTGAAGGCATCTTCAATTCGGGGGCTGTGGACACCCTTGGTGGGTCAGACCACATTATCAGTGAGCTGAGCGGAGACATCTCCACGACTGATCCGGTCACGGTTAAAGGAATTGATGTCGGGGCGGATTTGTCGATGAGCGCCGGCAGGGACGTGCTGAAGGGATCGATCAACTACTCAGACAGCGTAGACAGCGATGCCGATCTGGTCGGCATTTTCGGTGATCAGGGAACAACGATCGATATGGGTGCCGGCAACGATCGTGTGGAAGGCGTGGCGCGCTTTCGAGGCGATGATGCGGACGTCACCGGTATTGAGGTGAATTCACTCAATACGGGCGGCGGCAATGACACTGTTCTGGGGAAAGCGGTTTCGCATGGAGAGAGTGATTTTACCGTCGGTATCGACGGCGGTGAAATAACGACGGGGCCGGGTCGCGATACCATCACCGGGAACGGCGAGCTGACGGACGGCAACTTTGTTGATGATATGTTCGTCCGCGGCATACAATTGACCTCCCTCACCACCGGGGGGGACAAAGATGTCATCACCGGCAAAGCCAATGTATGGGCCGGGAACGGAACTGGGTCCGATGCCGACATATTCGCGGACGGTCTTTTTGTCGTCGATATTGACACCGACGGCGAAGCCGATCAGATCTCAGGAAATGCTTCTGTTGTTGCCGGCAATAACCTCGAAGTGTTCAGTCAGGGTATTAATAGCAGCACGATCGCTACGGGTGGCGGCAACGATAAGGTGACTGCGACGAGTTCGGTGAGTGTGGGCGCCGATGCGACAGCCTTTAACGACGGACTTGACAGCACAACGTTGAACACCGGCAGCGGCGACGACATTGTGAAGGGGGTTGCGTCGGCCTCCGGCGGCTTTAACAGCAGTCTGCGAAACATCAGCGGCTTTGAGTCTGCTGATGTAAACACCGGCGCCGGAGAGGACGTGGTCCACGCACAAGCCAATGTGTCAGGATTGTTCTTGGATTTCGCCGAAGGCGATGGGATTTCTGGGGGCAGCATCAATACCGGCGGCGACGATGATGTTGTCACCGCGATTGGCGGGCTCGTCGCGATCGGAGGAGGCACCTCCGATGGGATTGTGGAAGCGACTGTCACATTGGGCGCAGGCAACGACAGGGTCAATGCGAGCGGGGCGAGCCAAGGCATTCGAAATGCCACGTTGAATGGCAATGGCGGCGATGATGTCTTCAATATCCAAAACGGTACCGGCACGATCGATGGCGGGGCGGACAACGACCGTCTGATCCTTCGAGGTTTTTCTTGGGATTACGATTTCGCCGCCACGGGAGGCGATACGGGCACGATCACGGGCGTAAACACCCTTATCGACGTCGACAATGTCGAGGAGTTCAGCTTCCTCAACGGCACCTTCGATTTCGATACATTGTTTGTGTAGAGAGTAGCCCTAAGGCCTAAGGTCGTATTGGCGATACGAATCGGGCTTTCTTTGATTTTGGCCTGAACGTTTTTTGGGACCGGGGATTGCCGGTGTCGTCATCGCGAGCCGCTGAAAGCGGCGCGGCGATCCAGGGCAGGTTGAGAATTCTAAGGGGTGGCCTGGGCAAATAACCGCCAGATATGGACTGGATTGCTTCGCAGCGCGTGAGCACTGCTCGCAAAGACGCTTTTATCTCCCTACAGAAAAACAATGTCAGAGCTGTCGGCGGTGAGGTCGTCTTCGTCAATATTATCGACAATGAATTCTGATGCAAATTGGATCGACACGAAATCGAGTCGGTCGCCCTCCGAATTTAGATCGCCGTCCGTATCGATGCGCACATCCAAGGTATCGCCATTGCGTATCGCTATCGTTTGGTCGTCAGCTTGCAAATTGAATACGACCAGCCTTAGTTCGTCTTCGCCGGTTAGCGTGTTGAGGAAGCCGAGAAAGCCGCCATCGTCTTGGAAGTCCGTGATTTCATCCTGGCCCAGATTGTCGCCCCTGGATCTTGCGAACTGAAAGATGTCATCGCCCGAACCGCCCGTCTTAGTGTCCGTCCCAACACCGCCGCTGAGAACATCATTCCCGGACCTACCCAAAAGCGTGTCGTCATCAAGGCTGCCGTTCAAAAAATCATCGCCGGAGCCCCCATCAAGGAGATCGTTTCCGAATCCGCCGTCTACACTGTCATTGCCCGAACCGCCGAATACGCGGTCATCGTTAGAGCCGCCCCCAAGGATGTCCTCGCCGGGCCCCCCGTAGAGGATGTCGTTTCCCCCCGAGCCGCTGAGCCAATCGTTTCCCGCACCCCCTTTGAGCAGGTCGTTCCCCGTAAAGCCCTCGAGTCTATCGTTTCCGCCCCGGCCTTCTAGAACAGCGTCCTCGGCGCCCGCTCCAAGGGAATCATTAAAGTCGCTGCCGATAATATTCTCGACATTCGAGACCGTTCCCCTATTGCCAAAACCATCATTTATTTCGGTTCCAAAAAAGAGGCTAACAATGACGCCTTCCGTGGGGCCGGAAAACAGAAAGTTGCTATAGTCGAGGGTATCGGAGCCGTCGCCGCCGTCGGTATCGTCGACTCCATCGCCGGGTCTGATGATATCGTTCCCGTCCAGCCCATTGATGGTATCGGCCTCGTAGGTGCCAAATAGAAAGAGGTCAGAAAAATTGGTGCCTGTAATGTTGGCCATCACTCATACTCCGTACGCAGGTGGACTAGAATGCTCTAAAGAAAGACGACGTCGTCACTACCGGCTTCCAGATCGTCCTCGTCGATATTGTCGACGATGAAGGCGGAAGCGAATTGGATTGAAGCGAAACTCAAACGGTCACCGTCCGTACCAAGATCTCCATCCGTATCGATGAATACATCCAAGGTGTCGCCGTTCCGCTCCGCAACGATCTGGTCGTCCAACTGCAAGTCTGGGACAACAATGCGCAGCTGATCTTCGCCGGTCAGGGTGTTCAGAAATCCAAAGAAGCCGCCATCGTCCTGGAAGTCTGTGATTTCATCTTGACCCAGATTTGAGTTTCTGGTTCCCACATAGTCGAAGGCATCGTCCCCGTGGCCGCCGGTGAGCGTGTCATTTCCCGCTGACCCTGAGAGCCGATCATCGTCTCTGCCGCCGTTCAGCGTGTCATTTCCAATAGACCCAACCAGGGTGTCATTGCCCTTGCCCCCGTTCAGCGTGTCGCTTTCACCGAAGGCGCCCAGGACATCATTGCCGTCCTTGCCGTTTAGGACATTTTTGCCGCTGCCTCCGATAATGATGTCGTTGAATCGGGTCCCGGTGACATTTTCGACATTTGAGATTGTGCCGGTATTGCCAAAACCATCATTAAATTCTTGGCCGTCACGAAGGCTAACGTTGATCCCTCCATTCGGAGATCCCGCGAACAGACTGAAACCATAATCCAGCGTATCCGTGCCCTCTCCACCGTCGATGGTATCGAGCCCATCGCCTGGTTTGATGATATCGTTCCCGTTCAAACCATTAATGGTGTCGTCATTGCTGCCGAACAGGTCGATATCGCCGATCAGGATGTCAAAACCGTTTGTGCCGTCGATGTTGGCCATTACTCGTACTCCTCTGTACTCTCGACGGCGCGCCGTCTTCCTGCAACCTATGGCCGAAATTAACCATGTTTGGGGCGAAAAGCGAGATAGAGTGATTGGGGATTAATTCGAAGAAGAAACAATCAGGAGGTGTGCATAAAAAGTGAGCAGTGTACGGAGGCCGATTTAAAGCGAGAATATGTGAGGGCTGAGGTAAGGGTGGGAATGGGTCTATTTCCAAAGTCGACCCTCGACATTCCGCGTCATTCCGGCGCCCGCGTCTGGCCCGTCGGCCAAAACGATCGTAAGCGTAAGCCGGAATCCAATTGAAGAGGAGTTGCTGCTTTCGTCGGGACGACAGGGGCCAAAAATAACAATTTCATGACACGTATGAATACCTGTGTCCTGACGTTGTCGGCCCGCTTCGTCGCATGGTTGCGAGTTCCTCGCAATGATGATTTAGAGGTTAAGCGGCGTTTCGTCTCTTTAAAGAAAAATCACGTCATCGCTATCGGCCGTGAGATCCTCTTCGTCGATATTGTCGACGATGAACGCCGAGGCAAATTGGATTGACGCGAAATCCAAGCGGTCTCCATCCGTCCCCAAATCACCATCCGTGTCGATGCGAATATCCAACGTATCGCCGTTTCGCTCCGCGACGACTTGATCGTTCGAGAGCTTGTTGGCCACGTCAATCTTCAACTGATCTTCGCCGGTCAGTGTGTTCAAGAAACCAAAAAAACCCCCATCGTCTTGGAAGTCCTTGATTTCATCTTGGCCCAGATTGGTGCCTCTTGCGTCAGCATAGACAAAAACATCGTCCCCATGACCACCGGTGAGGGTATCATTATCCAGCCCCCCGGTAATCGTGTCATCGCCGGAGCCGCCTTTTATTGTGTCATTGCCGATTGCACCGACTAGATTGTCGGTGCCGCTTCCACCCTTCATTGTGTCGGCGCCTCTGCTGCCGATCATGGTATCATTCCCTGTGCCGCCAAGAAGGGTGGCGCCGTCGCCTGAAGCGATCAGGGTGTCGTTCCCTTTGCCGCCAATCAGGGTGGCGCCGTCGCCGCCGGAGTTTATGAAGTCGTTGCCGCCCCTTCCGTCGAAAAAGTTGCCGTCCACATTTCCGGTCAGGGAGTCATTGAATTCGGTGCCGATGACGTTTTCAACGTTTGAAACATTGCTGCCGCCAGCATCATTGCCGTAGCCGTCATTGAATTCTCGACCAACGTTCAGATCGATGATGACCCCTTCCGTCGGTCTCCCGGCGAAAATGCTGAAACTGTAATCAAGGGTATCGTCGCCTTCTCCGCCGTCGATCACATCGTCGCCGTCGCCGGGTTTGATGATATCGTTCCCGTCAAAACCATTGATCGTATCGTCATCACTTCCGAACAGATCAATGTCACCGAACAAAATATCAAAACCATCTGTGCCGTCGATGTTGGCCATGACTCGTACTCCCTCTAAACACCAAATGTTATACTATAACACGCAACGCAGGACCGAGATTAACCACAGCTGGGGACAAAAATCCAGAGGGGCTGGTTCGCGAGTCATTTGAGAAAAAATCAATCAAGGGATGTGCTCAATGATTGAGCAGTATACAGAAGTCATCTCACAGCCCGTATTGGTGAATCCTGAGGCAAAAGGGGACTTATAAGAAAAATGGCTGCGCAGTGCGGTTATCGCAACGCGCTAGGGTGATTTAGAGGCAGAACATCAAAAAATTGACTCAACTGTCATTTACGTTCTGCGCTGATTCATGACGGGGGCGCCAAGATTCCAAATTCATGATACGTACCAACCAACGCGATTCGCCGTTCCTGGACGCTTTGTCGCGGATTGCTTTCCGCAATGACAGTGGAAATTTCATGCCGCGTCTTGATCGTCTTCGACTAAGGGCTCAAGCAGCTTATGAAGATGCACAACGAAATAGCGCATATGGGCGTTATCGACCGTTCTTTGGGCAGCCCCTTTCCAGGCATCATAAGCCTCCCGGTAATTTGGGTAGATGCCGACTATGTCCAGCTTCTCTAGATCCTTAAAGGTGACGTCGTCCAGCTCTTCCAATTCGCCGCCAAAAACAAGGTGCAAAAGTTGCTCAGTCACAAAACAATCTCCGTTACTGTTCGGAATCAAGGTCTTGGGAACGGACTATAGCTCAATTAGATGTTTCTGGCGTAAATGTTATTCGCCCGGCAGTGTTAAGTGCCCGACGCGGTCGTGGAGGGCAGCATGTAAAGCCGGGCCAGCCGCCACGAGACTTCTGTGGCGCGTATTTTCTTGATTGTATGTAAAGCCGTCTCCGTGGTGGTCCGTTACCCGGCCTCCGGCTTCGCGCACGATTAAGTCTGCGGCAGCGATGTCCCAATCCGATTTCCAATTGAGCGCCAGGCACGCGTCCCACTCGCCGGTTGCGACCATCACCATTCGAAGCGCAATGGAGTTGCGGGTCTCGATATGCATGTCCGGCCAAGGACGTTCCCAGGCGGGATGTTTGAACATGGGCTTGTCCCCCAGCATGCGGCAGCCTTCAACCTGATTGGCGGCGGATACGGAGATGGCCTGATCGTTAAGGTGAGCGCCTTTACCTTCATAGGCCGAAAACATTTCATCTGTGATGGGATTAAAGACCAATCCAAAGACAGGTTTTCTTTCAACCACGAGCGCGCAACAAATCGTGAAGTCTGGTTTGCCTTTGATAAAGGCGCGCGTGCCATCAATGGGATCCACGACCCAGACATGCCTTTTGCCGAGGCGAACGGGGTCGTCGTCCGTTTCCTCCGACAGCCAACCAAAATCGGGATGGGCCTGCAAGAGTTGTTCTCTCAGGAAATGGTCGATTTCAATGTCGGCTTGGGTGACCGGATCGTCATTGCCCTTGTCCCATTTCTCGAAGTCGGCTTGGAAATAGCCGCGCGCGATTTCACCCGCCTCCCGCACCGTTGCGCGTGCGGTTTCATACTCTTTGTGGAACGAAGAAATCTCAATCACCCGCCACCGTCATGCCATCGATACGGATGGTCGGCGCGTTTGCGCTGAATCGAAATTGTAGATCGTTGGCGGGCGTGAGCGCCTTAAACATGTCGATGAGATTGCCGGCGATGGTGATTTCGTTCACCGGAAAGGTGATCTCGCCGTTCTCGATCCAATGACCCGACACACCGACACTGTAGTCCCCGGTCGTTGGATTGATGGATGGGCCGAACATGTTGTTGACAAAGAGGCCCTCTTTGATGTCCGCCATCAAGTCTTCCGGGGACAGAGTGCCTGGTTCCAAGTAGAGATTAGAGCGGCCGGGAGACGGGGGCGCACCGGTCCCGCGCGATGCGTGTCCCGTCGTTTGCAGTCCCAGTTTGGCGGCCGTCGCCATGTCGAGCAGCCAGGTTTTGAGAATGCCATTCTCAATCAGCGCCGTTTTCTTATTGGCGACGCCTTCACCATCGAAGGGTTTTGACGCTTGGCCGCGCTTGCGGTGCGGGTCATCGACGATGTTTATGCTTTCCGCAAAGATCAGTTCCCCCATCTTATCTTTCAGGAAACTTGTACCTCTCGCAATGCCGGAGCCATTTATGGCGCCGGCAAAATGGCCGATGAGACTTTGGGACAGCCGGTTTTCGTAAACGACTGGAACGGTTCCGCTTTTCGGGCGTTTGGGATTGAGCGCCTTGAGGGCGCGCTCAGCGGCTTCACCACCGATCTTCTTGGGGTCCTCAAGGTCTTCGCGGTGGAGAACGGAATGGTAGTCGTAGCCCATTTCCATCTCCAGGCCTTCACCGGCGAGGACGGAACAGGATACCGAAAACGACGAGGACGAGTAGGCGCCGGCAAATCCTTCGCTGGTCGCGAGGGCCACACCGCCTCGCCCCCATCCGCCGCTGGCGCCGTTGGAATTGGTCACGCCCTCGACGTCCAAGGCGACACTTTCGGCTTCGGCGGCCCAATCCGCCAACTCATCGCTGGAGGGCTCAAACTGGTCCAAAAGATCCAAGTCTGGAAATGACGTTGCAAGAAGCTCCGACGGTGCCAGTCCGCAATACGGATCTTCCGGTGCGAGCTTAGCCATGGCCACAGCTCGTTCGACCAACGGGTCAATTTCAGATTCCGCAAAGTTGGTCGATGACACCACCGCCTGTTGCTTGCCAACAAAAACCCTCAGGCCCAAGTCTTGAGACTCTGAGCGTTCAACCTCCTCAAGCTTTTGCATCCGGTAGGAAGCATCCATGGAAATGCTCTCGAAGACGACCGCGTCTGCGGCATCCGCGCCGGCTTTCTTGGCTTTTTCAATAAGCCGCTGTGTGAGATCCAAAGCTTTGGTTTCGAGGTCCATACGTAATTGTGTCCCGGTCAGGTCGTCCCGCAAGGGAGCGGACGAGGCGCCAGGTCTAAAGGGGGCGCCGGGTCTTGGCAATGCCTTTCGTTCGTTGGTGGTCGGCGCTCAATTGTTGGATATGCTGAGCGCCATTATGTAGCCGATGACAAAGAGGACCGTTCCGGTAATGTTCAAAATGTAAATGTTTTCTGTGGTTTCAAAGCCTTGAAAGTCAACGGCCCACTGACCGATCCAAAAAGCAGATACGAGTAAAGTCCCCATAAGACCGATAAACGTGAGACGCTCATAGAACTTGTTGGACCAGATGAAATTGAGGACGACCGCGCACAAGGTGACGCCAAATACGGTCTCTTGTGTGCCGTGATTCCGCCAAAACGGGTCTATCTTTGGGTCGAATATGATCGTGTTCGCGAACGCATAGTATTGCACGAGCAACAGGATAAACGGCACGCTGATGACAAAGCGAACGATCATGTCTGGGTCCAACTCATCACTTGCCCTTGATTCTTAGCCGGATTCTCTTCCTAATCCAAAAGCCAAAGAGCTGAGATACATAGGAGATGCAAATGGCCGGACCTCTGGAAGGTGTTCGTGTAATCGATTTGACCAGCATGTTGTCGGGCCCCGTCGCGACGATGATGCTGGGTGATCAGGGGGCCGACGTCATCAAAGTCGAACCACCCACGGGCGATCTGGTCCGGCATATGGGTCGCGGAGGCGGGGATATGCTCAATCCAGCTTTTTTGTCCTGTAATCGCAGCAAACGGTCCCTCTGCCTCGATCTCAAGACGGAAAAGCACAAAGAGATTTTGCGCAAACTCATCAAAACCGCCGATGTTTTTGTCCAAAACTTTCGGCCGGGCGCCATCGAGCGGATGGGATTTGGTTATGAGGACGTGCGTGAGATAAGGCCGGACATTGTCTATCTCTCGATTAGCGGCTTTGGCGAAACAGGTCCTTACGCAAACAAAAGAGTTTACGACCCTGTCATTCAAGCATTATGCGGTCTCGCTGATGTGCAAAAGGATCGCGATACGGGGCGCCCGCGGATGGTACGGACCGTCATTCCCGATAAGACAACAGCCCTCACGGCGGCTCAAACGATCACGGCGGCCCTCTTTGCCAGAGAGCGCACAGGCAAGGGCCAACATGTCAAACTTTCGATGCTTGATACAATGATTGCCTATCTGTGGCCGGAAGGCATGGCGGGCCTTGTTATGGTGGGCAAGGAGGATAAAGGCTCGGCCGGCGCGCAGCTTTCCCAAGATCTCATCTACAAAACCGCTGACGGCTACATTACCTGCGGAGCCGTATCGGACAGCGAATGGCAGGGCCTTTGTAATGTGCTGGAAAAGCCCGGGTGGTTGACGGACGAACGGTTTGCGACGGCAGGGGCTCGGGTGCGCAATGCACCGGAGCGGCTTTCGCTAACTGCAGAAATCCTTGGTACGCGCCCCAGTTCATACTGGTTGAAAAGGTTGGATGAAGAGGATGTTCCGTCGGCTCCGGTGCTGAAGCGTCACGAAATGCTGGACCACGAACAGATTTTGACGAACGGTATCCTCCAAGAGTTCGAGCATGACGGACTGGGACAGGTGCGTCAGGCTCGGCCCGCCGCCCGATTTGCCGAGACGCCGGCAGAAATCCGCCGTCCCGCCCCGCAGCTCGGTCAGCACAATGAGGAGATCCTGGCGGAGCTTGGGTGATGCGCCGTTCCGCCACACTTGCACCTTCCCCGGCAGCGCTTCAGCGCGAGACAGGGGATCCATTGTTGCATTCTTTCTTCCCTCTGACAGTGGAGTTCCAGTAGACGCACTGGGCCCCCGCTCCGCGGACCTGAGGTCCTTGGCGGGGGAATGTCAGGGTGGAGAGAGGAAGTCTTGAAAGTCTTCTAGGTGAGAACAGGCCAGCTTTTCTCTCGAATTTGATCTCCGTCAACGATCTTGTCCACTCATTCGGGCACTCTTTCCCCACTTGAACGGGGATGATTCCGCCCCGATATATCTAGTGAGCGGTGCCGCTGGTTTGGGCCGCTCTCAACGCTTGCTAACACTAAAGGAGCTACTTATGAGCATTCGCGATATGGTTCCCTGGAACCGTCATTCCTCAAATGTCGCCCGCCGCGACCACCAAGACCCGTTTGACTCCCTTCACAGAGAAATGGATCGTCTGTTTGAAGACTTCTTCACCGGATCCAGACTTCCCACTCGGTTTGGTTTGGCCGATAATGGTCTGCAGTCTCTCTCCCCCCAAGTGGACGTCGTCGAAAAGAAATCGGACTATATAATCTCCGCTGAATTGCCGGGGATGGACGAAGACGATATCGACGTCACCGTAACCGACGGCGTATTGACGCTAACCGGCGAAAAGAAGACCGAGCACACCGAGGGAGAAGAAGACAATCCCGTGCGGATCGAGCGCAGCTACGGACGCTTTCAAAGGCGCTTTTCACTGCCGCCCGATGTGGATGTTGAGAGCATTAAGGCGGACTTTTCCAAAGGCGTCTTGAAGCTGACTGTCCCCAAATTGCCGGAAGCTCAAGAAAAGACGCGCAAAATCAGTATTGGCAAAGGCTAGAAATCACTCTCTTGATAACCTCTTGCAAATTTTGGTGGCCCGCTTCGTGGAAGCGGGCCTTTTTTATTAGGTGAATTCGGGGCACAACAGCACGAGACTCGAACACCAGCGCGGCGAGCACGCAGAGGGCGGAGAAACTATGACAAATCATGTATGGAACACCCCAGGGAACACGGCCGTTATTACCGGGGGTGCGAACGGCATCGGCCTGGCGACGGCAAAACGGTTTCTAAGTAACGGATTGAGCGTTCTCGTGGCGGACCGCGATGGAGAGGCTCTTGCGCTCGCGGTGAAACAACTCTCTGAGATTGACGCGAAAGGTGCTTCGTACATTTGCTCGCAGTGCGATGTGTCCTCGATGGAAGAAGTTCAACAACTTAAAGAGCAGGCCGACAAACACCTGGGAGAAGTGTCTATTCTCATGAACAACGCCGGCACTGGGCTTCCCACAAAATCGCCGTGGGAAGACCTGGAAAACTGGAAAAAGCTCATTGAGATCAATTTGTGGGGGGTCATTCATGGGTGTCAGGCATTTTTGCCCGACATGCTCGCCGCGCCCGAACCTTCGCTTGTCATCAATACAGGGTCCAAGCAAGGCATTACAAAGCCGCCGGGCAACTATGCCTATAATATGTCGAAGGCCGGTGTGCTCACCTACACGGAGTCCTTGGCCCATGCGTTTCGTCAAATCGAAAATTGTCCCGTGACCGCGCATCTGCTGGTCCCCGGTTTCACCTACACGGGAATGATCTCGCGGTTCTTGCCTGAGAAGCCGGACGCGGCCTGGACGCCGGAGCAGCTTGTCGACTTTATGCTCGAAAGCCTTCAGAGAGGCGATTTTTATATTCTGTGTCCAGACAATGATGTGACGCGAGAAATCGACGAGAAGCGGATTCAGTGGAATACGGATGATATCATCAAGAACCGGCCGGCGCTTTCCAGGTGGCATCCCGACTTCGAGCAAGCGTTCGAAGACTTCATGAAAGGGTAGATAAGGGGCATTGCGACGTGTGATTGCTCGCCGAAGCAACCCGCGGGCAAGTTGTTCCTAGTTGGGATGTCCGGATTGCCGCGCCGACTAATGCCGGATCGCAAAGACAGTCTGGCTTGACGAACTCCTAAATCCTTTCGAATCTCCCCCTCCATCATGACTGATATTGGCGAAACAGACTCTCCAGACGATTCCGCCCGCGCCTTGTTGAGAGAACGGGACTACCTCCTGATGTGGGTAGCGCGGTTTTGCGGTGTGCTCGGAACCGCCGCCCAAAGTGCAACGATGGGATGGCAGATCTACGAAATCGCGAGGGTCACCGGCACCGTGGCAGAGTCGGCCCTGTGGGTCGGGATACTCGGTCTTGCGACCTTCTTGCCTCTGATGGCTTTGACCCTGCCCGCCGGCGAAGTGGCAGATCGTCATACGCGGCGCAACGTACTTCTCTTTTGCTATGTGGGCGAAATAGCGACAGCACTGATCCTCGCGGTTACGGCGCTGACCGGTACGGCCACCGTTTGGACGCTCATCGGGGTTGCGTTTCTCTTTGGGATTGCCCGGGCCTTTCGTGCGCCCGCAGGGACGGCTCTGGCGCCGATGCTGGTTCCCCGGAATCTATTGCCGCGGGCGATTGCCTGGAACTCGCTGGCGTTTCAGTCGGGAACCATTGTTGGTCTTGGAGTTTCCGGGTTCCTCATCGCGATTTCACCTGCTCACGCGTATGGGTTCTGTATGGCGTTCTACGCGGTTGCTTTCATTCTCTATGCGTTGATCCGTACCAATACAAAACCTGAATCCCAGAACGGCTCTCGGATCGAGCTTATGAAGGAAGGGCTGCGCTTTGTTTGGGGCAACAAGATTATCTTTGGGGCGATTTCTCTTGATCTGGCTGCTGTTTTGTTGGGCGGTGTGACGGCACTTTTGCCGGTCTTTGCTAGAGACGTGCTCTTTGTCGGAGCTGAGGGGTATGGGTTCTTACGCGCAGCACCCACAATTGGGGCGGCGATGGTTGCCTTTGTTATTGCCATTCGGCCGCCGCGCCAGCGCGCCGGGCTTACCATGTTTGCCGGCGTCGCGGTCTTCGGTGTGGCGACACTTGTGTTTGCGGTGTCGAAGTCGTTTTTGCTCTCGATGATGGCTCTCGCGGTTTTGGGCGGCGCCGATATGCTCTCGGTGTATGTCCGTCAGACGCTGATGCAGATTGTCACGCCGGACCCGATGCGAGGCCGCGTCGCGTCGGTTTCGTTTCTTTTTATTGGGGCCTCAAACGAGCTCGGGGAATTCGAAAGCGGGGTGACGGCGCGGCTCTTCGGCCCTGTGGGGGCGGCGGTGTTCGGCGGGGTGGCCTCTCTCTTTGTTACCGGCCTGTGGGCGAGATGGTTTCCGGAGCTGCGCAAATTTGACCGTCTCTGAAAACGCGTTCAAGATACGGCTGAAGAGGGAGGATGCCTATGCCTTATACTCAGACCCAGCTCGCCGACTTGGAAGCCATTCGCGATGTGGCGAAACGCTATTGCCGGGGGGTGGATCGGTTGGACCCGGACGAGATGAAGCGCGCCTATTGGCCGGAGGCCACCGATGATCACGGTGTGTTTGTCGGCAACGCCTATGAGTTTGTGGATCTGTGCATGGAAAGCCATTTGGGATGGCGCTCGACGATGCACTGCATTTTCAATCACCTGATCGAGCTCGACGAAGACGGCACCCACGCCAAAGGGGAGGTCTACAACGTCACGTATTTGTATCGGGCGGATAATGGGGCTCTTGAGATTTGGAATGGGCGCTATCTGGATGACTACCAAAAGCGCGGCGAGGAGTGGCGTATCCTTCGCCGGGTGTGTGTCCACGAGGGAACGACAAGCGCAGCTTTGCCGCCGATGGATATCGACTCCTCCAATTTCCGGAAGGGTGATTTTGATCGACCGGCGCAAGGGCGGCCGATCGGGCCTTAATCGTCGCTGTTGGATAGCGAGGAGAACCTTTTGAAAGGAGAGGTCCGGGCTGGTCTTTCTGAATACGATGGAAAAACCGTTGCGATTCTGAAGACTCTCGAAGCCAGGTTCTCGTCGGATGCAAACTACATTAACGATCTCATTGATTTGCTTGCGGATGTCGAACCGGCGATGAGCGATGGATCGACGTGGCTCCTTAAGTCTTGGCTTGAGAACGGCGGAGAGCTCTCCAAGTCTCAGACGAAACGTTTGACGGATCTGATTTCAACTCTTCAGTCGTGGGTCGCCCAGCTCCACATTTGTCAAAGCATTGGTTGTCTTCGGCTCGATGAAGCCCAGGCTCGCAAGCTGGTCGTTTGGTTGACGCCTCTCTTGAGCCATCGCCGACCGTTTTTGCGGGCTTGGTCATTGGATGCGCTCTGTGCAGTGGGTGAGGCTCATAGCCATTATTGGGATAAGGCCCGGTCTGCGCTTCAAGCAGCGCAAAACGATGAAGCTGCGTCCGTGCGCGCCCGCGTGCGAAAGCTCCAAGATCGTTTTCGCTCTAACGACCCTTGATAGGGCGCTGCTCGACGATTAGTCTCGATTAAACTGCAAAATATGTGTCGGAGTAGATACGTGCACAAAATCGACCCCTCCGATCCCTTGTGTTCAGATGCGCCGGTTATTGTCTATACGGATATAAAAAGTCCGTATGCGTTTTTGGCGAAGGACCTAACCTATGCTTTGGAAGACAAGTATGGTGTCCTCTTCGATTGGCGGCCTCTGACCCTTGATATTCCAAGCTATCTCGGCAACGCGAAAGCGGGCGAGGGTGGCAAGGTCTTGGAGGGTGATCGTTCGCCGCGTCAATGGGCTTGGGTAAAGTATGCGTACCATGATGCCAAGCGCTATGCGTCCCTGCGCGGCTTAACATTATTGGGGCCTCGGCAGATCTGGGATTCATCGCCGGCGAGTATCGGCTTGTTGTGGATGCGTGACCAGGATCGCGCGGCGTTTCGCAAGTATCTTGATCTCGCGTTCGAGCGCTTCTTTAAGCGCGAACTCACCATCGACGCTCCAATGGAAATCGAGAAGCTGATCGTGGAGGCTGGCGGAGAGCCAGAGGGTTTCGCCGAATATTTCGAGGGCGAGGGTCACCGCATCCACGACGCGCTGCAAGCGGCGCTTCATCCGGCTGGCTTTTACGGCGTGCCTTCGTTTGTGATCGGAGGAGAGATCTATTTTGGCCGCGAACACTTGCCTTATCTCGACTGGTATTTGTCAGGGCAGGATGGGCCCGCGCCCGATATTGCCTACGAGGCGTCATTGCCATGAGTGAGGGCCGCAAACTTTATGAAGTGGGCGAACTTGAACTCGCATCGCCTTTGGCTGTCTTTGTTGATGTGAAGAGTGCCAATTCGTTTCTCGCTATCAAGCCGACGCAAGCGCTGGCCGACGAATTAGGGCTTCATGTGGATTGGCGCCCTTACGTTATGAAGGACTCAGCGTACGCAGTCTATACGGAGCAACCACGCGATGAACCTCTGCCCGAGGACGTCGCCAAGCGGCATGCGATGGTGCGGGCCCGGTACATCATTGCGGATCAGGACAGGTATGCCAAGCAACAAGGATTGACCCTTATCCGTCCCACACGGACGGTTGACTCCGATCTCTTTGCGATGGGGCTTCTGTGGGCACGAAAACAGCCGCCGCCTTTTGCGGATCGCTACGTCTCGGCCTCGTTTGAACGATTTTGGCGCCAAGAACTCGACATTGAAAGCATCGACGATATGGCGTCCTTGATCCAAGAACTCAATGAAGACGCTGAGGGATTTACGCTTTACGTATTGAACGCGGGTCCTGGGGACCTTGAAACCAATCAAAAAGCGCTCGACGATATCAACGTCATAGACACGCCCACTTATCTGGTGGCTGACGATATCTTCATTGGCCGCCAGCACTTGCCTCTGATCAAGTGGCATTTGACGCGCGGTTCAGTGGAAAGCAAACACAATCATCATTAGAACAGACTCGATGTTTTGCACCACGAACAGGATCCCCGGTCAGCGCGTTCTTCGATCGCTCGCCGGGGAAATGACCCTCGGTTGGCACTGAGTTGAACTCGGAGTATTCCCCCACTTTCAGCGGGGGGGGGCACCAGATCTGAGTGTGCATAGAGATTGCCCGGGGAAGTCACAATCGACGTCAATGCGTCTCCTTCGCCCATTGTTCCAGGAGCGCTCCGGTTTCCGCATTACCCGGAAAAAACGTCTCGAGGCGGAGTTCTTGCAACGTGATGTCTTGCGCCGTGCCGAAGGTGGCGATGGTCGTGAATAGGGCCATTTCAAGGCCGTCCTTCTCGAGTTCCAGGTTTATGACCGGCGCATTGTTCACGGATGGTTGGGGGAGCTTGGACAAGGTGCTCACGTCCGGGTACGAACGGATGCGCTGCATGACGAGATCTAGTTCAGGATTAAGCCCGTCCGCCACCTCGAATTCCAGACGGCGTAGAAAGTAACTGGCAAGTCCTTCCCAATTCCGCACGAATGGCCGCATGCCGGCGGGATTGAAGACCGTGTCCATGACGTTCATCGCTTGGTTTCCGGGGTCGGCCAAGAATTGGCTGAAGACCCGTAATGCCGCTCCATTCGCCATCAGAATATTCCAAGACCGATCCGTCACGAGGGCGGGAAACGGTTCCATCTTTGCAAGGAACGAGTCGAGAGCACTGCGCACGGTCTCCATTTCTTGCTCCTGCAATCCGGTTTCCCTGAAGACCGGTGCAAACCCGGCCGCCGTGAGCAATGTGTTGCGTTCCCGGAGAGGAACGTCGAGGACCTCGGCTAAGCAGAGGACCATATCCCGGCTGGGCTTTGACCGCCCAGTCTCAATGAAACTGATGTGTCGGGCCGAGACGTCAGCTTGGAGGCCGAGGTCCAGTTGGCTGACTCGCTTTTGCTGGCGCCAATGGCGGAGAAGATTGCCGAATTCTTTGTCGAGAGAGACTTGCTGATTCATTGCAGATGTCCTCCTGGAGGAATGTTGGGAGCATCTTATGCGATCTGGGTATGGAAATACATTACCTGGAAGGTAATGAGAGTTAGCCTAATACCTGCCACACCGTCGTATTACGCACGTCCGTATCTTCCAGCTCGCGTGTGGTTTTGACAGCGTAGGACACCAGTTTTTCCAGCCCGGCCTTTGGGAGATAGGTGCGGCCGGGGTCTCCAATCAGCACCAATTTTCCTAGAGCTGCGGCTTGTGACAGCCACCCAGTGACCTGGTCGGCGAGGGGCTGTTCGTAACAAATGTCGCCGGTGATGATTACGTCCCAGTGGTTCGTGGACTGGCCTACAAGATCGTCTGTTGTTGTCGTGATCGGGACTTTGTTATGGCTTGCATTGAGTGCGCACGCGGCGGCGGCAAAGGGATCAATGTCGGCGGCGAGCACGGACTTCGCGCCCGCTCTCGCCGCGGCAATCGCTGATATCCCACATCCGGAGGCAAAGTCGAGCACGCGTTTTCCGAGAACCAGCTCTGGATGATCGAGAAGGTAGCGGGCAAGCGCCTGTCCTCCGGCCCAGGCAAAGGCCCAGAAGGGCGGCGGCAGGCCCGACTCGCTAAGCTCTTCCTCCGTGAGCTGCCAAATCGGTACAAGCTCGTCGGCGAGAAAGAGCTCGATCTCGGGTACGAGTGGCACACCGTTCGGACGTGTGTTCTCACGCACAAACGATGCTGGATCCGTCAAACTCATGTGTTAAGCGATGCGTGTGCCATGGAAATTAAAGCCCGCGTTGGTTGGTGCTCAAATCGAAATCAATCCAGTTGAGCGCGGATCAAAGTGTTGAGACCGCCTTGAAGAGATCGAGCGTTTCCGCGTGAGATTGCACGTGATGGTCCGGTTCGTGGGGAGCGTCAGTGGGAATGTCGAGACCCGTGGGATTATACCATATCGAGAATATGCCATGGCTCTTGGGCGCCACCACTTCCCACTCATAATTGTCGCCTACCATCCAGGTTGACGAGGGGTTTACTCCCAATGCCGCTGTTGCTTTACGGTAGGCATCCGGATGGGGTTTGCCCACACCGGCCTCTTCTTGGATCTGTATGTGGTCGAAGTAATCGGCCAAATTGAAGCGGTTGATTTTCCATCGCTGGGACACGGATGCGCCGTTTGTCACGAGTGCCAAGCGCACTCCGGCTTCGCGCAGATGTGTGAGGATCTCAATGGAACCCTCCGCCATAGAAAAGCTCTCTTCGCGCCGCCGGGTGAATTCGTCCGCCAGGCCTTGTGCTTTGTGGTGGTGATTGAGGCCCATCGAGGTGAACGCCGACTTTACGATTTCTTGCCGGATCTCGGTCATGGACAGCCAGGGGCCGGTACGGTCCTGCAATTCGTTCCAAATGGTTTGGGCCGTGTCCTGAATTGACCTGTGGATGTCATCTGTCGTCTCATCCGGAAAAATGTGGCTTTGATCTTCGATCACTTCTCGCCAAAGCTCGCCGGGGTCCTGGTGCCGATAGGTGTTGATCAGTGTGTCATCAAGGTCGAAAAGGATGGCGGACGGACTGTTTGGTTGAGATGATTGGCTAACGGATTTTGACACGCTTATCCCCCTATGAGGCCGAGAAGTACTGATATGAACAGAAGTGCGCCAAACTCCCGGTTGGAACGAAACACGTTCAGGCATGAGTCTGGGCTGTGAATGTTCACGCGCGATATTTGCCGCGCCAGATGGGCGGCGGCTGCGGCGAGACCGAGATAAAAGAGCCAAGATAGATGTGCCGATGTTCCAACTAAAATGAGCAATCCCGCCGTTGTTCCGTAAAACAAATAGAGCCAAGTTTTTGTGGTCTCGCCCAATTTGAGTGCCGTGGATTTGACCCCGATCAGGGCGTCGTCTTCTTTATCTTGGTGCGCATAAATCGTGTCATAGCCCATGGTCCAAGCAAAGGCGGCCATGTAGAGCAACAGCGGTGGCCAAGACAGAGAGCCGGTGACGGTACTCCACCCCATGAGGGCGCCCCAGTTGAAGGTTAGACCGAGCCAAGCCTGGGGCCAGTACGTAAAACGCTTCATGTACGGATAGATGGCAACCAAGGCGAGGGAGGCAATTCCCAATCCGATCGTAAACGCGTTGAATTGGAGTAAGATGATCAGTCCGATGAGAGACTGTGCAATCAGAAATATCCATGCGCGCTTGACGCTGATGGCGCCGCTTGCCACAGGCCGATTGGCCGTGCGCGCCACCTGTGCATCATATTTTCTGTCGACAATGTCGTTGTACGTACACCCCGCGCCCCGCATGACAGTTGCTCCGACGGCGAACAGAAGCCCAAGCCAGACGAACCCGGCAAGTCCCGTTGATGCATCTGTCTGCGCCAAAGCGAGGCTCCAAAGGCACGGCCAAAGAAGCAGCCATGTTCCGATCGGGCGGTCGAGGCGGGCCAGACGCAAATAGGGCCGAACCTTCGCGGGCGCCCACGTGTCCACCCAGCTGTCCGATATGGCATCGGCAACTTGGCCCTGAGACGGCTGTTCTTCTTGATTGACGGTCTCGGCCATGGTCAATCTTGCGTCCTTGTTCACTGCTACCTATCGCAGAGGGTTGGCCAGATGGCGGATATTCGGCTCTTTACCGAGGAACCTTTGTCCCCGGGCGGCTCACTTCGCCTGACCGGAGATCAGTACCATTATCTCACGAACGTGATGCGCTGCAAAATCGGCGACAAAGTTGCGTTTTTTAACGGCCGAGACGGTGAATGGGAAGGCGTCCTTGAGTCGCAAACAAAGAAGGCGATCACCATCGATCTGACCGAAATACGTAAAGAACAGACAGGAGTGCCAAACATCCACTTGTTGTTTGCGCCGATAAAGCGACTGCGAATCGATTATCTCGCTCAAAAGGCGACCGAACTGGGTGTGGCAGCACTCGGACCGGTCATTACAGAACGCACGATGGTTACCCGAATAAATGAAGTGCGTTTGCGTGCCAATGCGATCGAAGCGGCCGAGCAAACGGGACGCATGTGTGTGCCGGCTATTCTTGCCGCGAGAAAGTTAGAACGATGTCTTGAGGATTGGGATGTATCTCGACGGCTCATCTTTTGCGATGAAGCCGGTGACGATCCCGAAGAAGAGTGGGGAGGGTCCCAAGGGCGGGCCCGTCCAGCCCGCCAAGCGCTCGAAGCGTTCGAATCCGATGAGAATGCCCAGAAATGGGCGATTGTCATCGGTCCGGAAGGTGGGTTTTCAGAGCAGGAAAGGACGCTTTTGCGATCAAAGCCGTTTGTGACGCCCGTGTCGTTGGGTCCGCGGATCATGCGGGCGGATACCGCGGCTATCGCCGCCCTGACGCTTTGGCAGAGCATTCTGGGGGATTGGTGAAGCGATCTTTGGGTCTGCCATCACATCATTTGGAGCATACCTGCCTCAACAGGTTTTTCCTTTATACCCATGATGGGTAGGGCTATTGAAGCTGACTGAGTTTGGTGAGATTCGGAAGAGACAAAGGAAATGTCCGATCACGCTGTGAAAGAGGGTCCGATTGAAGATGTGCGTCAGCTCGCCGCTCATTTGGAGACGGGCTGCAAGCCCCAATCGGAATGGCGTATTGGCACAGAGCACGAGAAATTTGGGTATCATCTGAACAACTTAACACCGCTTT
The DNA here is from genome assembly GCA_028285305.1 of Alphaproteobacteria bacterium. Taxonomy (GTDB): domain Bacteria; phylum Pseudomonadota; class Alphaproteobacteria; order SMXP01; family SMXP01; genus JANQPV01. The sequence goes on along the minus strand of JANQPV010000026.1, from coordinate 51,547 downwards.
CTTACGAAGGAGAGGGCGGTATCTTGGCCATGCTGGAAGGTATGCAGCAGTTTGGCTGGACGCCGATCTATGAAGCTGGTCATCTCATCGCGCTCAAGCAAAATGGGGCCTCGATCACGCTGGAGCCGGGCGGTCAGTTTGAGCTTTCCGGTGCGCCCCTTGAGACCGTCCATGAGACCTGTAACGAAGTGCACACGCATCTCGCGCAGGTCAAAACGGTGGCTGAAGCCTTGGGCGTCGGATTTATCGGTCTAGGGTTTTCGCCGAAATGGACGCTCAATGAAACGCCTGTCATGCCGAAGTCCCGGTACGGCATTATGCGTGAATATATGAAGAAGGTGGGTACGCTTGGCCACGAAATGATGTTCCGATCGTGCACGGTGCAAGTCAATCTCGACTTTGAGTCCGAGGCCGATATGGCTAAGAAATTTCGAGTTGCGCTTGCGCTACAGCCCATCGCGACAGCACTTTTTGCTAACTCTCCGTTTACGGAGGGAAAACCCAACGGGTTTTTGTCTTATCGCAGCCACGTTTGGACCGACACCGACGCCGACCGCACGGGTATGCTTCCTTTTGTCTTTGAGGGAGAGTTCGGGTTCGAAAAGTACGCGGACTATGCGCTTGACGTGCCCATGTACTTCGTGCGCCGAAATGGGGAATATGTTGACGTTTCGGGAAGTTCGTTTCGCACATTTTTGGCGGGACGTTTGGATCAGCTTCCGGGGGAACGCCCGACAATGAGTGATTGGGAGGATCACTTGACGACCATCTTCCCCGAAGTTCGGCTGAAACAGTTTTTGGAGATGCGAGGTGCGGACGGTGGACCATGGCGCCGCCTGTGTGCGCTGCCGGCTTTGTGGGTCGGATTGCTTTATTCGAAGACGTCCTTGGATGCGTGTTGGGACTTGGTTAAAGACTGGGATTCCGAGGAACGCGAGATCCTTAGGGCCCAAGTGCCCAAAAGTGGATTGCAGACGAAATTCCGAACTTCAACTGTCCAAAACATTGCCAAAGACGTGCTAGATATCGCCGAGGACGGATTAAAGAGGCGCGATCGTTTGGACGCGGCCGGTGATAGCGAAACGCATTTCTTGGATATTTTGCAGGACATCGTGTCTCGGGGACAATCTCCTGCTGAAGAGCTACTTGCTCAATATCACGGCCCATGGAAGCGAGACATCGACCACATTTTTGCGGCATTTTCCTACTAAGCCGATCAAAAACGCGTCGCCCAGGGGGAAACACAAAGAATGAAAAATCTAAGGGGGACATTGCTTGCAATCCCCGCTTTTTTGGGACTGGTTGCCTGCAGCGATCCCATGCAAACCAAATTTGTCGGAAATTGCATTGACGGTGGCAACTCCGACGACCGGTGTTCGTGCACCTATCAACTCTTGGAAAGAGAAGTGGGCACGATTGATGATGAGTTTATCGATTTCGTGGCGGACTTCGCGAAATGGAGCGTGAAGAAGGGGGACGAACCGCTAGAGAAATCGGATATGATGGCGAAATATGAACTCTCGGAAGAGGATTTTCACGATCTCTCGGGCGTCGTCGGCAATGCTATGCTCCGTGCACTGAATGCATGTGAGTAGGTTGATATGATACCCATCAACATGATCGAAGATGCGGCGTCGCGCATTGGGCCATATGTCCGCCGTACGCCGTTTATCCGGGCGCGGCACACAAAAGAACAAGTGCGTGAGGGGGAGCTCCTCCTGAAACTTGAAAATTTGCAGGTCACAGGCGCGTTCAAGGTGCGCGGTGCGATCAATGCGGCGCTTGGGCTTTCCCCGGAACAACGTGAGCGGGGGCTGGTTGCGGCCTCAGGAGGTAACCACGCCGTTGCCGTTGCTTATACGGCCCACGCGTTGGGGACTTCGTCTACCGTCTACATGCCGTCGCGGGCGCTTCCCGAAAAAGTCGCTATGGTCGAAAGATGGGGTGGCCGTGTCAAAATTGTAGGCGAGACCTGGGACGATGCCCATGCAGACGCGATCGCATATTCCAGTGATCGCGAACTTCCCTATATCCATCCGTTTGCAGATGACAACGTGATGGCAGGTCAAGGCACGATTGGCTTGGAAATGATGAAACAATCGTCCCACTGCGAGATCTTCGTTGTCTCGATTGGCGGGGGCGGATTGATTTCGGGAATAGCGAGCGCGATTAAGGCAAAAAAGCCAAATGCCCGAATCTACGGTGTGGAGCCAGAAGGCGCACCGACGCTTTCCAAGAGTCTCGAAGCAAATGAGGCGATTTGTTTGCCGAGTATCCGAACGGAGGCGATTACCCTTGCTCCGCGTCAAAGTAGTGATCGCAACATCGAACTCATCCGTGAGTGCGTCGACGGCATCTTGCTCGTTTCGGATGACGAAATGAGAGAGGCAGCGCGGTGGTTATGGCTGGAATTTGGTTTGAGTGTTGAGCTCTCGGGAGCCGCTTGTGTTGCGGCCGTTAAGTCTGGCCTCATTAAAGCGGGTTCGGACGATAGCGTTGGTGTTATCGTTTGCGGTGCGGGTTCGGACGGGATTGCCCGTTTATAACCACAACACCGGGATGGTGCCTCGTTAAGTCCGCTCATGTATCCACCAACGGTTGCGCTTCGTTGGGATTTCGTCAATTCAGAAAATGCATTGGGTGCAAGTGCGAAAAAGCCCTGAATGGTCAGGTATTCGCCTCTATTTTGGCATGATGTCCGACTATGAATTCAATTTGGATGTTGCGGTACGGTCCAAAAGGACGATTTACGTGCTGTTAACCATGTCCGGTTTCTTGTTAGTATGGGGATGATGAGGGGAAACGACTGCGCCGAACACAATTGCTAAGTCGGAGATCCATTATGATAAAATCTGTTGGTCATTTGTTTCTTGCAGCAATGCTCATAAGTTCGTTGAGCGCCTGTTCCCAGATACTCGGTTTAACTTCGTCCGACGACGGCGGTCCTAAGGAATCGAGCCCAGAAGACATGGCGCAAGCCGTACGTATACAGTCTGAATTTACACGGCTGGGTATGAATGATGAAGGCAGCGAGTGCTACGCCCAAAAGATCGATGAACGGCTTGACGGCGAACGTTTGGTTTCTGCCGCCGACATTGTGGCGTCCGCAGCCACTTCGGAAGAAGTGCGTTCTGGGGTTATGGGAGGCGGCAAGGATATGCAAACGGCATTTGTCGCTGCACGCTTTGGCTGCCCAATGGTGAACTAAAAATACAGACTTCTTGTTAGGGCGAAGGGCTTTCCCCAATGAAGGCGATCAGAAGCTCGACCAGTTGATCGGGTTGGTCTTCCTGAATGAAATGCGCCGCGCCTTGAACGGTTGTGTGAGGCTGACCATCAGCGCCCGGAACCGTTTCCTGCCAGACTTTTTCTCCACCGGCGGTCACGGGGTCTTGATCCCCGAATGCCGTCAACAGCGGCTTTTCCCAGTTTTCGAAAACGATGTGCATTGCGTCCGCGTTCTGACGGAGCTGAGACGGAACCATATAGGGAAAAGTGCGCGGCGCCGCCATGTAGGTCTCATCGGGAAACGGTGCTGCGTATCCGGCCAGTTCCTCTGCTGAGAGGTCTCGGGTGGTCGAGGCCTGGAAAAGTGTTTCGAAGTCAAAGTCCGGCACGGTTCGCGCCCATGCGACCCAACGAGTAAAACTGAAACTATCCGGTTCACCGAACAGGTCCGGCGTTCCTTCCTGCCACACAGCCAAGCGGAAGAGAGGGTAAGCGAGCCAAGCGCGAACGCCGTCAGCTGCTGGCAATCCGGTGTTCGACAACATAATCCGGGCAAAGCGGTCCGGATCGTTAGCGATGACGCGCAGACCAATCAACCCACCCCAATCCTGACCGAAAAATGTAATCTCCTGGAGATCGAGCTGATCGACAAACTCAGTCATCAAATCAATGTGCATTTGGTAATTGTGGTCGCTCTGTTTCAGCGGTTTGTCAGATTTGCCGAACCCTACAAGGTCGGGTGCAATGACTCTGTACCCGGCTTCGGCGAGCGGCGGGATCATGTGGCGGTAAAGATAACTCCAAGAGGGTTGTCCATGAAGGAGCAAAATGGGCTTTCCGTCAGAAGGCCCCTCATCAATATAATGAATGCGGTAGCCCGAGACTTCGGCATAGTTTGGCGTGAAGGGATAGTCGGGGAGGTTCGCAAAGCGGTCTTCCGGCGTGCGCACGACTTCTGCGGTTGACCATTGTGTCGGGGCTTGAAGGACAACAATTGCGCCGATTGTTGCGATGGCAACAAGCAATACGCCAATGAAAATGGACCTCATCACATTCAAACTCCCTCAGCCTTCTACCAGACTTGCAGATTTATAAGAGCTGGGTTGGTTGAGCAATCCTCGAATTGGTGGGATCATGTCTGGTATGATTTCACAGGGCTCGGAAACCTCCTATGTCTCAGCATCCGTACCTAAACACCATCGAATCCTATTACCGAGGTTGCAATACGCAAGATTACGATCTTATGAAGTCGACGTTCACGGATGATGTCGTTCACTATTTTGTCGATCACGCGCCTGTCCGAGGGGCTCATGAACTCGCCAATTACTGGTGCAAAGTTGCACCGAAAACAAAGGCTACTTGGGAGGTGGATCACGCAATTGTACAGGAGCCCGAAGCCGTGATCGAATGGAGTATGGCGTGGACGCCCGCTGCGACGGGTAGTTCCGAAATTTTGCGCGGAACGGAATGGTATGTCTTCGAGGGCGATTTGATTTCGGAAATTCGTTCGTATCACAATAATTTCTATCTTTCTGATGTGAAAAATAGAGAGCTGTGGGAGTTTGACTATCCGGGGCGTGGCTATCGCCTCTAAAACACGCCTCCGCGTGCGTTCTTTTCGAGCATGGCTATTTGGATCTGAGAAAGGGAGCGTGGTTGCCAATCAACGGTCAATTTGTGGTCCGCGAATTTCCATATTTCTAATGTTTCATGACTAGGTTAGGGTTGCAGAAAGCTTTCTTCTGCTTCCCTGCAATCGAGCGCACGTATGGACGATACCCGCAGACTTGATCCGGATTGGCCCTTTGTTCCTACACCCACGGTGAGTATCGAGCGGGCGGAGGGCGTTTATCTCTACGGCGCGGACGGGACGAAGATTTTGGATGCCGCCGGTGGTGCGATTGCGGCAAATATCGGCCATGGCCGCAAGGACGTGGCAGAGGCCGTTGCCCGTTCGCTGGCCAATACTTCCTATCTGGTGCCGCCTTTTGAGTGTCCGGAGCGCCGGGCCCTTGTCGACAGATTGAAATCCGATTGGCTTCCCAGTCACTTAACGCGCATGTATTTTTGCAGTGGCGGGTCAGAAGCGATTGATTCCGCCTTGCGTCTCGCACGTTTGCATTTTGTGTGTAAGGGTGAGACCAGCCGTTACAAGATAATCAGCCGCTTTCCTTCTTATCACGGAACAACAATCGGAACGCTTGCCGTGAGCGGCCATGACAATCGGCGGGTGGATTATGAACCCCTTGTGGCAACAATGCCTCTTGTGCCTGCTCCCTATCCGCTACGGTTTGATGGGGCGGATACGAACGAAGATTGCGGAATGGCGGCGGCAGCAGCGATCGAGCGAGCCATAGAAAACGAAGGGCCGGAAACTGTCGCGGCGGTCATCGGAGAGCCGGTGATCGGGTCCAGCGGCGGTGCCATTGTCCCTCCCGACAATTATTGGCCGGCCGTTCGCGATATCTGCGACAAGTACGGGATTTTGCTTATTGCGGATGAGGTTATGACGGGTTTCGGCCGTACGGGAACCAAATTTGCCTGTCAGCACTGGGATTTGAAACCCGACATAATGGTATCCGGTAAGGGCCTGGCTGCGGGATATGCGCCCTTGTCGGGCATGTATGCGACCGATCAAGTGGTTGCGCCGATCGCGGATCGCAAAAAGCAAATGATGTTCTATACCTATGGCGGGCATCCTTCGGCTTGCGCCGCGGCGGATGTGGTACTCGATGTTGTCATCCGGGAAAATCTGATCGCTAAGGCTGATGAGGCGGGCGCGGCTTTGCAACAGGCCCTTGAGGCCCGGCTCAAGGAGAACCCTCATGTTGCGGAAGTTCGGGGAAAGGGTCTCTTGCGTGCTGTTGAGATTGTGACGGATCGCGAAACTCTTGAGCCGTTTCCTGAAGAGCTAAATATCTCCGGACGGCTCGTTGGAGAGGGGTTGAGGCGCGGGGTCTTCTATTACGGCGGCGGAACCGGGCCGGTTCGAGACATTATTGCAATCGGTCCGCCCTTTACCGTGTCTCGTGACGAAATCGACATCATCGCCGATACATTTGCCGACTGTCTTGACGCGATCACCACCAAGCTTGCTGGTTAACTGAAAATATTCCAGGAATTCTGCCCAAAACGCGCCGGAATCTGGAGGCGAGGCAAATCTTTTTTTACCGAAGTTGCGGATACTTCCGTCAAAGAAGAGGATGCTCATGACCGGCGACACGACCAATTTGGAACGACTCATCGATCTTGCCAAAGAACCGGACAGCGGAAAACGGCGGGATTTGCTGAGAGAAGTCACTGACGTGTTTGTCGGCCAGCCCGACGAATTCAGTGAAACGGAGCTGACCTACTTCGGTGAAATCATGGAGCAGCTTGCTTCGTCCATGGAAATCGAAGTGCGGGCTCAGCTTTCTGCAGAGCTTTCTGTGATCGACCAAACGCCGCGCAGCTTGGCCGTTCAGTTGGCAAATGACGAGATTCAAGTGGCTGAGCCCATGCTGGTCAATAGCCGGGTTCTGCAGGACGAAGACTTAATCTCGATCGCAGGCGACAGAGGCCAGGGGCACTTGAACGCCATGTCTCGGCGGGAAAACGTTTCCGAGGCCGTTACCGATGCGATTGTGGCCAAAGCCGACGACACAGTTCTTGAGACCCTGGCGCGGAACGAAGGCGCCCAATTTTCGCGGACAGGCATGGAAAAGTTGGTCGATCGCTCCGAAGCGAATGAAGCGTTACAAGCGCCCGTGGTTTCTCGGCGTGACGTGCCGATGGATTTGCTGAACGAGATGTACTTCTTCGTTTCCTCGAACTTGAAGAAACAAATCTTGGAAGCAAATGACAGTGTGGATCCTGCGTCTCTCGAAGCGGCACTACAAAAGTCCCGCAGCTTGCTGCAGGCGAAGGCCTCCGGGCGTATCGAGAGAAAGTCCAAGATTGAAATCTTGATCGATACGCTCCACCGGGAAGGCAATCTCAATGAAATCAAGCTTGTTGATTTTGCCCGAAACAAACAAGTGAATGAGCTTATCGTCGGTTTTGCGAAGCTGGCTGAGCTTGATATTCGCACATCGCGTCGTGTTTTGTTCGACAAGACGTGCGAGTCTCTTGCTATCGCCTGCCGTGCGGTCTCTTTTGACCGCTCAACTTTCTCAGCATTTGCGCTGATCATGGATCGGGGGGCAGGCGGCGCTGATCCGTACAAGGCGATCGAGCTTTACAATGAGATCCCTTTTGAGACCGCTCAGCGCACGATGCGATTCTGGCGAGTCCGCCAGCAAGCGGAAACGGCGGGGGAGGGTTCGGACGCACCGCAAGTGGCGGCCGGTTAGCCAACAAGCTCACTGCATTCGATGATACGTGGATGTGTTCGTCGGCTCGGTACCGTCGGGAAGACGGACCGTCTGAGTTATTCGCATTGACGCCCCGTCTTCAGACAGTGTGCGCGTTGCGATCATCAATTCCACCCCTTTCATATAAGCTGAGGTATTTAGGCGGTCCTTCGATACGGCTGTGATCGAAAGGGCGTCCGCCAAATCACCACCAGCGAACGGTGTCGGCTCGCCGTCGGGCACACCGCTGAACGTCATATCGTAGGCTTCGTTCTCCGCATCGACCCACTGCATACGAAAGCTGATCTTTTCGCCGTGCTTAGTGATTTCGTAGGTGCCCGATTTTGGCGGGTCACCTTGTTCATAGATGCAGGAGGCCACATCCAATATCCACTTACCGAGGAACCTCTCATAAATGGGTTCACTCATAGAAAGTCTCCTTCCTCTCTCTCGCAATCGTCCCAACCTATCCCTCCGGCTCTGCTCCGTTGCATACCGCATATGCGAAATAGTCATTCCGCAAGTGCGAAATAGGGCATCCGCTAGCCTCGACCCGACGTAATTAGAATTGATCACGGCAGAGATCATGGGTCAGCAAAACTAAGGGAAATTCGCCAGATATTACAGTTTTTCTTACGGCTCCGCGAGCCATGCGTTTTGTGCATAGTGCTAAATCATACCTTGAAAAGCGCAAAATCGTACCATGAATGATAAACAGTAAATATTTATCGTTTTATTCATTGTAATTTCATCAAAGAAGCCTACATTGAGTTCACTGGCCGAGACGGCCTCAGAAATTCAAAGGAGAGAGACATGAGAATCGGATTTACAGCAGCTTTGATCACCACCGCCATCACGATCGCCGCTTTGGGTGCTGTCGTGAACCAATTCACCACCGGTGTGGTCGTCTAATTGAGCTTTTAGTTCTTACCCCCAACCAACCTATTGGAGAGAGACATGAAAATCGGATTTACAGCAGCTTTGATTACCACAGCCATCACCATCGCCGCCCTTGGCGCGGTCATAAACCAATTCACCCTCGGCGTTGTCGTCTAATAGAACGAACACTGAGTAACCAGATACGAGAATGAAAATGAGATCCTTTATGGAGCTTATTCCGATCGCCGTCAGCCTTTATGGCTTGAGTGCCGTGGCCGCACCCTTCGCGATCTTGTAAGCTTTACCCCCCAAGAGAATTAGAGAATTCTCTCCCGCCCCCGGACGCACCCCTTATCATGATGCGCCGGGGGTTTTCTTTTGGGGACCTCCCACCCGACGAAGATCCGCACTTCGTTTGGTCGCGCCTTGCATCCCTCCAGTTAGCACCGTAATGAACATGCAAGCACATGAATTCTAACGGTTGGAGGAGACTGCTATGGACGCGCCCGTAAACAAAATCGCCTCAGATGAGCGCCTTGATCCGCGTATTCGTACCATGTTGGGCGCTATGCCGGCACCGGTCGAACAAAACGGCACATCGCGAGAAGACGTCGTTGCCAAAGCGAACACCCCGGAAGCCCTCGCCGTACTTGAGCAAACCAAACAGTTTCTGGACATGATCGACAATGAAGAAGTGGCGCCGTCCACAGGGCTCGACATAAGCGAGCATGAATTCGTGTCTTCTCCGGATGGCAATACGATCAAGCTGAATTTTATTCGCCCAGAGAGCGAAGGACCTGTTCCGTGCGTCTATTATATCCATGGGGGCGGCATGGCGCATATGTCCTGTTTTTACGGTTTGTACAGGGCCTGGGGCAAAATTATCGCTCAACAAGGTGTGGCTGTTGCCATGGTCGACTTCCGCAATTGCATCACGCCGTCCTCGTCTCCAGAGATTGTTCCGTTCCCGGGCGGCCTCAACGATTGTGTTTCAGGGCTCAAGTGGGTGACTGCGAATGCGGGAGATTTTGGCATCGATCCCAACCATGTAATTGTTGCTGGAGAGAGCGGGGGCGGGAACCTGACGCTCGCCACAGGTCTAAAACTCAAGCAAGACGGCGATTTGGGTCTTATCCGGGGTCTTTATGCACTGTGTCCGTTTATTGCAGGAAAGTGGCCGCAAGATCATCTTCCGTCCTCGGCCGAAAACAATGGGCTGGTGATCAATGTGCATGGAAACAGTATTCCGCTTGCCTATGGCATTGAACACGTAGAGCAAAAGAATCCACTGGCTTGGCCCGGCTTAGCCACGGTTGATGATGTCAAAGGCCTTGTGCCGACCTTCATCAGTCTGAATGAGTGCGATCCTTTGCGGGACGAAGGACTTGAATTTTACCGTCTGCTTCTGCGCGCCGGCGTACCCACCCAGTGCCGGCAGGTCATGGGAACACCGCACGCCGTCGAAATCTTCGCGATCGCGTGCCCCGAGATCAGCCGGGAAACGGCGGCCAGCATTGCGAAATTCTGCCGCGAGATTTAGGGGTGCGCACTGAGATGCGCCGAATCGGAATGACTCCCATGTTCAATTGGTTTTGACTTGAGGGGAATGGGCTCGGGATCGTAAGAGCATACTAGGAGAGTTTTTAAAGGAGACCCCTGATGATTGCTTACACTGTTATTGGCTCTAACAACAAAGAGAAGGCGCTCGAATTCTATGACGCCATCTTCGAGGTTATGGGCGTTGGCCGCGTCTTCAACAACGATCGCTTGCAGTTTTATGGTGACGGCAAAGGCGCCATGCTGGGTGTCGGTACGCCCGCGAATGGTGAGCCGGCGACCGTGGGAAATGGTGTGATGCCCTCCATCGGCGCGGCGGACAAAGAGACCGTGGATAAGGTCTATCAAAAAGTTATTGAGATGGGTGGCCAAGGCGAAGAGGCGCCCGCAGACGGCATACCGGGATTTTATGGTGGGTATTTCCGCGACTTAGACGGGAACCGCTTGTGCATTTGCAAACTGGGCTAGGGCGTTTCCAGGTGTGAGCTTGAGAGGCGATTGATCGAGGATCAATCGACCAAGCGAACGGAATCGCTCGGCGCGAATGCGCCTTACCACCGTCAGGAAACGCGCAAAACAAAGAATCTGGAGCCGTTTTGTGTTTCCGTCAAAACCAAAACGGCTCTAGTCCAAAGCAAGTGAGTTTAACGAATGCTGAGGGCCGGGATGACGATTCCGGTCCTCACGCTTTTTCAGGAGGCCGTTCACTGAGGAGGCGAAGTCCGCGGACGAGCAGATAAACCGCCGGGACTAAGTTTCCCAAAACAAATCCGGGTGCGATCCATGCAAAGGCGACGAGCTTGTTGCTCTCCAACATAAACACGACGATTGAGAACAGGATGAGACCCAAATAAAGATCGGCGATCGTGACAATGACCCAAGGCGCCGAGAACAAGTGCGTTTCCGGCCTGTCAAAACCGATGTTTAGTCCAAAGCCCCACAAGATCAGGGCGACAAATGCAAAAGTTCCAAGGATGATAATAGCGCGGGGGATCATGGCACGTCTCTTTCGGACTTATACGGGCTTTTGGCGGCCTAGGTTCAATCTCTGCTTCGATCAGTTTGGCCAAGTTCGCGACTTCCGCAATAAGGAAAGGGTCCGGCCGCCAAGTCACGACCGGACCCTACTCACTTGATCTGCAAAGAGACTTATTCCGCAGCAGGCGGCAAAATCACTTGGTCAATAACGTGAATCACGCCGTTTGACGCCTTTACGTCAGCAGAAACAACATTGGCTTCGTTGACGGTTACGCCGTCGTTGGTGCCGTCAACCGCAACAGTTGCGCCTTGCACGGTTTCAGCGTCGAGAGACTTTCCAGCCAGATCACCGGACATGACTTTGCCGGGTACGACATGGTACGTGAGGACGGCTACAAGCTGTGCTTTGTTTTCCGGCTTGAGGAGATCTTCGACTGTCCCTTCAGGAAGTGCGGCAAAGGCTTCATCGGTGGGAGCGAAGACAGTGAACGGGCCTTCGCCTTTGAGCGTCTCAACCAGTCCGGCTGCGTCCAGTGCCGCCGTCAACGTCGTGAATTGGCCGGCGCCAATCGCGGTGTCAACGATGTCGTTAGACTTTTGGGTGCCCGCGTAAACAGACGTGGCGAGGAAAAGGGCGGTTAAGCCAGCAGTGATAGTACGTATCATGAAAAACTCCTTGAGTGTTGAATACTCTCTGTACGCCTCAGGCTCAATGTGGATCACTCAGAAAATAAATCAAGGGAGGCCCAATCTCCATGGTTGACGGTTTCTTTCAAGAAAAGCCAGCAATTCTAAGCATTTTGAGTGTTTTCGGAGATGTTCGGACAACTATTCTCACAGTTGTGACTTAATTTATCACGTGCAAGGAAGAAACCGGTGCGTGAACTAGACAACCGTACATTGTCCAGAGCGTGACACATTTTATCAGTATACAGCTTACTGGTCTAGTTCGAGCTGGGAATGGTGGGGGTTCTATGACTGCTCCGCCGCAGCGGACAGAACTAGATAGTCGGTCAGGGGACCTGCGAACAGCTTCTCCTACGCCCGCCCTTACAGTATTTCCGGGACCCATCCTTCATTTATGTTCCAGAAGTCGCTCATGGGCTGCGGTGTTATTCTCTCGAATAGATGCCACAAAGCTCACATTAAGTCCGTACTTGCACTTGTTACGGGGACCTTGATGCGTTGGATCTCTTGTATCGAAGCGAAAATGCCGATTTTTCTTGTCCTTGTCACCGAATGGTGACAAGGTGGGTCACTCATTGGTGACATCAGCGTTGAGCTATGAAAATGCCCGAGAACCCTGGGAAAGTTGATACAAGTCCAAGAGAGAGAGATCGCAAAACCACGTCTGCGCGGCTCTTGGATGCTGTGGGTGCCTTCATCGCTCGCGAAGGATTCGGCAAGTTGGGCGTGAACGCGATTGCCCGGGAGGCCGGTGTCGATAAGGTACTCGTCTATCGGTACTTTGGTGGCATGGAAGGTCTCCTTCGGGCGTATGCGGAGCAAGGAGACTTCTGGTGGACCGTTGACGAGATTGTCGGTGACGGACTGCCGTATGGAAGACCGAATACAATCTCAGTGTGGATGGGAACCGCGATGAAACGGCATATGGAGGCCTTGCTTCGACGTCCTGTGACTCTTGAGATTATGGCGTGGGAGACAATCGACCGAAATGAGTTGACGGTTGAACTTGAGCGTATTCGAACCACACGGTCGGCTGAGCTACGTGAGCGCTTGCTTCAGCAATTTGCTGGCCGTCTGAATGATACGAACGTCGATATCGACGCCCTTGCCGTGCTTTTGGGGGCGGCTTCAAACTATCTCGTTCTTCGCTCACGGAAGATCGAGGTCTTTGATGGTGTCACCATTAACACCGAAGAAGGGCGTGACCGGCTTGCCAGTGCCGTCGAAACCTTGATTGCGTTGGCGCTGGGAGATTAGAGCGCCTAGCTGGAGGACTACACACATGTCTGGAACGAAGACCCCATCACGGCGCAAGTTCTTGCAAGGCGCGGCGATTGTCTCGATCGTTGTGGCCGGTGGTGTTGTCTATCGCGGCGTTGACAGGGGAGCCTTTACGAACTCGCAGGGTCCTGCCTATGAGCCATGGAAAGAGTGGCGTAGCGCGCAACAAGGAACACCGTTGGCTTTGGTCCAATCGGCCATTCTTGCGGCCAATCCGCACAACACCCAGCCTTGGATGTTCCTCGTCGGAGAAGACTCTATTGAAGTCTATGCGGATGAACAGCGCAATTTAGGGAGTTTCGATCCTTACTTGCGGGAAATGCATCTGGGGCTAGGATGCGCGATTGAGAACATGTTGGTGGCGGCTCCGTCCCACGGCTTCGGTGTGGCCCTGTCCGTTGACCGGGGTATCCTGGAGCCTCTGAAGGGGCCAGGGGAACTACGCCGGGTGGCGAGTCTCGACTTGGTTCCCAATCCGCCGCGTCTGACGGATCTCTACGCGCGTGATCTCTACTCGGTCATTCCGAAGCGCCACACAAACCGAGGTAGTTACAGGGCAAGAGACATCGATCCGGCGGCTTTGGAACGTCTCCTCCTCGCCATGGACAATTTTGGCGAAGTGCGATTGGACATTTGGAAGAGAGGCGAGGAGCAGAGGGAGGTTTTTGATCGGCTGACACTTGAAGCGACGGAGCAGATTATTGCCGATAAGGAAATGGCCCATGACAGTGACGCATGGTTCCGGTTCACGCCGGAAAAGGTCCAACAATTCCGAGATGGGCCGACCTTGGAAGCGGCGGGCATGAACCCGGCGCTTTTGGCGATCGCGAAAATGTTGCCTCCGGTATCTGCGGAACAATCTCACGCGGTTTGGCTGGCGAACACGCGAGACCGGGTGCCCGCGTCCCCAATTGTCGGCACTTTGTCAGTACGGGATCTATATGACTGTCAGCAAACGATTGAGGCTGGACGGGCCTGGCAACATATGCATCTTTTAGCGACGACGCTCGGGATCGCTATGCAGCCTATCAATCAGGCCATCGAAGTTGTCGATCGCGAAGGGCGAGTGGGCAACGAGCCCCATATGACGGGAAAGCTTGCCCAGTTGCTTGCAACGGATCAATGGCGACCAACATTCGCGTTCCGCATGGGGTATCCCGTCTTTGCGGCATTGCCGAGTCCACGCCGGGCGCTTGATGATGTTTTTCGCGAGACGCGGCTAGAAACGTAAGTCTATCGTCCGGTCGGGGCGCCATTTGAACGGGGCCGAATTCCAGGATAGGTTGACTGCCAGACCTTCGCCAATCGGAAGAAAAAATGAAAGCCATTCAATGCTCAGAGTTCGGGCCGCCGGAAAATCTGGCCGTCAGTGACGTGCCTGACCCGGAGCCGGGACCGCGAGAGGTTTTGATCAGAGTCCGGGCCGCGGGAGCGGGCTTTGTGGATGGACTGCTTGTACAAGGTTTGTATCAAGTGAAACCTCCTCTCCCTTATATTCCCGGCACAGAGTATAGCGGAGAGATCGTTGCATTGGGGGAGGGCGCACAAACCCATGCCGTCGGGGACAATGTAATCGTTTCGGCGTTTTCAGGTGGTTTCGCGGAGCTCGCAACAGCGCCTGAAGGGGCGTGTACACCTCTGCCCAAACACATGACGCACGCGGAGGCTGCCGGTTTCTTACTCAATCATTGTACCGCGCTCTATGGATTTCAGACGTGCGGCAACCTTAAGTCGGGCGAGGCCGTTCTTATTCTGGGAGCGGCGGGGGGTGTTGGCAGTGCGGCCATGTCCGTCGCCAAGACGATGGGTGCCCGGGTCATTGCGGCTGCGTCTTCCTCTGACAAAAGAGACTATTGCCTGGCGAACGGAGCCGATGAGGTTGTCGATTATACACAGGAGGACTGGCGGGCCGACCTTAAGGATAAAGTAGGTGAGGCTGGTCTCAATCTGGTTTACGATCCCGTCGGCGGAGAGCTGTCTGAGCCCGCATTTCGATCCCTTGCCCCGGGAGGGCGGCACTTGGTGGTTGGGTTTGCGGCCGGTTCCATCCCGTCGCTCAAACTCAATCTGGCATTGCTGAAGCGAAGCTCCCTCGTAGGGGTCGATTGGGGAGGCTATGTGAGAGCTGATCCCAAGAACGCGGTTCCCTTCGTTGAGCAGTTGGGCAAGTGGATCGAGTCGAAAGAGCTAAAGATTGCCGAACCCACTGTTCGCTCGCTGAATGATGCGGGCAAGGCACTGCGCGAAATGCTCGATCGAAAAACAGTTGGTAAGGTGATCATCGTGCCGTGAGCACCGTAGTCCAACTTCAGCTGGCTCGACCCAGATAATACACCTTTTGAGAGTTGAGGATGACCTCGCCGTTGCGCAGCAGCTGGAATTTGCCAATGTATTGGCCCACCTGCCAACCGGTGTCCGGTTTCTTTTGTCCCACATAACGCAGGAAGACGGCTTTGTTCCGGCCCGTGTGGGTGATTCGCTCCTGCGCGATTTCAGCACCGTTCGGGCCAACGAGGGTAACGTTTTGCACATCACCCACTTGCAGACCCATAATGCGCAGAAAATAGATCACACCGTCGGAATTCGTGGTCAGAGCGGTCTCGTGATAGATCCCCTCTTCAACACCCCTCATTGTCGGCACGGTGTCCGCGAAACCCTCGTTTAACAAGACCGTGCCCTTGTATTCCATGTAGGGTAAGGCGTTTGCCGCCCACATGCTGTCTGTTTGAAGTCCGCAGCCGTCCAAAGGGGTTCCCCTCGTCATTGGATCGACAGCTTTGCCCTTATACCGCACCCGGAAGGACAGATGCGGAAACTCTGTTTGCCCCGACATGCCCACATGTCCTAGCCTCTGCCCCAGATCAACCGTTTGGGTCCGGGACACCCACACACTGTCCTTTTTCAAGTGACAATACTGGGTCTCCCATCCGTTGCCATGGTCGATGATTACGCCGTTCCCGCATGGTCTTTCTTTGCCGGGCTCTTGGTTGCCGCTGAAGAATGCACCGTCTTGTTCACCGGTGCGGGCCGCTTTGACCACGCCTGGCGCTGCTGCCTGAACGAGAATCTTTTCTTCCATTTGCTTTATGTCGCCCAAGCGAAAATCAGTTTCTGTACTGCCATTGAACGTAAGGGCGCCGCATGTGAAGTCCTTGGCAAGGCGGGATGAGTCCGTATCGACGTAGTTTTGAACAAAACAGTCGAGCCCAACAGCGCATTGAATGGGCAGGCCGAGTTGAAACTCGGCTTCGTCCTCGCTTTGGGCAAGCGCAGATGTGATTGGTGCAAACATTACACCTATGAGCAGCAACAAAGTATGGGGCAAGTTCCGCATGTTTGTCCTTTCGTCGGGAGACCTGGCGCAATTCGGTCGACTATCCCAGGGTCTCCTCCTTCATCAGTTCCAATTCTAACCAGCGCTCTTCGCACTCTTCCAGATCGGATTTCGCCCGATCGAGGGCTTTTGCGTTGTCGTTAAATTCCGTTGCATTTTTAACATAGGCGTCGGGATCGGCCAGGCACTGTTCCAGAGCAGCAATCTTCTGCGTGAGAACAGTTATACGCTCGCCAAGTTGTTCCAGCTCGCGTTTGTGCTTGTAGCTTAGTTTTGCGGGTTTTTCGGGGCGGCGTGGGGGGCTGGCTTGGTCTTTCTTCTTCTTGGGACGGGGGGAAGCGGCTTCCGTTGGGCCGGGCGCGCTTTTGCGCTGGGCCAAATAGTCTTCGAAACCGCCCGCATACTCTGTCAACTGTCCCTCTTTTTCGAATGCGATCGTGGAATGGACGATGCGGTCGAGAAAGTCACGATCGTGGCTGACGAGCAAAAGTGTTCCTTCGTAGTCGGACAGCATATCTTGAAGCAGATCGAGCGTGTCCATATCCAAATCGTTGGTCGGTTCATCGAGTACCAAAAGATTTGAGGGCTTGGCTAGTCCGACGGCGAGGAGCAGGCGATTGCGCTCTCCGCCAGACAAACTGCCGACCGGCTGGCGAGCCTGACGCTCGTCGAAAAGAAAGTCCTTTAGATATGCAACCACATGTCGTGGTTTGCCGTGTACGGAAATTTGATCACCGCCTTTGGGAGCCAGCGTTTGCCATAATGTTTTCTCAGGACCCAGGGAAGCCCGATCTTGTTCGACAAACACGGGAGTGAGGTTGGTTCCTAGGCGGATTTTTCCGGCGTCCGGTTTGGTTCGGCCTGTAAGCATATTCAGCAGTGTCGTCTTGCCTGAACCGTTGGGGCCGATAATTCCGATCCGATCTCCCCTGAGAATACGCGTGGAAAAGGCCGGAATAATCGTACGGCCGTCATACGATTTCTCGATGCCTTCGGCTTCGATTACCATTTTGCCGGAAAGATCGCCGGTTTCCATCTTAAGAGCGACCTGTCCCGTTGGACCCAACATCGATTGGCGCTGTTCGCGCAGGCTTTGCAGGTTCCGCAACCGGCCCATATTGCGAGTCCGGCGCGCCGTAACGCCCCGGTGGAGCCAGTGGGTCTCGCGCTCTATGCGTTTCTCAAGACGCCGCTTTTCCTCTTGCTCCGCGGCCAAGATGCGCTCTTGCCAGTCGTCAAAGTGCGCATAGCC
The DNA here is from genome assembly GCA_028285305.1 of Alphaproteobacteria bacterium. GTDB lineage: Bacteria > Pseudomonadota > Alphaproteobacteria > SMXP01 > SMXP01 > JANQPV01. The sequence continues at coordinate 34,020 of JANQPV010000026.1, read as the reverse complement.
CTTGTTCAGAGTGCGCACGAGTCCGCGGTCGAGCCAGAGGCACGTGTTGGTCATACGCCGCAAAAATGTACGGTCATGGCTGATCACAATAATGGCGCCTGCAAATGCACTCAGCCTTCTCTCCAGCCACTCAATCGTGGTCAGGTCCAAATGGTTGGTGGGCTCGTCCAGCAACAAGATATCCGGATCGCTGACAATCGCGCGCGCAATGGCGGCTCGTCGTGCTTCGCCGCCTGAAAACAGTCGCGGATCGGATGCGGGGTCGAGTTTGAGTTCGTCCAAGGCGGCATCCACACGGTAGTGATCCCCACCTTGGGTACCGCGTAGGCCCTCAGATACAAATTCGTGCACTGTGTTGTATACGGAGAGGTCGGGATCTTGCGGCAGGTACGACAAATGAGTGCCGGGTTGAACAAACCGCTCGCCCGAGTCGAATTCGGTGATGCCCGCGGCCATTTTCAACAGGGTTGATTTGCCGGCGCCATTGCGTCCAACAAGGCAAGCCCGCTCGCTCCTCGAGATCGAAAACGCGGCGCCGGCAATGAGGGGATCGCCGCCAAAGGTTAGGTATACATCTCTCAGTGTCAGGATGGGAGGCATGGACCGGTCGGGTTAATCCAAGCGCAGAGCTGTCAATTGAAGATGGACCAGACGCGGTTGCGCCGTTTGCCGCGTGCACTGGTGCGTTGCACCTCTGAGAATTTGCGCTGTAACTGAAGGAAATAGCCCTGCATTTGATTGTAGGAGACTTGTTGGGTCATGCCGTAGGCACCGGGCAGCTGAGCAATGGCCCAGCCTTCGTGAGCAGAGCTCATATAGTCTTTCCAAATGAGAGCCGGTAGGCCACCCCCGGTTATGCGGTTCATCGGCGTGTTGTCGTCGTTGCCGACCCAGACCCCGGTGACCAGATCGCCCGTGTAGCCCAAGAACCAAGCATCCCGCCACTCTTGGCTGGTACCGGTTTTGCCGGCCGAGGGTCGTGCGCCCAGATTGGCCCTGCGTCCTGTGCCCGATTGCATAACCTGGTACATCATAAAGTTCATGTCCGAGGCCACGGACTGGTCGAACACACGTTCCGCGTCGGGGGCGGTCCGGTCGTGGAGAATGAGCCCGTCGTTGGTTTCAACGCGTTGGATGACATAAGGCGACATTTTCAAACCGCTGGTGGCGAACGGAACGTAAGCGGCAGTGAGTTCCAGCAATGTAACCTCGCACGATCCAAGCGCCAGGGTGAGATCCTTTGAGAATTCCCCCGTGAAGCCAAGTTGCTGAGCTGTCTCAATCACGTCTGTGACACCCACGTCAGAGAGCACGCGAACGGCTACTGTGTTGAGAGAATTCTCCATAGCCGAAGTGATGGTCACTGCACCGCGATAACTGCCCGTATAGTTTTCCGGACTCCAGTCTCCGATCTTGACCGGCCGGTCCTCATACACTGTGTCCGGCCGCATGCCTTTCTTCATGGCGGTCAGATAAACGAACGGTTTGAACGAGGAGCCGGGCTGACGGTAGGCCTGGACAGCCCGATTGAATTGGCTCTGCGCATAATTCCGTCCACCGATCATCGCCCGAACGGCGCCATCGGTGGCAAGAGACACCATGGCCGCCTGTCCGGCATTGCTTTCTTCCGGAAGCTGGTCCATGTGCGTTTTGAGGGCAGATTCGGCTTTTGTTTGCAGGGTGGGGTCGAGGGTGGTTTGCACAACAAGGTCCACACCGACATCGCCTACGATCTCCGCCACTTGCCAGGAAGCAAAATCGAGGAAGTAGTTGATCTCGCTGCTGACAAGAGAATCCGCCAACATCGCTGGATCCCTGGCCAATTCGTCAAAGTCCTCTTGCGTGATCATATCGTTTTCGCGCAAAAGCCGGATCACGACCATCGAGCGCTCTTGAGCGCGGTCCATGCTCGTCGTGGGCGCATACCGGCTGGGCGCTTTCGCAAGGCCCGCCAGCATGGCCGCTTCGGCAATGGTGATTTCGCGGGCGGACTTGTCAAAGAAGGTCTGGGAGGCCGCCTCGACCCCATAGGCCCCCCCGCCCAAATAGATGCGGTTGAGGTAGAGTTCGAGAATCTCGTCTTTGGTCAGTCGGTTCTCCAGACGCCAGGCTGTGAACACCTCTTTGACCTTGCGGGTCAGTGTTCTATCATGGGTGAAGAAGATGTTTTTGGCGAGTTGTTGCGTGATGGTGCTGCCGCCCTGAACGACGCCGCCGCTGGTTACGTTCACGAACAGAGCGCGGGCGATGCCCCGTAAATCAACGCCGCCGTGATTGTAAAAGCGTTTGTCCTCGGTTACGAGAAAGGCGTTCTTGAGATGTTCGGGCATCTCGTCTAGCGGCAACGCTTTTGTATGCCGTCCCCCCCGGCTTCCAATGACATCGCCTTTCCAGCTCAGGAATGTAATTGCGGAGGATCGATTAAGAGTGCGGAGCTCGTGAAGCGTGGGTATTTTGGGGATGTAAATGGCATAGGCCGTCAGGGCGACGATGGTCAGGATGCCCGCCGCTCCCAACGCAATATTGCGCACGCGTTTGCCAGGCCGAAAGAGCCCCGACAACCAGGACTTAAAATTGTCTAATAATTTCATTGGCTTAGGGGTTTTTCCTGGACGTTTGTTCTTTACCGATCGAGTCAGTCTATCTTAGTTTTCCGACTTATTGTTATCGTGATTTTTTGGGCGATTTGTGGGCGATTGAACCGACTTGTTGTGATGAAATGGTAAAGGAAACGACAATACCGAGCCAACGGGATGCGGCTCCTTTTTGGAAGACCAAGACGCTGTCGGAAATGTCCCGGCCGGAGTGGGAGTCGTTGTGCGACGGCTGCGCGAAGTGTTGTCTCATTAAGCTTCAAGACGAGGATACCGATGAGGTCTTTTACACCAGAGTGGTCTGCCATCTATTGAATCAAGATTCATGCAAGTGTACGGACTATGTGAATAGGCAAGTGCGTGTGCCCACATGTGTGGTCCTCGATCCGCAAAACGTTGCCGATCTTAGCTGGATGCCGAAGACGTGTGCGTATCGTCTGCTTTCAGAGGGACGGGACTTGCCGGCATGGCATCCTTTGGTTTCAGGGGATCCCCAGTCCGTACATCGTAGCGGAAACTCGGTGCGCGGCAAGGTCCTCAGCGAGGACAACATTCCTGAAGAAGATCTGCCCCATCACTTAAGTGACTTTGACTAGCGGTCACTCGAGCGACAGCCATAAACGCAGCAAAAGGCGCTTTCTTTCTCTCTCTTCGTAATCCTCGTATTCAGTTCGCGCATGGACATTGGCGTGATTGGAGACGAACTGCATATCGCCTCGCTCGAGCCACATGTCTAAGTGAACATCCGGGTCTGCAGCAATTTGGTCGTAGAGGTCGAGCGTTCTTTGAGTAATCGGATCGAGGGGGCCAATTTCCGGGTGGCGGCTCGCGGAGCGAAAATATTCACTGTGGTAAAACGTTCTCAGGTCGCCGCCGCTGTAGCAGCATGGGGCAATGTCGATCGTGTTGGCATCGCCTTCGTTTTGTTCCCCCCGCCGATCCAGTTTGAACGGCTGAAACAGCCGGTTGGCGAGGTTCGTATCCGTTCTTAGAATTTCATTGAAGATTGTAACGGAACTGGCGATGCGGCTTTGGCCACCGGTCTTTGCTTCGTGCAAACAGAGGAGCCCTACCACATCGGCCGCGTCACAGTGGAAGTCGATGTTTCCACTCGTGCGATAGCGTCTGACGTTCGGGTTCGTCCTTTCCTCACCATAATCAACGACGCGGCCCAATAAGTCATTGTCCGGATTTTGAGCGCCAGGAACACCCAGATGATGCCCCAGGCCCCAAAAGGCGATGGCGCTGTCATCCGCACCCCACTCATCGACGGGTAATCCGCGAACCAAAACAAATCCCCGTCCGGACGCGAGTTCCCGGCGCCAGTCCTTGATCTTTGAGCTGAGCGTTGGAAGAGGAAAGCTCGTCCGGTCAATGTCCATCATAGCCAGGGAAGATGCGTGGATGTGGGAAATCGCGTTGGCGATTTCGCCTATATCTGAATTCGTGAGTTCAATCCGCCAGTCCTCTACGCGGTCTCTTAAGTCCGCACCGCGCCAAGCCGCGGGCGCGTCGATTTCAGCAGCGACAATCGCCTCGTGGGGCCGGTCGAAATAGTGAAGGGTTTGTTCTCCAAACGAACGAAATTTTTGAGCCATGGTATGCGCCTCTGGGCTGGGTTGCGGACGGGCGTCGTGACACTTGTATCTTCATCCCACAATGCATCCACACAGGCAAATGGTTGGGCGGGCTTGAGTGTGCGGACGGGACGGGATACTCAGGAGGATCAACGAAATAAAGCATTCGCGTTTGGCGCAGTCCGACGCGGGGGAGGTGCATATGAGTAGATGGTTGATCGGAATTCTTGTCCTCTTGGGTCTGGTGGGAGCTGGCATCGGCTATGTTGTTCTTGAATTTCGAGAGCTGGAAGCTCAGCAAATTACAGAGGATTTGCACTTGATCAGAGGAAAGGGCGGAAATGTCGCTGTTTTGCGGACTTCCCAAGGGACCGTTGTCGTCGATACCATGGCCTTGACGATGCAGGGGGAGCTGATCGAACAGAAAGCGCAAGAGCTAACCGGTCAGCCGATCGCAATGATCATCAACACCCACTATCATCTTGATCATACCCACGGAAATCCAGCGTTTGAAGCGGGCATCCGGATTGTCGCGACCGAGAACACTTTGAAACATCTTACGACGATTGATGCGGACTACTGGCAGGGCGATGCCGAGGCTCTCTTACCCAACGAGACGTTCGAAAACGAATTGCAGATTGCCCTAGGCGGTAAGACGATCAAGCTTTCCTCACCGGGGATCGGACATACCGATGGTGACTTGATCGTCCATTTCGTTGAAGACGATACCGTTCACTTCGGCGATTTGTTTTTCAATCGGCACTATCCGAACATTGATCTGGAGGCGGGTGGCAGCGTGCAGACCTGGGGCGCGACGCTGACGACGGCGCTTGAGACCGAGTTTACGCACGCCATCCCGGGACACGGAGAACTCAGCGACCGGGCTGGAGTGGAGCAATTTCAAGCCTTCATCAATCAGCTTGCCCAGGTGGGTCGGGACGCCGCTGCGGCGGGCTGGACTGTCGAAGAGACCATCGAAAAGGCCGACCTGACCGAAGATGCGTCTTATGAAGAGATCAGATTGGTCGTGCCGATCGGCCTCAATCGAGACTTTGTCATCACCCGTGCTTGGGAAGAGGCAACGGGCGCGATCGGGGTGGAATCTGAGTGACACTTATCTGTGTCTTACTTAGGAGTTATTAAGAGGCTTCGCCGCAGTATCGGGCGGCGATATCGTGGGCTTTAGATGACGACATATTTCAGTTTTGCACCAAATTCTCTTCCCGGGTCCACGCAGGCCTTGCGCGAAGAAATTCGCTCCTTTCTTGATCAGGAACTCTCCGATTATCCCGCGGTCAAAAGGGCCGAGACGTGGATGGGATACGATAAAGCGTTCAGCAAGAAGATGGGCGATCGTGGATGGTTGGGTATGACGTGGCCCAAACAGTATGGTGGCCACGAGCGCTCCGCCTTTGAGCGTTATGTCGTTCTCGAAGAAATGCTGGCGGCAGGCGCGCCGGTTGGGGCTCATTGGATCGGTGACAGGCAAAGCGGACCTCTCTTGCTCCGCTTCGGCACGGAAAAGCAGCGAGAAGAAATCTTGCCTCGGGTCGCGCGGGGCGAGATCTTCTTTTGTATCGGCATGAGCGAACCCGATTCCGGCTCTGATCTGGCTGCCACAAAAACGCGGGCCCAAAAAACCGATGGCGGGTGGTTGATCAACGGCACAAAACTCTGGTCAACGGGAGCGCAGCATGCGGACTATATGATTGCGCTCTTTAGGACCGAGAGCAATCCCGAAAGCCGGCATGGGGGTCTTTCGCAGTTTCTTGTGGATCTAAAGACTCCGGGAATAACGGTCCGGCCTATCAAGGACCTCTCCGGGGCTGAACACTTTAACGAAGTGGTCTTTGAAGACGCTTTCGTCGGCGATGACTGGCTTGTTGGGGAAGAAGGCGGAGGCTGGGCGCAGGTCACGGCGGAATTGGCGTACGAGCGAAGTGGTCCGGAACGATACATGTCCTGTATGCCGCTCCTGACCGAATTGGTTCGCGAAATTGGGCCGGACCCGGATGAACGCCAGGCGATCATCTTAGGAAAGCTCATTGCACGGTTGGCGACACTGCGTCAGATGTCCATATCGGTTGCGGGCATGTTGGAAGATGGCAAAGACCCGGCGCTCGAAGCCTCGATTGTGAAGGATCAGGGTGCGCTTTTCGAGCAATCGCTCCCTCACATCGCCAACGACCTCATAGACGGCGTTTCTGCGACGGGCACAGACTATGCGCAGGTTCTCAATCTGCTGGTTCAAATCTCCCCGTCGTTTAGTCTGAGGGGAGGCACACGAGAGATATTGCGCGGCATCATCGCAAGGGGATTGGGATTACGCTAATGGACGAGATTAGCCGGCTCCTCCAAGAGACCGTTACAAAACTTTTTTCTGAAGCCGTCACGCCCGAATTGATCCGCAACTTCGAGGACGGGCAGTTCCCAGAGGAACTTTGGGCACAGGTCCAAGAGTTGGGTCTGCTGGACGTCTTGGTCGCCGATGACGATTCGACTTGGACCAGCGCGTATGAAGTCTTGTTTGCGCTCGGCCGTTGGTCTGTGCCGATTCCGTTGGCGGAAACTATGGCGGCGCGCCGGCTGCTGCGCGATGCGGGCGAAGAAATCCCGGAGGGCATTATCACCCTGGCGTATGCGGATGATTATGCCACCAAAGTTCTTACCGGAGTGCCATGGGCTCGGATGGCGGACTATGTTATTGTCCAGACCGGAACGGGCGATGAGACGCAAATTCGCCTCATGCCTATAGGTGAAGCAAATGTCAGCAACAAAACGAACATCGCGCTCGAATACCGCGATGATGTGGACATTTCAGTTGCACCGGGGCGACCTGTGAGAAAAGCGAATCGAGGGCCAACGGCCCTCGAGGCTGGGGCGCTTGTGCGGTCCGTGCAAATTGCTGGGGCGCTCGATGGAATGCTCCATGAGGCGGTGACCTACGCTCAGGATCGGACCCAATTCGGCAAGCCCATCGGCAAATTCCAGGCCATCCAACAGCAATTGGCCGTTCTCGCCGGCAGGGTGGCTGCGGTCGGACGCGCCGCGCAAACGGCGGCTGCCGCTGCTGATGGTGACGATCCGGTTATCGATATTGCAATTGCCAAGATCGAAGCCAGCGACAGCGTCAGCGAAACCACGTCGATCGCTCATCAGGTCCATGGCGCAATCGGATTTACCTACGAACACCATCTCCATTTTTTGACGCGGCGGGCGTGGGCTTGGCGAAACGAGTTTGGCGCAACCCATCACTGGGCTCTTCCACTTGGTCGGAACGCGGCCCAACGCGGAGCTGAGAATTTGTGGTCAGATCTCACTGGTGGGGTATAATTTGCATAGGGTCCCTCACTCGATGGGGCAGTGAAACAACTGAATATCCCTACTACATATCTGGATTTTTTGCGGCGCAACACCCATATATTGATAAAAAGGTTACAGAATAAGGGTTTAGAGAAACGTGAGCGACTTATATCAGGTCCTCGGGGTGTCGCGGAGCGCCAGTCAGGATGAGATCCGAAAGGCGTTCCGTAAACTTGCGAAGAAGTACCATCCTGATCACAACAAGGATGACCCCGCGGCTGAAGACAAGTTCAAGCAGGCCAATGCGGCGTTCGATATCCTCGGCGATGCCGATCAGCGCGCGAGATATGATCGCGGCGAAATTGATGAAACCGGACAAGAACAGATGCGCGGTTTTCAGCATGCGTATCAAGATGCCGGGCGTCGTGCGGATGCAGGAGGGTCCGGCTACCGAACATATACAAGTGCGGGCGCGGGCTTCGAAGATCTTGGAGACATCCTGTCCGGCATATTCGGGCAAGGCATGGGAGGTCAGACCCCATTTGGCGATACCAACAAGAGCCGAAATCCCTTTGGTGGACCTGGCCCTAAGGGCACGGACGTCAAATATACTTTGGCGGTAGAGTTCTTGGACGCGGTGAACGGAGCAAAAAAGCGGATTAGCCTGTCAGATGGGGATACGATTGATGTGAATATTCCGGCCGGGATCGAAGACGGCCAGACACTGCGTCTCAAGGGGAAAGGGATGCAGGGTTTGCGCGGTGCTCCGGCGGGTGATGCCTTAGTCGAGATCTCAGTTCGGGCACACCCTTTCTTTCGGCGAGAAGGCCTCGACATTTTGGTCGAAGTGCCCATCACTCTCGAAGAGGCAATTCTCGGTGACAAGATCAAAGTGCCGACGGTCACGACACCAGTAACGGTCACGGTTCCAAAGAATACGAGCTCTGGAAAGCGTTTGCGTTTGAAAGGCAAAGGCATTCAAGACAAGAAGTCCGGCACGTCCGGTGATCAGTATGTGGAGCTCAGGGTTGTTCTGCCGGACGAACCCAATGAGGCGCTGGAAGAATTCATCAAACTTTGGGCGGCGGGTAAGACCCAAAACGTTCGTAAGGGATTAGGTGTCTAACCGCCCGACACTGTTCAAGCGGACCTCCGGTTCGAATGAAGGGGGCTTTCCCGCTCGGTTAAGATAAAAGGGATGGGTCGAGCCCATCCCCTTATCTTTGCCCATCTTGCGAGATCGTTTACCTGCGGTGTCTACCGTGCTGACGGTGCGGTTCATGACCAGCATAGCGATAGGCTTCATCCCGGTCGACAAACCTGATGTGCTGCAGTGCGCCGGTGCGGGCATCAATGCGTAGCTGTACGCGTTCGCCGTGCCGGTTCAAGGCGCGGGCGCGATATTGAGTGTCGTCGGAGCTGATCAGTCTGATTCTGTTAAAGCCGCGACCGTGAAAGTTGTACTTGACGTTTTGCCAAGGAATACATCGGTTATAGCCGGATGGACCGTGGTGATGATTGATGTAGCGACGGACAACGATTTCGCCTGTCGTGTTGTGAACTCGCAATCTGACGTCGCGTCCGCGACGGTCAAGCGCCCGGAACAGATAGTCACCATGTTTGGCCGGCTTAACATAAGATACGGACCGAAAGCCTTTCCTCCAAAGCTTGCGCTTTATGTGATGGGGGGCGAGCTTTTGGTGGCCATAAGATTTATCGTGTCGATAGCTGGGCGCGCCATTGTGCCAATCGGAATTGTGCCAATTCATGTACACTTTGAACGGCGCCGCCTGGGCCATGGTGGGAACGGCAAGACTCCCTGCAACGAGCGCGGCGAGATAAATGGATTTGTTGAGCTTCATTTCGTAACCTCTTGGACTATTTTTTTGTTTTTGATGAAGCCAAGCATAGGAATTCCGTCTGAACGCGCGGTGTTTTGAACATTCATCAACTGTTCAGCCCGGCATCTGTATGAGTTCTGTATGGACGAGAGATTATGAGATTCAAGGTGAGTTGGCGGACAATCTCGGCATTGGTGATTGGCGGTCTCGTGTTTCTCAGCGCGCCCGATGTCTCGGTTGCTAAGAGCGGTCAGTTTCGCTCTCCCTCGATCGGCGCGTTTCCTCCTGTCTTCGAGATCTCGTTTGCGGGCATTGAACTGGCGCAAGCCGACCATCTGGTGCATCCGTCAAATCGAACCGCGAACAATGACTTGGTGCCGCTTTCTCGGGTACTTGCGAAGATTCGTGCGCGATACCCCGGTAAGCACTTGGATGTGAATGTAATCCGAGGGCCCAGTCCGCGCTACATTGTCATTTGGCTCACTCCAGACGGAAGACGGCTTGATATTGTGGTTGATGCGCGAAGCGGACAAATCATATCAGGTGGATAGAACCTTATGCGAATATTGCTAGTCGAAGATGATCCCGACTTGTCCCGTCAACTCAAGACGGCGATCGAAGACGCAGGATACGTTGTGGATGCCGCCTATGACGGCGAAGAAGGCCACTTCTTGGGCGATACTGAACCCTACGATGCGATCGTTCTGGACTTGGGTTTGCCCAAAATGGATGGTGTGACAGTTCTCGAGAAGTGGCGGGAGGCGGGAAGAACGATGCCCGTCCTCATTCTGACCGCAAGAGACCGCTGGAGCGATAAGGTTGCCGGATTTGACGCGGGTGCAGACGACTATGTGCCAAAGCCTTTCTATACGGAAGAGCTCCTCGCCCGCCTGCGTGCTCTCTTGCGGCGAGCGGCTGGTCAAGCGTCGGCGGAGTTGGTCTGTGGCCCGCTCCATGTCGACACGCGAAGCGCCCGGGTCAGCATCGACGGCGAGCCGATCAAGCTGACATCTCTTGAGTACCGTCTTCTCTCGTATTTGATCCATCACCAGGGGCGTGTTATTTCCCGTAGTGAGTTGGTTGAGCACTTGTACGATCAAGACTTTGATCGGGATTCGAATACGATCGAAGTGTTCGTCGGCCGACTGCGCAAAAAGATGGGCGTTAATCTCATCCAGACAGTGCGAGGGCTGGGCTATTGCTTGACAGCACCGGAACCAGAGCAGACGAAACCGGCCGCAAAATCCGCAACGTGATCCCAAATTCACTTGCGTTCCGGTTGGTCGCGGGGGCGGGCCTATGGAGCGCGATTGCACTTGTTCTCGGCGGATTTCTCCTGACTTCGACTTTTCGCGAGACGGTCTTGCGCACGTTCGACGACCAGCTCATCGTTTTGTGGGAGAGTGTGGTTGCAGCCATTGATGTAAGCGAAAGCGAAGCCCTTCGTATACGGCCCGAATACAATGAGCGGCGTTTTCAAACCGCCTATTCCGGATGGTACTGGCAGCTTTCGGAAAATATCTCGGCCACCGGCACGGCTGAGGAACTCACGTCTCGTTCTTTATGGGGGGAGCGTCTACTTGTTCCGGACGGGGCACAGCCAACTGACTATGTTCGTATGTACGCGGATGGGCCGGATCAAAGCAAGGTCCGATTGATTGCGCGGACGATACAATTGCCGGGGCAGGTGAATGCTCACACCCTTGTGGTTGCAGCGGACCGCACGGCGGTCGACCGGGAGATTGCCCAGTTTAACAGGAATCTAACGTGGGCATTTTTGGCGCTTGGTGGCGGACTTCTCATCGGAGTCCTGATCCAGATCCGGTTGGGATTGAGCCCTCTGCGAGAAGTGCAAGAGGCCCTCTATCGAATTCGTCAAGGCAAGGCGAAACGTCTGGAGGGTGATTTTCCGAGCGAACTCTCACCTTTGGTGACGGAGATGAACGACCTTGTTACCCACAATGCCGAAGTGATTGAACGGGCAAGGACTCAAGTCGGAAATCTTGCACATGCGCTTAAGACGCCGCTGTCGGTACTCTCCAGCGAGGGGCAGGCTCAGGACTCAGCTCTTTCGAAGACAGTGCTCAAGCAAACCGAACTGATGCGAGATCAAGTCAATCACTACCTATCACGTGCGCGGACCGCGGCCAATGCACAGGTAATTGGCGTACGTACGGATGTCAAGGAAGTGGTAGAGGGTTTGCTTCGTACGCTGACAAAGATCTATCACTCAAAAAACGTTCAGGTTCACTGCGAGATTGATCCCGCAATACACTTTAGAGGGGAGCGCCAAGACCTCGAAGAAATCATCGGAAATGTCTTGGACAACGCCTTTAAGTGGTCGTCAAGGCAAGTCCGGATAAGTGCGATGATGAACGATGTACCACTGGGGGACGGTCAGGGACGGCGCTTGTTCGTTATTGAAGTGGAAGATGATGGTCCGGGCTTATCGGAAAACGAGATGGTCCAAGTGATGAACCGGGGGACGAGACTTGACGAATCCACGCCTGGTAGCGGTCTCGGCCTGTCCATCGTTAAAGACATTGCCTCCCTGTATCGTGGAGATGTTTCCTTGACGAGTTCGCGGTACGGCGGATTGTCCGTGAGGGTGACTTTGCCTGCAGCTGACGAATAGTCGCTTGTCCGTGTATCGACGAGCGAATCCGAAGGGGCGCCAAGCGGTGCACTTGGCGCTATACATTTCCAACATTTGTTAGGTATTGGGTTTCGTCTTTACTCTGATCGGTAAGACGATCATTCCAACATCAGCCCATGATAGTGATGTTGTCTGCCGAAGACTTGCCTCCTGGAACTTGTGAAATCGAATATTGTACCCTTTGACCTTCACGAAGGGTTTTCAGCCCCACTTTCTTCAAGGTTCTCAAGTCGACGAAAATATCTTTCGACCCATCTTCAGGTTGGATGAAGCCAAATCCCTTTTCAGGATCAAACCATTTAACACTGCCAACAGCCATTCTCAGTCTCTCATTGCGATAGTCCTGTGCCCGCTCTTCAACCTCAGATATTCTCGTTGACCCATCTCGTATCGGTGGCCAATGCGCGAAGCACGAGTGACTTCTACCATATTTTCGTCCCAAAAAGAAGAATAGTTGATGCTTCGGTTTGAGGCCGACGTCTCCAGCATGTGGTGCCGCGATGTGAACCCTTGGAACCAAAAACGTCAATAAAATCAATTTAGTACGATCGATTGAATCAACCTAAAATTAATTGAGTTGTAACTAATATGCCGGTGAGCGACGGACCTGTCGTCGGGTGGGAACGGGTGACATTGACCAATTGATAGGCAGTTGTTTGCGGAAATCGACTCCACGAGTGAAACCGGAATTCTTTTGATGAAGCCAGAAAACCTGAAGCGGCTTGGGAATTTTCTGAGTCAGATCCCCGAATCAACCGTGATCAGCCTGATTACGGCGCTTGAGATTGACCGGTTGAAGAATGCTGGGAAAGGTCTGCCGCATAATGACCTTCTTGCGCTCCTGCGCCCGCGTCTCGCCCACACTTCGCAACAAGTCGCCCGAATCCCGAGTCCGCAGCGGTTGTTTTGCGACCCGTTTGAGGACCTCATTTATACAGGGAGAAACCCTCAAAAGCTGCCGGGCCGGATTGTGCGGAAGTCGCTTACCCCTATCTGGGACTGGCTGGGGGAAGATTTGATTCCTGCTAAGCGGACTGAGCTGGAAAAGCGGATCTCCCAGGGCATATTGGCCGGCGATGATGAGCAAATGTACCGCTCGGCCGCCGAGTTGCACCAGGTGGCTGGCGACGTGCTGCAGGAGATGATCCGCAGCATCGATTTGAATGACAAATCCTACAAGGAAGTTTCCCACCGCCTTGGCACTGAGCGGACGCTTGCGGATGTCCGCGATGTGGCTGTTGCATTGCGAGCCGCGCCCCATTTGGAAGAAATCCGGCGTCACTTTCCCATCCCAATCGTCAAATTGGACGAAGACGATGTTTTTGAAACGGAGCGGCAATATCGCGCGTTAAAGCGGCATGCGCCTGAGGCGACCGGATTGCTGTTTTCTCTGCTCATGTCGCGCATGCAAGAGCCCTGGAAGGTGATTTCTTTGGCGCGGGAGCTCGGTTTGAGTTCTGGGACGAGCGATGATCAAACCACAGAAATGCAAGAAATTGTCGATACTCTGCTCAGTGATGCGTCGGAGCTCTCCCACCACGTGAAGTCTTATGACATTCAGCGGTCTGACTTACACCAGTTCGTTGACGGAATTACCGAGTTTCAGCGTCTGTCGTCGGGACTGAGTGAGTCCGTGGCAGATGTCGAGGTTGCGTCTTGGGATCGATCCTTGCGCGTCCAACAAAACCAAGTGGCCGGCGTTATGGAGTCGCTCTTGGAGCGGTCTCCCGAAAAGATCATGGAAGCAATACCTATACGCAAGATTGGCGGTTTTGCGGGAAGAGGTACGGCGCGGCCAGACCTGTCGCAATGGCCGCAGGAAAATGCGGTGAAGCGAGCCGTTGACCATGCTGTCTTTCTTGACGGTTTGAGATATGTGGCCACCAAGGCTGCGTTCGGGGATGTGTACCGGGATGTGGTGGATACCATGGAGAACACCATCGTCCGGTATAGTGAGAATATCGTCAATGAGATCAGAGCCACGGATGGCGAAGAGCGCGAGAAAGCTGAGGCGTACCTGGATGTCGCCGTTCAGCTGACACGTCATATTCTGGGCGAAACAGAAGCCAATCTTCTTAAAAGAAGGGCTCAAGCAGCACTGGTCTGAGCCTCCAATATTTCTTTCTTCTTGACATGTTCTGCCCGTGCGCGTTGGTTGCGGCCGCAGGAGGAACCAACATTCGATGTTCCATGATCATCCTGTTGACCAATAGGGTGCAGTTCACGTCGGCATGGACCAGAGACTTTTTTCACCTTCTACCGCCCGAAACCGGGAACCAATGCTGAAAGTTCTCTCGGGATGTTTGCCGGAAACGGCGTGTGTTTTAGAGATTGCAAGTGGGAGCGGCGAACACGGCCTCTTCTTCACGCAGCACCTTCCAGGCCTCACTTGGCAACCTAGTGACATAGATGCGCGCGCGCTGGAAAGCATCGAAGCTTGGCGCCAGATATCGGGGGGCGGTAATCTCAGGGGTCCCATTCGGCTGGACGTTAACCAGGCGGGGTGGTGGTTATCGCCTGATTTGGGGCCGCCACACGCATTTGACGCCCTTGTAAACATAAACATGATCCATATTTCTCCGTGGTCGGCCTGCGAGAGATTGATTGAAGGGGCGGGCGCGCTTTTGGGCCGGGGCGGGCTGTTGTTTTTTTATGGTCCTTTTGCCCGCGAAGGGGTCATGGCCCAATCAAACCAGGCCTTCGATGTGTCTCTAAAGTCGCGGAACCACAGTTGGGGTGTGCGGGACTTGGAAGATGTTGAAGGCTTGGCTGCGGCACAAGGCTTTATGTTGGAAAGTGTTACTCCCATGCCAGCGAACAATTTGTCCGTCTGTCTGCGAAAAGAAAGCGGGCTGGAGATGCAGGGCGAGCAGGCAAGCGCGGACTCGACATGATTTGGTTGCTTATTCTTTTCATTACCGGAATTGCGTTGGGGCCCCTCGTTTGGCTTGCTTTGAAGGCACCGGGGCGCCGGTCGCAAATGTCTTCGCTGCAAGTTGATATTGAGACGTACAAAGATCAGCTCAAAGAGGTAGATGAGGACGAAAGTCGAGGTCTCTTGACGACTGAGGCTGCTGCACGCGTACGAACCGAGGTTTCGCGGAAACTGATTCAGGCGTCTAAGTCCCTCGAATTGGCGTCTCAAGAACGCGCGATGCTCGGGGCGAAAGAGAGCGGCACGCCGATGCTGGTTGTGATGTTGGGTGCCGCCGTTCTTAGCTTGACGATCTATGCCGCAACGGGAGCGCCTGACCTCCGTGATCGTCCGCATGCGTCACGCGTGAACGATGCTATTCAAGAGCGCGCGGCAATGGTGGCGAGTTTAGACCAAAGAGTTTCTCAATTGGAACAGAATGGCGGAAATCAAGCGGACTGGGTGGCACTTGCGCGAGACTTTCTCGGCATCCGCGAGTTTGGGAGTGCCGAGTTTGCGTATTTGCGTGCCATAAAGGTGGGAGGAGAAACTGCAGAACTTTATGCCAGTGTCGGAGGCGCGCGAGTGTTGGCAAGAAGCGGATCTGTAGATCCTGAAGCCGAAGCGTATTTCGACAAGGCTCTAGATCTAAATCTTGGTCACGGCTTGGCCAACTATTTCAAAGGCGTCGCCCGGTACCAGAATGAGGACCTACCTGCCGCACTGGAGCACCTAAAACGATCTGTGGAGGCTGAGGAAGACGGCGAAGGAAGCCGAATGCCTTGGAGGGAAGGTGCTCGTATGCTTTTGGAGGAGGTCGAGACGAAGCTTGCAAGTCAGGGAGCTGGGGAAACGCCATCCGCGCCCGAGAAATAAGCTGATTTGAGGTTCTTTTCGGCCGCTGTAAACTCATCCGCGAGTTGACGAAGAAGGTCTTGCAAGTGCCCTAATTCGGCTGGGTGGGCTGTACCCTGAGCTTCTTTGCACTTACAGTTGATTTCCGTAGCTAGGGACAACACACCGCAAGCGCCGATCTGGCCCGACGTGCTCTTAATGTCGTGGGAGTGTTTCGCCACCATGTCGACGTCCCGGGTCAAATCCGCGCCGCAGATGATGTTCACGCGGTTCGCGATGTCGTCCAAGCAAACCGAGACAATGTTCTGAAAGTTTTCCTCACTCATGACCGACGTCATTTGAGCGATTGCGTCATGGTCTAACGCACCCTCTGCACAGTTTGTCGTTTGACCGGGAAGCACATCTGTAAGGACGTTTGTGAGATCTCTTGCGGTCGCAGGTTTAATGAGAAACCCCTTCATGCCAGCCTTTTCACATGCAGTTCGATACTTTTCGCAAGCATGGGCAGTCAGGGCCACGATCGGCGTGCTCTCGTTTGCGCTCGGGCCTTCTTGGATCTCCTGGGCGGCTTCAACCCCATTGATCCCGGGCATGTGAAGATCCATTAGAATCAGGTCGAAAGGCTCGCTGCCAGCGATTTGCACCGCTTCTTCACCGTTTGAGGCAAATGTGGGGGACAGACCGATGGACTGCAGCAAATACCCGACAATATTGGCTGATGTTAAATTGTCTTCAACCACCAAGACCCGTGCCTGGGAGAAGGGCTCTTCAGCCATATCGATTGCACCAAGTTTACGCTGTTCGTCGCCAGTCCGGATAGGTTATGCGAAAGCTCTTAAATCGGCGTAAAACTTCGCGAGGCCGGTGTTAAGGCAGGAGGGGAACCTGAGGCAGGCGCACCAAGTGAGTCGAGTCTTCCTCGAACAAGGACCCGGGAAAGCCGGTCTCCCGGAGAAAAGTGATGAGTTCGTCCGGTGTGGCAGAGATGGTTGCGCCGCCGTACGGCCCATCGTGAATTTCTCCGCGCAGGGCGCCCGTTTCGATTGCTTCTTCCAAAGCCGCATCAGACAACCGCGTGATTGTTAGCGTGTTGGGATCCGGCATATCATATGTAAACAAATGAAAGTCCGGCGTATTATCCTCTTCGTCAGGCGCGGGCTCACCGATTATCGCCTCCAGGCTCAAAAACCGTCGATCATCAACGGCACCAGCCACACTATAAAACGCGACCCATTCGCTGTCGTTCGGCTCCGCTTGGTCATACATAATCATGAGAAGGTCCATGCCTCCCTCATAAGATGAGGCCGATAGGTCTTGGGTGGGCACAAAGTGCGCATACATAGGAGGATCTTCCTCTGACATGCGGCCGAACCAAACTCCAATCAGGGACGGATCCAGATAGGATGTGCCATCATCGACGATAGGATGATTAGATGTGACGAAACACCCCGACACGAGCGATGCACAGAACGCTACAATGGAGGTTCTCAACCATTTCCGGAGTTGTTCGGACCAACACATTCTGGACAGTATAAGAGACATCGTGACCAAATCAGGACGACAAGGGGGCGCGAATGATCGTGCCCAACCGGATGGGATCAATAAAGGATGAGACGGCGGCAACGGATTACCTACCTCTTGATTGCGGCACCAGTTCTGGTTCTGGCCGTCGGATTGGTGCTGTACGCGTTGCAGGATACGATCGTTTACTTTTACAGTCCCACGGAATTGGCCGAGAAGGACGTTCCGTCCGGTCTTCGTATTCGGATTGGGGGTCTTGTTGAGGAAGAAAGCGTTCAGCGTTTACAAGGCGCACGTGTTTCTTTTGTCGTAACCGACCTCAACGAAGCCATCAAAGTCGAATACGAAGGCCTGCTGCCGGATTTGTTTCGCGAGGGTCAAGGTGTCGTCGCCGTCGGGGAACTGGCTTCTCCAAGCCTTTTTGTTGCGGACCAAGTGCTCGCGAAACATGATGAAAACTACATGCCGCCCGAAGTGGCCGAAGCGCTGAAGGCATCGGGGAAGTGGCGCGAAGGGAGTGACAGCAAGTGAGATGTGGCTGTGATTGTTGAACTGGGACATTATGCGCTCGTTTTGGCGACGGTGCTCGCGCTGGTTCAAACTGTCTTGCCTTGGCTTGGAACGCAGCATTCTCGTCCGTATGCCTACCTTACGGGGCCGGTCGCGGTCGTTCAATTTGTGCTTATCGCAGGTTCTTTCGCGGCCCTGACCTACGCCTATGTGACATCGGACTTTTCCGTCGCGAATGTCGCCTCCAATTCTCATTCCTTGAAGCCTGATCTCTATAAGTGGACGGGCGTTTGGGGAAATCACGAAGGGTCCATGCTGTTATGGATTCTGATCTTGTCGCTGTATGCCGCTTTGGTTGCCATCTTTGGGACCAACCTCTCGACGACGTTCAAGGGCATGGTTCTATCCGTGCAAGGAGCGGTAGGCCTCTTGTTTTTGGCCTTCACAGTGGCAACGTCTAACCCGTTTTGGCGTTTAGATCCGGCACCCGTTGATGGGCGGGGACTCAATCCAATCCTGCAGGATCCCGGGCTCGCCTTTCATCCGCCGTTTCTGTATGCGGGCTATGTGGGGCTCTCCCTAACTTTTGCCTTCGCGGTTGCTGCTCTCATCGAAGGCAAAGTGGATGCGGTTTGGGCCAGGTGGGTTCGGCCATGGACGCTCGTAGCTTGGGCGGCGCTGACCGTTGGTATCGCGCTTGGTTCCTATTGGGCCTATTACGAGCTGGGCTGGGGCGGATGGTGGTTTTGGGATCCGGTGGAGAACGCCTCTCTCATGCCGTGGCTTGCCGCGACCGCTTTGCTCCACTCCGCGATTGTGACGGAAAAGCGTGAAGCCTTCAAAAGCTGGACAGTTCTTTTGGCGATTGTTGCGTTTGGCATGAGCTTGATTGGCACGTTTTTGGTTCGCTCCGGCGTGCTGACATCAGTTCATGCGTTTGCAAACGATCCGGAAAGAGGCGTCTTTATCCTTCTCATCATCGTTGTCTTGATCGGCGGGGCTTTTTGGCTTTATGCCGCGCGCGCACCCCACTTACGTGTCAACTCTGCTTTCTCCACCATCAGCCGCGAAAGCGCCCTGATGGTGAATAACCTTCTGCTCGCCGTCATCACCCTTACGGTCTTTTTCGGTACGCTCTATCCTCTTTTTCTCGACGTGTTGGGTGGCGGGAGCATTAGTGTGGGGCCGCCCTATTTCAACATTACATTCGGGCCGCTGGCCGCACTCCTTTTGCTCGTCGTTCCTCTTGGCACCATGTTGCCCTGGAAGCGCGGGGCGCTAGAAAGCGCTGTCCAGCAATTGCGCTTCGCCGGTGCGGTGAGCCTGCTTGTATTGGTGTTGTCCGTCGTCGGCACTCAGCATGTTCTTGCCTCGATTGGATTAGCGTTGGCGGCGTGGCTCGTACTGGGGGCAGTAACCGATATCGGTCGGCGAGCCAGATTCTTCAGCGGCTCTTTGGCGGACTCCATGCGGCGGCTCACGCATTTGCCGAGATCCGCCTACGGTTCGGCGATTGCCCATGCCGGTCTTGGTGTGTTGGTCGTCGGCGTGACGGCAATGGGGGCGTGGCGGATGGAGAGCATTCATGTTCTTCAGCCTGGTGAGCAGGTTGAATTTGCCGGCTATACGGTGAAGCTGGAGAACATTCAACAAACAACCGGCCCCAATTACATCAGCACACGATCGACCTTTTCCGCCGAACGACAGGGCCAGTCCACGATCCGCGTTTTTCCCGAGAAACGTCTTTACCCCGTTCAGGGGCAGGCAACCACCGAGGCCGGCATTCACACGACGCTTGTGGGCGATCTCTATGTTGTTCTCGGCGACCCCCAGACGGAGCAGGCGGCGGGTGGCTGGGCCGTCAAGCTCTATTTCAATCCCATGGTCATTTACATCTGGATCGGACCGATCATTATGGCACTCGGAGGTTTGGTATCCCTTTCCGACAGGCGCCTGAGAATTGGTGTTCCTGCCGCTCGGCGCCGTCCGGTGCGCGACTTGGCGGCTGCAGAGTGAGAAAGATGTATCGCATTCTTGCATTCATTCTTGTCGTCGTTTGGACAATTCCAGCATTTGCGGTTGAACCTAGCGAAATGCTTGATGATCCTGTGCTGGAGGAACGCGCGCGGCAGATCAGTCAAAAACTGAGATGCTTGGTTTGCCAAAACGAAACGATCGATGAGTCAAACGCAGATTTGGCCCGCGACCTTCGTGTTCTTGTTCGGGAGAGATTGGCGGCCGGTGCCACCGACGAGGAAGTCATAGATTATGTCGTGGCTCGCTACGGAGACTTCGTTCTGTTGTCACCGCCATTTAAGCCGAGCACTTTTTTGCTCTGGATTTTTCCCGCTCTGGCGCTTGCAGTGGGAGCTGGGCTGCTTGTCTACTTGCGAAAGCAATTTACAAATGCCGAAAGTGAACAAAATGATGTTGAACTCACGGCAGAAGAAGTCCAGATTCTTGACGGAATCCTGGACGATAGTAAGAAGTCGTCTCGCTAAGCTTTGACAGACAGAATCAATGCCTACTCGAACCATCATCATCCTGACGATATTATGCGGCGTGCTGGTGGGCGCGCTTCAGTATTCTTTTCGTGCGCCACCAGAAGCCGTCATCACCGTCGTTGGCGAAGACGTGGCTGAGTTCCAGAACAAGAGATTGGCGTTAGAAGACGTTGCGGACGCGGTTGATGCGATGTTTTCTGGAAACGACCGTGTGGTGGTGACGATAGTTGCGGACAAATCCTCGCCCGCAGCTTCCCCGTTGTTTCTTTACGAAGAAATTAAAAGGCGGGGTTATAACAATGTCGATATCCAGAGCAGTCTGGACTAGCCTCGTCCAAACGCATCTCTCTCAAGGCCATTCCGTTAGGAGATCGATCCATGGCACCACCACCTCTCAAAGTTCAGTTTGTGGGCAGCCTGGGCGATCTTCTGGCGGCGAAGCTTGAGTTACCATCGGGACCGATCCGGGCTTATGCGCTCTTTGCTCACTGTTTTTCCTGTTCCAAAGACATTTTTGCCGCAGCGCGGATTTCCAAGGCGCTCACTGAAGAGGGCTTTGCTGTTCTCAGATTTGACTTTACAGGCCTTGGCCATTCCGAAGGCGACTTCGCCAATACGAACTTTTCTTCGAATGTTGGCGATCTCATCGCGGCAGCGGACTTTCTTCGTGAAGAGTACGAGGCCCCTAAGCTCTTGATTGGTCACAGCCTCGGTGGATCTGCAGTGGTGATGGCGGCTGGATCTATCCCTGAAGTGATCGGGGTTGCAACGATTGGGGCGCCGGCCGACCCCGCACATGTCACCGGTCACTTTGAAGACAGCTTACAGATTATCGAAGAGGCGGGCGAAGCCCTAGTGCAGTTGGGGGGCAAGCCCTTCACCATCAAGCAGCAATTTGTCGATGACCTGCGCAGCCAAAAGGTTCTGGATCAAGTTGCAAACTTGAAGCGGCCCATTCTCATCTTTCATGCGCCCCTTGATCAAGTGGTCGGGATCGACAATGCGACCTCTCTCTTTGTTGCCGCCCGGCACCCGAAGAGTTTTGTTTCGCTCGACAATGCGGACCATATGGTCTCCCGAAAGGAGGATGCCCATTTTATCAGTACCTTGTTAAGTGGGTGGATCGATCGCTATCTTGACGAGGAGCCCAGCGAAGCGGCGCCTCGGCCTCAAGACGGCGTGGTCGTTGTGACCGAGACGGGGCTGGGGAATTATTCCAACTCAGTTCTGACGGACCGACACACTTTGACGACCGATGAACCCACAAATATGGGCGGCAAAGATACCGGTCCTTCTCCTTATGAATACCTGACTGCATCTCTTGGAGCGTGCACGTCCATGACTCTGCGTATGTATGCGGACTTAAAGCAATTGCCGCTTGAGCGCGTTCGCGTTTCCCTGGTCCATGAGAAGAAACACGCCGAAGACTCTGCGGAGGCCAGTGGAAAACTCGATCACATCACTCGCGAGATCGAGATCGAAGGTGATCTCAGTGAGGATCAAGTTGCTCGGATGCTTGAAATTGCTGACAAATGCCCGGTTCACCGCACGCTTCATAGCCCCGTGATCATTGAGACGCGCCTGAAGTCCTGAATTTTATTACAGATTTGTAATGTGCCGGACAGGAAACCGTAAGTCCGGTCCCCCTATCTGATTGACAACCCAGCGCCTGTTTTGGTGGTGAGTGAGTTTCAGATCGGAGGAAGTCATGGCGGCCAAGCATAAGTCCCTTCTTTTAAAAACGGGTTCTGCGCTGGCTCTTTCTTTTGTCTTGGCCGGTGCGGCCAGCGGATGGATGTCGGCGCCTCTTGCCCAAACGACTGTAGAAAGGGAAGCGATTGCCGCTCCCTTTGTGATGCCTGGCGGTGCTCCGGTGAGCTTTGCGGATCTTGTGGATCGGGTGAAGCCCGCGGTTGTTTCGGTTCAAGTCCAATCCCGGCCACAGATGCAATTGTCGGAATTTGGGCAAGCGCCTTTCGGACCAGAGTTTCCGTTCTTCTTCGGCGGTCCTGGTGATGAGCGGGCCGTGCCCTTGCAACAGTCGCTCGGCTCTGGTTTTGTCATCGATCCGTCTGGCTATGTGGTCACAAATCACCATGTGATCGACGGCGCGGAGAATATAAACATTACACTGACGGATGGCCGAACGATGCCTGCGGCGCTTGTTGGCCAAGACCAGAAAACGGATCTTGCCCTGTTGAAAGTGGACTCGGACAAGCCGCTTCCTTTCGTAAGATTTGCCGAAGGCGATAATGTTCGCGTGGGGGATTGGGTCGTTGCGGTTGGTAATCCGTTTGGCTTAGGCGGAACAGTGACAACGGGTGTTGTTTCGGCTCTGGGCCGGGATCTCGGTTCCTCTCCGTATGCCGATTTTATTCAAATCGATGCAGCAATCAATCAGGGGAACTCGGGCGGGCCGGCCTTTAATCTGAAAGGCGAGGTGATTGGTGTGAATACGGCCATCTTTAGCCCCAACGGCGGGAGCGTGGGCATTGGTTTTGCGGTTGCTGCAGATACGGCGAGCGACGTCATTGTCCAACTGCGGGAGGATGGAGAGGTTGACCGCGGGTGGCTCGGCGTTCGCATCCAAGAGGTCACGCCCGATATCGGGCTGAGCCTAGGCATGAATGCTCCCCACGGAGCGCTCGTTGCCGAAGTGTTCAAAGGTTCCCCTGCTGATAAATCGGGCTTTAAAGTCGGCGATGTGATCACTTCAGTGAACAAAACAAAAATCGACAGTGCCCGGATGTTGAGTAAGGAAGTTGCTCAACTAGAGAGCGGTTCGCGGGCAGATATTGAAGTCCTTAGGAACCAGCAGCGAAAGACACTCAAAGTGCGCGTTGGTCAACAACAAAAGAAGCCCGTTCAGACATCACGCGCTCAACCTGGCGCAGAGCGCAGTTTCGCCGGGATCGGACTCCAATTAGGGGCCCTGCCGCGCCGCCTTGCGGATCGATTGGGACTCGAACCAGCGCAAGGGGGTGTCCTGATCGAAAATGTTCGAATCGGCAGCCAAGCGGCGAAAAAGGGTATTCGGCCCGGTCAAGTCATCTTGGCGATGGATGGAGAGCGTGTTCGAACGCCGGGCGATGCGCAGGCGATTCTCCGGCAGGCGAGGGCAAAAGAGAAGAAAGCAATACTCCTTCAGCTCTATGCATCAAATTCTCAGCAATTCGTGGCGCTCAAGTTGGACGACAAAGCGTCGTAATCTGCAGCGCGATGAACCCCCAAAAGCGCAAGATCCCCTTATCTTGACGCTTCATGCCCGCACCGGCGCTCCCCCCTCCCCAAGCCTGCTGCCGGTGCGGGCTTTCCTCATGGCTCCCGACCCATTAGAAAGTGCACGTCATGAGAATTCTGATTGTCGAAGATGACCAAGAGGCGGCTTCCTTTCTGCGGAAGGGATTGAGTGAAAGCGGACATGTTGTTGATCATGCCAAGGACGGCATGGACGGGCTGCATCTGGCCGAGAGTAGCGACTACGATGTTCTTATTGTTGACCGGATGTTGCCGCGGCTGGATGGATTGACCATGGTTGAACAACTGCGCGGCAATGGGAATGAAACGCCGGTGCTCTTTCTGTCGGCTTTGGGTGAAGTAGATGACCGGGTTATGGGGTTGCGCGCCGGCGGCGATGACTACCTTACAAAGCCGTTTGCCTTTTCAGAGCTCCTTGCGCGGCTGGAAGCACTCTTGCGGCGGAAAGCTCCCGGACAAGTTCAGACGCGGCTGCAGGTGGACGATCTTGAGATGGATCTCTTGCAGCGGACGGTGAAACGCGCGGACCAGATGATCGAATTGCAGCCGAGAGAGTTTTTGCTTTTGGAGTATCTCATGCGGCATGCGGGCCAAGTCGTGACACGCACAATGCTCCTTGAAAACGTCTGGGAGTACCATTTCGATCCTCAGACGAATGTAATCGATGTGCATATTTCCCGGCTTCGGGCTAAGATCGACAGGGATTTTCAGTCACCCCTTTTGCACACCGTGCGCGGGGCGGGATACATGATACGTGCGGACACAAGCGCTTCTTAGCTCCACGACGTTTCGTTTGGTGATTTTGTACCTGGTTCTTTTTGCTGGGTCGGCGTTGGCGTTGTTGAGCTTCATCTATTGGCATTCAGCGGGGTTTATGGCGCGGCAAACCGACCAAACGCTCGCTGCAGAAATCAAAGGTCTGGAAGAACAATACAGCCGGTTTGGCATTCGCCGATTGGCAGAAGTTATAGCCGAGCGCAGCCGGAACAGTTCCCAGAGTTTGTATTTGCTGGCCTCCCCAAATTTGCGTCCCATTGCGGGGAATATCTCCGAGTGGCCGGACGTGTCACCGCGCGACGGTGTGTGGATCGACTTCACTTTGACGCGCGAGACCGTCAATGGGGCCATTGAACGGGAAGCGCGGGGACGCGAATTCCGTGTTCAAGACCGCTATGGTCAAGTGATTGCCAGGCTCTTGGTCGCCCGTGACATCTATGAGCGTCGCCGCATTGAGGAGCGCATTTTATCGGCGCTCGGATGGTCCGTACTCATAACGGTGGCCCTTGGCCTTGTTGGAGGCGTGACTGTCAGCCGCAACATCATGCGGCGCCTTGAACTCATGACCGAGACGAGCCAAGCGGTGATGCAAGGAAACCTCGCGCGCCGGGTTCCGATCTCAGGCGGCGGGGACGAGATCGATCAGCTGGGCCAGAATCTCAATGCGATGCTTGAGCAGATTGAGACGCTGATGGCCGCTATGCGTCAGGTTACGGATAACATTGCCCACGATTTGCGCAGTCCGCTTAACCGTTTGCGCACGCGCATTGAGGTGACTCTGATGCGTGAGGGGAGTCAGGAGGAGTATCGCAGGGTTCTTGAAGAAACCATCACGGAGGCGGACAATCTGATCGCTACGTTCAACGCATTGCTGAGTATTGCAAAGATCGAATCCGGAACCAGCAGCCAGAAAATGGTCCTCTTGGACCCTGCCGAAATTGTTCAAGACATTGCCGATCTTTATGAACCTTTGTGTGAAGAAAAGAACCAGTCGCTCCTATGCCGGGTAGAGCCGCATTTGCAGATCCGGGCGAACCGGGAGTTACTCTCTCAGGCGCTATCCAATCTGCTCGACAATGCCATAAAGTATGCAGGGAAGGGCAGCTCCATCATGATTTCGCTCAATGCAGGTCATGACGGCCAGACTGTCGAACTTGTGGTCGAAGATGACGGCCCCGGCATCGATAAGGATCATTTGGAGCGGGTCAAGAACCGATTCGTCCGACTGGAAACCAGCCGGACCCAGCATGGGAGCGGCCTTGGCCTCAGCCTTGTGGAAGCGATCGCCCGGCTCCATCAAGCTCATTTCGATCTTCAAGTCCCAGAATCTGGAAAGGGATTGCGCGCCCTGCTTACGTTCGAGACCGCCTTGTAATAAGTCCCCGCCGGATCCTCAGCGCAACGAATAAACCGAAGCGATGTCCGCAATCAGAGACATTTGCTCCCAAATCGTCGAGGCGACAGTCCAAAATCAAGCAAAATAAACATAATTGTCACTTTTGTTGGTACAAATCCCTTTTACTTATTGGCCTTCGTGAGAATCATGTTTATAGCTCGACATACCTACAAACAAATGGGATCTACTATGAGCAAGTCAGAATTTATTGAAAACGTTGCCAAGAATGGGAAATTGAGCAAAGCCGATGCTAAACGCGCTGTCGAGTTGGTCTTCGGTGAAATCGAAGAGGGCCTGAAAAAGGCTAAGAAGACCGGTAAATACACGATCGGCACGCTTGGTACCTTTACAATCACGAAAAGGGGTGCACGGACTGGCCGCAACCCCCGGACCGGAGAGCCAATCAAGATCAAGGCTTCAAAGTCGCTTCGTTTTAGGCCGGCGATGAATCTCAAAAAGGCTGCTGGCTGCTGAAACTCAATTCTTTTTGGTGTTCGAAGAAGCCCACGTGGGATACCCGCGTGGGCTTTGTTGTTCGGACGGTGAGGGCTGCACGGGCCGCCCGTCCCGCCGTGATCCGCCGAGAGTGTTGTTTCCCCGGCCGTTCTGTTTATCGTTCTCCCAAGAAGAGGGATAACGGATGCAGCAAAGCGCAAAAGAATTAAAGTGCGCTGTGAAGAACAGAAAGGTTGCGCGTCATGGACGGTAGCGGATCTCCTTTGTTGGAACGTATCACTCGGATTCCCAAGCCCTTCGATGAGCAGCGTGTTGAGCGCGTCGTTGAAGACTTGACCACGCAGATCAACGGCGAAGGCGACGAGCACGGGAATGCCATCCGTTTTTTAACGGAAGATGAAGACGCGCAGCGCTGCTTGGCGTCGATTGCCGGAAACTCGCCCTTTCTTTCGCGGCTTATTCTAAGAGATCCTCTGTCTTTCCTTCGTACACTGCGAGATAATCCTGAGCAGCGATTTGATGATTTGCTTCACTGGGCTTCGCGTGCAGTTGATAACGCGACGTCCGAGACTGAGGTCATGTCGGCTCTTCGTGTTACCAAGGCCAAAGCTGCCTTGACGATCGCCACTGCTGATACTTTGGGTGTGTGGGCACTGAGCGATGTGACTGAACGTCTCTCTCGTCTGGCGGATTGCGCATTGGATTTAGCGCTGCGCCATTTGCTGCGTGAGGCGCAGATAAAAGAGAAGATCGTTCTGGAAGAAAGCGCAACACCAGAACAGCAGTGCGGTTTGGCGCTCATTGCTATGGGCAAATATGGCGCGTTCGAGCTCAACTACTCGTCGGACATCGACTTTGTCGCTTTTTTTGACAGAGACAAAGTTGGCTCTCTGATTAAATCGGATGAGCCACATTCGTTTTGTATTCGACTTACGCGGGGTGTGGTGAAGCTCATCCAAGAGAGCACCGGAGACGGCTATGTCTTCCGCACGGATCTGCGATTGCGCCCCGATGCAGGTGCGACGGCGGTTGCGCTTTCTACGACGGCCGCTGAGAATTATTACGAAAGCATGGGACAAAACTGGGAGAGGGCGGCGATGATCAAAGCGCGGCCCGCGGCCGGAGACAAGGAGGTTGGCAGCAATCTCCTCGGCTCCCTCAAGCCCTTTGTGTGGCGGAAATATCTCGATTTTGCCGCCATCGAAGACATCCATTCGATAAAGCGGCAGATTCACACGTTCCGTGGTCACAGCAAATTGGCTGTGGCTGGTCACAACATCAAGCTGGGCGTGGGGGGAATCCGGGAGATCGAGTTCTTTACCCAGACGCAGCAGTTGATTCTGGGAGGGCGTAATCCTCAGCTTCGCGGTCCAACAACGTGCGGTGCGTTGCGGTCGCTGGCTGAGAATCAAATGATTTCGAAAGCTGCGGCTGAAGAGCTTATTGAGTCTTACGAGTTCTTTCGGCTCGTTGAGCACCGGCTGCAGATGGTCGAAGATCAACAGACCCATGTCATACCCGAAGACGAACCGGCGATCACGGGTATTGCCTATTTCTCGGGATACAGTACGCGGAACGAATTCGAAGAGGCGGTCGCCTTTCACTTAACGCGGGTCAACAAACACTATTCGGCTCTTTTTGAAAAAGAGGACCCTCTCACCACCCCGACCGGCAATCTGGTGTTCACCGGTGTTGAAGATGATCCCGAGACGCTCCGTACTCTCGAAACACTGGGTTTCGAACGGGCAGAAGACGTTTCAAAGATTATTCGAAGTTGGCATTTTGGACGCATTCCCGCAACACGGAGCGAACGTGCACGTGAACTTTTGACGAAGCTCATTCCGGCCATTTTGGAGGCGATCGCGAATACGCCGGAGCCGGATGCGACTTTTTTGAGGTACTCGGACTTTTTGACTGGTTTGCCGAGCGGCGTACAACTGTTCTCTCTCTTCTTTTCCTATCCGGAACTTCTTTATGTGCTGGTGGAAGCGCTTGGATTGGCGCCCCGGCTCGCACCTTATCTTTCAAAGAATTCAGGCGTGTTCGATGCCTTATTGGAGCCCGATTTTTTGGGTACTCGGCCAAAGGCAGAAGAGCTCTCTCAAGAGCTAGAAAGACGTTTGCAAACCTCCGACATTTATGAGGTGAAACTGGATTTGGCTCGGCGCTGGTGCAAGGACGAGATGTTTCGCATCGGTCTTCAGTTGCTGCGAGGACGTATTGGTGCAGACGAGGCCGGGCGGGCCTATTCGGAACTTGGCGGATCCGCAATCACCGAAATGGCGTTTCTTGCTGCATCGGAGGTTCAAAATCAGCATGGTGATATTCCAGGTGGTGAGTATATCGTCCTTGGAATGGGAAAACTCGGCGGGTGTGAGCTGAGTGCGAGCTCCGACCTCGATATCATGGTGATTTATGATCACGACGGTGATTTCGCTGCCTCTGACGGCGCTAAACCGCTTCATGTTGCGCAATACTATACCCGCTTTACGCAGCGGCTGATCGCTGGCCTGTCGGCGCCCACCGCAGAGGGGTCGATGTACGAAGTTGATATGCAATTGAGGCCGTCTGGAAAAGCAGGTCCTATCGCGGTGCACTATGCGTCCTTTCGCCGATACTATTCTTCCGAGGCGTGGAACTGGGAGCTTATGGCGCTGACGCGTGCGCGTGTAATTTGTGGATCGGCGAGTTTGGCCATACGTGCGGAGAAGATCATCGAAGGAGCGCTTTTAAGGGATCGAAACAGACAAGACCTTGCGAGCAGTCTGACGGATATGCGCGCGAAAATGGAATCTCAGAAAGGTTCGGCTAATCCTTGGGAGTTAAAGCATGTACGAGGGGGGCTGGTCGATTTGGAGTTCATTGTACAATTCTTGCAGCTGGTCCATGGCAAGGCCCAAAGCGGGATCCTGAATACGAACACACGCGCCAGTTTGGAACAGATTAAGCGCTTCAAGGTGGTTAACGCAGGGATGGTAAATAAGCTGATGAGTGCGGCAGATCTGTTCACCGCTCTTAATCAATATACGAAATTGTGTTGCGACGGGGCTTTTGAACCGCGGACAGCCGGGGAGAGCCTAAGGTCGTTGTTGGCGGAGCGGATCGGGTTAACGAGTTTTGAGGCGTTAGAAAAGCAACTCGTTTCAACGCAGAGAGATGTTTTAGAGATATTTGAAGATCAGATCGTTAGCAGTGCCGATTAGGCAATTCTCGTTGGAGATGCGTGATTGCGAAGACTTCGCTGGTGTGTGCTGACCAATTGATCCAAGCAGGATTCTGAAGCGGTGCCAAGAACGTATGAAAGATTATGACATCGCGATCATCGGAGCGGGGCACAACGGCCTCATTGCGGCCTGTTATTTGGCAAAGGCCGGTTTTTCCGTAGGCGTTTTCGAGCGAAACAAAGAAGTTGGGGGAGCCGCGGTCACGCGTGAAGGACCGTCCGGTTTTACCTATTTCGAGGGGCCGCATGTGCTGACCGGCTTCAGTCCATCGGTCATGCGTGAGCTTGATCTCTCCCAGTATGGTTTGGATATCATCCCGCTTCCTGGGCGAACGACACTTAATGCCGAGGGTCAGTTTCTGACGACCAACCGGGATGAGCGGCAATCCTTTTCCGCGATAAAGTACTTCTCGTTGCAAGATGCAGAGATGTACCGGGTGTTTTTGCGCGACCTGACACGCCAAAAGCGGATCGCGGCGCTGTCGCAACCTCGAATCGGCTCAGATCAACGCTTTGGAAAGCGGTATCTCCGGGAAGACGTGGGAAAGTGGCTCGGCCAAGTGGAGCAGTTTGGCAAAGATGCGTTGTCGGAGTCTGTAAGACTGTGGACCTCTTCGTGTGCAGACTATTTACAGTCCTACTTTCAAGAAGATATTGTCCAAGCCCATATTGCCTCACCTGTTTTCATGGGGGTTGACAAGGGGCCATTTTGTCCGGCTACGGCGTTTCTGCTTCTTCGCTGTGGATTCGATCAAAGTCTGCACGGAGCTCAGGGGTTTGTGCGCGGCGGAATGAATCGCTTGAGTCACGCGCTTGAGAGCGCGGCAAAAGATGCCGGCGTCGATATTCACCTGCGCAGCGAAGTCATTGAAGTGCAAGTCGAAAAGAATAAGGTGCGGGGCCTAACGCTGATCGACAGCACTTCCGTCAAGGCAAAAGTCGTCGTTTCGAGTTTGGACCTTAAGCGGTCCGTGATGATGCTGTTCGATTGGAAAGATACCGAACGCGGCGTTCTCGAACAAGCGCGCAACTACAAGCTGGAGGGTACGCTCGCCAAGCTCAATATCGCTTTGGACGGTTTGCCTAAGTTTCCTAACCTGCCGCAAGACTCGACGGTTTTGGGTGGGTTAATGAATTTTGTCTCAAACTTGTTTGAGATAGAAGCGGCGTACGATGCGTGGCGGGATCAAATTGTACCGTCCCGGCCTTTTTTGGAGATCACTATTCCATCTGTTATGGATCCTTCATTGGCCCCGACGGGTAAACATTTGATGTCAGTATACGTTCAATATATACCCACCAAGTTGCTAAGCGGGCCGTGGGATACGGCAGCGAGAGAGCGCCTAGCCACGATCGTTATTGATCAAATCGCAGCGCATAGCCCGGACTTTACGAAGCGGATTGAAGATTGGAGCCTTTCGGTTCCTCGGGACTTTGAGGATAAGTTCTCTCTCACCAATGGTGATGTCTTTCACGGTCAGCTGAGTCTTAGTCAAATTCTGAGCGGTTCGGCTTTGCTCGGTTCGAATGGCACGCTTCCCGGTATTGATGGGTTCCATTTGTGCTCTCCGGTTACGACAGAAGATAGAGGAATGACGGGTTTGCCGGGTGCGCGTATCGCGCGCCGGATCGCCCGCGGATTCGAAGATGAGTGATCAGTCGCAAGAGGACGACTTTTTTGAGCAGCGCGACGATATTGGGTCGCCCGCCGTCGTTCGAAAATGGCAGTATGATGCGATCGTTGTAGGTGGCGGTCACAATGGTCTGGTGTGTGCAAACTATTTGGCCAAAATGGGGTTGGAGGTCGTCGTCGTGGAAGCCCGGGGGGTGCTGGGCGGCATGGCGGTCAATACTACCCAAGATCACGGATCCCTCGAAAGTTCAGACTTTGCTCATTTGATCTCTGGAATCCCCGGTTTCATCGTTCGTGATCTCAAGCTCAACAAGTTCGGTCTTCGATTCTCGGGTCATGGGACCCGAACCGTTTCCATTGATGAGGAAGGGCGAAAGTTGACGCTCTCTCCAACACTTGAGGAGTCTAGAGAATCGATCGAGCGGCTGTCCAGATCAGACGCAGATAAGTATAGTGACTTCACGGACCATTGGACCAAAGTTGCAGCAGCCCTCAAACGCTTTGTTTCCATGGCGCCGCCACCATTGGAACTCGGGTCGCATACGAGCTTGGAGTCTTTGCACGGTTGGTTGGAGCAGGCGGCTAGAGTATCGCCAGATATACTGAAGCGCGCACAGTCAGGGTTGATGGCGCCGGTGGCGGATATCGTGGAGGATTTGTTCGAAACGGATCTTTTGCGGGGCACTCTTGCCTTTGATGCGGTCCTTGGAATGAATGTCGGTCCGCGCCAGGCGGGAACGATGCTTTCCTATCTACAACGGCTGATTCAACGGGATTTAGCCATGCAGTCCAATGTCGGATATCCGGTGGGTGGTATGACTGCAGCTATCAATGCGCTCGCCAAGTCAGCACAAGCACGCAATGTTGAGATTATGACCGATGCACGTGTCACGGACATTCGGATCAGTGATGGGCGCGTTCATGGTGTCGATTTGGAAGGGGGCATGAACTTGGATGCGAAGATCATCGTGTCCAGCTTAGATCCCAAGCAGACTATACTCAGCTTAGCGGGGGTTCGCCATTTTGATCTGGAGTTCATCCAAAAGCTGCGAGCCATTCGATCGAACGGTGCGATTGCGAAGATCGACTTACAGCTTTCTGAACTCCCGAACATTACAGGTCTCAATCCAGACGAGTTCCGGGGCCGGATCGTCATATCTCCAGATATTGACTACATTGAGCGCGCTTCGGCCGCGATCAAATATGGGGAGTACGCCTTAGCGCCCATTGCAGAGATTGTATTTCCGTCCCTGTTCTCCGAAGAGGCGGGCGAAACCCATCACATGTCGGCCATTATCCAGTATGTGCCTTACGATATTGCCGGTGGATGGGTCACCAAAAGAGATCAGTTCGAGCATCATATTCTCAACGCGC
Organism: Alphaproteobacteria bacterium; assembly: GCA_028285305.1. Classification (GTDB taxonomy): domain Bacteria; phylum Pseudomonadota; class Alphaproteobacteria; order SMXP01; family SMXP01; genus JANQPV01. The sequence goes on along the minus strand of JANQPV010000026.1, from coordinate 1,628 downwards.
TGAAGTTCTATGCTCCGGATCTTCTCAACAAGGTTCTCGATGCACGGATCATGACGCCGGCTGATATCGAGGATGAGTTTGGTATCTGGGGAGGAAATTGGCACCATACAGAGTTTTCTCTCGATCAGTTCGGGCCGATGCGATCCATGCCGGAGTTGGCACAAAACAAAACTCCGATTGAAGGGCTTTATTTGTGCGGGGCGGGAACGCATCCCGGTGGCGGGTTGACAGGGTTGGCGGGCCATAATGCCGCCCGTGTGATTTCAGATGCGGTTAAGAGACGATCATGACTATTGAATCTGAAGACGACATCAAATCTGACCGCAATCTGTCGACGGATGTCAAAAGGACGCGGTTTTTTGACTCGCGGATACTCCCCACGCCATTTCACGTGGTGTCTTCCGATTTGAGTCACACAAATCAGTGGGCGTCTTGGAACGGCTACACGGTTGCAGAGACCTATTCGAGTTTTGAGCAGGAATACGATGCTCTGCGAAATACGGCCGCCGTATATGACCTCAGTCCTATGATCAAGTATGAGGTGACCGGCAGTGATGCGCGCGAATTTGTAAATCAAATGCTGACGCGAGATCTGGGCCAAGTCCAGGCGGGGGCATGGATCATGTCTCCGGTTTGCAACAACCACGGCCACGTGATTGATATTGTTCGGATCATGGTGAGGAGCGATGACAGCATTGTGCTTGTCACGCATATGGAACTGTTGTCTTGGATCGATGCCAACGCGCTTCATTTGAAAGATGTGGCGGTCCGCGATGTCAGCCCTCAATACGCCGTTCTCGGATTGAGCGGACCTAAGTCATCTCAAGTTCTCGCAAGTCTTATCGATGATGAGAATGTTCAATTCTCTCCGGGAACTTGGGGACCGGCCGAGGCAAGGGGGCTGGAGATTGAAATATGCGGAACGAATGCACTCAGCGAACGGGGGTTCGAAATCTGGGTCGATCCCGAAGATGCAGTTGTGGTCTGGGAACGCGTCATCCGCGCTGGGCGAGCGTTTCGCGTGTTGCCGCTTGGACAGAAGACCTTCGAATCCTGCCGGATCGAAGCGGGCCAGCTGATGCCCGGTGTAGATTTCGTCAGTGCGCGCCATGCCCTCTATGGAAACCGGCCTAGAAGTCCGTTCGAGTTGGGTCTGGATGAAGCTGTCGACTTGACGAAGCCGTACTTCAACGGGAAGCTTGCGTTGACGGAGTTGGCAAAAAGCGGGCCGAGAACCAAAGTGGTTGGTCTGGAGATTACGGGCACGGCTCCTGTAACAGGCGCTGGCCTCCTGGTGGAAGGGCGCATCGCCGGAACCGTCACTTCGTCCACATGGTCGCCGCGGCTCAAACGCGTGTTGGGCCTGGCAACGATTTCTGCGGCGTTCAGCAGGCGCGGAACCGAGTTTCAGGTAGAACACGCGACGAACGTGGAACTTGAGCCTAAAGTCGACCATCATCGTGCAAAAATTGTCGCTTTGTCGGTTTTGCCCTAGAGCCGTTTTGGTTTTGACGGAAGCACAAAACGGCTCCAGATTCTTTGTTTTGCGCGTTTCCTGACGGTGGTGAGGCGCATTTGCGCCGAACGATTCCGTTCGCTTGGTCGATTGATCCTCGATCAATCGACTC
>JANQPV010000025.1 GCA_028285305.1 Alphaproteobacteria bacterium | reverse complement strand
GATTGATCGAGGATCAATCGACCAAGCGAACGGAATCGTTCGGCGCGAATGCGCCTCACCACCGTCAGGAAACGCGCAAAACAAGGAATCTGGAGCCGTGTTGTGTTTCCGTCAAAACCAAAACGGCTCTAGAGCCCATACGAACAAGTTTAGAACCATGTGGGATTTGGTCGTCAATGCAGTGTGCGCGAACCCTATTCGGGAAGACCGGCGCTTCTAAGGCCCTTCTCAATCCGCCTAACCGTCTCAGCATCGGCGTAATCAGACGCTTGCGAAAACGTCGATATCCGCATGGAGGGATCGGTGCGCAATGCATTCGCTATCCAGCTTTGCGCCTCTTCTGTTCTGCCGTTTTCAATGTGGGTGAGCGCGATGGTCAAGTTGGCTGCGGCATAGCTTGCGTCAAGCTCTAAGGTTTCTTTCGCAACCTCGACGGCCTTCTCGTAGTTGCGATTTATGTAGTGAGCGGCTGCCTCTATGGCGAGGTAAAAAGCACCTTGGTAACCAGCTTCGACAAATCCGCGCCGGGCAAGTTCGGGCGCTCGCTCCCCCACTTCGCTGTAAAGGTCTACATAGGCGGCGCAACCCAAAACAGTGGGGTCTGACGGAGACCGCTCCAACGCGCGCTTTGCGTATTGCTTGGCGTCGGTATGTCTGCTGGCAATCACGCCGAGGTAGGCGAGGATCACAAGAGTATCCGAGTCGTCTGAATCAAGCTCATGCGCTTTTTTGGCCGCTTCCGTCGCTGCTCGAGCACTTTCAGCCGGCGCATCACTCCATCCATTGATGATTTCTTTCCAGTGAGCAAAGGCAAGGCAAGTGTAGGCCGCAGGATAATCAGGATCTAATCCGATGGCGAGATCTGCCAAAACCAAAGCCGATCGAATATCATGGCGATCGTTTGAGAACATGGCATAGCGTGCCCGCGTAGCATGTTCCCAGGCTTCGAAGCTTTTTGTCCCACCTCCAATATGAAGGGCTTTGTCACCCATCCCCTTGCTGAGCGATACCTGAAGCGCAGAAACAATCTCGCGCGTCATATCATCTTGTAGAGCGAAGATATCCTCAACTTTGCGATCATAACGCTCTGCCCAAAGATGCTCTCCGGTCGACGCATCGATCAATTGCCCAGTCACACGGAGCTGATCTCCAGCGCGCCTGACGCTTCCCTCCAGAATAGTGGCGACATTCAGTCTCTGGCCGACTTCCCGAACGTCGACGGCCCTGTCGCGATAGACGAAGCTGGAATTCCTCGCAGCAACCGCGAGCCCGGGGATCTTGGCAAGCATGGTAATAATATCCTCACACAAACCATCTGCAAAGTAAGCTTGATCTGGATCCGCCGACATATTCGTGAACGGCAGGACCGCGATTGAGGAAGACGGCTTCTCGGGCGCCGTTGCGCCAGCCTCCATCGATGGTTCCGTGAGCTCTCCGACGAAGCGAAATCCCTTGCCATGGACGGTCTTGATGAAGCGTTGCTGATGACCGTCATCGCCAAGCACCCGGCGGGCCGACTTCACTCCGCTCGAGACCGCCGCGTCAGATACGAAACGCCCGTCCCACACCGCATCGACCAGATCTTGTTTGGAGACTACGCGCTCTCTTTGCTCGATGAGATGAATAAGAAGAGCAAGAACCTTGGGTTCAACGCCGACGACATCCCCGTTCTGGCGCAATTCCAGCGCATCGCAATCCAGTTCAAAATCGTCAAAAAGATATCGCATCCTGAAATCACAACATACGGAATTTGGCCCAAAACTGCGAAATTCACGTGAACTCCAGTTAGAATCCTAACCATCCCCAAGAAATCTTCAAGCGTTCCCCAAGTTTTCGAGCGGTGGTTTTCCTATCTGTTTCTCCACCAAACAAATCAACGACCCAACCTAACGGAGATGAAAATGACTGTAACCGAAACCAATCAAACTCAATTGAATGGCGTTAATGTCGCGGCCCTTCTTGGCGCGCGCGAGGCCCTTGAAGCTGCCCCTGAGGCCGCTGAGTTCACGTGGAAGGCCACGAGCGAATGGAAAGGTGGCGTTCACACCCGCACTGAGATCAACAGCTTCTTTGGTCTGGGTGAAGATCAGGCACGCACGAAAACATTCACCGTCGACACGGACCATCCCGAAGTCTTTGCTGCACCCGATGAAGCTCCGACGCCTGTTGAACTCATCCTTTCTGGACTTGCTGGTTGCTTGACCGCTGGCGTTGCATCTGTCGCTGAAAATCGAGGCGTTCAGTTGCGTTCAGTGAAAGCCACCGTCGAAGGCGACATGAACCTGTACGGCATCTTGGGCGTGGATGCGTCTGTGAGAAACGGTTTCAACGCAATTCGCGTAACCTTCGAAATCGATGCTGATGCGAGCAAAGACGACATCGCAGCCCTTGTAGCCCAGTCGCAGAAGCGTTCAGCCGTGTTCGACATCATCACAAACCCCACAAACGTTTTCGTGGAAGTCGCTTGAACCAACTCACCCCAACACGGAGCAGTCCCATGCAACGCGCAACCACAATCATTATCGGCGCCGGTCAGGCCGGATTGGCCATGAGCCAACAATTGACCGAACTGAACGTCGATCATATCCTTATCGAGCGTGGTCAGGTTGCCAATTCTTGGCGTACAGAACGATGGGACTCGCTCCGTCTATTGACTCCCAACTGGCAGAGTCGTTTGCCAGGCTACTTCTATGAAGGTCCAGATCCGGACGGTTTTCGGACACTGGGGGAAACAATCGACCTATTTGATAACTATGCTGAGAAGATCTCAGCACCGATTCAAAGCGAAACCAACGTCACGCGTGTCACCGCAGAAGGACAAGACTACCGCATCGCTACCGATCAAGGTGAATGGACATGTCGCACTCTTGTCATTGCCTCCGGCGTCATGAACACGCCGAATATTCCGGGTTGCGCAGACGACTTGCCAACAAGCATTCGCTCGATATCGTCTAAGGACTACCGAAATCCTGGACAAATTGAAGACGGGGGCGTGCTTGTCGTGGGTCCTTCCGCGAGCGGGGTTCAAATCGCGCAGGAGCTAAAGTTGGCTGGGCATGACGTGATTCTTTCCATTGGCGAACATGTCCGTCTGCCGCGGACCTATCGAGGCAAAGACATCCTCTGGCTGATGGACCGCGCCGGTTTGTTCGATACGACCATTGATGAAGTCGATGATCCGAACCGGGTGCGCCGCCTGCCCTCGATGCAATTGGTCGGCAGTCCCACAGGCATGTCCATCGGTCTGAATAGTTTGCAGGCCTTAGGCATCGAAATCGTCGGGCGCTCCGGTGGTTTCCGCGACTCCACCGCCCTCTTTTCCGGATCATTGGCCAACGTATGTCAGCTGGCTGACTTAAAAATGAACCGGCTGTTGGCAAGTCTGGACGAATGGATCCAAAACTCCGGTTTGAACGCGGAACTGGAGCCTTCTTATCAGTTGCGCCCGACACGGGTCCCTGAAACGCCAACCTTGTCTCTCTCCCTTGCGGAACGAGGCATAAAGACAGTCATCTGGGCGACCGGCTTCAAACCCGATTACCATTGGCTCGATTTACCGGTTCTCGACCGCAAAGGCCACCTGAGGCACACCGGAGGCGTCGTCGACGCTCCAGGCGTCTATGCCATGGGCCTACCTTTCATGAGGAAACGGAAATCCGGATTTATTGACGGCGTTGCGGATGATGCGACAGCCCTCGCCCGCCACTTAAGAGGCTATCTCGACGGTCAGATCTCGATGGCCGCTTAGTCAGACAAAGGAAAATAGACATGCAAACCGCAACGCAAATCAAACAGTCTCTCGAACGGGCATCAGATACTGTCCGCCGGCGTCCAAACATTGGCAAGCGCACCTATGTCAGCCATGCCATCGTGACCGACGGACTAGCGTGCCACGTGAATGAAAAGGATCACGACTTTCATATGGACGTGCCGAACGCAATGGGCGGTGAGAACGCCGCCGCGTCTCCCGCTGCCTATCTGCGCGCCGCCATGTCGAGCTGTGTCGCCATGGGCATTAAGATGTGGGCGGCGCGCCTTGATGTGATCGTCAACCGCATTGAAGTGCGGTTCGAAATGGATGTGGATGCACGCGGACAATTGGGCGTCTGTTCAGATGTATCGCCCGGCTTTAACGGCATCCGACTACTGATCGACATCGCATCGCCAGCAGACCAAAAGACGGTTGAACACGTCGTTGAGACATCAATGCGGTACAGCCCCTTGGTGGATGTGTTTCGACCCCACGGATCTCTCGAGACCCAAATCAATGTTAGCTATGCGATAGCTGCTTAGGAGGAGATCATGCACGCGAAATTGCAACGACGCATTCAACGCTACGGTTGGGACAAGGCCGCAACGGTCTACGAAGATGGATGGCGCGACAGTCTTAAAGACGCGCAAGAGTGTCTGTTGGAGATGGCGCAGCCGCGAGAAGGCGAAGCGGTCCTCGATATGGCCTGCGGAACCGGGCTGGTGACGTTTCCCCTTGCCGAGGCCGTTGGCCCGAGTGGGCGCGTGGTGGCGACAGACTTATCGGATCGCATGATCGATATCATCCGCACTGAGACCACCAAGCGCGGGTACACGCAAGTCGACGCGTTTCGCGCCGACGCTGAATCTCAAGACAATTTGTCCGACTCCCAGTTTGATCTCGTCACATGCGCACTCGGCCTCATGTACGTTCCTGACCCGATGAACGCAATGCGCGAAGCGTTGCGACTTTTAAGGCCGGGAGGACGTGCTGTCTTTGCCGTATGGGGCGCAAGAAAGTCCTGCGGCTGGGCTGAGATCTTTCCGATTGTTGATTCCCGCGTAGAATCGGACGTATGCCCCTTGTTCTTCAGGCTGGGCACCGGCGACACCCTTGCCTCGGAAATGTCGGAAACCGGATTCGGAAGCATCCAAGAGCACACCGTAGTCACGCAGCTCCCTTATGAAGACGACGAGGCAGCCCTGAACGCAGCCTTTGTCGGAGGTCCGGTTGCCCTGGCGTATGACCGTTTTGATGAAAGCACCCGGGTTTCTGCGCATGAGGACTATCTCGCCTCCATTGCTCAGTACAGAACGAGGGATGGGTATCGAATCCCGGGCACATTTGTTGTGTGTAGCGGTATCAAAACGTGATCTCGTTCAGTCAACCGTAAGAATTAGCAAAGCAGTGCCCATCAGCACTGCTTTGTTCGTTGACTGACTGGCCGATCAATCACATTTCCGCAAGAGAGACAGCGAACTCAGCTCTAATTTTGGGCAATCAGGTGTTCTGCCCAAAGAGCGGATCAGATCGCATTGGTCGCTGCTCAAAACTCACGAGCTCAATGGGCGTCTTTAGTCTCTCCCAACAAGAGAGCACGGCAAATGGATGCCAGTCAATCGGGATCCCCTGCACTTTCGGGTGAACTGATACTTTGTTACTCGACGTTCATGCGGAGCGCGTAGCCCAATTACACCGATGCCGGAATATCGATGGAACTCGGACGGCAAAAGCCGACTTTGGATGAGCGTTGCTGTTGCAATCACAATGATTAAAAAAATCACCATAGCCTCTTGCTCGGCTTGACGCGTCCTCGCCTCACTTTGATCCTCGATCGATCGCCCGGTCTGCGCCGTTGGCTCGGATGGTGGGTGCGGGCAGGACAATCTGACCATCACATACGGCAGATACGAGTTTTGAATCCTTTCAATTCATCTCAAAGCCTTCTGCACCACAAAAATGACGATCAGCGGCAGCAGACACCGCCTAAAATACAACCACCAGCTTGCGGAATTGATCGAATGGATCGAAGAACACGGGACCTCAGACAAATTGTATGTTGCAATCGGAAACTTCAATCGAAAAGAAGACCTGCAAGGGGATAAGCTTGCACAAAGTCACAAGACCAATCGTGGTACTGGTGCTGAGGCCGCAGACGGATGGACCATCCTCCAACCGCAGCCTTTTCCGCTCAAATTGTTTTGAAGGAGCTTTCAGGCATTCGACAACTACGTTCAAGATCGCTTTATTGAGTCCCGTATAAGCCAACAGCCGTTTGAGCCGAGCGCTTTCCTTTTTTGGATCTTTGAGACGCTTGGCTTGATCCACTTTCATACCGCCATACTCTTTGCTCGATAGCTGGTAGGTGACATTCGGGTTAAAAAGCTGCTTGATCGCTTCTGCAACCGTTTTGCCTTGCCCAGGCAAGACATTGGCTTTTCTCAATTTGCGGATAATAACTTCCGGCTTTAAGCGTTTGTCAGGCATTCCTGCCCCCGGTTCCGGTCCCTGAAAACACACTCCAAACTGGCCCCAGTTCGCTGAATCAGGTCACTCTGCCGTCCTATCTAGGGAGGATCAAGCGAAAGACCCACTCAATTTACCCAATCGCGCCTAAATCCCTCGTCACCAATTTGTGAATTCGTTTCCAACAAGGTTCAGTGATGTCTACTTGAAGGGTCAAGCGATGTTGGCTGGTACGGCGAACTCTTGCTACACCGATACACAGTACTAAGAAATCTAACAAAGATACACCAATCAACATGCCCACTTTCAGCAATCTGCCTGATCATTTGCCTACCGAGTACTTTCCCGATGAAAGGTCTGACGCTGCGCGCAATCGTCAGCTGATCTTGGAGCAAACAAGAGCGATGTTGAAGAAGATGTCTATTCTGGAGCTCCGCATGTCTGACCTGGCGGCCCAAAGCGGCGTCGGCAAAGGCACTTTGTATCGGCGATTCGAAAATAAGTCCGCGCTCGCTAAAGCCCTCATTATCGACGAACTCTCAGATGTGCAGACACAACTTCACCGAAAGAACGAAAAAGGTGAGCAAGGAGAAGAGCTGCTTCTTTGGTTCGTCAAGGCCATGGCAAAGTTCAATATGGAGCATGCCGACCTCATTTCCGCAACCATCATGCGCGAAGACATGCCCGCAGATTGGTGGATTGATTCCGGAGCCTCAGCCTGGCTCAAACATACGCTCGCGGCGTCCTATAACTCCATCGTCTCTAATGGTCGCGGTGATTGGTTCGCACAATGCCTAATTCCGACGCTAACGCTCGCAACTCCGAAGTCTTCGGCACGGCTAGATCGGTTGGAGATTCAGCGCTTGGAGTGGCTGACCAAAGCCTTGTTGCGAGCCGAGTGAGGTCCGAGCCGCTTAGGTTTCCCACGCCAAACTCATCACCGCCCTGATATCTTCCGCTGTTTGGATAGGCCGTACATTGTTCGATGTGACCAATTCATAGTCTAACGCCGGTTGGATCATCTCGTCGACCAGCGCCTGATCCACTCCTAGGTCAGACAACGTCGTCGGCATATCCAATTGCTTCAATAACTTCAGAAGAATAGAATGAAGCGTTTCATCTGGCCTGCCAAGCTTCTGCTTGATCGCATTATGCGATTCCTCTGCGTACCCCTCAAGCCACTTGGCCTGGGCAAGCATCAATACACAAGCTGCATCACTATGAGATACCTTGGCATACGGCCCAAGCACATGGACCATAAAATGACTGAACCCGTGCATCACACTTTGTTGACACATGCCTGTATACCAAGCCGCCAACTGGCAGTTTTTAAGAACGTTTAAGTCGCGGGAGTCCTGCTTTAGCAACGGCATGCTCTCGACAAAGAGTTTTATGGCTTCCTCGGCTAGAATATTTGCCATCGGATGCTGAACGACCGCACATCGCGTATTTATGGCATGATCCAATCCACGTGTGGCAGTCGATAAAAGCAGATGCGGTGGGGTGCGACTCAGAATCTCCGCGTCATACAGGATCAGTTCGGGACCGCTTTGGGGAACGTAAAAAAGTGTCTTCAGCCTCGTTTCTTCATCAACGGGCGTACCACCAGATGTCCACTCCGCCGTCGCAAGAGTCGTCGGTACAATAATTTGACGGATTGCCGGTGCAGCATTGGAGCCGGATACGGGCCCATCGTCCGTCCAACGAATTTTGTATTGAAATATTTTTTCCTTTTCGAAGCAATTCTCTGAAATGCAAAGTTGGACCATCTTGCAAAAGTCGATGACAGAGCCACCACCGACACCCAGAATAACGTCGGCTTCAGATTTCTTGGCAAGTTTCGCAGCGGCGAAAATGTTGCTCCAGGGTGCATGTTCGCCGACTTCATCCGTGACGCCAACAACATGGTTTCCCAGACTCTTTTCTATCTTCCGGATGACATCTGTTTTGGTGTTAAGTGTCCTTGAGCAAATAATAAAAACCCTCTTGTACCCGAGTAGACGGAGTTCTCTGGGGAGCACGTCGCTCGCTCGCGCCTCAAGAAGTACTTGATCAACTCCCGAAAACCGAAAGCGGGTTTCTTTTAGCTGCTCGGCGGTCATCTCTAATTATCCTTGGTTGACTTGATGAATAGCGCCAATGCGGCTATTCGTGACTGCAGTTCAAAGGTGTTCCTTTTGCCCGGCTAAGAAAGTCTGCAGTCACATTCATAAGTGGTGCCGCCAAAGGTGACAGAGGGACATACGGGCGACAAAACAAAGGGCCAAAAGACCCCAATGATCGCGCGCGATGGCCCAGAATACTTTGTGAGCCTCAAAGCACCTGAAGCCGTTTTGGTTCCATCGACACCAAGTCGCTTTCAGGTATAGTTCGTAGACATCACCAATTCGACACCTAATCGGACTATAGTCCACTTATGAATTTTCGAGCAACTTGTCAACAGGATTAAGACTGATCACTCTTCTCGTGGTCCACAGCGCATGAACCTCAATCGAACTGGGACCAGGTCGCCGGGCTTGATCTTAGTCGACCTGCTGGGTGCCTCCATTTAGGGTCCAGACCAGCGACTCTAAATGGGAGTCTAAGCCTTTGCGCCGGTCCCCAGTCCGTTTGTTCAACCCATGGATCGACGTCGTCTTTCGTTTCGGGCGCAAATGTCTGAATATCCTCAAGTGAATTACGCTTTGTACGCACCAACAAATCCGCAGTTCTCGCTAGAGAGAGCTTGACCGACGAAACACGGCCCTCCATTTTCCGCCAACGAAGGGCTTCAACAGTGGCAGCGGCCATCAAGAAACCCGTGGAATAATCAAGTATGGCGAACGGCAGGAATTCAGGCCTGCCTTTTTCTTCAAAAGTCATCGCATAATCAGCCATACCGCAACTCATTTGCACCAAGGTATCGAAACCTCGTCTCTGCGACCAAGGCCCGGACCAGCCATACGCACACAAACTAACGTCGATGAGTCTAGGATTCAGCTCTCGCAGCACACTCGGTCCAAATCCTATTTTCTGTAGGGCGCCCGGCCGATAACCGTGAAGCAAAACATCAGCTCCTTTGATCAAAGCGCCCAATGCCTCTCGGTCGGCACTTGTCCTTAAATCCAATCCTGTACATCGTTTTCCCAGCGTCATTTCGGCAGCAATGCCGGGTTCCTCCCAAAACGGCGGATCTACGCGCAAAACATTTGCGCCGAAAAGGGACAAAAACCTGCCCGCGGCAGGTCCGGCAATAACACGCGTGAGATCCAATACGCGCAGTCCCTTCAATGGCTCATCTGAACAGTAGGTATCGGTTTCAACATCAACGGACGGCCAATCAGACCAAGCCACCAAAGGTTCCTCACGAATCGCCTGCCCTTGCGGGTGCCGGCGCCAGTCTTCGATAGAACGCATGGACGCTGCACAACCGCCAGCCGAAACGATGGCGTTCTCCAACGTTTCGGCTTCCCATGTTGCGACGGCCTTTGCTACAGCTTCCCCTTCTCGCGCACACCGCAAAACGCTCAATGCTTGCTCCGCATGATGGTTCGTGTGCAATCTAATCCAGCCATCCTTTGCCCGGTAGTCGCCGCCGATGGGATTCCACGCGGACGGCGGGGACCAACCTATCGGCCGTATGGAGTAGGCTGTCCAAAATGCCACCAAACGCCGGTCGATTTCAACGGCGCAGGCCTCACCGGTTTCATCCTGAATGTATCTGGATAAGCAACTGGCAAAGGCACCGAGCGTCTCTGTCGCCAGACCCACGATGTCGAACCAATAGGATAAGTCACCTTCTCCGACCACTGCGAATCTTCTGGATGACATGAACTCAGATAATCCAAAACACTCCCTTACTTCGCTCAGGGCGCTCTTCGTCATGACGGATTTTCCAATAGCTAACCGGGTTTCAACTGATTGACTCTGGTGCAGACATTTTGTAAGTGGACTATAGTCCGATTAGTACTTCAAGCGACATGTCTTGGCAAGATACGCAGCCATCACTAATGGACGCATTTTCTCCTTTCCGGGTTTCCAACACCAATTCGGATTGGTTCTTGAGCTGCCGATGTCCGACGGAGGGTCAGAATGCTACGAAGAGTACTGCACAGATTATTTGGCAGCAAGAAGGCGTTGCGGAACAGGGCTATTGTCCTTAGCCGAAGGCCGAACGGTGAGATTCGGAACGGTGATTTGACACTTGAGACATTTGATGTTCCGGACATAGAAGACGGCGAAATTCTAATTGAGTCGTTGTGGTTGTCTTTGGATCCTTATATGCGGCCCCAGATGAACGACATGGAAAGCTATCAAGACCCAATACTGATCGGAGGGGTCATGCCGGGAGAAGTTGTTGGACGCGTGAGCAATTCCAGATCTGACAAGTTCCAAGTTGGGGACATTGTCACCTGCCATGCGGGCTGGCAGGAATACTACGTTGCATCGGGTTCTGAGGACGGAATTCATGTAGTGGAGCCAGAGGGAATCCCCATACAAGCATATTTGGGCGTTGCAGGCATGCCCGGGCGTACCGCATATTGCGGACTAATGTATCTCGGCAAGCCCGTTGTTGGCGAAACAGTTGTCGTATCTGCAGCCTCCGGGGCCGTGGGCGGTGTCGTAGGTCAGTTAGCCAAAAAGCAAGGGTGTACTGTTGTTGGAATAGCGGGAGGCTCGAAAAAGTGCGAATATGTCGTCCACGAATTAGGGTTTGATGAGTGCATCAACTACAAAGAGGGAAATCTCTCCGCGAAACTCAAGGCCGCCTGTCCCAACGGGGTTGACATTTACTTCGAGAATGTTGGCGGCGAAACGTCAAAAGCCATTGTTCCTTTGTTGAACGAAGGAAGCCGGGTCCCAATTTGTGGCTTTGTTTCAGTTTACAACACGAAATCCCCCGAGTCCGTTGAGACCCCAATGCATATTTTTGGGTCGATGGACTCACCCCCGGAGCATAGATTCTTCCTTGTAAGCGAATGGCAAGATCAGCATCAAGAGATTACTGGAATATTGGCCGATTTGGTGCGGTCAGGCGAACTCAAATATCGTGAGTCGATTGCCGAAGGTTTAGAGAATGCGCCTCAAGCCTTTAAGGGCATGTTGGCGGGCAAGAACTTTGGAAAGCAACTGGTCCACATTCGAGATTAGGTCTGCGCCAAGTGTTGACCGTAAATGTGCTGAACCAGTAGTTCACCGGATTGCCTTCTCTCGTCCTTGCGCTTCTTACGCGCGAGCGATGGGCCGACCTAAAAATATGGGAAGCTCATCCGAAATCGCCTCAACCTCAGCAGTGTTGTTTGTCTTCACGCATCGTATACACGATGGTCTTCGAATTTGACTGCAAAATGGCTTGGTTTCGACGTTATTCTTTCAGGCCGTATGCTTATTTCGATGCGCCAATAGCTTAATCCAAGCAGGTTTCGAATACCGAGCACAGGGAGCAAAGGACCTAATGAGCACGTAGGAAGAAGAAGATTCCCTTTGTCTGCTGATCTTTTGAGACCGAACTAACATGGCGAACACGACCTACCAATATTGCATTCCAAGCTTGTTGCTCGGCCTCACCAATATGCAGCACCATCTGAAGCTCGCTCAAGAGCACTGCAAAAAGCACACGATTCATGAAAGCGCCATCACGTCCTTTCGCTTGTTCCCGAATATGCTGCATTTCGCGAAACAAGTTCAAATAGGATGCAATTTTGCACTTAGGGGCGGCTATCTTCTTTGCGGAAAACAGCCGCCAAAGATGGACTATGTTGAGGCGGACCTTTCCGACTTGATCGACACGATTGAAAGAACAAAAAGTCTGCTGAAAGAACTAAGTCCCGAAGCATTCCATTCCACGATTGATCAACCCGTTCGCTTCAACTTAAGGACCGGAACCCAAGTCTCGTATCCCAACGGGGAATTGTATTTGCGCGAGTATGCGTTGCCGAACTTCTATTTCCACGCAACGACCGTGTACAACATACTCCGGCACAACGGAGTGCCGCTAGGAAAGCAGGACTTTATCGGCAGCGGAAGTGCAACGATTCACCGAGACTAGTCGCCTCTCTTATAGTCCGTGCCGCAACATGCGCCAGTCAAACTTAGTCCATCCGTGCCAGATCGATCATCTCTCCAACATTCGAGAGAGTTTCCAGATCGTTTGCCAAACCGAATAATTCAGCCGCCTGCTGTTCCGGCATCACTTCGGTCGCGCAATCCAAAAATTTATCACGCAACATGTCCTCGGGAAACATAGAAGACCAGTGTCCCTTCGAAGCCCCAATTTGCGCAGAAAGCACTCTTCCATCCTGCATTCTGACCTTCAGCGACTCGACCCCACACTTGGAGTCCAGCACCAAGTTTGTCCGCTGAAACAGTTCTCTTAAGTCGGCGCGTTGAACATATTCGTCCGTAAAAGTTGAAAGGGATATCTTGCGATCGATCAACGCTGCCGCAAGACCGAAAGGCAAGATGAATTTTCCCTCCAGTCCCTTGGAAGGCATATTATAGGAGACGCCGTCTTTGGTGCACACCCGATATCTGGGCATGAGTACAGTCTGTTGAATCTCAGATACGTTTTCCGCGCGCAAATCATGCTCCTTGGATAGATCGATCATCGTTTCCAGCGAGCTTTGCAGCGCGTTCGCGCATGGTAGAAACTTCAGCGAATTCCCCCTCAACAGATGAAAGCCACCGTCAGGTAGCTCCATAATCGCTTCCGGCCCTTTGCCTCCACCCAATGACAGCACACTTAGATACCCCAGTTCATCTCCAAATACATCTTTGCACGCCGTAAACCCTGTCTTTGCTAAGAACGCGGCAAACACCCCCGAACGAGCCCCATTTCCCGCCTGCAGCGGCTTGGCCATCGTCCCAAAGTTTGCCCGCAAGCCGCCAGCCTGAGACGACGCTATTGCGAACGCGGTACATGTGTCTTCAGCACTGAGTCCTAACAGTTTTGCGGAGGCAGCCGCAGCGCCTATACACCCCAAAGTCGATGTACTGTGATAGCCCTTTGAATAGTGTTGAAACCCCATGGCATGACCCAACCGGCACGCAACCTCAAATCCCGCGACATAAGCCTCCAATGCCTGCACTCCTGAAGCACCGGTGTGTTCACCTGCAGCCAATACGGCCGGGAGCAGGCAACTTCCCATGTGCCCCACACTCATGCCCTCTGGCTCACCATCTTCGCCCGAATCTCTTCCCACTGATGCATATTCGATGGTCGAATAGGTGTCGTCATAATCGAGCGCATGCGCCAGTGTCCCATTCACGAGGGCAGCATCTGACGGCGAGGTGCGATAGCCTTCGGCCCCCAAAACAGACGATCCGTGTTTGGATATATTGCTCCGTCCGTATCGAGAGATTAGTCTTCCACCGTCTTCGCGGGATCCAATCAATATGCACGCCAGCGTATCTATGAAAGAGCGCCGGGCATTTTCCTGTACTTGATGGGGAATGTCCTTGAGCTTTAGATTCACGACAAACTCAGACAGAGCTTGTGTCGACGTTTGGTTCATCTTTCCTGCCTTTCCAGCGCAGATACGCGTTCGATCGAAAAGGGATCCGCAAATAGACTTCGACGGCCAACAGATAAGGCACATAAAAGGCGAACGCCTGGACATGATCGAAGGGACCGGAAAATTGGGGTCCCATCCAAAGTCCTCCCGTTGCGTCGTACCAAAGCCAGTAATGAACGCGGTAAAGCCAGGATCCGATGGCCAGTACGAAAAGCCGCAAAGCCCACTCCCGGTGGCGCATGAAACTTCTTTGTCGTGCAAATCGGACTGTCTGAAGTGTACAGACGAGCACG
The DNA here is from genome assembly GCA_028285305.1 of Alphaproteobacteria bacterium. Classification (GTDB taxonomy): domain Bacteria; phylum Pseudomonadota; class Alphaproteobacteria; order SMXP01; family SMXP01; genus JANQPV01. The sequence goes on along the minus strand of JANQPV010000025.1, from coordinate 75,116 downwards.
CAAAGACCATATCCAGCGAATCCCAAGGACATCACAGGGCCGCCAACGGTTCCGTTCGCGATAATATAGACCAGGCCCCCAACACTGCTCAGCAGACCTCCGAAAATAAGCACATAACCGAGTCCTTTGTGGAGACTGGGAACCGCCTTTCTCAATGGCCCGATAAGCTGTAGCGGCGTTAGGACAGTGATGACGGCGCCTGCGATCATGTGCCCAAATATCGAGATGTTGGAAATCTCCGATCCGACTTGAAACAGGTGCGAAGCATAAAAGGCTCCCGAAGTCAGGGCTCTGACCCCGGTCGTGGCAGCGCGCTCCGCGAACGGTAGTGTAAGGCAAACCAATGCCAGCAGGAGGGACGTTGAGCACGCAATACGGAGCCAACGCCAATCCACTTTCAGTTCACCAACGGCATGATCAGAACTGGCCATGGCAATCCAGTGTCCAAAAGCCCAGCCTATGATTCCGCGGATGTTCGATTGCCACCAAACCGTGTGTCGATAACTTGATCTTCCGGAAGCGGAGCACTGAGCAACTGACCCAGTTTCACTTCCTTGAGGGCCGCTTCCCGCCGCGCATCGTCGTCCGGCACATTTTGAATGACGTGTTTTGCAGTATTCAGAGCAGACTGTTCGAAACCAGCAATCCGGTTCGCAAGCCGTTGGGCCATGGCTAGACTTTCGCCCGGCTCGGATATCGCGTTGATCAATCCCAGTTCGCGCGCGCGTTCTACTGACAGGGGGATGCCGGTCAAAGCCATTTCCGCGACAACTTTTTTCGGCAAAGACAGATGCAGCATCGCGGCCGCAACGCCCCCGTAGATGCCGTGTGTAATCTGGGGCAACGCAAAGTTTGCGGAAGGGTCTGCAATGGCGAGATCACACGCGCTCATCAGTGTGAGACCCGCCCCAACCACCGGCCCATTTAGTGCGGCAATGAATATTTGACGGCGATTGAACAAGTCTCGAAAAAAGGACCACTGCTCCCGCCCTTCGTCATGACCTACTGGCTCCTTTAAATCCATTCCTGCACAGAATGCCGGACCGGCGCCGGTGATAACAACCACCTTTATGCCTTCTAATCCATGATCAAAGTAGTGCTTCAGTTCGTCACGTAGCGCCCGACTCAGAGCGTTTCTTTGGCCCGGACGATTCAAAGTGATTGTGGCAACCGTTCCAGAAGAGTCCACCAAAACGTTTTCGTAGCTCATGATCTAACCGTCTTCATTTGAACCTGAGTTGTACCGGCCTGTCTGATTAGGTGCGCGCAGCTCTCCCGAACGCACAAGAGCGCGATTGAGGTCAAGCGCGAGCTCGAGGCCTTGGTCTCGAAGTGCGTCGCCGTATGGCAGGGAGTTCAGACCCTTTTTTACGGTCGCCAGTGCCGACGCCTTCATCTTGGCGAGCCGCTCCGCAAGCTGGAGCGCTTCCGCCAGCGAGGCGCCAGGCGCAGAAACTGAGTTAACCAGGAACGCCTGAGCGGCGCGCTCGGCGCTCACGATCCCTCCCGCCAGAGCCATTTCCGCAACGAACTTTTTGGGGACCGCCAGTTGCGTCGTCGGGACCGCTCCAGGACCGTAGAATCCATGGCGAATCTCGGGAATCCCAAAATCTGCAGACGGATCAGCGATCGCAAAATCGCAGGCGTTGACCAGTGTCAAACCAGCTCCCCGTGCAGGTCCATTGACAGCTGCAATAAACACAATGTCACTTTCATAGATCCCTTTGATGAGCGTCCACATTTCGCGGATCACCTGTTCACCGCCGGGTTCCGATAAATCCATACCGCTGGAGAAGGTGTTTCCATCTCCCGTTAGAACGGCAACCTTCACGCTTGACTCTTTGTCCTGAAGAAATGCCCGAAACTCGTCACGCAGACCGACGCTAAGCGCGTTCTTTTTTGCCGCGCGATTCAGGATCAAAGTCGCAATCCCCCCTGCACTATCGATCAATAAATTGGGGATATTTCTGTCCCTTTCTTTCAACCGCAATTAAGATCCGCCAACACCGTCTATTCCAGTCTATGCGACCAACGCCGACGCTAATTCACTCTTAGCTCGCTCGTATTCGGCAATAATCCGATCACAAATGTCAGCAGCGGACTCCACCTGCTTAATCATGCCCACTCCATGTCCGCAGCTCTTTACCTTCGAATAGCGCTCTCTCACGACCCCTGCGGACACCACTTCACCTGGAACTGTCGTGGCTAATTCCTTTAAATCGATGCCTGACTCGATCAGGCTGGGTGTGATCCAGTTGGCCGGAGCCCCATCTAGCGCGGCCGAATAGAAAACATCCTTAGACGAGCAATTGATCAACATCTGCCGATAGTGTTCGTCCGCTCCCGACTCTACCGCGGGGATAAAGCGTGTTCCCATATAAGCGAGAGCCGCTCCCATAGTCTGGGCAGCAAGCACATCGCGACCTGTGCTCAGTGCACCTGAAAGGATAATTGGTTTGTCGGTTACTTCTCTGATCTCGTTTACCAGAGCAAAAGGGTTTATGGTTCCGGTATGCCCTCCTGCCCCACCGCACACCGCAATCAATCCATCCGCACCCGCCGCGGCCGCCTTTTCCGCGTGACGGGCGGACGCAACATCATGAAAGATAATCCCCCCGTATTCGTGAATCCGATCAAAGACATTATCGGGTGAACCCTTTGATGTGAGGACGACAGGAACCTCGTGCTGTATGCAAAGCTCCAAATCCCCTTCCATGCGCGCGTTCGATGGGTGCACCACAAGATTGACCCCCCAAGGCGCCGGACTGTCCAACGCATCAAGGCCGGCTTCCATCTCGAGAATCCAATCCTGGAAGGCTTTATGCGACCGGGTGCAATGAGCCGGAAAGGTTCCCATTATGCCCCGCGAACACGTCGCAAGCGCCAGAGCCGGCGTTGACACCAAGAACATCGGAGCCGCGATCAACGGGATCCTCAGCGTACCACCAAACGTCAGATCCATGTTCGCGAGGCTCCTCCTCTAGCTTTAGCCCGACTGTCCGGCCAATCACGAAAATCGAGGTTAAACCAAGCCATCAGACGAGTATAGCTTTGAGGCGACAATGTTGGCTCTTGCCGGAAGCGCCAAAACTATAACAGACAGCGCCATCAGGAGGGACGAGTCTACTCATGCCCGCCACGCTCCTCATATAGTGCCGTTAGCAGGTCAGGCACGATCACAAGGGATCGGGAGGACAGTGAGATGCTACGCAACCTGGAAATACTGCAAGTCTATTCGGACTCCGCATCTATCCCAGGAAAGAAAGCCCTTCGATTCGCCGCATGTATCGCCAAGAGCTTTGGCGCTGCCCTCTACGCTTCCGGGAAGCTCCCTCAAGGCCTCGAAAACAGCTTCTATGAAGCCGAAGACGTACAAGTCGTCGGCGTTGAACCTTCAGAATGGGCAAAGAGCGCGCCTGATGAAACCTTGCGGGTTATCCTCACCACCGGAGCGCCCGGTGAGCCTGCCACGAATGCCCCGCACATAAATATTTCTTTGGAAAGATGGCAGACGGAAGAAACACTCTTTGCATCTTCGGGTATTGCACATTTGTTGGGTGACCCAGACAAGGCACCACTCGTTCCGGCGGCGAATTATGCAGCCCATACAATTGGCTATGCGGCGTTCGCCGCAATTGTTTCGATCGCGCTGAAATACTCTCGATTTGGCGAAAAGGACTCGGCGACCATTAACGGCGCTGGCGTGCTCGCTTGGGTAAATTGGAAGTCGGCAATCCATGCCTCTTTGGGAGGCGAATCCAAGCGCAAAGGAGATCAGGCCGAATGGCCGATTCTCGACTGCGAAGATGGTCATACTGCGTTCGTGTTCAATGAGCGCGATTGGGCCTCGATCGTAGAGATGATTGACGAGCCCGCCCTCAGGGCTGATGAGTTTAGTACTTTTGAAGGTCGCCAAGCAAACCGGGACGGATACATGAAACATGTGCGGGCCTGGTTCGAAAAGCACTCGAAGGCGTTTCTCTCCGAAACTATGGTCAAGCACGCTATTCCCGGCGCTCCAGCCTACACCGTATCAGACCTTTTCTCAGATCCGTTGCTCCTGCACAGGGACGCATTTGAGAAGAAGCCGAATGGAACCAAGGTCCCAAAATTGCCTCATCGCGTTGCTGAAGAAATTCAGTCTGAACTCGGTCCAGTGATTGATCCGCCTGCAAATAAATTGCCACTGTCGGGACTTCGAGTCTTGGATTTCGGAATCATAACGGCCGGCGCTGGCGTCTCCGCGCTGCTTGCGGACATGGGAGCGGAAGTCCTAAAGATCGAGGCACCCAATCGGGCAGATCCCTTCCGTATCTGGCCTGGCGCGCCAAACAGCGACGACCCGGACTCACCTGTTTTCAAAAGCAACAATCGCAACAAGCTAGGCATTGCCCTGGACTTGAAAACCGAGGCAGGAAAACGAGAATTCTTCGACCTGGCCAAATCTGCCGATATCGTTCTGGAAAACTATCGGCGAGGCGTTCTCGACCGACTTGGTATCACCTTCGATGCACTGCGTGAGGCCAATCCACGTATTCTTTTGGCCTCCATATCCGGACAGGGCTTAGATGGACCAGGGGCGGAGCATACGACTTTTGGCTCGACCTTGGAGGCCAGCTCAGGATTTGCATCCCTCACATGTTATGAGGATGGCGTCCCGGTTATTTCCGGTCGCAATCTGAACTATCCCGACCAAATCGTTTGCCTCTACGGGGCCGCTACAGTTGCTGCCTATGCAGTCGATTGCCGCCGGCATGGGTTGGCCCGGCACATCGATATTTCTCAAAGAGACTGTGCGGTCTACCAGTTGGGAGATGCGCTGGCAGAGGTTTCAAATAGCGCGGACGATAATGCTGACACAGTAAGACGACTGTGCGGCCGTCCAACGCTCTCAGCAATGTTCAAATGTGCGACTAATCAGTACGTTGCACTCTCCGCCGAACACCCTGATCTCGTGAAAGAAATTGATGGTTTAGACTCGTTGGATCTGTTGGCCGTAGGCAAATGGGCGGAAAATCTGTCCGCCGATAAAGCTGTCGAGGCTTTCATCGCCGCAGGCGGAGGCGGTGTCGTTTCTGGAAACGGGTTCACTATTCTTGAAGACCAATCTTTGTTTGAGTCTGACATCTTCGCGCATAGTCCCAATGGAGCACTAGTGAAGGGATTTCCGTTCCAGTTGAGCGGGTCTCCGATGAAGATATTCAGCAATTCGCCCAAAGTCGGTGAACACACTGATGAGGTGTTCAGTCTAATGCGTGCGATTGACAGCGCAGCCAGCGGATAAGAAGTCCTTCCACTGGCTTTGACCATTGACTTGAAAGCCGATCATGACCGCAGGACAAATAAAGTCAGCAAGAAGAGTCATTGAATTGTTTGAAATGTTTGCGTCTATCCAGCGACCACTGACGGTGACGGAAATAAGCAAACAGTTGGTTATGCCGCAGTCAAGTACTTCAGAGCTTCTTCAATTGCTGGTAGCTCTCGATTATCTAGGCTACGATACAGAGAGCAGAACTTTCTTTCCCACACTGAGAATTTCGTTCCTAAGCTCTTGGATCAATTCAAGCGACGAGCAATCAAGTAAGCTCCCTGAACTGGTTATGAAGGTCGCAGAACAAGTGAACGAAACTGTTTCTTTGGCGATGCGTAACGGAATCCACGCTCACTACGTTCTGGTGCATAATGCACCACAGGAACTGACCCAAGCCCCAATTGACCCCGACGCACTCCATATTAGGTCAGGCTACTTAAAACCCTTGTGTTGCTGCGCCTCAGGCTGGGCTCTTCTTGGCCTGGAGAGTGATTTGACCATTGAGCGGCTGGTTCGCCGAACGGTCACCGAGACAACCAGCCCGTTGTGGAAAAGAACTGCTTCGTGCGCTCCAGAGGAAGTCAGGCTCTATCGTTCAAGAGGTTTTGCGCACTCGCGAGGACAGGGAGTTGAGGGCATCGCAGGTCTTTCCATCCGCCTTCCTCGGAGCGAGCACCGCCCTCCACTAGCGGCCACTGTATCGGGCCCCATCGAACGGATAGAGGAAAAAAAGGATCTGGTCTTGCAGTGCCTTCGCACGTTGAACGCCAAGTTGTCTTCGGAACTCGAAGTGGTTTCTGCTCATGAACAGGACCGCGAGGAGCAAACGGCTCGACTAGAGAAGAGTTGGCCTTCCGCTTGCGAAAAAAGCAACGGCCTCCGATAGAGTCCCTGAAAGCGGCATGGCTTTAGATTTCACATTCGGCGGTACACTGAAAATCCCGCTGTGCGTCGCGCCAATGTTTCTCGTTTCCAATCCCCAAATGACACTTGCCGCTTGTTCGCGAGGAATCATGTGCGGCTTTCCAGCGCATTCAACGCGAACGCATGCTGACTTCGTCCATTGGCTCAATGAAATGGAAACCGGTGTTGCGAAGCTGGATGCACCAGCCCCTTGGGCCATCAATCTCGTCCTACATCGCACGAACGAAAGGCTGGAGGCTGACCTGGCGCTCTGTATAGAACGCAAAGTTCCGATTGTGTTGACCTCCAAAGGTGCGCCAAACGACGTCTTTGCGAAGATCCACGACTATGGTGGCCTGGTGTTTCATGACGTTGCATCCGCTCGCCATGCGGAAATAGCATCAGAGGCCGGAGCGGACGCCCTGATCGCCATCAGCAGTGGAGCCGGCGGCAAATCAGGTACCGTCAATCCTTTCGCCTTGTTGAACGAAATCCGCCAGGTCACTGAAAAACCGATCATTCTGGCAGGCGGCATGAGCACGGGACGGGATGTCCTTGCAGCTGAGGTGATGGGAGCCAGAATGGCTTACATTGGAACCCGGTTCATAGCAGCCTCAGAGAGTTTGTCGGACGCGTACACCGACCAAATCATGGTCGAAAGCTCGGCTAAGGACCTGCTCTTCTCAACAGCGTTAACGGGCGCACCTCAACACTGGGTTAAGTCCACACTGGTTGAGGAAGGGATCAATCCGGATGAACTTTTGTCGATGCGCCCTGGTTCGCGTGTCAAGCCAACCGCTGCCAAAGCCAGACACTCGAGGGTCAAAACAGCCGGTCAAGGCATCGGCATGATCCGGTCAGTCGAAACCGTCGGAGACCTGTGTGACCAGATAGTCGCAGAGTATCATAACGCGAAAAAAGAATTCTCCGCCCAGCAGTCCAGATAAGCGACTCCTTCGTCTGCCGAAAACGGATCAGGCGAACCGATCTCAATTCAACATTTGAGGGAATACCTCTGGACAAAATTAGCCTCTAGGCCAGCGAGGCTGAGGCAGTATTGCAACACTCATTGCAGACTGACTTAACCCCCAAAAACACGAGGAAATCCGCCATCGTGTACACGATACATGGTGCCGTTTTCTTCACTGTCGCGACCCTCTCTCTATCATTTGAGACATCTCCAAATGTGGGGTGTGAAATCGCCCTGCTCAAATAAACCTGAAAAAAGGGGGGTATATGACCAGGGAGAAACTAAAGGCGGCGCTTGTAGCTGCGGCGGCTTCATCAATCCTGCCACTGACCGCTTATGCGCAGGACACGGCACGACCAGCGGTCAGCTCGGTGTTGGACGAAATCGTCATTACAGCAACCAAAAAACGGGACGTAGAAAATGTCCAAAATGTCGCGATCGCGGTAACCGCATTTGGGCAGAACCAGTTGGACGCACTCAATTTTAAGGACTTATCGAGCATCAGCGGACTGATCCCAAACACAACGCTTCGAGAAATCGGCACGTTTAAGGGCGTATCCGCGTTCAACATTCGCGGCATGGGGACCCTGAATTCCATTCCGAGTATCGATCCATCCATCGGTGCCTTCGTTGACGGGGTGTATTACGGCATCAATGCCGGCGTGATGTTCGACAACTTTGACATAGAGAGCATCGAAGTATTGCGCGGACCGCAAGGCATTTTGTTCGGCAGAAACGTGATCGGCGGCGCTGTTCTGGTGAATACGACGCGGCCAACAGAAGAGCTAACAGCAACGTTCAGTGGCGCCGTCAATTCGGGCTTCCGGGGAACTGGCGAAGATTACACCCTTAGCGGCATAGTCTCAGGCCCTCTTGGCACAGACAAACTTAAGGGAAAACTCGCCGCCTACTACAACAAAGATGAGGGGTGGTTTAAGAATGCGTTCAATGGGGAAGACTATGGCGAGAGCGAAACCAAGTTGTTTCGCGCCGCCTTGCAATGGGATCCGATTGAAGAACTGGATTTTCTCGTTCGATTTGAGTACGGAGATCAAGAAGGTGAAGGGACCGCTGCACATTCCCACGTCAACGCGGCCGGAGACCTCGGTCTCAATGCAGACCGTGACCGCCATTTCGTCAACGTCAACAATCTGGGCGAACAGTCCTCAGAGTGGCTTCAGGTCATTGCTGAAACCAATTGGCGCGTCGGATTCGGCGATGGTGTGATCACCAACATCTTCGGATGGCGTGACTATGAACAAAGGGCATGTTTGGACATTGACGCGACGCCTGCGACAATCTTCAATTCCGTCTGCCTGGAGTTTCCCACCGGCTCCGATCCACAAACGACTGGAGATACGAACGACCAGGATCAAATTTCCAATGAGCTTCGCTATGCCGGGGGATTCGGCCCGGTGGAAGTCACGGCAGGCCTCTACTACTTCACGCAGGATATCATTTACAACGAGAACCGCAGCATTTTCGGCGGCGCGGTGCGTCAAAGCGGCGGCGGTATTCAAGACCATAAGGTGTTCGGCGTGTTTGCTAATTCCGATTGGACGGCGACTGACAAACTGACCGTCAACGCCGGCATTCGTTACACGCGCGAGAAAAAGGAGGTACAAGTCGCAAGCCTGACCGCGCCAAAGCCTGGCGCTACTATCCCTGGCTTCTGCCGTGTGAACGAAGGCACGTGCCCTTTTGATTTTGAAGACTCCGATTCTTGGTCGAACATCGACTACAAGGCTGGTCTCCAATATCAGTGGTTCGACAATCTGCTAACGTATGGCCATTGGTCAACCGGGTTTCGTTCTGGCGGGTACAATCTGCGGAACTCGGCAGTCGTCGATTTGCCTGGTCCGTCGGATGAAGAATCGATCCAGAACTTTGAACTGGGCATCAAGTCAGATCCGACCGATCGTATCAGGTTGAACATTGCTGCCTTTTTGATGAAGGCCAAAGACCTGCAACGCGCTGTCATCTCCACCACACCTCTTGGGCCGTCGCAGAGAATCGCGAACACCGCTGATGCGACGGTGAAGGGTTTGGAAATCGATGGACAGATTCAGCTGGCAGACAATCTCGCCTTCATTGGGAGCGTGGGCTTTCTCGACGCCGAATACGATGAGGTCAAGTTTGACCTGACGGGCGATGGCCTTGTAGACCAAGCTGATCTTGATCTGCCGCTGCCCAACGCACCGGATTTCACGTCTTCCGCATCTCTCATCCATGATCTGGATCTGGGAGCAGGTGGGACGGTGTCGACGCGCATTACATATAGTCACCGCGCCATCACGTTCGGAACGAACACGGACGCAATCATTCCGACTCAGGACGTGCTGGACTTCAACGTTGCCTGGGTGCCGCTGGACCTCGAGAACTGGCAAGTCTCGCTCTTTGGACGGAATGTCACGAACGATGTTCTCTTCACCAGCGATACCCAGTTGGGCGGGTCACTGGCCGGAACCAGCACATACTCGACGATGTCCAAGGGCAGACAAATCGGTTTGGAGGCAACGTTCAGATACTAGACACCCGTGAGTTCCATTTTCCTCATCCCTTTCCTCTTGTGAAGATGGACGCATTGGCCCGGCGAGCGCTAAAGCTGCTTGCCGGGTTTTTTTGGACGCAGCATTGAACACGAACTCCTAAAATAGATCGATGGCGCCAAACCATAGCCAAAACACGCACCGCGTTCAAAAGAGTTATAAGGAAGTGCCTTCACCCATTGTGTCACGATTACGCAACCTACAAGTACGAAGGCGCAAAAAAAGGATGGGCTCGAAAATGAGACTAGGAGCACTGTTGGGTGCAATCGGCTCACCTGAGAACAAAAAACACATAGCCGAGGAGATTAGGGTTTACGCGGCTGAAGGGTTTGAGAGTCTTTGGGCCGCACAATCAATAGGTCGCGGCGCCATGCTCCCAGACCCCTTTACAACGCTTTCTGTCGCAGCTACGCTCACGGACGATATAGAATTAGGGACAGCTATTCTCCAAGTCCCTCTCTACCACCCAGTAGATCTCGCTCACCGTGTCTTCTCACTAATGCAAATTACCGGCGATCGATTGATCCTTGGAGTTGGGTCGGGTTCAAACCAACTCGACTTTGGCGCCCTGGATCGCGATTATGAGGGCCGGTTCAACGCATTCCATTCGGCCATGGATTCATTCCGCGAACTCATGCAAACAGGTAAGAGAGGCGGTGCAAACCTAACGCCGTGGGACTGCGTATTAGGCGGCCCAAGGATCTTCTATGGGACCTGGGGAAAAGGCATCGCTCGAGCGATCTCCGACTACGATGGGTGGATAGCCTCTGGTCATTACCGAAAACCAAAGGAGGTGGTGGAAACAGCGCGTACCTACAAACGCGCAGGAGGAGAGCGCGCAATGGTATCCACCATTCATGTCAACCAAAACACAGATCTCGGAGAACTTCGCGAAACCCTAGAGCTATACAGAGAAGTGGGCTTTGATGACGCAGTGTTCAGAGTATTTCCTGGATCACCGCACCCAAGTAAGATACGCAGGCTGATTGATTGATCGCAAAACTACTGGCATGTTGAGATCAAAATTCGATTGAATGCGCCTTCCTTAGTCGGACACGAAAAGTGCGTTTGGAAGCCCACCAAACAAGACTCTGAGGGGTGCATTGAGAATCAGCAGTCTTGTGTTGCGAGAAACTAGGATACGGCCCCATGGAATTTGAACATCTCGTCACGTCGCGCCGGAGCATCCGCGGCTACAAGAAGAAGCCCGTTCCACGCCAGGTAATTGATGAGATCATAACGTTGGCGAAGCGAGCGCCCTCGTCCATGAACGTACAAGCCTGGCATGTTCACGTTCTGACAGGAAAAGCCCTAGATACCGTTCGACGGCGGAATATGGAAGAGTTGATAGCGGGCGCCCCTCCACAGCGAGAGATTTTTACACACGGACCCTACGAAGGACTGCATCGACAGAGACAAGTGGACATCGCAAAGAAACTTTTTGCCGAGATGAAAATCGAACGCCATGATGCGGAAAAGCGCCAAGATTGGGTTCGCCGCGGATTTCGGCAATTCGATGCACCCGTTTCCATCATACTGACCTATGACCGTTGCCTCGACCCCGGCGTAACGTGTCACTTCGATCTAGGTGCGCTGTGTTACGGTATCGTTCTTTCCGCCTGGGATCGCGGTATCGGGTGTGTTGTCAATGGACAGGGCATCTCCCGCTCAAACATCGTACGCGAAGTCGCAAACATACCCGATGAGGAAGTGATCATGACCGCTATCGCAATGGGTTATCCGGATGACAGCTTTCCCGCAAACCGAGTCGTGTCGGACCGGGAGCCAAATGAAAATTTCGTTCGCTACATTGGGTTCCCGGACTGAGTACAGGCTAATAGGATGTCCTCGTCTCGAGACGGAGTAACCGTTTCAATCTCCGCTTGCTCCAGCGACCGAATGGCGTCAAGTGAAAGGCCAGAACCTGAATGATCTCGCCAATAAGGTAGGCTAGCCCAATAGTGTGAATCGGCCTTATAAGAAAATGAAAGTAGTATGCTTACTCCTATAAAGCGTTTCCAGATTTGGACGAATCTTCCGCCAATCGCAGCGCTTTAAATGCGGTCGGCACAAAGACCGCCAAATCTAAATCAGTCCGGGAGTGGAAACTCTTCCAAAAACGGTAAGTAGTCGTCCTCTACGTCGATGCGGAGATTGGTCAGAAAACGGATAACGCTGTTGTAGAAGCTTATCACGATTGTAAGATCGACAATTCCTGCATCACCCAGCTCTTTGTGCAACGCCTTGAACGTATCGTCTTTCATTTCGAGGCCGGAGGTCATTTCTCGCGCCCCCCGGAGAACGAGCGCAGCGAGCTCATCAATATCGCTTTCTTCTCCTTCTGTTTCCAAAGCGATTGCCCGAATGTCATCATCGGATACTCCGAAGTCGCGGCCAATCTTTATGTGATGGGAATACTCATAAGGCGTACGGGAAAGATATCCCACTTGAAGAATCGCCAGCTCTCGCAACCGGGGGTCTAAATCGCATTTGTATCTAATCCAGTAACCGACACGAGCAAGACCACGACCCGCTTCCGGACTATGAGCGTACAGTTTTGCAAGGTTTATATCCCTTTGGAGCAAATCATGATACTCTTCCGGCAGATCATCCTTTCCCAGATAAGGTACACGCGCCATCGTATGGATCTCCTGTTATCGTTCGGCAGCTACGAGCGAAACGCCCCCATCAACCACAATAGTCTGCCCGGTGATGTAACGCGAAGCGTTAGACAGTAGGAACGCGACTGTATTTCCCACATCCCAGCCGGTCCCTTCAATTTTCAATGGTGACGCTTCTTTTCGGAGCCTTCGATGTTCCTCACCAAGACCATAAGCTTCAATCCTAGGCGTATGCACCGGACCAGGCGCCACGCAGTTCACTCTGATCCCGTGTTGGGCGTGATCTACCGCCATGGCGCGTGTCATCGCAATCACCGCGCCTTTGGAGGTTGAATAGGCCGTGAGGCCGCGTGGTCTGAATGCCGATATAGAAGACACGTTAACGATCGCACCTCCACCCCTTTTTATCATCTCAGGAATAGCAAATCGCGACATCCAGAACACGGATTTGACATTGATTTGCATGACGCGATCCCATCGATCGGGGTCCTCTGCCACAACCGACCCTTGGCTGCCAACGCCCACATTGTTTACGAGCAAATCGATACCGAGATATCTCTCAGTTGTCGCGCGTACAATTCGTTCGCAATCGTCTCTGGATGTGACATCCGCCTCGATTCTAAGCGAAGTTCCACCTTCTTCCCGGATCATTAATGCAGTCTTTTCGGCCGATTCACCTTCGCGGTCAACGACAGCCACTTTGCATCCCAACCGTGCTAACAAAATGGCAGCGGCTCGACCATTCCCAATTCCATCGCCGGGAGCTCCCGCTCCACACACGATTGCCACCTTATCTTTGAGCTGATAGTTCATTGATTTGAAAAGCTTCTTTTCCCAACGACCCAAAGCAGCGTAACACGGGCGGCCGCAAAGGCGTTAACGCCTGCTGAGTACCCCTCGCCTTTGGTAGGCCTCGCCACTTACCGGCACACGCTTTTACCGCCTCGTACGAGACTCCCCGGCAGTTCTCCGCTAGACTCAGAATTGCTCGCAACCTCAACACCGGAGACGAAGGTGTGATCAATACCAGTAACACGTTGGAGGAATCGGCTGCCTCCCGCCGGAAGATCGTTGACGATCTCTGGCCCATGCAGTGTCAACGCCTCAAAGTCGATCACATTGATGTCTGCCTTATGCCCCGGTGCTATGAGACCTCGATCGAAAAGTCCAACGGCCTCGGCGGTCGCACGCGACTGTTTTGCGACGATCTGTTCGACAGGAATTCGTCCGCGAGGCCTATCCCTACCCCACCATTGCATCAACGTTGTCGGAAAGCTCACATCACAGATGGTACGAACATGGGCGCCTCCATCCGATAGACCAGGCACAGAAGCTTCGTGTAGAAATTGCTCGCGAACCACATCCAAATTCCAATCCACAAAGTTGGCGATGGGCATATAGAGCAAGGCCTTGCCTTCATCACCCAGCATGTAATCATAAGCAATTTCTGCTGGCGCAACGCCTCGTTCAAACGCCTGATACGACAGAGACGTGATCGGATTAGGTTCGTAAACTGGCGGCTCACCGAGAGGATAGATTTTGTCCCACTGATAGGGTGACCGTGCCGGGTTTCCCTTCGCTTGCCCAAGCTCTTCCATCTCCCGCAAGATGGCAGATCTCACAGGTTCGGTTTTCATCCTTTTGACGACATCGGCAAATGGTAGCGACCGAAGTTCTCTATACGTTGGGCACTCCTTAAACGGATTAACCGATCCCAAATGCCCGAGAAGAACTCCGATAGGACGGGCTCCCACTTGACCTCGCATTGTTATGCCTCGGGCCGTCTCCGCGGACATTGCGTCCAGTAGCCTTTTCCACTTGGTCGGATCGGCGGACGTTTGGGCAACCGATATTGACACCGGGCGTCCCGACTCCCGCCCCATTGCCTTCGCTAATTCAAACTCGGTATCGAAGTCTTTGAAGTCGCTTATGAGCTGGATGACCCCCCGACCTGTTGATCCGATTGACTTTGCAATTCCAATGAGCTCGGCGAATTCTGCGTTCAGGGTTGGGGTCGGTTCTCCAAGCGACGATTTGTGACGGACCGTGCGAGAGGACGAGAATCCTAACGCGCCCGCCTCAATTGCTTGGCGAGAAATGTCTGCCATCGCATTTATGTCGTCGGCCGAGGCCGGTTCACGGGCAGCGCCTCTTTCTCCCATCACGAAGAGGCGAAGTGCCGCGTGAGGGAGTTGCGCGCCGACATCAATATCGCGCGGTTTCCCGTCTAGATAGTCCAGATATTCCTCGAACTCCTGCCACGCCCAGGGAAGACCCTCATGAAGGGCTGTACCCGGAATATCCTCTACACCTTCCATCAGCTGAACCAGACGTTCATGGTCAGTTGGTTTGACTGGCGCAAAGCCGACGCCGCAATTGCCCATCACCACCGTCGTTACGCCGTGCCAACTCGAAGGCGCAAGTTGGGAGTCCCATGTGGCCTGGCCGTCATAGTGCGTGTGGATATCAACAAAACCCGGCTGAACGAATCGCCCGTCTGCAGCAATTTCACGATGGCCACGGCCAGAGATCTTGCCCACTTCGGTAATGAGGCCATCAGATACTGCGACATCCCCTGATCGACGCGGATCACCGGTCCCGTCGATGATGGTTCCATCTCGAATTACCAGATCGTGTTCAGCCATCACCCTCTCCTTTTGCATCTTTCTGGTGGTTGTTTCACATCACGAGAACGGCAACCTCTCCGTATACTCAGTTTCTATCCATTGAGCGAATATGTTGACCTAAGATATCCCTTTCGAGGGGGCTCTCTTTGAGCGTGCAAGTTCGCTTTTCGTAGTCTCCGGCTCCTGTCACCTGACAAAACACTCCGATGAAAAGTGTCATGTTCGGATTCCGTTTTTTTTAACCTATCAATGCAGCTGAATTCGATCGGCTTGAACCTCACCTCGGCGAACCTTTTCACGATCAGCGGCGATATAAGCACGGATGGCAAGTGCATCCTCTGACGTCAGAATATCTGAGAACTCCGCCATACCACCATATTCCATTACGCCGTCGAGCACGATTTCATTGAACATTTCGTCGGTTTCCGGAGACATGTTCCAAAGGTCCGGATACCCGCTTGGGAAACCCCGAGGCTGATGACATCGCACGCAGTGACGCTCGAACTGTTCCTGTCCGAGAAGCAGAGTCTCAGCATCGCTTGGAAGGCCGGCCGGAATAGCGTTCTGTATCGGCGCCTCTTTAAGCGGTGCAAGCGGGACAGTATTGCCTCCAAGCTTAAACACAAGCAGCCGTCCTTGATTCCTATACTTCACAGGCGCAAACTCAGGGTGGTACCTGCCCAACGCAACACCACCAGCTCCCGCAAGTACCGCGATGTACTGTTCACCATCCAGCTCATAGGCCATCGGAGGTGCGGTAATCATCGTACCGACTTCTATCGATTTAAGCAGAGCTCCTGTCTCAGCATGGAATACGTTAAAGAAACCCGCGGAACTTCCGGATAAGACGAGATTCCCGGCTGTCGTGAGCAGCCCACCCGTGAACGGGAGTTGGGATTCACTTTTCCAAACCGCTTCGCCACGGACTGGATCCCAAGCTATCACCTGACTGTGGAGTCTAAGAGGGGGGAGGCCCTCCAAAAGATCCGCATCCATTTTCGCGTTGGGAAACGTGGACAGGGCGCGCGTATTCCTCGATCCGCTCAAATAGCCCCTACCATCGTCATAAGTTGCGTACTTCCCAGAACGCTCTTCCGCCGGAATATAGACTAGGTTTGTATCAAGATTAAGCGCCATCGGCGGCCAGTTGTGTGCTCCACCGGGCGCGGGGGTGATAACGCGGTCCTGTTTAGAATAATTCGCGTTCTCCTTTAGTATCGGCCGGCCTGTTGCCATGTCCACACCGCTTGCCCAAGAAACGGGTACGAAGGGTTCCGCGGACAACAGCTCACCTGATTCACGATCAAGGACATAGAAAAAGCCGTTCTTAGGCGCCTGCATGATGAGTTGACGAACTTCGCCATCCCACTCCATATCGGCCAGGATCATGTGTTGGGTCGCTGTATAGTCCCAGCTGTCCCCCGGCGTTGTTTGGTAGTGCCATTTCGCCAAACCAGTTTCTGCGTCCAACGCCACAATCGACGACAAATAGAGATTGTCATGTATTGCGCCGTCCCCTCTCTCCCAGGCGGGCCAAGGTCCCCCGTTCCCCACACCGATATACAGCATGCCAAGTTTTTCGTCGTAGACCATGGAGTCCCAGACTGTTCCGCCGCCTCCATATTCCCAGGGCATGTTGTCGCTCCAGGTCTTGCGCGCCCGCGCGATATCGATTGTCTCGTCTTGACCCGCGCCCGGTATTGTATAGAACCGCCATTCAAGATCGCCGGTCTCGATCTCATACGCGCTGACATAGCCGCGCACGCCCATTTCGGCGCCGCCATTCCCGATAACGACGAGATTACCTGCCAAGCGGGGTGCGCCTGTGATGGTATAGGAGGCTGTCCTGTCAACGAATGTATTCGTCTTCCAAACTTCTTCGCCGGTTCCTTTTTCTAAGGCGACCAGATACCCGTCAGTCGTTGCAACAAACACGTTCTCATCTCGGAGGGCCACTCCTCGATTGACGACATCGCAACAGGCCACTCGGGCACGTGCGCCGTCGACGTCCGGGTCATAAACCCACCTTTCTTCACCGGTGCGGGCATCAACCGCATACACGACATCCCACGGGCCGGTAAAATACAGCGTCCCATCATCCATAAGCGGCGTAGCTTGCAGGCCACGTTCCGTTCTGCCACGGACGACAAAGTCACGGTATTCGAAGGCAAGAGCTAAGTCGTTCACGTTATTCGCGTTAATCCGGGCAAGTGGCGAATACCGTTGTTCTCCTTGAGACAGTCCGTGCAACAACCACTCACCGTCCTGGTGATCTTTGCCCATCGAAGACACCGAACGGGTGTCTGCCTTCTCCGAAACTGGGCCCTCATCTCCGCATCCGGCAATACCAAGCAGGCAGAGAAGAAGCCAAACGCGCGATGTGACGAGCCGCGGTTTCACTTTATGCTGCTGATGATGCATGTTGAGCACCCGCTACGTCCGTACGCACTTTAAACGAACTCGCCCAAAAGAGCAGAGCGGCAATTAGATAAGTACACGATACAAAAATGAGTGCAGCAGACAGTCCATCTCCAGCATTCTCCGTGCCAAAGATGTCGCTCAGTTGGCCAATGAGAGCTCCCCCAATACCGTACCCCACAAAGCTGAGGGCTACTGTCTTGGATGCCGACGCCACGCCCCTCATTTGTACAGGCGCCGTGCTTTGAACGAGATTGTTCGTGATCGCGATCATGGAATTGGCGCAGAATATGCCGGCGCCCATAAAGATGAGGGATGCCACATAGCTGCCACTTGTGAACGCGAGCAGATTGAAGGGAAACGCCAATACCATCGCCCCTGTCAGAATCCATGTATACCATCTCAGATCCCGCTCGGAGAGCCGGTCCGCCGCATACGCCGCACCAATCAGGCTCACCAGTCCTACAATTCCCATGATCGGCCCAAGCGTCGTTCCGACCTGCGCGGCGCTGAGTTCAAACTTTCGAATGTAAAATGTCGGAATCCACTGAAGAATGCCGTATGTTCCAATCGACTTGAACGCTGATCCGACCACGATCAATACGAACGTTGGTGTCGTGAAGAGATGCTTGAAAGAGTCCATGAAGCTAGACTCTTTGACTTCTTTGACGCCATCGGCTTGGCCCCGCTCTGGCGCCTTCACGGTGAACCACAAGACAGCAGCCAAAACCAATCCGGGCACGCCAAAGAGAACAAATGTCCAACGCCATCCCAGGGTGTCGGAGATAATCCCCCCAAAGAAAAGAGAAAGCATCAATCCAACGGGGATACCGGCGCTGCAAACGGCGATAGCGGTTGCGCGGCGCTTCAGCGGATACTTGTCGGAAATCAAAGAATAAGTCGTCGGCGTTACGCCCGCCTCGCCCAGAGCAACACCCATGCGCGTAATCAATAGTTGCGCAAAATTGGTAACGAGGCCTGCCATGGCGGTCACAGAACTCCAGACCGTCAGGCACGCCACCAAAACAGTTTTACGCGGAACGCGATCGGCCATTCGGCCGATAGGCAGAGCAAAGAATGCATTAACCAGACCAAACCCTAAGGCCAGGTACCCCAACTGGCCGTCCGTTAGACTGAGTTCGAGTTTGATGTCTTCTTGAACGATCGAAAGGACCTGGCGATCCAGAAAGTTCATGACAGAGACCAAAAATAGCAAAACGAGGAGATACGTGCCCGATTCGCTCTGCTTGATCAGACCGACGGGCTGGGCCCCAACCCCACTCTCACGACTGGTCATATGATCGCCTCCCTATTGTCCCTTAAATTTGGGTTCTCTTTTTTCGAGGAAAGCGGTGACACCTTCCCTGACATCTTCCGTCTCCACACAAATGTTTTGCGCGTATGTTTCGAATTCGAGAGCCTCCCTGAGGCCTGCTTCGAGATTTCGATAAATTGCCCGCTTGGAAAGGCGGATGGCAATCGGGGGACCGGACGCAAATGTGAGCGCCATATCGCCAACACCCGATATCAGCTCTTCGGGCTCGAGCACTTGCGAGACGAGCCCCAATTGGAGCGCCTCTTCTGCATCAATCATACGGCCCGACCAGATCAACTCGCAGGCCTTCGCCGTGCCAATCAGCCGCGGGAGAAAGTAAGTTCCACCCCAATCGGGATGCATGCCCCGCTTTGAGAAGGTTTGCCCAAACCACGCCGCAGTCGACGCAACACGAATGTCGCAGGCAAGGGCAATCCCCATTCCTCCTCCCGCTGCTGCACCGTTGACCGCCGCGATATAAGGTTTAGTCGAGCCCCGAATGGCCAGAATGATCTCATCACGGATCGGTGAAAGCTTGTTGGACAGCGGATTAGTCTCCCCCTTCTCCGCAGCCTCCATCATTTCCTTCATGTCTCCGCCCGAACAGAATGCCTTACCCGCACCGGTGATGATCACGGTTCTGATGTCTTCTTGACGCTCACACAATTGCACTGCATCAAGAATATTCTGGCGAAGTATGGGATTAAGCGCGTTGTACCGTTCCGGCCGATTTAGTGTGATCGTTGCGACCTGATCAGCAACTTCGAACTGGAGACACTCAAATTCCATGATTGAACTCCATAGAGTGATCTGGATTGAACCGCGATCTTGTTCCTGTTAGCCCGTCACACGTCCTAAACTGTCTGGTGAAGGAAAACACTGCTTCGACAATGACAGCTCGCGCACCCGAACGCCCTTTATGATCGCGTGATCGGAATGCCGTAACCAAACTTTGAGCCCGCCAATTCTAACTCTTCACGCAACACCCAAAGTAGAGGCATATTCGGGTCTACATTCAGCTCACGAATTGCCTCATTGACGGTGATTCTAATCATCGGCATGCCCCTGAAAATGGTAGGACGCCCTTGTCCAGGCGGCCCTCTCCATGCAACCAGGACCGCAGAGTAACCGATGGACCTTCAGATGTGCTCTTGCAGACTGCGCCAAAACTATAACGACGCGCGCCAATTCAGATTGAAGCGGAGGAACGCCCTGGTTACAATCGGGTCATCGCTTTAAGCTGAAAGGCAATAAACTTGGATGCGCAAGATCCACAGATGAACCGAAGGGACAAATATCCATTCGTTGTGGCAACGCGCAAATTCTGCGCGATCCTCAAAATCTCTCCGGAACGGGTCCTCAAACGCGCCGGACTGCCGCCGGACGCCCTGAACGACGAACGAAACCGCATTCCAGCGCAAAAGATATTTGGCATCGGCCGTGCACTGAGTGCCGAGTCGCAGCGAGACGATCTTACTTTGTATCTGGCCAGAGAGATGGCGCATGGGCCTTTGAACGCAGCAGTTTTTGCTTATTCCTGCAGCCCCAATATTGCAACAGGGCTCGAACGACTCGCGCTTCTGAAGCCCCTTGTCGGGCCGACCACGATCGACTTTCGCGGGACAAAAGAAGGTGTCGCAATTTCGTTTATTTCCTGCGAACCTGCCTCTCCACTTCCCACCGGTGCCGCCATCTACCAGCTGGTGCACTTTCTGGAGTCGTCTCGCGTTTTTACCAGCGCTCAACTAACGCCGCTTCGCGCTTCGATTCCCCGGCCGGTTGGATTCAAGAAGGCACTCGACGATTATCTTGGTGTGACTGCAGAAATCGCAGACAAGTCCGCGATCGTTTTGAGCCATGAAGATACATTGCTGCCCTTTATCTCTGAGAATGCGGAATTGTGGTCCCGCTTCGAAAGTAGTTTCCATACACAATTGTTGGAGCACAATCGAGACGAGCCTATGACGGCGCGAGTCAAACGAGCACTGCTGGAGCTGCTTCCAAGCGGTCAAACCTCTGTGACCTCCGTGTGTGAGCGATTGCATATCAGCAAACGTAGTTTGCAGCGTCGCCTGAAGAATGAGGGAGAGACTTTCAAGTCGCTCCTCGACGCCACACGCTCGGAAATGTCCCTGCATTATCTAGAGGACGGCGTGCACAGCGTCGAAGAGATATCTTATCTTCTCGGCTACCGCGACCCGAATTCATTCTACCGCGCTTTTCGCAATTGGACAGGCATGACACCGCTGGAAGCGCGCATTGCGAGTTCCAAATAGTCTCTGGCTTTCGTGTCAACGGCTCAAAGTTCGG
This sequence comes from Alphaproteobacteria bacterium, assembly GCA_028285305.1. Classification (GTDB taxonomy): domain Bacteria; phylum Pseudomonadota; class Alphaproteobacteria; order SMXP01; family SMXP01; genus JANQPV01. Next base: position 54,092 of record JANQPV010000025.1, on the reverse strand, counting down.
CAGTTTACCCTCCCCTTGAATGGGCGCGGCCTCTAATGTTTAAACGGCGATTGCTATTGTTCTCCCATCCGAGGATTGTGCTTTGCAAGCTGAGGAGCTGGCAGGACGAGCAATAAAACTGAAGTGAGCAACAAAGCGAACGCGGCAGATTGGAAGTATAGATCATAGCTGCCTGAGGCATCTCGGGTCCAAGCGGCAAAGAACGCTCCCAATGCGGAAAGCGACTGAATCGGAGCCGCCATGCCCATCGTCCGGCCCATCATCTGCGTCCCATAGATGCCGGCATGAAGCGACCCTTGCAGAGGGAGAAAACTTCCTGCGGCAACGCCAAGCAGAGCAATAGACAGCAACACCAACTTATAATCCGTAGAAAGAGTTATACTAAGTAAGCTTCCTGCCATCAGAACCTTTGAGCCTAGAAGCAGATATCGGACATCAATCTGGTCAGCGAGCGAAGCCACAATCAGCTTACCTGCGTTCATCGACAGCGCCATTGCTGAAACCAGAAAAGCGGCTGCAGAAGTGGAATAGCCGAGATCGCTGGCGAAGGGCCGGACGTTGTGCTGCATGCTTGAAAACACCCACCAGGCGCATAACATCGCACACGCCAATATCCAGAATGGTCCCTTAAGAACAAAAGAGAACCCTCCTTTCATGCGCGGTGGACTGCCGGTCACGTTTTGTACATCACCCATTGGATGTGGAGGCGGTTCTTTGTCTAGAATGATCCAAGTGACCGGCAACAGAAGACAACCCGATGCAGCCGCGATAATGACAAACGTTGACCTCCATCCAAATTCATTGAGCAGCGCCGCAACTACAATTGGGAATATCACACCGCCCAGCGAAGTTCCCATCGTGACAAGGGACATCGCCAATCCGCGCCGCGCCCCGAAACTGCGAGATACGAGCGTCATCGCAACAAGCGGTCCACAGAGTGAAATGCAGGCCGGCAAGATCAGAGCGTAAACAAGCCATATGGTCCCAATGTTCTGGGCTAAGGAAACGATGAACATCCCCAGAACCATAAACACCAGACCACCTGTTACCACATATTTGGCTGGGTACAGATCGATCCATCTGCCGGCGAAGAACGAGGCAAAGCCGGAGACATAGGTCAGAGCGGAAACGGCGATCATCACTTCACGCCGTGATACTTGAAACTCGTTCATCCATGGCTCTACCCAAAATGTAAAACAGAAGATGCTGATGCCAATGGAAAACGCTTGAACAATAAGCAATAAAATCAGGACGCGCCATTTCTGATCCGGTAAAGACAATCGGCGTGGTATTGAGGTGGTCTGTTGGCTAAACATGCGCCTTCTCTCGACCCGATGACGGATCGAATGCGAAATCTACATTTCGCAAAGACGCACATACCGGACCCAAACTGTTGCCTGGCATGACCTCTTCTCCCTCAGAAACCAGCAACTAAGGAGTTGAACACGATAAGCAGTATGATAAATTTTGAATACGAATTCAATTTCAATTACAAGAAACTTTGCCGATGCCACTTTGATCGGACTGCCCGATTATGATGGGAACGGAACTCGCATTCAAAGCGACTCTCGGAATGAATGGTCCACTGGAAGACGGGATTGGAACCAGGAAGAGAAAGGACGTGCTCCGTGCGGAAATTTATAGTGATTGGCTTATTGGCGTTCGCACTTGTCGCATGGTTCGCTGTCAACCATCGTCACGCCATCATCGTGTCCCTTACCACTCCTGGTGAAGAACCTCAGCTTATTGAAGATGCAAAGGTGATTGCCGGAGCCGTTCCATTCGGGGACGAGGAATACTACACTGTGGTGTCCTTAGATCCGCAAACGTTCGCCATTTCGGAGCCACACTATTGGGCGCGCAACATTAGCTATCTCATTGTTGGCAATGAGCGAGCTCTCTTATTCGATAGCGGTCCGGGACATCGCGATATTCGGCCTGTCGTTGAGTCATTGACCCATCTTCCGGTGACGTTTCTTCCGTCCCATTTTCACTATGATCACACCGGCCGGGAGGGTTCGTTCGATCGCATCGCGGTGGTCGATCTGCCCCACATCCGCGATCAGGCAAGAGGAAACGAATTAACACTTAGTTGGGAGCAACATCTTGGCTCCGCAGAGGGGATAGAGACGCCCACCTTGACGATTGATGAGTGGATCAAGCCCGGCCAAGTGATTGATCTCGGCCAACGCCGTCTCTTACTGCTCTACACACCGGGGCATACTGACAACTCAGTCTCGCTCTATGATGCCGATCGGCAAATCATGTTCTCAGGAGACTTTGTATCCGGACCTTTGGCCGGTGCGTTGACCCCTACTTCAAACTTGGGAGACTATTTGCAAACGACAGAGCGTGTCCTCGAATCTACGAATTCTCGGACGACCATTCATGGCGCCCACGGACCGGAAGATGGAACAATGCCCTCAAATAATCACGATGACTTGACGGACCTACGGGCGACACTGATCAAGGTGCGTGAAGGTGAGATCAAGGGAACCGGGACTTATCCCGTGATTTATTCCGTCAATGAAAGGATGATTTTGGCTGCGGAGCCGAGATGGCTTCAAAAGTGGACTCCGACTTATCCTGACAATTGAACGTGGTCGCAAAAAAAAGGTCGCCGAATGTCTCCGGCGACCAGACAGAAGCTTCCAATCTTTGGAAGGGGATGCATTCGTTTACACAGTGAAAACTTATACGAATTGTTCTCCTCTAACCAACCGCCCTGGCGTAGCGCCGGTCGACTCAGAGTTCGATGCCACTTCGATACCCGACACGAATGTGTGGTCGATGCCGGTCACCTTCTGCAGAAATCTTTTTCCGCCTGCGGGAAGATCGTGGACGATTGTAGGGACATGAAGACGGAGCTTGTCGAAGTCAACGACGTTTATGTCGGCTTTGTATCCAGGAGCAATCAGCCCACGGTCAAGCAATCCAACGGCTTCCGCGGTCGCCCTTGATTGCTTGTGAACGACTGTTTCAACCGGAATACGATCATGGGGGCGGTCCCGACCCCACCATTGCATGAGTGTGGTTGGAAAACTGACATCACAGACGGTGCCTACGTGGGCGCCCCCATCCGACAGTCCGGGCACAGCAGCCTCATGCATGAGCTGCTCGCGCACGCAATCCAAATTGCCATCGACATAATTTATGATTGTCATGTAGAGCATCGCTTTTCCTGAATCGCGAAGCATGTAGTCATAGGCATGTTCGGCCGGGCTGATGCCCTTTTCTTTGGCTTTGAATGCAATCGCCGTAGAGGGATCAGGCTCGTAGTTCGGTGGGTCTCCCAGCTCGTAGATTGTTTCCCAGCGCTTTCGTTGCCGTTTATCTGCTTCGTCCTTATACCGCTCTTTGTACTGATTGAGGATCTTAGCGCGCAGTTCAGGGTTTTGCATTCGGGCAACGCGCTCGTTCAATGGAAGGTCTGCAATTGCTTGATATGCGGGACAATCATCGAATGGATTTGTCGTTGCTTGAAGACCGAGCATGACCCCGATTGCCCTTGTCGCAACCTGAGCCCTCATCTCAATGCCCTCAGAGCGTACTTTGGTCATCGCATCAAGCAAACGCCGCCAGTTCTCCGGTTTGATATAAGTTTGACCTATCGATATCGAAATCGGCCGACCAGAACGGCGCGACATCTCAGTCACCATTCCGAATTCTTTCTCAAAATCTCTAAAATCACTGATAAGCTGCAGCACGCCTTTCCCCGTTGAACCGACAGCTTCAGCGATACCCACCATCTCATCAAAGGCCGCATGTACGCCTGGCGTTGTTTCGCCCAGCGACGATTTGTGGTTCACGGTCCGGGAGCTGGTGAAGCCGAGTGCGCCGGCGAGTATGGCTCGCTTCGCCAGATCCCCCATCACATGAATGTCGTCTGAAGTCGCAAGATTATTGGTCACACCGCGTTCCCCCATCGCATAGAGCCGCAACGCCGCATGGGGAACTTGAGCTGCGATGTCGATGTCGTGAGGAATTGAGTCGAGCATATCCATATACTCTTCGAAGCTCTCCCACGTCCACGGCAGGCCTTCATGTAAGGCCGTACCAGGAATATCTTCAATTCCCTCCATGAATTGTACGAGCCTTTCGCGGTCATGGGGCTTGACGGGCGCAAATCCAACGCCGCAGTTCCCCATGACGGCCGTTGTCACCCCATGCCAACTGGAGGGCGCCAATTGCGAATCCCAAGTCGCTTGACCATCGTAATGAGTATGAATGTCCACAAAACCCGGCTGCACCAGCCGCCCACCGGCATCCAATTCGCGTTTGCCTCGCCCTTCGACTTTACCAACCTGAGCAATTTTGCCGTCGGAAACAGCAACGTCTCCGGTTCTTCGCTCCGCTCCGGACCCATCAATGATCGTCCCGTTACGAATTACAAGATCATGTTCGCTCATTTCTCCACTCCTGGATTAATCTCACTCACCTTGCGGTTCTTTCCTCGATTGATATCACGTTCGTTTGTTCATGACTCTCGAGCTCACATGACCTCAAATGCTCGATGAGTAACGGTGTAAACTGTCCGGGCGCCTGATCGGTCACAAAGTGGCCGACGTCCGGTAACTGAACAAAGCGATATGGAGCGTCAACCCACTCCTTCGTTCCTTCGGCTGCCGCCCTGCCAACCGTTCCATCAACGGTCCCCCATACATAAAGCGTTGGTACGACGACGGCAGGAATTGCCGATCCCTTGAGATTGGAGAGAGGCACGGCCCGGTACCAATTTAGCGCCGCATCTAGCGCCTCGCGATTGGCAACGACCGCCTCGTAAGCGTCGATATCTTTGGGCGGAACGGCATGAAGCCCGCGCCGCCAGAGCGCAGCACCGTTTGCCAGCATTTCATCTGTCATCTCCGGCCTGAGATGCGATCGATGGTGGGTTGATTTCTTCGGCTGCTCGGTGTCTTCAGCCATTGCCTTTATGAACGCCCTCGGATGAGGGCGCGATATAACAGACAGCGTCTTGATACGCTCAGGTTGCGTGGCAGCGGCGCACCAAGCTATTTGGCCACCCCAATCATGTCCCACAAGATGAAACTGATCGGCTCCAAGAGCATCCGCGATCTCGAAGACGTCCGACACAATGAATTCCATGCGGTATGAGTCGATCCCCTCGGGTCTCGCTCCTTCGGAATAGCCCCTTTGATTATACGCACACGCACGGTACCCAATCTCACTTAAGGCGGACACTTCGGCTCGCCATGCATGATTCGTTTGGGGGAAACCATGCAAGAGTATTACGAGTTCACCGTCGTCCGGTCCGGCCAATTCCGCCGTAAAAGTGAACTCTTTGGTTTTGATCTTTGCGGTCATTCTGGCTTCGCCCAACTCGCTTTAGAGTGCCGATTGGTTCTGTTCTTCATGACTGGCAATACCACCGGATGGGAAGTCGGGGCTTCGATCACTCAAACTCGAGTCCGAGACAAGCGCTGCCTTCACCAGGAGCTTTTTTATTCCGCTCACAAAGTTTGCTTGCGCATAAAGAGGTTCTCCAGTCAATTCGATACTATCTGTTCGCTCGCAGAGCATCCTCAAAAAAGTCGAAATTTCCTGCCGCGCCAAATGCATCCCAAGACACATATGGGCGCCATGTCCGAAGGACGCGTGACGGACGCTCGTATCTCTATCAGGATTAAAAGCGTGAGGATCTTCGAAAATGTCCTCGTCGCGACTGCCTGAGGGGTACCAGAGAATAACTGAATCTCCCGCCCTGATGGTTTTGCCTCTCAATTCGTAGTCGGCTTTGGCTGTCCGAACAAAATGACGAACCGGAGAGGCAAACCTGATCGCTTCCTCTGCGATCTTCTTGCTCATCGAGTCGGGGTCCTGCTTGAGACGCGCCAAGAGGTCAGGATCCAAAGCCAATTGATGCACCGCCTCAATCAGCGAATAGCTCGTCGTATCGTGGCCGGCCGTTGCCGCGATCAGGTAATAGCCGAATGTTGAGGCGTCATCGATTGGCTCACCGTCTACGCGGGCATTGGCGATGAGAGTTGCGAGATCATCGCGTGGGTTCTTTCGTCTGTCTTCGGTCATTTTCAGGAAGTACTGGCCGAAATCCATGTACGTAGCCAGCTTCGTCAACTCCGGATCCGAGTGCGTGTCACCGCGGCGGCGCAAGTCCGGATCCTCAGACCCAAACAGTTCCTGCGTCAGGCGCAGCATGGACGAGTAGTCTTCCGGGGGCACTCCAAGAATGGTCATAATGACGCGCAACGGGAACTCAACGCCGACGTCTTGAGCAAAATCGCAGGCACCGTTTAGTTCAACAAACCGGTCGAGGCCCCTCTCGGCTGACTCTTCGATACTGGTTTGCAGCCGCGAGAGATTCTTCGGCATGAACCAGTTTTGTGTCAGCATCCGCATCTTCGGATGTTCCGGCGGATCCATCGAGACCAACGTACGCAACCTGCTCTTTCCCCCTGAGCGCACAAGTCCTTCTGCTTCAGTTTGACGTGTTTGGATGTTTGTTCTCGGCGCACTGAGAAATATGTCGGTGCGCCTTTCTATTTCAAAAATATCCTGGTGCTTCGAGATATGCCAGAAATCTGGATACTGATTGCTCTCCACGAATGGGATTGATTTCTCTCGCCTCAATTCAGAAAAGATATCGTGGACGAATTCAGGATTGGACCAGGTTTCCGCCCTATAAAGAGTTTCGAGTTCTGACATCAGCTAAGGCCGCATCGCTTTTTCCAAGATATCATCCATTCGAGACCCTTCTACAGCATGTAATCTGCGACATCAATAAAAATTAAACTTGAATTCAAGTTCGTATTGACAAATTGAACATACGGGTGCAAATCTCGCATCGATCAGGAAGAGAAATTCTGGAGCTTGATGCGCGCGCGGAACTTTGTTGGATCGCGCAATAGTATGAAGTTTGCGGGCGCTGGCGTGTCCCATTTGGCCGGGACCGAGCGGAGGCAGTAAGCGTTATGAGATACAGAAAGCTAGGAAAAACGGGACTCAAAGTCTCAAGGCTTTGCTTGGGCGCCATGACCTTCGGAGCGCCGAAATGGGGGTGCGATGAAGCCACCTCGCAAGAAATTGTCGACCGCTTCGTCGATGCTGGCGGCAATTTCATCGACACTGCCGATGTGTATTCGATGGGCGTATCGGAAGAAATCACCGGCCGCGCGATCAAATCCAAACGGCAAGAGATCATTCTGGCCACCAAATGTAGCGCGGCCATGGGCAAACTTCCCAATGATCTAGGGACATCGCGCAAGCACATTTTGGACGCCGTAGATGCGAGCTTGCGCCGGCTAGGCACGGATTATATCGATCTGTACCAAGTGCATGGATACGATCCGACGACACCCCTTGACGAGACCATAGTAGCGCTAAACGACTGCGTTCGTGCGGGCAAAGTCAGATATATCGGATGCTCAAACTACTCCGCCTGGCATCTTGCCAAAGCCAATGCGATCGCAAAAGAAAACGGCCTAGCCCGCTTTGACTGTCTGCAACCACAATACTCTTTGATTTGCCGGGAGATTGAGCGCGAACATATTCCGCTTTGCCGCGACGAAGGCATCGGCACCATACCTTGGAGCCCGCTGGCGGGTGGCATCTTGACCGGTAAATTTACCCGGGGCGACACACCGGCCGATGGCACACGGACGGCTCTCGCGCCCCGGCTGCAAGGCTTGCTGACGGACGAGGTGTTTGACATCGTCGATGTGGTAAAGAGCGTCGCCAAACGCTTTGATAAAACCACGGGCCAAGTGGCGCTTGCTTGGGCGGTCAGCCAACCCGGAGTAACCTCCCCTATCTTCGGCGCACGTACCATCGAGCAACTTGAAGACAATCTTGGTGCCGAAGACATAGAGTTGGATCAGGAATCGCTCAGTTTGCTTGACGAAGTCTCTGCGCTTCCCCCCACTTACCCCTATGAACAACAGGCAGATGCACGCGCTCGGGCGCGCGCAGCGGGATACGACATCGATTAGATCTGAACTCAGATGTTTGGGTGGAATCGACACGGGGATGCATGGGTTCGCGCGGTGCCAACAGTTGGCAGCGTCATACAACACAAGAGAAAGCTGAAGAAATGAAGATACGGGCGATGGGCCGAACCGGACTGAAGGTTTCAAAATACTGTCTAGGTACGATGACCTTTGGTCCCAAGGAGTGGGGATGTGACGAGGCAACCGCGCAGAGGATCCTGGATGAGTTTGTCGGCGCCGGCGGCAATTTTGTCGATACTGCCAACATTTACGGTCTCGGACTATCGGAAGAGATCACCGGGCGGATCATAAAGGACAAGAGAAAGCAGATCGTTCTCGCAACAAAATGCGTTGCCCCAATGGGCCGCGGACCGAACGATATGGGAGCATCTCGTAAACATATCCTCGATTCGATCGACGACAGCCTTCGCAGATTGGGAACGGATTACGTCGACTTGTATCAGGTGCATGGCTTCGATTCGATAACACCGATCGAAGAAACGATGCGAGCCCTGGACGATTGTGTGCGGTCAGGCAAAGTACGCTATATTGGCTGTTCGAACTATACGGCGTGGCAAATTGCAAAATCCAACGCAATCGCCAGGGAGATGGGCGGCGCCCGTTTCGACTGTTCTCAACCGGAATATTCATTGATCAGCCGTGGGATCGAGTATGAACATACGCCGTTTTGCCGGAATGAAGGGATAGGAGTTATCCCCTATAGTCCGCTCGGTGGAGGGATTCTGACCGGCAAAGTCAGGCGCGATCAGGCCGCTCCGGATGGATCGCGAGCCGCGATGGGCCCTAGCGTAAAGGCGCTGTTGACCGACAAAAACTATGAGATCGCCGAAACGCTCATCCGCGTTGCCAAACGCATGGACAAGACTCCCAGTCAGGTTGCACTGGCCTGGACAGCTGAGCAAAAAGGCATCACTTCACCCATCATTGGCGCACGCACGGTCGACCAAATAAGAGACAATCTCGGAGCGCTCGACGTTGAGTTCGATGACGACGCAAGGCAAGAGCTTCACGATGTATCTGCTCTGCCTGCGATCTACCCTTATAATCGAGAGGCCAGAGTGCGCGAGATTAGGGCAATGATGAATCTGGAAGACGATGGTTAGCATGAGTTGGGATTCAGTAAAATACGGACTCGCCGCTCCTATTCTGACAATGACTAATCGTCTTTTTGAACAACACGTGCCGTAGCATTTTTAATCACGAGGCTGACTTGTCATCAAAACATCTAATAGATCCGGAGCTTCTAGCGCATGTGGAAGCGAGGCCCCACTACACGCTAACGCATGACATTCTGCCAACGATCCGGAAAATGAGCGCGGAGATATTGGTAAATAGCGAACCACTTCCTGTTAGTATCGTTCGCGAGGAACGCTTCGTCCCGGGCAGAAATGGTGACCCGGACGTCCGCCTTTTGATTTATCGCCCCAAAAAGGAAAAAGCGAACCGCCCAGCTTTGTATCATACCCATGGCGGTGGCTTTATTCTTGGCAGCGCGGAAATGGGCGAAGCGGGCTATGTTTCGCTGATCCAAGAACTCGACTGTGTCATTGTCTCCGTCGACTACCGTCTCTCTCCCGAAACCAAGTTTCCAGGCCCGATGGATGATTGTTACGCGGGATTGGCCTGGACTCATCAGAATACTGATTACCTCAACGTCGACCCAGATAGGATAGCAATTGCAGGAGAGAGCGCGGGTGGTGGTCTGGCAGCCGGACTTTGCCTTATGGCGCGCGATCTTGAAGAGTATCCTGTTCTTTTTCAGTATCTCGCCGTCCCCATGTTAGATGATCGGACGGTGCCCCGGGAGGAAGCCGACCCGCATCCCTTTACGGGGGAGTTTGGATGGAACCGGCAACAGAACCGGTTCGGATGGGAGTCCTATCTCGCCGATCCACCGGGTAGCGACAACGTTTCAAAATACGCTGCGCCCGCACGTGAAACCGATTTGTCTGGGCTGCCCCCTACGTATTTGCTTACCGGCGCGATGGATCTCTTTTTGGTGGAGGGCACGGACTACGCGATGCGGCTCATCGAAGGCGGAGTTTCCACTGAATTCAGGATCATGCCCGGCGCACCGCATGGAACAATGGCAACGCCGAATTCGCAGATCGCAAAGGAGTTGGGTCGAGATCGGCTGCGCGTTTTGAACCGCGCATTTTATCCTTAACCCTTTGGTTTCTTTGGCGGTAGTATGGCTTTGGTTTGTTTGGGCCCGGTCCACCCGGAAATCTGCAGATACCCGGCCGCCATCAATAACATTTCGTGGGTGAATTCTTCGTTGGTACGGATGGGAAGGGATTGATTGCGATCAGGCAACGATCCCATGGTCCATTGCGTTAGCATAGACTGGAATGTCTCAAGCACGAAGATAACGGCTTGTTCCGTATCCGGATGATTGACTTCGTGAAATCGCTCCCTGAGCACATCGAGTATCAGGTGTCTCGCCTTCTGACCTGACTCATACATGCGAGCCGCAATCAAAGGATCTTGTAAAGCGAGCAGCCGATTGGAGCGGATCGTGCCGGGATAGCGACTTTGAAGCTTCACCCAATAACGGAAGTTCGCTTCCAGTATGTCCATCAGCGACATTCCTTCGAACTGACCTTCATCCAGCCCGCGCTCCACTCTGTCTGCAAGACCCTCCGCAAAACGATCAATCACCGCATAGATGAGTGTCTGCCTATCTTGAAAATAATGGTACATGTTGCCGACGGAACATCCCGCCAACTTGGCGACTGCGCTTATTGTGAGCTTTTCCGGCCCGTCTTCTTCCAGGATCTGTTGGGCCGCGTTCAAGAGGAGTACTCTCGTTCTTTCGCTTCTGCCCTGCTGCGGCTTCCGCACCCAGCGGCTATCCCACAACAGATCATCCTTAACGCCGCTCTTCGCGTGTTTGTCTTGTTGCTGAGCTTTTTCTTTTGTTGCCCGCTTTAGTCGGCTCATTGTTTTCTTTCACGCACTTAAATGATTGAACTATTCACTTACACGAGTCTCGCGGAATTCTCACCTCAATTCTTCCGTATCTCTGTAAACCAAGACCCGTTTCTTTTTCGTTTCATATCTTGTAGCCGTCCGGCGGCATCGTTGAATTGACCCAAGCACCAAAACATCAGAGGGATCGGCGCCGCTCATTATATATATTCCGCCGAGAGGTATACCGACCCTGTTGGCATTTCGGCCGACTTTCGGACTGACTTCGTCCTCAGGCAGCGCCAAGCTCTGGACAATCGCTGCCGATAAACATCACTGGCCTCCTCCAAAGTGATCAATCGTCATTCCACACAGGTATTCCGAAGCCCAACTTCACGGCTTCTTCAAAGTCACGTGCCGTTTTTCGGCTCGATTGGGCCGTAGGCAGAAGGTTCATGTGCCCATGATTTGTGCCTGCATAGACAGTCAAGTTCGTTCGCACGTTGCTGGCTGTCAGTCGATTTGCGTACTCCACGGCCTCGTCTCTCAACAGATCCATTTCCTCCACAAAGATACTCGCGGGCGGTAAGCCAGTAAGGTCTTCTGCCCTGGCAGGAGACGCATAGGGAGAAACATCGCCGCCATAAGCATCGCCCAAATACAATTCCCACCCCTTCTGAGCCTTCTTGCGGTTCCAGACGCGAGGGTCTTGAATGAGGTGGGCGGAGCGTGTTTCCAGGCGGTCATCCAAGACTGGTACGACCAAGAACTGGTGGCAAATCTCTGGTCCGCCCAAATCCCGCGCCATCAATGTCAGCGCTGCGGCCAAACATCCACCGGCGCTCCCTCCCCCTACCGCAATTTTGCTCTGCCGTCCCCCCAATTGCTCAGGGCCACTGCCGACCCAAAGCAAGGCGCCATAGCAATCGTTCTGACCCGCGGGAAACGGGTTTTCGGGAGCAAGCCTGTAGTCGACCGAAACGACATTACACCCAACTCTGCGTGCGATGAAAACACCCATTGCGTCATTTTCATTCACACTGCCCGAAACAAACCCGCCGCCGTGTACCCAAACAAGCGTGTTGGTGTTCACCGCGTTCTTCGGAGAGTAGATTCGTACAGGTACTTCATAGTTACCGGCCTGATAGCCCGGCACAGATATATTTGAAATACGGACATCGTCTGGTTCTTCCATCGCGGGCGGTTTCACTGCTGCACGCAGCTCGTCGAAATCCGCTTTTTCCGTCCACTCTACCGCTGGACGTCTTCTCAGTGCCTCCGCAAGCTCCTCGTCCAGAAAGGGCGTGAGATCAGTAATTGGTTCCAAGAGAGAATTCCTTTCTTGTCTGACGACGGGCATACACGGTACCCACTTTAGCTCGATCCGGAATTGGGTAACGGGCTGGCCTCCCTTTCAAGGGCCAACTTGATTTTGGCACAATTGTCCAGGCCGCACCGAAGCAACCTCCAGCACAGAATTACATGGCTCATATTTGCAACTATCTCATAATTGAACTTGAATTCAAGTTTGTTTTTAGTTGATTCACGGAAATCCCGTTGCTAACCTCATCAATGTAGTGAGGTTTAGTGAGCTGAAGGTCCTGCTGCACCGCACCGTGGGCAGAGAATTAACAAGCTTGATCTTACTGCGCGCTTCGGGAGGAACGTTAGCGCCAAATGAAAAACTCAAATCAAGGACAGCACTCTAGCATTTGAAGTGCAGCGAAATCGGAAAACAACTGGTCATTCTAAGGACCAGCTGGCTTAGCTCCTTACCATGAGCGTTCGTCCAATTGAGTTACTAGGCGCCAGCCTATTGGGAGGTACAGAATGCTTATGAGGGGTACAAAGAGCGCCCGGAATTGGAAAGTGGGTGCCGCGGTTCTGTTTATGTCGGTATCTGGGACTTCAACAGCCTTCGCACAGATTGATGAGATCATTGTAACAGCGCAAAAACGTGAACAGAGCGTTCAAGAGGTGCCAATCACGATCGCAGCAGTTACAGGTGATTTTATCGATGATGCAGGCATAGACGACCTGCTGGAATTGCAGCAATTCACCCCGGGATTGGGTGTTGTGACGGCGGCCAGTAATGTTACGACAACAATCGCTATTCGCGGATTGGGAACAACGGGCGGCTCGATCGCCTTTGAGTCAGGTGTTGGTATCTACATTGATGGTGTGTACCGATCTCGGCAATCTTCAGCAATCAGCGATCTTGTCGATTTGGAGCGTGTTGAGGTTCTTAAAGGCCCTCAAGGTACTTTGTTCGGGCGCAACACAATTTCAGGGGCGATCCAATATATCAGCAAAGCGCCGGACGATGAGTTGGGAGGCTGGTTGGAGTTGCAGGCTGGCAATCTCGATCATCTCAACTTCAAGGGCGCAATCAATGTTCCAATAATCGAAGGTAAACTCGCGACGCGGGTATCGGGAAGCATTTCGAAACGAGATGGATATGTTGACAATGTCTTTCTCGGAACCGAAGCCAATGAAAGAGATAGATATCAAGGAAAGATTCAAGCGCTCTTTACACCAACGGAGAACATTTCGTTCCGCTTGATCGGTGACTACGCCAAACTCGACGAAGTGTGCTGTGCAAACGGTATCTTTGTGGAGACGGGAGCAGCATTTGAAACAGCTCAACTCGCCAGCGGCGATATCTTGCCCGCCACAAGGTTTCATAACGACGAATATTCCGTGAATATTGATCCGTCTTCGGTCGTCGAAGAATGGGGTGTTTCGGGCGAGCTCAACTGGGACTTCGGCGCCGCGAATTTCACCTCTATTACGGCGTATAGGGAATTTGATACTTCGACACTTGTCGATGCTGATTTCTCTTCGGTCGATATCGCCTCCTCCACCGCGTCAAACAATCAATGGTCATTCAGTCAGGAAATACGATTTGATGGCAGTGTGGCGGATAGGTTGGATTGGCTTGTCGGCGCGTATTACTACACGCAAGAACTTGAGGATGTATCGAGCACCCTCAATGGGGAAAGCGCGTTCTTATTCCAAACCGGCGGTTTCGATGTGACATTGGACCAATTGGTTACACTAGGCGGGCTAACCGCGTTCGGTATTCCTGCAGGCGTTGGATCGTGTGCAGCCAATTTGGCGCCGTCATTGGTTCCGTTTTGCGCCTTGCCAGCAAATCCTGGCGGTACAGGATCTCTTGATTTTTCCAGGCAAGAGCAGTCCAGCTGGGCGATCTTCGGTCAGGGCGATGTGAACATAACGGACAATTTGATTGGCACGCTCGGTGTTCGATTTAACTCAGAGTCCAAAGAACTCAATGCGGACTTTGGGTCGACGGCCCCTTACCCAGCGTTCGTCCGTTCCGCATTCATAACGCCAATAGGCGACGCCCGTGATGACGTGAAATATGGGGATGACTCCTGGTCCGGAACCGCAAAATTGAGTTATTTTTGGACGGACGACATCATGACATTTGCGTCCTATGGATTGGGATACAAGGCGGGCGGCACAAACATTGATCGTTTAGCGCTCGACCCCACCACGGCGCTGATTGCATCCAATCAGTTTCTCACGACAGGGACTTTCGACCCGGAAACTGTGGAAACAATCGTCCCCGTCACTTTCCGAGAGGAAGAGTCCAAATCTTGGGAAATTGGGATGAAATCAAACTTGTTCGACAACAGACTTCGCCTAAACTTGGCGTTATTCCGGACGAAATTTGATAACTTGCAACTCAACCAATTCGATCCGACGGTCAATACTTTCGTGATCAAGAATGCCGCCTCCGTCATATCGAGAGGCTTCGAAGTGGACTTCCAGGCCACGCCAACCGACTGGTTGGATCTCTTCGGCGCCTATGCATACATTGATGCGTATTATGATGAATTCCCGGGAGGGGCTTGCGGCATTCAAGACCTGCCTCAGACGACGGGGTGTGACAACACGGATCGGAACGCGCAAGGAACGCCCAACAACTCAGTATCGGCATCCGCCCGCGTTCACCGAGAGTTCTTTAGCAACTTAGTCGCGTACTCTCAGATCGACACGACATATACCTCTGAGAGGTTCTACGGCACGGAAAACGATCCGAGAAAGACAACCGGTGGGTTCGGATTGGTCAACCTGCGGATTGGCGCATCGGTGCTGGAAGAAAGTGTTGATGTCTCATTCTGGGGCAAGAACATTTTTGATGAAGACTACGCTTCGGTTCCTCTTAACTCCGCGCTTCCCGGCAGTATCGTGGCAGGTTTCACGGAGCCGCGGACATTTGGGTTTACCGCCCGCGGGCGCTTTTAGAACCGTTTTGGGGCAAAGTTGGAGCAGGCCGGCCGGGGCAATAATGCCCCGGCCTTTGTCTGAGGTTCGTTGCTGTAGATACAGATAAGATCTAAATGTTGCCCTATGAATTGGGTTGGGAAAGACAGTAAATGACAAAACCCGAAGAAGGTGAAAAAACCGCGAGCACAACCGATCAGCTCACGAAAGTCACCTATGGGTCGGGATCGATTGCCTACACGGTCAAAGACTACGGTTTCGGATTTATCCTCATCTTTTATGGCGCCGTCTTGGGTGTTCCACCCGCACTCACTAGTCTAGCTATCTTCATAGCGCTGATGGTAGACGCCGTTTCGGACCCCATCATCGGATATTGGTCAGACTCTTTGCGTTCTCGGTGGGGGCGGCGTCACCCTTTCATGTACGCGTCGGCATTGCCTGTCTCTATTGGTGTATTTTTACTATTCAATCCGCCTGCAGACCTGCGTGGAGCGGATCTCTTTCCTTATCTCCTGTTTCTCGCAATCCTTATTCGAGTATCGATCACTCTATACGAAATTCCATCGCTTTCTCTTGTTGCTGAACTCACCGATGACTATGATCAGCGGACGTCTTTTGTAAGCTACAGAGTTCTTTTCGGCGCTGTTGGCGCGTTCGCCGTATCCATTTTTACGCTAACGCAGTTGCTCGTCGCCACCGATGATGAGCCCAACGGTTATTTCAATCTCGAAGGGTACTCGCAATATGGCGCCCTCGCCGCGATCGTTATCTTTGCGGCGATCATGGTTTCCGCGCTGGGAACACACAAACATATTCCAAAGCTGCGACAGCCACCGGCCAATCGCTCGTTTGACTTTAAACGAGCCTTGTCTGAGCTCTTGGAGAGCTTTTCCAATCCCTCGTTTATCGCCATCTTTCTGGCATCACTCATGTTCGGGATGGCGTCCGGTATCGCATCCAATCTGAATCATCATATCAACAACTTTTTTTGGCAATTGTCGCCGCGGCAAGTAGGGGCCATTTCGGTCGCAGCATTCTTCTCGGCCGGCATCGCGTTTAAGTTCGCGCCGTATGTGACTGAAAAAATCGGGAAAAAGAGAGGCGCCATCATCATAGGGACGATTGCCTTCTTTGCTTCACCTCTGGCGATCGCTCTCAGTCTTATCGGCTGGTTTCCCGCAACAGGCACGGATGCACTCTTCTATACCTTGGTCGTCTTCGTCCTCGTCGACTTTTCCCTAATATTCACGGCACAGATTTTAATGACATCAATGATCGCCGACATCGTCGAAGACAGTGAGACGAAAACAGGACGCCGATCAGAAGGCCTTTTTTTTGCTGCCCAGACCTTTGCCAAGAAATCGGTGTCTGGACTTGGCGCTCTTTCCGCCGGTCTCATGCTTTCCGCCGTGAGCTTCCCTGCGGGAAGGCGACCCGAAAGCGTGGACCCCGAAATCATTCGCAATCTGGCCACGTTGTATGTCCCCTGTATGCTCACCGTTTATGCGCTCGGTATCCTTCTCCTCAGCTTCTACAAAATCGATCGGGAGAAACATGAAGCGAACCTCCAACGGCTAAGCGCCAGCCCCGACATCACACCTGTGCCTGCATTTGACGCGAAGACGACTGCCGCTGCTCCGGCCCTAAAACCCGTCGGCGCAGCAACCGCTGACCAGACGCATACGAGCTTGTTGGAATCTTCACATAATCCCGCTGTGGATAGTGCCACTTCAGCACAAGAGTCTCAAATCCAGAACGATCAGGGCTCGTCAGAGAGCGAACAAAATGTCGCGGCTCCCTCCGTCCAGCAGGAACGCCCCGCAAAGGGAACTGATTACTTGTAGTACCAATTTTGTCCGAGGAGGTTCGAGTGCGTGAATACACACAGTTCTATATAAACGGTCGTTGGGTCAAACCGGCCGAAAATGAGCGGCTTGATGTTATTAACCCGGCGACTGAGGAAAAATGCGGCGTGATCAGTCTGGCTTCTCAGGCCGGCGTAGATGCGGCCGTCGGCGCAGCCAGCAAAGCATTTAGCTCATTCTCCCAGACGAGCCCTTCAGAGAGAATTGAATTGCTCCATGAGCTTGCGGCCAAATACGAAGAGCGATTTGAGGATATGGCGCAGGCGATATCTGAGGAAATGGGAGCCCCCGTATGGCTCGCACAAGCGGCTCAGGCACGGGTCGGCCGCGAGCATCTTCTGCATGCTGCAAACATTCTGAAAGAGTTCGACTTTGAAGAGCTTCAAGGCACGACCATGTTGGCGAAAGAGCCCGTCGGCGTCTGCGCCTTCATCACACCGTGGAATTGGCCGTCAAACCAAATTGGTTGCAAAGTGGCGCCCGCCCTCGCAACAGGCTGTACGATGGTTTTGAAACCGTCCGAAGTTGCTCCGTTTTCTGGATATATTTGGGCGGAGATATTCGATGCCGCGGGCGTTCCCGCCGGCGTGTTCAACCTTGTCAATGGCGAGGGACCGACAACTGGCGCCGCCTTATCATGCCACCCTTTGGTGGACATGGTCTCATTTACCGGTTCGACGCGCGCCGGCCCCTCGGATCGAAACGAGTAGTCGACGGTCAATTCCAATGCCCAACACAGCACAACGGTTCAATCCCCCTGGTCTCCAGTCGAAAGATGCTTGTGCTAAGCTGTGCTGGTTTGTGCGATCCTTCCCCACAATACGCTATGAACAAACTTTCGCAGTCTAAGGTCCACTCGAAAATCGAACCACCTCTGCCCAAGACTCGGCACGCGCCTTTGCATTCGCCTCGGGGGTACCTCCCGTTGTGATCATAAGATTGAGGGCAGGATGGACAACTTCGATCGTGGTCGTAGGTAAACCGGGGACGCCGATCGCGTGACCGGCGCCAGGGTAGACCAAATTCTTCACTGTTGATCCAGGCGCGAGGTAACGTTCCGCCAGCCGATGCAATTGGGCGGACGGCCACATGGCATCATCATCGCCGGCAATCATCAAAACGTTCAGTGGGCGCGCCTTCAAATCGAACATTGCTTTCCTGGCGCCCTTGATAACTGCGGCGTATCCTGGCGCCAGTCGCAAAGGACTTTCAATTTCGATCGCACTTCGGTCAAAAGACAAGAACGGCAACGGTTCTCCCCCGACCGTCCACGACGAACGTCCAGCGCCCTGCGGACCGATCCCCTCCCAAGCCGCCGGACTTCCGGACCATGAAATTAGTCCGTGCACCCGAGTGTCGAGACTCGCGATCAGGAAAGCGGCCTCTCCCCCTTTTGAAAGTCCGCCTACATTCACCTGGGTGTGGCCCGTACGCTTGGTAAGCTCATCAATCGCTTTGGTAAAATACTCGGCGGGCAGTTCCGCACAAAACTTTGGCAGATCACCTTGACCAAAATAGGCCAATGCCAGCGCGGGAATCCCATGGGACGCGAGCAATGCCGGGAATTCTGCTTTGAGCGCCCCGTCGGAGCCCCCCAGATAGACAAACGGGATACAATTGGGCGCTGGCGAACTTGGCTCATAGAAACGACCAACGAGCCCGTCTTTGTCAAAATCAGAGACGGAAACGTTTTTGCTGACAATTTGTCTCTGTATGGAGTATTTTATCTCCAGCTCTCCTCCCTGTACGCAAGAAACAATGAGATCCATACCTTCGTCAACAGACAAGGCGAACGGGCCATCTGTTCCCCCCATTTCCGCTCGCATAGACCAGATCAGACCCTGATCATCTACACCTCGATAAGACCCATCTATGGAGTGTTTCTTGGCGATATCCAGAAAACCAGTTTCGTCGACATCATAGACTGCGGAAGACCGCCAAGTACGGCGAGATTTATCGACAGCCGTCATCTGAACACGAGCCAATTGACTTGGCGCAAGCCCCTCGAACTTGAGTGAAAGCGGCTCGTCAACGAGCGCACCATTCCCCGGGCAGACCATCTGTACCAAGTTCGTTAATTCCTCGTTGCGCTTCAGCATCTGGTGTTCCTTAGTCACAATATTTAGTGGTAAGTGGATGATCCACTAAGCGGGTTCAACCACAGCTCCGTTGATGAGCTCAGGTGGGATGGATTGGCTTAATCCGCTTAAACTGACGCATCTGACGGCGGGTTCTCCAACCTCCAGCGCCAACCAGGGATCGTTCACATCCAGCATTTCGTGCCAAGTGCCGAGGGTGTCCTGGGGCGTGCGCACTGCTATATGAGCAACAGACGTGACACCGTTGGGGTGCGTAATTTGCTTCGGTCTGGGATTTGGACGATAGGCGCCCATCAGTATGGGCAATGACGTTTCGTGAGGGAATGCGGTCTGGGTGGTGATCGTTACACTGTCTACTGGCGTTCTTTTGTTTCGGACTGGTCCGAATATCTTTGTCCCGTTTGCACGGAGTTTTTTCACACCTGGCGCAACATCTGTGTCATGTGTTTCCAGAGAGAACTCACACCAGCCTTCCGGACTGTCTAGCCACCTCTGTAGGCGGCGGACGACACCGTCCGGCGAGACCAACCCCATCAGCATCCGAAACAACCAAGGTGGCTGGGCGCGCCTTACATCGATCAACTCAATAAAGGGGCCACCTTCGAACCAAACGAGGGCATTCATGGCTTTATCGGGTGCGTCACCCAGTTGGACCACGAAGCCTTGGTCCTCCCACTTTCGAACGGCAGATGGAAGGTCATGGACTTTGCAGAGAATGTGACTGCTGCGCATGTGAAGATCCCCCTTACGGCGGCTAGAGGGCGGCCCAAAGCGCCGATCGACTCGGTAGCGATACCTCGTTTGTGGACGCGCCGCCCCTATGGTCCGTGCGTACTCAGTCATTTCCGGATCCCGCCAATCGCCAGCCCGACGCCCGTGACCGCTCTTTCCAGAAATCAGCATATCGGCCGTTGTCGGCAAGTAACTCCTCGTGACTTCCCCGCTCAACGATTTTGCCTCCATCCAAAAAGAGGATTTGATCCGCTGACTGCACTGTTTGCAGTCGATGAGCAACAACGACCAATGTCTTTTCCTTCGTCAGCTCACGAAGTCCGTCTTGTACCGCCGCTTCGTTCACAGGATCCAACGCGGCGGTCGCCTCATCAAGCAGGACAATGGGGGTATCTTTTAGAATAGCGCGGGCAATGGAGACCCTTTGGCGCTCTCCTCCCGAAAGGGCGGCGCCGCCCTCCCCCACGCGAGCTCGAAGGCCGCCGGGCAGTCGATCTGCAATCTCGTCAACTCGCGCCAGTTGCGCTGCTTGCTCGACCTCATCTGCGGTTGCGTCAGGTCGGCCGATGCGAATGTTTTCCTCTATGGTCGCGTCAAAGAGATAGACATCTTGGAACACAGTAGAGATTTGCGCCATCAGATCTAAAGTGCTCTGCTCGCGCACATTCACACCGCCAACGCGAACGGCGCCCGCACCCACATCCCAAAATCGTGAAATCAACCTGAGGACTGTGGTTTTTCCTGAGCCTGAAGGGCCGACAATCGCTGTCATCGTCCGCTCCGGGACGGTAAAGCTCACCTCCTCCAGGACGGGAGTGTCCCCATAGGAGAATCCTACATTCTCAAATTCGATATCCGAACTTACCACTCTTTTAGATGTAGCAGGCTCTGCCAAAGGAGCCGTGGCGAGCAGAGCATCCATGCGCGCTAGGCTGTTCTGGCTGATCCGAAGCGCGCCACCCAAATCTGCAGCCCCAATCAAAGGCTCCACATAGCGCACTGTCAGCACCAAGAGCGCTAACAGCTCGGGAATGTCGATCTCCCCGCCCAAAGCGAGATTGGTCCCGAAGATCAGAATGACTGTGAACGCGAGCTGCAAAACCAAGACAAACGATGTTAGCCCCGAGGAGACGCGAAAGATTTGATGGCGCCCAGCATCCCGCTGCTCTTGCAGAGCGTCCGACAATTGCGTGTGGCCTTCGCTTGCACGTCCAAAGGCGCGCAAAACCGCCTGCGCCTGTGCAAATTCAACAACCCGCCCGGCGGCTTCGGAAGCCGCTGCATCGACCCGGTGATCCGTAGACTGTACCAAATCACCCGTCCAGCGAAACACGAAAGCGATAATGGGCGCTGTCAAGACCGTAGCCAATGCGAGCCGCCAGTCGAATACGAACATCAGAGCCACGACGGTTACAGGCGTGACGATAGCGGATACGACCGGCCTCAACAGATGAGCCGGAACACCCATAACATCGATCACGCCTTGGCTGGTCAACCGACCGACGCGGCCGACGCGTTCGGCTTCAAACCAGCCTATGGGCAGCTTTGCAATATGATCCCCAAGGGTGCGATAAAGACCGTTGGCCAGGCCAACCGCCGCCAGGTAGCCCGCGATTTGAGTCCGGTAGCGCACGAACGAGTAGAGGATCATCAAGCCGGCCGTGGCGGCCAACCATGTCACCGAGCCCGGCACATCGTTTGTGAGCAATGCACCCAAGAGAGGAACCATCAAGACAAAGCCGACCCCCATCAGAACGGATTCTGCGACCAGGCCCAGAAGGTTTGCCCTCAGCCGGCCCGCGCCTTCCACTCCAACAACCGCGAAGAGTTTGCCGATCATTTGGACACCCCCTTACGGTCATCCAGCGCTGCTTCGCTCGCAGCCCAAAGCTTGGCATAGAGACCATCGTGAGCAAGCAAATCCTTGTGAGCGCCACGCTCGACGATCTCGCCTTTGTCCAAGACACAGATTTGGTCCGCCCCGACAATGGTATGGAGCCGATGGGCGATGACAAGAAGTGTCCGCCCAGCGATCAAAGTAGAGAGGGCATCTTGGATCGCCGCTTCTGATTCCGGATCAGAAAACGCCGTCGCCTCATCAAGCACGAGAATGGGCGTATCAGCCAACAATGCCCGTGCAATTGAGACCCGTTGAGCCTCTCCGCCGGAGAGGAGTGCATCTTCCCCGGCGATCGAGTCATAGCCGCGTGGAAGCTGAACAATTCGGTCATGAATTTGGGCCGCTTTTGCCGCCGCTTCGATCTCGTCTTGGGTGGCTTCGGGCCGGCCGAGGGCAATGTTCTCGGCAATGCTCGAACGGAGCAATTGAACGTCCTGAAAGACAAAACCCACTTTGCGGTAAAGTTCGCTCGGCGAAATCTCTGTAATCGGCACCGAACCGATGGAGACGGTCCCCAGCGTTGGATCCCAAAACCGCGGCAAGAGCCGGGCGAGCGTGCTTTTGCCGGAACCTGACGGTCCCACAAGAGCAGTGACGGTCCCCGGTTCGAGGGTGAGATTGATTTTACTCAAAACTTGGGTTTCTCCGTCGTAGGAGAAACTAACCCCGTTGTAGGAAACTGCAGCATCTTTCGCTGTCCGGATATGCGTCGGATCCGGCAGTGTGGGCGTGTTCAGAAGTGCAGATATGCGGTATGCCGCTTCCTTTGCCAGCATCATATCGTTTTGTGCATAGGCGAGCGTCATAAAGGGCGCGGCCAGGCCAGGTCCGAGAATTATGAAGGGGAGAACGTCCACAGGCGCCACGCCCGCAAACGCAACAAAAGCCACACACGCCCCGGCAATCACGAGCATCGCAAACACCGGGGACAGAACGGTTTCAGCGGCGGCAGACATTCCAATGCGCCGGCTGACCCAGCCCCAGAAGTATTCAACAAAATCGTTGGTACGATCGATAAATCTTCCGTGGGCTTGTTGAGCCTGGCCGAAGGTCTTGACCACAGCAATGCCCTGCACGAACTCAACCGCGGCCGCATTCACCTCCCCTAAGGCTTTGTTGTACTCAGCCATACGCTCCTCATACCCACGATATTGGAAAGACATTAGGAACATGCCGAGCGCCAACGGCAGCGCCGAAATCAACGCCAGACGCCAGTCCACCCAGAAGAGATAGCCAAAGGCGGCGATCGGTGTAATGATCGCCCCAACCATATCTGTGTACGAATGACCAACAAGATGATGAAGCGTAGTAACGTCATCCTGGAGGGCCTTCTTCACTTCACCGGCATTTCGCTCCGTGAACCACCCCAACGGGACGTGGCTCAAGTGTTCGGCCATGCGGCGGCGTAGATTAAGCTGAAGGTCCGCGTCGGCCAGATGAGTAAGCCCCCCTGATGCCATCAGGAACACCAACCGAACAACGAGTGCGCCGACAGCAACACCAACCACCAACCAGGCCCGTCCTTCATCAGCCGGGCCTTCCGCCAGCAAGACCCGCCCGAGCTCCGCCAGAGCGATAAACGGAATAACTCCCGCAACGGAACTAATCCCCTTGAGGACGCAGGCGAAAATGAGCGTGTTCTTGATCGGTGCGATCAAAGGACCAACCGGATTCTTTAGCGGGCTCGTCTGTTCGGGCCGAGGTCGGCTCGGTGCGCCAATCTTTTCTTGGGTAGCGGTTTGGTCCATGTCGCTTTTTCATCACTGCAATGGCTGTCGACTCTGAAGAGTGAGTTCTAGCTACGTTGACACAAGACTATCATATTTGCAATTAATAATTATTCTCAAAATACATTATGCTGGAATAGCGAGATCGTTCGGAAAGCCTATCCGGTCGAAAACTCGGAGAAGTCCTCGTCTCGAAACTCACCAAGGCCGGAGTTCGGGATCGCCACATCGCCGCAGCTTGGATGAACTTTCCACCCTTAGCAGTCATATGAAGTGTCCGGATCGTTCTCCAAATTGGGCCGCGGCCAACAAAAATGGCCGGAGCTCAAAAAGAGCCCCGGCCAGAAAGTAAGGGAGAAAAACCGTTCTCATCCCGCGATTGCGATTCCTACAGTCGGTCGGGTGATGACCACACCCTGCCACTCGGGACGAGATAAGAACGGTGCATCGCGCAGCGAAAGGAGGAATGGAAGAAGCTACTCTCACCGCACAAGGACTCATTTAAACCAATTTTTTTGCGAACGCAAGTGATAATCACTTGCAAGTATTGCTGCGTTCGTTATGGTCGCCGCAGTTTGACCGGGGGCCCTCATCGATATGTCCTGAAACGCATCTTCGGTCAGAGCGTCTTGTTGATCTGTCAGGGGAGGTTTTCTTGGCTTACATTCCATCTCTCACCATTCCGCAGCTTGGGCTGGCGGCGGGATACATTCTTTGGGGCTTTCGAGCCGCAGCTATGCGCCATACGGAGTGCCGAGTCTTGCGGGAGGGCTATCAAAGAGCGCTCGGCCCGGACGGCGATTCCGCACTGGAATGCATGCATGAACTCGTGAGATCTATTGGCCTACACGGTGGGAGAAAAATCTTGATCGGGGAGCCTGGCTGTTGCGGCGTGACAGCGGACGAACTCAGCGTCGTTGCCCTTATCGCATCTGCTCAGGAGCAAGACGGAGAACGACGCGATGCGCATCTCAGATGGCTGATGGGCCGTCATGGGGAAGATCGGGCTCGTCTCGCTGCGGACACGATCGGAGCTCTGTTCCTTACAGCCGGCATGGGGATCAATCCGCCCGATCTCGAACTCGAGGATCACAGCGAAGGAAGAGATTTCAAAACCCATCACGAGGCCGGCCATGCTTAGATTGTACAATCGGTCGAAATCATTCCTCCGTACACAGCTTAATACTCAGAAGGAGGACATATCTTGCTCGCTGGGCTGGTTCAAAGAGCAAGATGTCTTGCTCAAGAAATGGGCCACCGAAGTGAGGGAAGCGGACGCCAAGAACCCGACCCTATTGAACAAGATTGAAGCCCATCGGGAGTGGATGCGCGCGGCTCTTTCAAATCTCGAAAAAAGCTCCTGAGCGCCGTTCACCCCGTATTAAGGAAACCTATGCGATATTGACAGTCATTCGCATTTGCAATAGAAAACTGCCAAAAAAGGCCAGGAAATTGTACGTTTGTATCTGCCGATCTCTCTCGGATAAAGAACTTAGAGCCGCCGCCAAAGGCCGAAACGGCTGCGTCAAGTCCACTCTGAAATCCTTGGGCTATAAGCCTCAATGCGGGAAATGCTTTCCAACACTCTCTTCCCTCATCAGCCAAACGATTTCCTCGTCCAGAACGGCCGAGAATTAGCCAGTTCCAAGGCGTTTGGCGTTTATTCGCCTTCTCTTCAAACCGCGCTCCAGATAGGATCGTAACTGGAACTAGTCCACAAAGAGACTATTCCATTGCCAAATCCTGTCCAAGGAGACATCTGCCATGAAAGGCGATCCAAAAGTAATCGAGTACCTCAATCGCGCTCTCAAACTAGAGCTGACGACCATCAATCAATACTTTCTGCACGCACGAATGTTCTCGAATTGGGGTTTCGAAGCGTTAGGCAAGAAGGAGTACGAAGAATCGATTGATGAAATGAAGCATGCGGATACGCTCATCAATCGCATCTTATTCTTGGAAGGACTGCCTAATCTTCAAGATCTAGAACAACTGATGATCGGCGAAGACGTCAAAGAGTGCCTAGAGTGCGATCTCAAAGCCGAAATGAAGGCGCACCCGCTCTACGTTGAAGCCGCAAACTACTGCAACGACACCCGGGACTACGTCACAAGAGATATTTTCGAACACATTCTGGAGTCGGAAGAAGACCACATTGATTGGCTCGAAACGCAGCTTTCCCTGATCGATAAACTGGGCAAGAAGAACTATCTCCAGTCGGCCATGGGCGAAGAGGTCTCTTAGCAAAAAGACACTCTCTTCACCCCTTGTTCAACCAAACAAGCAGGAGGGGGATCCAAATGATCGAAAGGGTAATCATACCCTTAATTGATTGGTATGCGATCCAATACCAAAAGAGGCGCTTCTTGTTGGCTTTGAGGTAAGCGATGCCATTGCGAATCCGTTTGCTCAGGCCTTCGCCTTCGAAAAAGTCAGTGAGCTTGGACAACATCGCGTTCAGCCTTCACCTCCCTCAAGCAGGCAGAGCACTTGTGGCAGCCCGGTCCGGGAACAAGTAGGAAACACCTGAAACGGGGCTTTCGATGGACGCCACATCCACCCCCCAAGCGAATTTTATGAGCTGTGGCGTCATCACGGATTTTGGCTCCCCTTCTCCAACAAGCTTGCCGTCCTTTAACACATACACATAATCTGCGTACCCCAAGGCATGGTTTAGATCATGGACGATCATCAAAACACCCACACCTTCGGCGGCAAGCTGACGCATCAAGTCGAGCAGTGAGATTTGATGAACCAGGTCCAGCGCATTGGTTGGTTCATCAAGCAGAAAATAGCGCGGTAAATCGCCCACAGGTTCTGCTATTTGCGCGAGAGTACGGGCAAGATGGGTCCTTTGACGTTCACCCCCTGACAAGGTCAAATAGTCTCGGTCTTTCAACTCAAAACACCCTGCTCTGGCCATTGCCTCGGAAATAAGCGCTTCTGAAGACAGCGTCGCACCTGTCTCTCCGTGAGGCAACCGTCCGAGCGCCACTAAGTCTCCAACCCGAAAACCAAATGACAAATGTGACGACTGAGGCAAGACAGCCCGGCGCCGCGCTAAGTCCTGAGGCGAAACAGTGCCAACATCCGCCCCGTCTATAGAACACGTACCTTCGCAGGGCACCAAATCCCCTGAGAGCAATTTGAGGGCAGTTGACTTGCCCGCGCCGTTCGGACCGACCACCGCCGTCACACGGCCTGGAGGAACGTCTATGGAGACCCGATCGAGCAGTCTCTTTCCCGAAACATCATAACTCGCACTGGCCAAACACAAACTCATGCGCGTTGCCCCCTGATCTTGTAGAGAAGCAACCACAAAAAGAATGGACCTCCAAACGCGCTACAAACAAGCCCAATAGGCATTTCCGCAGGTATGACAATCGTCCGGGCAATGAGATCCATAAAAATGAGGAAGCTGGCGCCAAAGAGCGCGGACGCAGCCAAAACAGTACGATTGTCAGGCCCAGTGACGAGCCGCACCAGATGCGGCACAATGAGACCGACGAAACTGATAATTCCGGATACCGCAACGGCGGCTCCCACCGCGAGCGCAACAAAAAACACCGCGCGTCGTGTCAGCGCCTTGGGATCCACACCCAAATGCCGCGCCTCATCGGTCCCAAGAAGATAAGCATTCAATGGCTGGGCCAGCCGCACCAAATAGAAGCAAGAGCCAACAATGAGCAAAAGCGGAAGAGCGATGGTCTCCCAGCGCGCCGCACCAAGTCCGCCCAACATCCAGAACGTCACGAGCCGCAATTGTGTATCTGTACTGACAAATTGCGCTAGCCCGATCCCTGCAACAGCAATGGCATTGATTGCAATGCCGATAAGCAGCATGCTCGGCAAAGGATCACCAGGCACACGCTGGGCCAACACATAGAGAAGCGTAGTTGCGCCCAAGCCGCCGATAAACGCTGCGACCGGAAGCGCATAAGGCGTCATGTTGAGGCCGAACAGAATGAGTTCCGACCCAATTCCGACAATGACAATGACGGCGGCGAGCGCCGCACCGGAGGAAACACCCACAAGACCGGGTTCGGCCAAGGGATTGCGAAACAAGGACTGCATGACCGCCCCGGCGATTCCCAGCGCCCCCCCAACCGCAATCGCCAATAAAAGCCTAGGAATGCGGATAGAGAGCAAGATCGCTTGTTCATGGGGGGCAACCTCCACAAATCCAGGCAGCCCGATACTCAAAAGCAGTACGGAAAGAATTTTCAGAAAACTCAGGTCATAGCCACCAATGGTCAGACCCAAGACAAATGAGAAGACCAGTAAACCGCTCAGCAGAATGAAAACGCGATGAGTTGTGGAAAATCGCGCTCGCCACGTCTTGTTATTCAACGGAAGGCTGTGAGTGGCCATATGGGGGACTGCTACTCGGCCGAAAGCTCAGGATGGATCGCGCTCGCCAGTTTCAGGACCGCTTCCGGAGTGCGAGGACCGAATCCAAGAAGCAAAAGCCCCTCCATCGAAATGAGGTTGCCGTTGGCGCCCGCAGGCGTGACGGCCAATGGGGGAAGGCTTAGAATGCGGTCCGCACCGCCAGCCTGCTGTGCCGTGTGATCCATGACCAAAATATAATCGGCTTGCGAAGCGGCAGCGACTTCCGGAGAAAGCGGTTTGTAGCCCGAAAAGGCGTTCACCGCATTCACACCCCCGGCCAGACGAATGATATCGTCCGCTTCCGTCTCTGTTCCTGCGGCCATCGGCGTGCCTGCATCAATACTTATAAGAAAGAGAATTTTGGGCTCACCGTCGGCAGCCGCGATTTTTGTCGCCGTCTCGCTGAGCGCAGCTTCAATTTCCTCGGCAACACCGGTCGCCTTTTCTTCAACACCCAGCGTTTTTCCCACCATACGGACACGATCTAGGATCGACTCAATCGTTCCACCGTCAGGCGCGCGCAGCACGCAGATGCCAGCTTGCTCAATCTGCTCAAGGACATCTGTCGGGCCGGCATCCGCGTCAGCCAAAACCAAATCCGGATTGAGTGACAACACACCCTCCGCCGCCACTTGCCGAAAGTATCCCACCTTTGGAAGTGAGGCGGACGCAGCCGGATAGGAGGACGTGCTGTCGACGGCGACAATTCGGCCCTCTTCACCCAGACGATAGATGATCTCCGTGATTGTTCCGCCAAGACTGACAATTCGCTGCGGATCTTTCGGACAGTCAGCCCACGCACCTGATGGCAAACTCAAGGCGGAGACTAAACCTAACACCGCCCAAACGGCACGCTTTAAATACATTACGCCGCTTCCTTTGTTAGATCCGCGACGAGGTGCTGCCAGTCTGTTCGTTCTGCTTCACCTGGCTTGCGTTCACCGAACATGTAGAGCACTTCTTTACCGGAAGCGTCATAAAGCTCCAGGGAGGTGACAATGCCGTCCCGAGTTGGCTTACGCACGACCCACGCCTGATCGATTTCATCCAACTTCACATGCAAATCGAAACCGGGGTCGAGCACATTGGTCCAACCATGCATGTCTTTGACATTGGACACGGGCCCTGTATGAATCTGGATACAGCCTTTGCTGCCGACAAACACCATAATTGAGGTCTGCCGTTCTGCCGCCGTTTCAAGCGCGTGCTTAAAGGTTTCCACCGGCACCTGGTATGCGAGATCCTCGCCCACCAAACGCAAAGCTTGCAAACGCCGCACGTCGAAGGTCCGCAACAGTTCGATGAAATCATGCGTATCTTGAAGGGCCTCCCAATGCGCCCGCATCGTCTGGACATCAATGTCCCCATCCGGGCGAGGCGCTACCTCTGGCGGCAGAGGTACGGTCTTTAGGTCTGGGGACTGATCATCCGCGCGGAAGTCATCCACAAGTTGGTTGTAGACCGTGAGATCACTGTCATCGACCATGTACACTTTGTGAACCGATTCACCATCAATGTTGAAAAATTGGAAGCTCTTGCGCTCGCCCCGTTGAGTTTGTTCGGTCACGGCAAAGCCGAAATGCCATTGGCTGAGGAACAGACGCAAGTCGATCTCGACGTTGAGAACGATGCCGTGGCCTGGCCCGATAGAGATTTTGTCGAACTCTCCGGTTTTCTCATGAACCGCATAATTGTTTCGCGTAATACAAAGGACCTTGCCAAGCGCGGGAAAACGCTGAATCAGCTCGCCCCAATCGCCGTCCAATCGCACTGCCGTTTCGCCGATGCCCGTGGCAACGAGAGCGGCTTCACTGGTGTCCAGATCCTTAGCGGCATTCCGGATACGAACGTTCGGGTTTTGTTGCTTGTAGGCGGTCCAACGGTTTTTCAGGTCTGTTGCCATGTCCATGAGACGTCTATCCTTCTCGTCGGGCTTCTGCGCGAGCGCCTCGCGAGAAGCAAATTGAATGGATGAGAGTTCTTGGCTGGCTGGCAGTGCACACCGGAAAGGCGCGCAACCGCGGGCTGGCGAGATTGTGGATCCCTTATCTAACACGCGGGACCGTGAGTAAAGCCTACTCCTTGAAAAATCGAAACAGGATTTCTCACTTGGTCAAAATGAGCTTGTTCTGGCTGGTGATCCGCAGGCGATATTCAGAGTCTTCATGAACAATGATGATCTCCTTCTTGCCCTGCATCAATTCACCGGAAGAGATCCGGCGCATCGGATTTGGAGGATCTGAACGGTCCCCTTTGTCCGACTTGTCTTGATCTTCCTCCATTGTTCCTAGCCGTTGTTTGAGCACCTAACCTCCAAATTGAAGACGCAAAGACGCTCGAAAACTTCTTCCAGGCTGACGGATAACCTGCGGATGCACGGAAAAGGTCTCGTCAAGGATGTTGTCTCCTCCGATCGTAAAGACCGCACCTTCAAGGGTACCCGAGGGGGGCGCCCAAGACGCAAACAGATCGAGTGTTTCATACCGATCGGTTTCGATAGGCGTGCCGCCGCCCAAAGTGGCCGGATCCACAATATCCCGTTGAGGCATGGCATATGTAAAGCGCCCACCCAGTTGAACACCTGCAATTGGGACCTTGCCGACCAATTGGAATACGGTTGTGTTTTGCGGAATGGAGTTGAGCCCGAAGCCGTTGTCTTTGTTGTCCCCGTCGGCCAGTGATCCGAGCAACGTTGCGTCGAGATAAGTGCTCTTGTATTTTAGCTCCCCTTCAAAACCGGTTATTTCCGCATTCACATTAAGGTTCTGTGTCGTGCCGAAGTTGATAACGGTCGACGGCGGACCAAACGGAGGGATAGTCACGGCAGGAATAGTCGGATCGATGAATGTGACGATCGTGTCGATGAAGTTGTCGACATCGGCCTTAAAGTAGGTCCCGCTGACTGTGACTTTGTCATTATCTAGGAACAAATCCGTTCCTTTGAGCCGGAAACCTGCCTCAACTGTCTTCGCTTTTTCCGGCTCCAGGTCAGGCGTGGGGACAAATTCATTGCTTACAAAAACATCTGGCGAAAAAAGCGTCCCCTCCGCCAACTGAACCTGAAAGTGCTGACCATCGTTGTAGAGCTCCGTCAAACTAGGCGCACGAAATGCCTCGGAATAGGATCCCCAGAGGTAAAGCCAAGATGCCGGCTCCACACCCACGGCGATCCGCGGAGAAAATTCGCTCTCTGATCGATCCTGTCCGCCCTCTTCCTCAAGTTTGAAACGATCAATGCGGACTCCTGGAACGATGGACACGATATCGAACAGTGCGAGTTCGGCTTGAGCAAAACCCGCCGCAAAAGACCGTTCTGCATCGGGAAAAGTGCGTGTTGCAATAGAAACGACATTTGTTTGTCC
This sequence comes from Alphaproteobacteria bacterium, assembly GCA_028285305.1. Taxonomy (GTDB): domain Bacteria; phylum Pseudomonadota; class Alphaproteobacteria; order SMXP01; family SMXP01; genus JANQPV01. The sequence goes on along the minus strand of JANQPV010000025.1, from coordinate 22,866 downwards.
GCGCTCACCGGACTGCTCATCCCGAAAATACTCAAAGCCATAGGTCAGAGCCAGACTGGCGGTGTCGCCAAAGTCCAGCGAACTGGTGTTCGCGAGATCAACGCCAAAGCTGCGAAAATCGGTCTCGTCAAATCGTCCGAGTGTATTTCCTTCGAGGCCGGTTTCCGTGACATCCACGTCCGAATAATACGCGACCGCCTTTAAATTGACCCACGGATTATTGTCCGGGGAAAAGGAATAGTTTCCTCGAACGTTAGTTTCCTTGATGTCCCGACCAACGAGAATGGAAGTTGCATCAACTTCATCGTCGGCGTTAGACGGCCCATCGCCCTTAGAATCATATATATCTGCAATGATCTCAAATCGCTGATCACCCGTCGGTTCAAATCCAACTTTGACCAGCCCATTGTAGACACGCTCTGCCGTATTCAGAATGGGGTTGTCGTCGCCGTCCTCGAGATCGAATTTGATATCGCGGTAAACGAAATTAGCCAAAGCATCGAACGGACCGGCAGTCCCAAAAAGTCCGCCAGTAAGTATCGGCTCCTCCCCGTTCGTTTGATATCCAACTTTCGCCCGAGCCCCCCAATTTTCGTCCGGCCTAAGAAGATCCTTTGCTCCCAGCGTTTCGAACGAAACGACACCGCCGATGGCGCCGCTACCGAACAGAGATGAGGCGCCACCGCGAAGCACCTCGATACGTTTGATGAGATCATTATCCGCAAAGAAGCGACCGCGGTGGGCGAGATCAAAATTCTGGCGTGCGCCATCCAGCCGTATAAGGAGTTGTTGATCAACAAATCCTCGGATGTTGGGCTCTTGCGCAACCCTGCGCGACCCGCCTTGAACTGTTGCACCCGGAATATTGTCGAACACGTCCGAAAAATTTTGCGGCTGGTATAATTCGAACTCAGTATAGTCGATCACCGATCCCGAAAACGGGGTCGTGAACAAGTCTCGCTCGGTTCGTGTCGCGGTGACGATCACTTCATCGAGCCCCCGGGGCGGCTGCGCGCCCGCTTCTTCTTGAGCGCTGGCCCCATTCATCGCACCCATCGAAAGAAAGAAAGGCAACACCGCCACACCGTATTTTATTCGGTTCAAGTTTCCCATTATCCCGCTCCTAACGCACAGTCAGTCCACAAACCAAAGTCTGCGTTGTGCCTGGCTGGCCGCGCGAAAGCGCACTGGCTGGGAAAACGCTTGAATTCAAACTGGGGATGGGCGAACCCTTGCCGTTCCTAACAGAACGATTTCGCCCCCCAATCATGGCAACAACCCTACGAAACCGTTTTGTCGCAGGGGTGCACCCATCCTCACCATTGTGGTAATGCGAGTGATTATCAAAGTCAATGAAGTTGATGAAAAGTTAACGGAGCCTGGAAGATTTGTCGGGCGATGCGTGCGTTTTGAGCACAGTTTATAAGTATCCCATTGAGAAGCACCAAAAACAGCCAATTTTGAGCACTCTCAATTGAGAACGGCTCGCAAAAAAGAGATTGCCACCAACGCTCCTGGCAGTTAATAGTCGCTATTGATAGTCACTCGCAAAAATTCGGGAGCGTCCAAGTGGAGTCAGATCACGCGTGTGAAGACGTGCTAACAATCGATCATCTTTCCCCTGCTGAAATGCGGATTGTCCTGTGCGTTCGGCATTGGGTCGATGATTGGCTCAAGGATGAAAAAGAGATACTGTGGCAAAAGGATCTCCATGAAGTGGGAATCACGCCCGCCGCCAGCGGCGCTTTCAACAGCTTCATGACACTGCTGTCCGGTAATACCCGGCGGCCCATTGACGTGCGCAAAACGACGTGCAGGTGTATGAGCCAAGACGAAGTGCGCATGCTCGCTGCGATTGCCGCGGCGCAAAGCGGAGATATGCCCCTTTATCAATCTCTTTTGTCGTATTGGATGGCGCCTGCGGTCGTACGAATTTCCTCCCAGCCCCTCATGTTTCTCTCAGGGGCTATGGATACGCTCCGCATGCATATTTCTCCGACCAAGCACGCCGCCATATGCGTCAATCGAACTTGGTCAAAACAGGAAAACGCAGCTGAAAGTTCCGCACTTATACATTAGTCAGGCAACCTATGAACCAAAGTCTCGGCCGAGCACAAGCTGTCCTGATCCCGGCTCTTATTGCATTCGCGATGGGCCAGACGGTTCTGTTCGCTGTCGCTGGGCCGGTAGCCCGCGACATCGGTCTCTCCGAATTCCAATTTGGAACCATCATCGCATCGGCAGCCGCTGTGTTCGTTGTCGCCTCTCCCATCTGGGGGCGCATCTCCGACTCTTGGGGGCGTAAGCGGACGATCGTTTTCGGACTCACATCTTACGGCATTGTGAGTGTCTTGTTTGCCGCAGCGATGCAGGCGGGCTTGAACGGACTGACCGCGGCGCTTGCCACGTTCTTTATCCTTCTGGGCCTGCGGGTGACCTATGCGGCGCTCGGAGCCGGCATCCAGCCTTCCGCCACCGCTCTGATGGCGGACTTGTCTTCACCGGAGAAGCGAACGGCGGCCATTGCTATGGTCGGCGCGTCCTTTGGCATCGGCTCTATTCTTGGCCCAGCCGCTGCAGCGGGCCTGGTCGGGTTTGGGGTCTTAGCGCCTCTTTATGTCATCGCCAGTCTGGGCCTGATGATGGCGCTCATATGTGCGTTCGCACTTCAAGAACCCAACCGGACAGACGCCGGGTCCAAGTCCCAAGGCGATCTGTCATTATTGAAACTCCTCCCATTGCTGATGATCGGCTTTGCTCTCTTCACGGTTGTCGCCTCACTCCAGCAAACTGTCGCGTTCTATGTCCAAGATTCACTCGGTTTGGATACAAAGACCGCAGCTCAGTTCACCGGCTACTGCTTCATGGCTCTTGCTGTGGCAACTCTCTTGGTGCAGGGCGGCCTCATTCAAGCTCTCAAACCAAGCCCAAGAATACTCCTCCTGACAGGCTTTCCAATTTTCTTAGTCGGTTTACTGATTTACGCCGCCCCTACTTCCATATGGCAGATCGTTGCCGGCATGGCGGTGATGGGCATGGGATTTGGGCTGATCAACCCGGGCATCACTGCAGCCGTTTCCTTAAGGACGAGTGAAGACGCCCAAGGCCAAGCCGCCGGCTTCGTCCAATCCGCCGCATCTATTGGTTACATCATCGGACCTTTGGCAGCCACAGGGCTCTATCAGATGTCACCTACGTACACGATCTATTTCGCGGGAAGCATTTTGGTTCTGGGTTTTACCCTCAGCCTTCCAATAGCTTACAAAGCAACCCAAAACTCGTGAATTCTCAGACTACCAAAACTGCAGATCCCTAATCCCTTCGGCCCATCGGATGCCCAGACACGAACAATCGATGCTCGCGAACTCAGGGGTTCTCCCCTTAGTGATTGAAGACGTCGAACTCTCGAAGCTTCGATCGAAGACTTCAGGTCCAGAATCCAACGCAACTGATCGTGGGGAAGAGTCTGACAGGTCAAAGAATCAGTTCACAGAAGGCATGAATTTAATCCCACAAAATGGCCCCAGGCGATGATATTCTCAACCTTGATCGGCGGCTTAGCCTAGGCTTACCCAAATCGAACCCACACCAACACAACCATCATCGCCACTAAAACACTTGGAGTTGAAAGACTAAATGGTGGGTGCGGGCAGGATTGAACTGCCGACACCGACCCAATGAGCGATGCTGCGCCAGCGGTTCGAGGCTAAGCCGAACCGCCGAGATTACAATGAGAGCCGTCCTCACGGGCCTCTCGGCAACATGACGCCGTCAGATTCGCTTTGCAGGCCAGGGGAATTAATGCCAAAATAAGAAAGTCAGTAGTCGGAATCTAACACTCACCCTGGAAAACCTTTTCCACTCGCTTCGCTGGCGCCAATCCCACCGATTGACAGAATCTCCGCTTCACGCATATTTCTGCGGGGGCGGCCAAAATTGCTGCTTGCTACACGTCGCACTTGGCATTGAGAGTGTGCGAAGGAAGTAGGTCTCCCTTAGCCAGACTTACCCTCCGCCCCCTCTCCGGTACTCCTTGCTCAAAACGGTTGAATAGCACTTGCTTGGTTCTCACTCCTTTTTGGACTACAAGGACGGCACCTACAACTCATCTCAATCACCGGAACACAGATCATCGCCTCCAAATCAGAAATCAAGGCCAATCGGCAACGGCCCAAAAACTCGCAGAATTCAGTATCCAGCAGTCGAGCAAAGACGGGAACAAAGACGAAACACTCAATCTCTAAGAGCCGCCGTCGCGAGATCCTCCAAGCGGCAATCCAAGTGTTCAATCGCGACGGATATCATAAGGCGACTTTGGAAGACGTTGCGCGGGAAATTGGGATCAGCAAGTCGCTGATCTACTACCATTTCAAAAACAAGATGGAAGTGCTGGCGCAGCTTTACATTTCGGTAGGTGAAACGCTGAACAGCCGATTGGCAGAAGTCTTTGAAGGCGAATCAATGTCGCCCGTCGATAGGCTGCGCATGGTGATCGATACCCATGTGGATCTGGTGATCGAACGGCAAGACATATTTCAAATCTATTTTAGGGAAAGAAACGAGATACCACGAGACACATTGGACCGGTTGGTTGCTAACGGCGACAGCAGGTACGTAAAGAGTCTCAAGAAATTGTTGGAGGAAGGTGCGAAACAGGGCGTGTTTAGGAAAACAGACGCACAAATCGCCGCATTCGCAATCGTGGGTGCCTGCAATTGGATTGCCTTTTGGTATCAGCCAAACTCTCAGCGCGGCAAGAAGAAAATTAGGTCAAATCAAGAGATATCGGACGCAATCTACGAAACCGTTGCGCGAGGGTTGATTATCGAAGGGGAAAACTAATCAAGCCCATCGAATCAATCTGTAAGGTGATTATTTCACTAACGCGCCTGGAAGTTGGGCGCGCGCTTCTCGGCAAAAGCTTTCGGACCCTCCTTTGAATCATCACTGTGAAGGACCTGCGATCCGATTGCGTCTTCGTAAGCTAACGCCTGTTCTAAAGGTAAATCTGCGCCGCGCAGACTTGATTCCTTTGCAGCCCAAACAGCAAGTGGGCCGCGGCTGAGGATCATATCAGCAGTTTCACGGGCTTTCGGCATGAGTTCCTCCTCAGACACAACATGACTGATCAGCCCTATTTTCTGCGCATCCTCGGCACCAATCTGATCGCCGGTCAAAAGGAGATAATTTGCCCACGCCCTTGGGATGGACCTTGGCAAACGCTGTGTACCACCCCCCATGGGCATCAATCCCCAGCGCACCTCTGTCAATCCAAACCTTGCTTTTTCCGATGCGATCAAGATGTCACAAACCAGCGCCAGTTCTAGGCCTCCGGCAACAGCATATCCGTTGATTGCTGCAATCACCGGTTTGTAGAGCGGAAACCGCTTGCAGATTGACCCAAAGCCAAACCCATGCGATCCAGGTCTCGGTCGCTGTCCCGCACCGGCGCCGCCTTGGGACATAGCAACCAAATCATTCCCTGTACAGAAAGCCCGGCCCTCACCCGTTAATATAGCGACCCATTGGTCCCTGTCATTCTCGAATTCTGTAAATGCCTCGCCAAGCGCTCGACCTGCATCGGCATCAAGTGCGTTGAGCCTGTCGGCACGATTGATTGTAATGATGGTCAGATGACCCTCTTTTTCGACTTTGATTACCGGTTCGCTCATTCCCTCTCCTATTCTTCCATATCAAAAGAAAGCGCAATGGCCATGCGAGCCAGCCCCCCATAATGACCACATACAGCCGCGAGTTCGATGATCTCGGGAACAGAAAAACTCTCCTGTAACTCTTCATATATGGCGTCGGGGATACCGTGCCCGGCGTCGTACATCAATGCAAATCGGAACGCTATTTTCTGATGTTCGGAAAGAGTCGGTTCGGTCCAATCCTCCTCCTCAATGGCTTCCAATATATCTGATGTCAGCCCCGCAGCCAGAAGGTCGGGCCTTAAACGCGTAAGCTCATAAGGGCTCCTTCTAACTGTGCTGGCAATCACCACGGCTTTGACCTCCGGCGAAAGTGATCCGTGTTCACCTATAAATCTCTCAACTGAAGCAATAGTCCTCGGAAGTCCGGCCACATGCGCCATGGTCCGAGTACGGTTTAAAACAACGCCGGATTTCTTTTCTGCTTCTGGAATATCATCCTGAATGTCAGAAATGTCTTTAGGTGCAATTCTCGCCATAAGTCTGACCTCCTAATCTGCCTTAACCCCGCTCACCGATGGATCCTAGTTCGCACCGGCCTTTTCAGCCTTTCGAACAACACTGACGGGCGTCTGGGTTGAGTAGGCATTGTAGGGATCCGTATCTATCTCTTCCAATACGATGTCTCCGGAAAGCACTTTGGCTTTCCATTCCTGATGATCTGCGTCTTGAGCCTGATATTCCGGCATAACCTCACGGCCAAAAAGCTCTAGACTTGCACAGATATCCTCATGAGCATTCTTACCGGCCTGGTTCAACAATATAATTTGATCGATGCGAGCCTCTTGGAATTCTCTGAGCTTTTTGCGGATTGTTTCCGGAGACCCCACCAAGCCACTATTGGGAACGTGCTTGGACTTGTTCTCTTTTTTCCACTCCTCATATCGCTCCCAGAAGTCTATTGATCCGGGCTCGAATGGACCTTCTTTGCTGTAAAGGACCAGCGCAAATTGAAAGAATGTCCACCCATCCATTTTTTCTTGTGCTTCCTCGTCGGTTTCACAGCACATAAAGGGAGCCACAACCGCCAAATTCGGATTTGTTTGATAGTCGCAAAGCTTATCTAGACTATTGAGGTATGCATTGTAGTATGCGTGACGCCACGCCTGCGCCGATTTGGCGTCGACAAACTGGAAGCCCAGCGCACCCATACCACGAGAGCCTGCATAAGTAATCGTTTCCAGCTGCGAACAGGCAACCCAAAGCGGAGGGTGTGGTTTCTGCATTGGTTTAGGAATCACATTGCGTTTTGGAAATTCAAAATACTCACCTTTGTATTCCCATGAGTCATTCCAAAACATTGGCAAGCAAGCCTTTACGGCATCCTCCCATACAGCCCGCTTGTCACGAAACTTTCTGCCAAATGGATGGAGTTCTGTTACGCTCGACCCTTCCCCTATTCCAAGTTCCACTCGCCCGTCACTTAACAAGTCTAGTGTCGAAACTCTTTCAGCCACACGGGCCGGATGGTTTGTGGGCAATTGGATAATGCCGTGCCCCAATCTGATATTGTGGGTACGCTGACTAGCGGCGCCCAAAAATACTTCAGGTGCCGAGCAATGAGAGTACTCTTCCAGGAAATGATGTTCCACCATCCAGGCATAATCGTATCCCAGAGCATCGGCCAACTCCACCTGATCAAGGGCATTGCTAAACAATTTGTGTTCGCTATCTTCTTCCCACGGCCGCGGGAGCTGCAATTCGTAAAACACCCCAAACTTCATCAGACTTTCTCACCATTCTCATTATCGCTAAGACAAAAAAAGCCCGCCGGTCAAGCCCTACGCACAGACGATCGGCACACTTGAATCAGTGCACCAATCGTATTTGCCAAACCCGTCTAGATAATCTGATAGGTAAAGGAAACGCCAAATGCGCCTCAAACCATCATTAAGCGGACTTCTTGACGGCTATTCCTGCCATCTTCTTCTTGACTTCTTCCGCCATCTCCATGCCCCGGGCTAGGGCTTTATCCTTGTCTGGCGTTTCGAGATTCAAGCTCTCGAGCACTTCTACCATCTCAAGATGGAATGCGTCACGCATCTGGCCGTTGGTCAGCTCTTTCAAACCCCACTTACGCCACATCTTACTGTTGCGTGAGTCATCCGCCCCAAAAGACGCCATGAATTGCGGGTACCAATACTCGTCTACGCGCCGCTGCGCATCCTTTCGTGCATCTTCACCCCACAGTTCGATAGAATCCCGGACATGGAGATAGCCCATATTGCTGTGGCCACGTTCGTCTTTGCACACCAACAAGGAAACCCGTGCGAGCGGCGCATAGGACGATTGCACCCACTGGAACCCTTGATACACGCCAAAGCGATCCGCCAGCATATTGTAAAGACCACGGTCAACCCAGGTCTTCTCCATCGCAGTCTGCTCATAGGCACGGAAAGTCTCGCGCTCACGCTCATAGATCTGTATTGGTATTTCTGGATCGTACTCGTTGTATAGCTTGTAGAACTGGAACGTGTGCTTGTATTCTTCCGCTGTAAAGTTTTGCTGCCTCAGGCGAGACTCCGCATCCGGAGCAGCCTCTAAGGAGAACGCATCAATAGCACTAAACATGCTCTTGTGCCCTTTGGCCGCTTCCCCAAAGTAGGGCATCATGCATTCGCCGTGCTTAAAGAACAGCTTCGACAACCAGAAACGATATTCTTCCGGCATATCATCGCCAGCTTCGTATTGATACGGCTGTGCCTCAATCTCTTCTGTGTCATCACGGACAAATCTGACGTCGCTGACGCCACCGACCTCGTAAGAACCGACGTTTTCCGGTAGACCGCCAGCATCCTGCAAGAATTCATCGGGAATGCCCGCCATAAAAGTTTGTTTTGCCTTGGGCAACGGACCATACGGTTCAGAGAAATGGCGCTCCATTGACCAGATAAAGTCCCACTTCCGCCCACCATGCTGCTCAAGATAAGGCTCCATGATATCCGCGAGCTCATACAGATCCTCAGTTGAGTTCCATACGTCCATCGGAACAGCACTAACCGCTGCACAAAGTTGGGGAATAACATCTGGCGCAGGAAACCAAAGTACTTCCGCAAGTCGCTTATCAATTGGAAAGGGCATAGAATTCCTCCGCGCTCTAATTTGTTGAAACTATTTTGACTGACGCGTCAGTCTAATTTTTGCATGGTGCAGTGTCAACCACATTTAAGATCGTCCACATTTTGCTTTAGTGCGTGTACATGCCGCCATCGACAAGAACCATCTGCCCTGTCACAAAATCACTGTCGGATGAAGCAAGGTACAATAGCGTCCCCACAAGGTCATCCGGCTTTTGATCCCTCTTTATGCAACGTTGAGCGTTGATTCCGGCGCGGAGCGGCTCCGAATATCCATCATTGGCTTGCACCCCCTCGCTTAGGGTGAACCCCGGTGCCAAGGCATTGACGCATATATTTGACTCGCCGAGCTCTCGTGCCAATGACCTCGTCAACCCGATCACGGCGGATTTGGATGTCACATAATGAAGAAGCATTGCCGAACCATTCATGACCGTCCCTGAGGAGATGTTGATGATCTTGCCTCCTCCCCCTTTCTTCATGACAGGTACAACGGCCTTAGCACACTTGAACAATCCACCGACATTTACACTCATAACCGCCTCCCACTCCTGATCAGGAATTTCCATAAATGGCCGCAGCGGGAGGCTGGCAAAGATAGCTGCATTGTTGACCAGGATGTGTACGGTTCCCCATGTGGATTCCGCGGCTGAAACCATCTCGCTGATGGAAGCGCTATCCGTCACATCCACCGACAGTCCAAGGGCTTCGCCTCCTTGCTCTTTGATTGCAGCAACGCATGCATCGCAACTTTGAATGTCCGCCACAACCACACGAGCTCCTTCTCGGGCAAGCGCACGAGCATACTCTGCCCCAATTCCTTGTGCCCCACCGGTGACGATTGCAACTCGACCATCAAGTCTTCCCATAATCTGTTTTCTCCGGGTCTTGAAACAATGAAAAGGAAAGGACGCATCGATGAGTCCCAGTCATTCCTTCTACTTTCCGTCCATTCGGAAGTAGTGAGTGGACAGCATCAAATCTATTCAGCTGTCGGACCAACTACTCAACGGCATCCGCAAAATTCTAGATCTGTGAAAGCGAGGTCCCAGCCAAGCCTAGAATTCGATGGAATTCCCCAAATTCCTTCCGATTATTCAAATTCTTCCAAAGAGCCCATTGAAGCCATCCACTGATCCACCTTCGACGACCTTAGTCGGTGCGCTGCCGTCCCCGCTTCTGCCCTGACTGGTCCGTCAGTCTAGCTTCTTAAGGCATTTAGTCAAGAATATAAACAGTGTTTAGCTGGCGCGACTAAACACCCTCAGAGGCGACCCAGATTGACGATAAGCTTTCCACTGTGAGAACCATCAAATAGTCTAAGAAACGCATCCGGTGCGTTCTCCAGACCGTCAACGAATTCCTCACAATGCTGTAGACGGCCTTCGGAAACCCATCGGCCCAACTGGCTTATGGCATTGGGAAACTCGCTTACGAACTTGCTGACGATGAACCCCTCCATGCGCGCATTGTGGACAAGAAGTTGCCAGAGATTGGATGGACCAGTAGTAGGCGTTTCATCGTTATATGTTGAGATCGCGCCGCACATGACGACCCGCGCTCCATCTGCAAGACAATTAAGGGCACCATCCAGTATTTCTCCCCCGACATTGTCGAAGTAGATATCAATCCCGGCTGGGCAACTTGACCTAATTTTTTCTTCTATGCTGCCGGACGCTTTGTAATCGATCGTTTCGTCAAATCCGAACACGGTTTTAAGGCGTTCGCACTTTTCTTTTCCTCCTGCGATACCCACCGTTTTACATCCTTTGATTTGCGCGATTTGCCCGACAATCGACCCCACTGCCCCTGCCGCAGCACTTACCAAAACCGTCTCACCCTTCTTTGGGCCGCCAATTTCAAGCAATCCAAAGTAGGCTGTGAGCCCAGTGGTTCCTAAAACACCCAAGAAATTCGAAAGCGGAAGATCCAGATGGGGAGGAATTTTGCTGATGAATCCCTGGCCATTGGAAATCGAGTATTGTTCCCAACCATTCAATCCCATCACATAGTCGCCGACAGCGAAATTGGCATTGTTGGTTTCTTCAACTCTGCCGACAGTGACGCCGCGCATGACCTCGCCGATTTCAATGGGTGGTTGGTAGCTGTTTTCAGCCGGTGACATCCAACCACGAATAGCGGGGTCCAGGGAAAGATAGATATTCCGCAGCAAAACTTGACCATCGCCGGGACGCGGAACTCCTTCGGTCCGCCACTCGAAATCTGTTTTCTTGGGTAGGCCTTCAGGCCGGCGCCTGAGCATAACGCGATTATTCACTGGTTTACCCACGGTCCACGCTCCTCCTCTTCCACTATTGACCCGTCAGTCAAATCCATTTTACTTTTCCCGGTAAACGATGTTAAGTGAAAAATCCTGCAGGTCTATCAAGGGGAATACTCATAAATGGTGAAGCGACTTTTCTCCGATACCGAACTCGAACAAATGGGTACACGAACTTTGGACCGGCTTTTGAGCGCAATAGAGGATGGCGATACAGCAAATTCAAAGCTCTTGGCGCAAAAGATGTACAACGAGTTTCTAAGCCAGCATGACGGTTATCGAAATTGGGTGACTGCGCTCCTCAGCGAAATCGGACGGCGCTTCGGTGATAGCGTATTGGACGAGGTCATGACGGAGACAGTAAAGTCTTGGTGGCTTCCCAACTTGGCCGCCATGGAAGAAGGCTCAAAAGGCGATCTTAGCATAAAGGCGAAGATGTTCGCCGCAGGACTGCGAGGTCATATGCAACCTATGTCCGTCGAAGAAGATGATGAAAAGATCACGCTAAAGATGAAGCCTTGCGGAAGCGGCGGTCGTCTGGTGCTTGAAGGGAAGTATGACGGACCAGACGGCTTCCTGAAGGTATCCACACCGCAAAAAATGACCTACGATCGCTCAGATTTTCCCGTGTATTGCGCTCACGAAGCCGCCATGGAGCAGATCGACATCGAACAAAACGGAAGCCCGTTTGTCGTTGTCGAGCCCTCAAAAGATCTCGGTAAAGAGCCTTGCTCCTTCATTATCTACAAAGACCCTGGCGATGTTCCGGACAAATATTATGATCGGTTGGGCTTGACCAAACCGACCAAAACCTCGGCAGGCAAGACGGGTTCGGGAACAAAAGAGTGACGAAAACCGAAAGACCCTATGCATCACGATCTGGCATTCCGATCAAATCGGTATACGGATCCTATGATATACCCCGGTCAATCCGAACGGCGATGCTGAGCCAGCCTGGTCAAGCCCCTTTTCTAAGGGGAGCCTACCCTTCGATGTACCGAAGCAAACCTTGGCGAATTTTTCAGCTCAGTGGCTTCGGCAGTCCAGAAGAGGAGGGCGAGCGCATAAGGTTTCTTTTGGAGCATGGCGAAACCGGCTTCATTATGGAGCACGACCGCAATACGGGAGATCATCTGTATAATGTGGACCACCCCGAGGTGATGGCGCGCCGTGAGGACGTGGGTCTGACCGGCGCGACTATTCAAAGTGTTCGGGACTATGAAACTGTGCTCAAGGGCATTCCGATTGAGTCAACTTACGGTCATCCAGGAGGCGGTGTTGTGCAACACGGACCTTATGCACTGGCTTGCTATTGGACCGTCGCAAGAAGACGCGGAATAGACCTTGGAAAGCTCCCTGGGACGGGCCAAAGCGATTTCTTTCTTACTTATCTTGGGTGCGTGACGAAACAGCAGGTGCCAACCCAAACTGGCCTGCGTTTTAATGCCGACATCATTGAATTCTGTGCGGAGCACATGCCGCATTGGGTACCGGTTTCCATTGCCGGCTACAATGGCGCGGATACGGGGTTAAACGCCTACCAAGAATTGGGAGCGGTCTTTGCCAATGCCGTCGAGTACCTTGATGAAATCCAAAGGCGGGGAAACATCTCCATTGTGGACGCCGCAAAGGGTGTTGGCGGCGTCAGTTTCAGGGTCGGCATGGATCTATTTGAAGATGTCGCAAAACTGCGCGCTGGACGGAAGATGTGGGCTGAGCTTTTGGCCAAACGATACAACATAAATGATGACAAGGCGCAACGACTGCGCATTCACAGCCTGACCGCTGGATCGATGATGATGTATCCGCAGCCTCTCAACAATCTGGTTCGAGGCACCATCATGGCGTTAGCCGGTGTTCTAGGAGGGACACAATCACTCGGTGTTTCGGGATACGATGAAGCTCTTTCTATTCCCTCCGAACACGCCCATCAAATGTCGCTGCGCATTCAGCAAATTCTACAGAACGAAACCAATCTGTGTGCTGTCGCCGATCCGATGGGTGGGTCCTATTTCATCGAAACTCTCACCGCGCAAGTCGAAGAGAAAGCTTGGGAGTTCTTTGACGAAATAGAAGCCCACGGTGGTTTCCTGAATACATTGGATAGCGGATGGCTTCACCAAGTAGCGCACAAAAATCAGTTCGAAGAACAAGCTTCGATCGACGACGGCAGCAAGATAATTGTTGGTTTGAATGCCTTCGCCGATGATGTGACACCGTTCGATATAGATGGGTTCAAGTCTTCGTCCAGTGAGTGGAAGCACGCACTCGAACGACTAAACCGCGTAAAGTCAGAACGAAGCGCTAAGCTCGCTGCAGAAAAAATGCGCGACCTGGAAGCCGCTTGCCGAACAGACACGAACATTATGCCGGCAATGATGGAAGCGATGGATGCAGAAGTCACGATGGGAGAAATCGGGGATGTTTTTAGGAATGTATTCGGCGACTGGCAAACACCCATTTCTGTATAGGTTTTACTCATGAGTGCTCTGGGAAAGAAGATACTACTGGCAAAGACTGGACTGGACGGCCATTGGCGCGGTGTTTCGCTTGTCGAAAAGCGACTCCAAGAGGCGGGCTTCCTTGTTGTAATGATCGGTATGGCAACTCCGGATGAAATTGTATCAGCAGCCGTCGAACAAGATGTCGATTTGGTAGGGCTGAACGTAGGAGGGCACATCGAAGTTGTTCATAAAACTGTTGATCAACTTAACGAACGTATGGTGGGCGTTCCCGTTTTTGCGGGAGGCGCCATTGCGCCTTGGGCAAAAAAGGAGCTCGAAGACCGACATATAGAAGTCTATCCGCCTGGCTCCTCTCTTGAGGACATTGTCGATGCTGCATTTCGCCTCTGCCGAATTAACGTCAAAGCTTCAACTTTAAAGATAGAAGCCCAGATCAACCCAAAATATTCTGCTGACGGAGCTAAACCATGAAATCTTTCGAAAATCTGATTAATGGCAAAATGGTCCAGTCGACAGAGCAGATCGAAGTCGTCAATCCGGCTGATGAGAAGGTGTTCGCATCCTGCCACAGCGCAACAGTCCATCAACTTGATGTCGCGGTAGAAGCCGCAACTGCCGCTTTTCCCAAATGGTCATCCCTTAAAGTCGAAGAACGGAAAAACTACGTGCTGGAGATGGCGAAAGCTCTCGAAGAAAATGCCGCCGAATTGATTGACCTACTCATCCAGGAACAAGGCAAGCCTCGCTCCAACGCCACCCAAGAAGTTCAGTACACTAGTTTATTCGCAAAGACCACAGCGGGATTGAATTTGGCCAACCAAACGCTACAGGACACCGATGAAATGCGAATCGAAGTGCATTACAAGCCATTGGGAGTCGTGGGCGCTATCGCTCCGTGGAACTATCCGCTCCTTTTGGGCTATTGGAAAGTATTCGCTGCGCTTGTAACCGGCAATTGCGTCATTCTCAAACCATCGCCCTACACACCGCTAACGACTCTGCGCGCCGCTGAGATGTTCAACAAAGTACTGCCCCCGGGCGTCCTCAATGTACTAGCAGGCGGCGATGAGCTGGGCCGTCAAATGGTAGAACATCCCGGCATTCATAAGATATCTTTTACAGGATCTTCCGATACCGGAAAGAAAATAGTTGCTGCAGCAGCTAAAACGCTCAAGCGCGTGACGCTCGAGCTTGGAGGGAATGACGCTGCGATCATCTTGCCTGACGCGAAACCGGAGCAAATTGCCGAGCGTCTTTTTTGGACCTCATTCAACAATAGCGGCCAAATCTGCATGGCAATAAAGCGCTTGTACGTCCACGAAGAAATTTATGATCAAGTGTGCGACGAGTTGTCGAAGATCGCGAACAACACAGTCGTCGGTGACGGTACCAACGAAGACACGACTCTCGGCCCAATCCAAAACAGAATGCAGTTTGATAAGGTCTGCGACATCCTAGAAGACGTAAAAAAATCCGGCGCCAGAATTCTTTCCGGAGGAGAAGTGCCGGACAAACCGGGCTATTACTTTCCGGTAACGCTTGTCGCGGATGCAAAAAAAGGCGACAGAATCGTTGAAGAAGAACCCTTCGGACCAATCCTGCCCATTATCAAATTCTCCAACGTGGACGACGCCATCGAACAAGCGAATGACAGTCCTTATGGTCTTGGTGGGTCAATTTGGACCCAAGACGTCGAAAAAGGCGTTCAACTAGCAGCGCGTCTAAACAGCGGAACCGCGTGGGTCAACCAACACTCAGTTGTATTGCCTCACATTCCGTTTGGCGGAGCCAAAGAGTCCGGGTTAGGCGTCGAGGGTTCCGTGGAAGGACTCAAACATTTCACTGAGGCCCAAGTCATCAATATCTCAAAAGCGTAGTACGAAATTGGACCAACCAAGTCTTTGCGTAAAACAACACAGTACAGCCCATCGTCGCACCAATTGCTTGCGACGCAGTCAGAGGGGAATGTGGTCCGCCGTGTTGAAGTGACCGGCAAGCTGAGTATTCACGGGATTGCCTACAACCCTCGTGAGCCCACAAGCTTGCAATAGCTCATTGTACGTCGGTTGTAGAAGAGATCTCGCCAGTCGTCCTACGGAGCATTGATTACTGAGGCCAGTAGGCATCGCGTAAGACCCGTCGATGGAGCTTTCCATTACTGAATCGAGGAAGTTCTTTGTGGAAGTCGATCGTCTTGGGAATTTTGTATGTCGCGATTTTTCCTTGCATCCACGACTTTAGCTCGTTGGCAAACTCTTCGGTTTCCTCTGTGGAAGATCCTAATTGGACGGCAGCCTTAACCTCTTGTCCCCACTCTTCGTTCGGTATCCCGAATACGGCGACGTCTTCTATGGACGGGTGATCGTGCATCACCGCTTCTATTTCCGCGGGGTATATGTTGACCCCACCTGAATTGATCATATCGACACGGCGGTCGGCCAAGTACAAATATCCGTCCTCATCCAACCATCCCATATCACCCAGAGTGAATTCTTTCGGGCCTCGGTGCGCGGCGGCGGTTCTCTCCGGATCGTCAATATATTCCAGATCAACAGCCGTGTGGCTGATCATGTATATTTGCCCGATCTCACCAACAGGCAAGACATTGTCTTCGGGACCTACGATGTTGATCGAAAACTGAGAAATCGGTTTGCCGACTGATCCTGGCTTATTCAGCCATTCCTCCGAAGATATCCTTGTGATGACTCCAATTTCCGATCCCCCATAAGCGTCGAACAGCTTCGGCCCCCACCAATCGATCATCTCACGCTTCACTTGAGGCGGCATGGGGGCAGCAATGTGTGACACGAACTCCAAAGAAGAAACGTCGTATTGTTCACGGATGGCTTCAGGTAACTTCAGTAACCGGATGAACATAATCGGAACCATCAATGTGTGTGTAACACGATAGGTGTCGATGTATCTTAGAGCGGCTTCTGGATCAAACTTGGGTAGTATGTAAACTGGACCTCCTAAGAGAAGCGCGGGCACCGCATTACCTATGGGTCCGGCATGATAAAGCGGGCCTGCAACCATGTGAACAAAGCCTTCACGCATACCGCTTAGTTTCGCGTTCTCTTGAATGCGACCGAGGGCCTCTTCTACCCGAACATCGGTTGGAGCTTGCGATAGTCTTGTCGCCTTAGGACGCCCCGTTGTCCCGGAAGTAAAGAATATGGGACTTGCGTAGTAGAGTTGCTCGTTTGGCTCATCAGCATTGATAGCTTCGAGTTCAGAATCCAACTCGTCACCGATTACGACTACATCGGAACATTTTGTTCGTGCAGCGACTGCTTTTGCCGTATTGAGATTTGCAGAGTCAACGAACATCAGTTTCGCATTACCATTTTCGACAATGTAAGTCGCCTCTTCAACCTCGAAGTGCCAGTTGACCGGCACAAGGGAAATGCCGCTTAGTGCCGAGGCGCACGCGATGCTTAGAAAGTCCGTGCAGTTGAGGGCGATTACTGCAACAGCATCCCCCGTCTTCAGTCCACGACCTCGCATAAGGCCAATGAGCTGGTTAACACGTCCGTTGAATTGGGCACAATTCAGAGCTGTAGTTTCGTCCGAAACCATAATTCGATCAGGGTATTGATCTGCAAAGTGCTTTAGCCCGTACGCCATTGAAATCTCCGTTGATCTCAATCTCCGCCTGGAGAACATTCTTATTAGCGTTGATTCGCCGCACTATGCGGCCAGCCGATTGACATACCTCAGTTAACAGTGTTTACTAGATCATAGAGTTGGGCGCAAGCCCAGTCAAAACTCATTACGCAACGAACGCTTTAGCGACCAAAGAGGATTCAAACGTGTCTGAGAGTGAAGCTCCTCGCGTTGAACTAAAGGAGGGTGTCACGTTTGGCACGGGCGGGGGCCGCGAGTTGAAGTGCGACGTCTTCTCTCCCCCCAATAACAAAGGCGGTGCTCCCGCCATTCTACTGATACACGGTGGCGCTTGGAAATATGGGGATCGAAAGCAACTTCGCGGCTACGGCTTTCTGCTGGGACGGGAAGGATTCGTTTGTGTGGCTACAGAATATCGGCTGTCCGAAGAAGCGCAATGGCCCGAGCCGCTGTACGATATTAAGTCGGCCATCCGATGGATGCGGGCCAACTGCGACGAACTTGGCATAGATCCGGACAAAATAGTTGTTTCAGGAAACTCTTCCGGAGCCCATTTGGGCCTGCTCGCCGCCGCCACAGGAAACGATCCCAAGTTTGAAGGCGACGGTGGCAATGCAGGCGAATCAACCGCTATCTCCGCCGCCGTTTCCTTTTATGGGATAACCGAAATCAAGCCCGGCGGAAGCATGCTGAAGGATCTCGTCAAGGAGTTTATGGGGCCTGATTCACAGCCCTCTGACTACCGAGATGCAAGTCCAACAACATACGCATCAAGTAAACTTCCTCCCACACTCCTGCTGCAGAGCGCTCAGGATGAAATGGTTCCGCTCAGTCAAAGCTTGGATCTGTATCAAGCTCTCGTTAAGGCGGGCTCACCTACCGAGCTTCACCTGTATGACCGAGTGCCGCACGCCTTCGACCAGGATCCAATTCTGGCCCGCGAGGCCGTCGCATTGATTTTGTCCTTCCTAAATCGCTATATGCCGTCGAGCAAGAAATGATGATTTATGAAAGTGACTTGATATGCCGCAAAAAACACCAAAGACAAAGATTCGAACCAAGAAATCGGGACGAAAGGCCAAAAAGAACTCTATCCGCCCTGCACTGAGAAAGAGCGCGATACTCTCTGAAGCCCACGACATTATCCTGAATGAAGGCCATGAAGCGTTATCTCTGAGATATCTTGCCAGCCGTCTAAAAGTCACTGCGGCCGCGCTATACGCCCATGTAGACAACAAGTTGGATTTGATGCGGCTTCTGGCGGAGGCAGAGTATGATCGGCGTGCAGATCTTTACGAATCTATCGAGACGAGAGATCCATTTGAACGGTTACGAGCAATCTCTCACGCCTACGTCAAAGCATCCCGAAAGCAACCAAATATCTTCCGTTTTCTGTTGCTTTTTCCTCCAATCGGCGCCTGGGACGCACCAGAAGACACTCTCCCAGCTGGAAATAGAGCATTCAATGTCGCGTCAGGCGCAGTCGACGATGCCATCGCTGAAGGGCTGCTTCGAAATGATGATCCATTTATGATGAGTATCTCGATTTGGACCTCCGTGCATGGTGTTGCCAGCTTTATCATTCAGGGATCGTCATTTATTACCGACATTTCCGACGAGCTATTGGACAATGTTGTGGGCTCCGTGCTTTTGGGACTTTCCGCAAACGAAGACGCTAAACGAAGGATACGTTATGTCTTTGGGGGAAACAAACCGAAAGGAAATCGAAGCCAGAACGCTAAGATCGAATGACACCCTGAAAGCCCAACGCAATTCGTAGAGGAAACAAATGAAGTCCGTTCATAGCTTTAATCCGTTCTCTGAAGATACGATTAGTTGCCCCTACCCCTTCTATGATGCGATGCGACAACAAGATCCGGTGCATGAGGCGGCTCCAGGCGTTTTCTTCATCAGCAAATACGATACGATAAACAAAGTTCTGAGAGATCCTCATACATTCAAATCCGGTGAAGGTGCGGCCTTCTTAAATTTTCAAGGCGAGGAAGGATTGGCAACACCTACGCGTCCTCCTGAAGTTATTCAGAAAATCTTGGACAAGGGGCAGCCCAGTAGGGACACGCTCTTGTCGGGAGATCCGCCGCACCATGTTCGATACAGGAGCCTCGTAAACAGACCCCTTTCACCTGGACGAGTGGCAAAACTGAAACCCATGGTCACCACCGTCGTTGATGAACTAATCGACAATTTTATCGAAGATGGAAAGGTCGAACTGGTCAGCCAGTTTGCCATGATGGTTCCACTAACGGTGGTCTCGATCACATTGGGGGTGCCGACAGAAGACCTGGAGAAGTACAAAGATTGGTCAGTCAGATCCGTCGCTACGCTTGCGGGCCAACTCACTCCAGAAAAAGCAATCGATGCAGCAACTGCTTCTGTCGAACTACAAAACTACATTGCGGCAAAAGTCGAAGAAGCGCGTAAAGACCCTCCCGACAATCTTATCGGAAACCTTGTCCAAGCTCATATGCTGGAAGACGAGACCGGAGACGAAAAGAACTATCGCCCGCTGGACACCCCTGAGATCGTAAGCGTTGTTCAACAGCTTCTTGTTGCGGGTCAGGAGACCGTCAACTATTTGATCACTTCCCTGACTTTGTTATTGCTCGACAACCCTAAGCAGATGACCGCTGTGCGCAATGACTTCTCGCTTATCCCCAAAATGGTCGAGGAAGGAATTAGAATTGAGTCTCCCATTCAAGCGCTTGGCCGCTTCGCAACCAAGGACGTGGAACTCGAGGGCAAGGTCATTCCAAAAGGTTCTCGAGTGGTGATGCTTTACGGTTGCGCCAACCGTGATGAGGCGAAGTTCAAAGATCCGTCGAAATTTGACGTGCAACGCGATGATTTGACCGACCATGTCGGATTTGGAGCCGGACCGCATTATTGTATCGGTTCGGCGTTGGCGCGTCTGGAATCACGCATAGCCTTCGAGCGGTTGCTGACGAGATTGAAGAACATTCGCCTTGATCAACCGCGAGACTCGCTTCGATACCAATACAACTTTATTTTTCGTGCACTGACAGAATTGAACCTGCGCTTTGATAAGGCATAGGTGCTACAAACTGACGACTATGGATCGGTGTGCTCATGAAAATCAAAATAAACTTGAATGCGTGCCTCAAGACAGGACAGTGCTACTATACGTTCCCGGAATGGGTCAGCAGAGGCGAAGACGACGGCCCTAATCCGACCAAAGACGAAATCCCCGACGAGCAACTTGAAGATCTCAACGAGTTGATCGCCTGCTGCCCAGTTGGAGCGATACGTTTGGCCAAGTCTGAGCCGAAGGAAAAATAGGCTTCCCTAATCGGATGGATACTGCGGCACCTGACGTTTGGCTGATTAGTTTTGATCTTGATATCGATCCGTATCGCACATGGGTATTGGGTTTTCGAGCGGATCACATCCCCTTGAATCGGAGGAGCATCCTTTGACTAAAACGAAAAATCGACAATGGGTGCTCGCGACCAGGCCGACAGGTATGGTTCAAACGAGCAATTTCACGATGCAAGAGGGGGATGTTCCCTCGCTCGAAGCAAATCAGGCGCTCGTGCGCGTCAAGTTCATCGCCTTCGAACCAGCAATGCGCGGTTGGTTAGACGACGTGAAAAGCTACGTCCCGCCGGTCCAAATCGGAGATGTAATGCGCGCCTCTGGGGTCGGCGAAGTTATCGCTTCAAAAAACGAAAAGTACGCCATCGGCGAATACGTGTCAGGAATGTTCGGTTGGCAAGAATATGCCGTGATCAAAGAAACAAGTGATAAGATTGGTGCGCCACTGAAAGTCCCGCCCGCCGTTCCACCACAATTGATGCTGAGCGCTCTAGGCGGAACAGGCGTCACTGCGTATCTTGGTATGCTGAACATCGGCAAACCAGGCAAAGGTGATACCGTCCTGATCACGGGAGCAGCCGGTGCAACGGGTTCGATCGCAGGTCAAATTGCAAAGCTCAAGGGTGCAGAGAAGGTAATCGGGGTTGCCGGAGGCAAGACGAAGTGCGACTGGCTTCTCGATGAATGTGGATATGATGTCGCTATTGACTACAAATCCGAGCGAGTTCGCAGACGTCTTCGTGAGGAATGCCCCACTGGTGTCAATGTTTTTTTTGACAATGTGGGCGGCACTCTACTCGATGATGGATTACTCAATATGGCCCGCTATGGCCGCATCGTAATTTGCGGCGGCATCTCAGCTTACAACGAAACAGAGGTCCCGCCCGGACCGAAATACTACATGCAGTTAGTTGCCCGGCATCTGACGATGGAGGGCTTTCTACTCTATGACTACACGGATCAAATCGACGAGGCGAGATCTCAGCTGTCTGCCTGGATCCAAGAAGGAAAAATCAGACATCGGGAAGATATTCAACACGGATTCGAGCAGATACCCCAAACCTTCCTGCGTCTCTTTGAAGGCAAAAACGTTGGAAAGCAGCTTTTGGAACTAGAACACTAGTCCTCCGGAAAACGGTCTCCCGTTGGGAGTGAGAAAATGAAACTAAAACTCGGACTAGCGTTGGGGCAGTGGGGAACGAGACCACCGAAAGACATCGTTCGTGTCGCCAAAAGAGCGGAAGAATTGGGATATTGGGCAGTTTTCTCGGCTGAGGCATATGGTTCAGATGCCTTCACGCCTTTGGCCTGGATCGGATCGCATACAAAAAAAATCAGGCTTGGCACCGCTGTGGTGCAGTTGTCCGCCCGCACACCGGCATCAACTGCCATGCATGCTCTAACACTAGATCATCTCAGCCAAGGCCGAATGCTTCTTGGCTTGGGTGTTTCCGGACCTCAAGTGGTGGAAGGCTGGTATGGCCAGCCATTCTCAAAACCGCTATCGCGAACGCGCGAGTACATTGAAATCATCCGCAAGGTGCTCGCTCGAAACGAGCCTATGACCAACTCCGGCCAACACTATCCAATTCCGTACCCTGCCGACGCAAAAGGATCGTGGGGACTGGGCAAACCGCTCAAGTCAATCACTCACCCCCTTAGGTCAGACGTTCCTATCTATCTTGGCGCAGAAGGGCCCAAGAACGTTGCTCTGTCTACCGAGATTTGCGACGGCTGGTTGCCTTTGTACTATTCGCCGTGGCGCGAGCACGTATATGCTGATGCTATAGTAAACCGGAAAGACTCGTTCGAGATCTTATATCCCATGATTGTTCACCTAACAGATGATTTGGAGAAGGGATTGCTTCACGCGAAGAGTATTATTGCACTCTACATTGGAGGCATGGGTGCAAGGGATCGAAACTTTCATAACGAATTAATCGGACGATTTGGTTTCGAGGCGGAGGCAAAATTGGTTCAAGACCTATATTTGGAAGGCAAGAAAGGTGCAGCCGCCATGGCCGTCCCTGATGAACTGGCGGACGAAGTCTCACTCGTGGGACCGATCGAAAGAATCAAGGATCGCATTCAGAAATGGGAAGAGAGCGCCGTAACAGGGCTGCTCATTGGTCCGCAGTCCGCTGAAAACATGAACAAGATTGCCGAAGTTGTCCTTGGCTGAAGAAATTGTGCAGGTACAAGATGTCCGGCGCGTGCCAGAAACCACACGAAGCGTCAATTGAAACAAGAGGTCTAGAGCGTTTCCAGGTGAAGTGGAATCCGGTTCACCGTCAGGAAACGCGCAAAACAAAGAATCTGGAGCCGTTTTGTGTTTCCGTCAAAACCAAAAC
>JANQPV010000024.1 GCA_028285305.1 Alphaproteobacteria bacterium | reverse complement strand
GTTTTGGTTTTGACGGAAACACAAAACGGCTCCAGATTCTTTGTTTTGCGCGTTTCCTGACGGTGAACCGGATTCCACTTCACCTGGAAACGCTCTAGCTGCTCAATCCGTGACACTTCTGGAGCAAAGGCTGCGTTCGGAGGGTATCAGTGCGCAAAACACCGCCATTCACACCGGCGCCGACACATACCCATCATACGTCTGTGCGAACGTGGAAAAGATGTATATAGCTAACTGGACCAACCAATTCGCGGGAGAGGGCACTATGAGAGACTTCAGCATCAAACACATACTAGCGGCAATTGTGGCCATGGTTTTGCTTAGCGCCTGCGGGCAAGAGAGCGAAACCGCAGAGACGTCAGACGGCGCGACCGACACAAGCGCCGCGCAAGAAGCAAACACAGAAACGAATTCAGAGGCAGCAGCCCAAATCGAGGCGCGCCAAGCTCAATACAAGAAACTCGGCGCTGCCTTTAAAACCATTAATGACCAGCTGAAAGCAGGAACGCCAGATGTCGCCGCCATTCAGGCCGCGGCTGCCAGCATACCGGTGGAAACCGCAGGCATGATGGATTGGTTCCCCGAAGGCACAGGCCCGGAAGCCGGTGTAGAAACCGAAGCCCTGCCCGCCATTTGGGAAAACCGCGCCGATTTTGATCAGAAGATCGCCGACTTTCAGGCCGCGGCGGCAAATCTCAACACCATCGCTGAGGGCGGCGACTTGGCAGCCATTGGTGCCGCCTTCGGCGCAACCGGCGGCACCTGCAAAGCCTGTCACGACAATTATCGCCTCGACGACTAACTGATCGGGAAATGGCGGCGGAACGTATCGTCATTTGGGATTGGACCGTCAGACTGGTCCACTGGCTAATGGTGTTGATCGTGCCCCTCCTTTGGTGGACAGCCGAGGAGGGCTGGATGGATTGGCACAGGCGCCTCGGCTTGACCTTGTTTGCATTGATTGCGTTTCGCCTGTTTTGGGGCGTCGTCGGCACCTGGTCGGCGCGGTTCTTCCCCATGCTGAAACAACTGGGTTCAGCGCCCGCCTACGCCCGCAGCATGTTCAAGCGGAAGGAACATGCCTGGTTCGGTCATAGCCCCGTTGGAGTCTTGGCCGTCTGTGCCATGCTCCTCGCCCTCAGCACACAGATTGGCACCGGTTTGTTTGCGGTGGATGTGGACGGCCTGGAATCCGGCCCCCTTTCGCGCTTCGTCTCGTTTGACGCCGGCCGGCAATTTGCCGAGATCCACGAGATCAACTTCAACATCGTGGTTGCCCTGATCGCACTCCACCTCATCGCCATCGCATTTTATGTCTTTGTGCAGAGGGATAATCTCGTTGCCCCTATGCTCACCGGCCGCCGCACCAGAGACGATTTCACTGCCGATGCACTACCGGAAGTCCGCATACGCCTCGTTCCACTGGTCGTGAGCGCCAGCCTCGCCGCCGCCGCCCTCTACGCAGTCTTGAACATCGGATGAGTGAGCGGCCAACCCCATCAGGACCCATCTGTCAGCATCAAGCAACGCAACGTTCTGTAACTGACGGGATCAACTTCTCGGGCGGAAAGTAGCCCAAAAGAAAATTGCCGTTCGTCCGCACTGCTGGTCATCGCAGATCCAACAACAGACCCGGTAAACACGCAGGTATCCTTTTTTTATCGCGCTACGTTGAATCGAAGCGGGACCGGTCGGTACACCAACATGAAACTTCGGAAAATCGGCCTCAAATCGTCCGCTCCCTCCATCGGGAGGGTCAAATCGGGGCAACCAACAGAGCCTCAAAATGGAGCCATTCTGTTAACCACAATTGGGTACATGTGGCGAGTGAGTTTGCCCATCCGGCTGTAATTGGGTATTTTGCGCTAAACAATTTCGGGGGTTGTCATGCTTGGTAAGGCCAAGGTCAATCGCTCTCTCTTGATAAAGACCATTATGCTGAGCGTGTTGGTATCTGTAAGCGCGGCATCACGAGGGCTTCCCAACGAAAACTTTCTGTCTCCGGAAGGCGTATTCGTCGGCATGACGGGGCCTGAGGCACGCACGACTCTGGAAGAAAAAGGGTTCGCACTGCAACCCAGTGGGTGTCTGTTCCAACGCCTAAACTCAACGACCGCCGCAGCCCGTTCAAACGACAAGACGGAAGTAAGGCTAACCCTCATAAATCTCGATAAGACGGGAAGCGGGCCGCGTACGACCGAAGACCTAATAGCGAGCAGAGAAAAGATTAAGACCTGCGGAGACGAAAATTACGTCGTGTCGGAGATCACTTGGAAAGACTGGCAGCCCCGCGCCCAACCTGTCGACCCGAAAGCTGACGTAAACGCTTTGATCGCTGAGTTTGGCCAGTTCAAGACATGCACTATCCAGCAAGACCACGAATATCGGTGGTGCCGATGGCATGGATTGCCCCAAGCCCCCAAGGTAGATGAAATCCTATTTACTTCCAAAAAAGGCGGGTACAGAGAAATTACCGTCAAAGCAATCGAGGCGCGCATTCGGCCCATGGATGAAGAGCGCGCAGCGAATATCGAACCGATGCGCCTGCAAGCGTTGACTGTCTGCGAGAATTATAACTTAGGCGGCGGGGCAGATCTATTCAGAGCCCTGAAAGACTGCTCCTGTATAGCTGACAAAGTTGCAGAGGGGTATGGAACCGGACAGATAGACAGTGTCGACGTACAGGCCATAAACAAATTCGACGATAACTGCCCGGCGAGTTTGGAGGCTCTGCAGTCCCACTTTCGAAAGGAGTGCTTCTCGAACTACAACAATCCTAATCTTCCGTACGCGGCCTGGGCAAAGTCCGGGGGATGCGATTGCTATGCCGAGCACGCTGCAAAAGCATTCGAGGCGGATCCACGCGCCAGTTTTCCCCATATCTCGGGGATTGGGTCGTCCGCGCTGGTAGCATGCGACTTTGCCTCCGCCGACGAGATCGCAGCAGAAGCGCAAGTCGTTCAAGCGGCCTCGCTGCCCGATGCCCCAGACGGTTTGAGGCCTTTGGCGACGCCGCTCTTCAACGGCATCCCGATCGCATATCGTGCCGCCGGTGGACGCATCGCAGATCCGATCCGCGGAGACGTAGGGACGGAAGAGTTCCACCGCTATGTAAACTTGCTATTGATACAGAAGGAACCCGCTCTTCTCGAATCCGATGCGTTGCTGCGCTTTCTGGCCGGACAAAATCTGGCCCTGGAAGATCGTGACCGGCTACTGTCCGGATGTACGGATCGAAACGCCAACTATTGCGTCTGGGCGGGAACGAACGAATTTGAGAAAAGACGCAACACAGAGGAATTTAAGAACGGCGCCGCAAAGAGACTTCCAGAATTGGCCAACCAATTGAGCAGCAAACTGATGGTCGTGGAACAGCTTAGAATGGGCGACTATGAGTCCGTCCGCGGCGGCTTTCCGCTTGCCTCATTGGCGGGTACGCACAAGAAGTATCGGCTCTTTAACGGCTACTGGGGAGAGACGCCGGGACTTGCCGCGGTTCATCCGGCCGACCGACCAACACCCCAGCTTTGGAAGTTGGATCCTAAGCAAAGCGAGGCATTGGCGGATCACCTGTTGTCCAAAGGCTTGCGCAGCGGCCAGCAACGCATGGTCTATTTCGCATGGACCTACGAGTTGGGAGAAATGTCTCCGGACACAAGCTGGGGCCCCGACCATAGAGAGATCCAAGTCACACCCATCAAAGCGATGATCACGTCCGATGTGGAACTGTCCGACGTTCTCGTCGACTACGTTCCCGGGACGTCCGACACAATAACGGCAGGGTTCCGAACAAGCGCACGCACGGAGAGCACAATCGCTGATGACGACGAAGGCGCTCAAGTGGCTGCCAGGTCGGATCCCATCGAAGCAGCCACCGAGAACCATTCCGAGACTTCCGGTGCATTGGTCAGTAACGAGAAAGTCGCCGCGCGGAAAACGGCCATTGCGGTCCGGCCTTTTGAACCAAGCTTAATCGGCAACAGCTACGACTACCCACTCTCAAGAATGAGCGTGCGTCCTGGTGAGAAGCTCCGCCTGATCAACCTGCTCTTGATCGCGGCCCGGCCGGACGAGGCACACTCAGACGGCAACGCAATGTTTCTTGCGCATCAAAATTTGATCGGGCTCACCGATCCGACGGGGAAATGGTTGGGGCAAAGCGAGTTTGAGCGACTGGCGTCAGAGCAAACCTACAAAGACGCGGGCGCGAGCGAAGTGCTCGAAATGGGGATCAAGCTTCCTGCGCAGCTGCGTGTGACTCTGTCTGTTCCGCTAACGGAATACAATTTCGAAACGGAGGCCTTTCCCTATCTGGGCAATGCTTACGGGCAAACCGTACAAGGTGAGACGAACAACGAAGTGATGCTGCACCCATGGACGAAGTCAATCGTGGGCCAGAAGCCTGTCATAGCGCGCCTATCCAACGGAGGCTATCCGAGCGAGCTCAAGCTGCCGGTTGCGGAAGCCGAGGCCGTGTCCAACCTTCTCGGCGCCCGGCGCCGGCAAGTCTTCATCAGTACTGTAATCGAGCTCACTTCGCTGCACCAAGAAAACTTTTGGGTGTTTGACGGCACCATCCAATCGATGGCTTTCTATGCGGATGATAACCTGACCCAGCCGATCAAAGAGATCGTGCCGGGCACAACACCCTGACGGGTTTCTGCCCACAACCAAACGAATGACGGGTTGGTATTTGCCCCACAAAAACAATTGAGATGGACGGATAACTCGTCGTCTGGCGACTTTGCAGACCGTCGCATCCGGCCCCAACGTCAACGACACCGTGTTCAATTGGTCCGCTGAAGTCTATGATCTTCGGCCAGTTAATTGATTCACAACGCGATCGTGTTAGCCGAAGGATGAATCCGAATTTCCAGGGAGCGTACCCCATGCTATCACCGCGCGTGCTTTCCATGGCGCCGTTTCTGGCTGTCTGTTTGACGGTCCCTGTCGCCTTTAGTCTCGCCGCCGGCGAGCAAGGGTCGAGGGCATTGGAGTTGTTTCCAGACAGCTTAATCAGCTATGTCCGCAATTCGAAAGAGAAGACACTCAAGCACGGGATGTCACTTCTGGACGTCAGCGAGACAGGTGATCGGTATATCGATTCATTGACGATAGAAAAGGTTGAGCGGGAACAGTATGAGAAGCGTCATGCGGGGCTTGCGAGGGAAGCACTGAAATTCGATCCAAACGCTGACGGAAAAATCACCGAGAGAGAATTGCGCCGTCGTTACACGAAGCAGGCTGTGGGCGCGAAGTCCGTGGGTGTCGACTTGGATGTCAATGCTACAGTGCTCCGCAAGATCAACAACTTCTTGGTCTCGTACGATTTCAATGGAGACAGAGTGGTCGACGGTTCGGACGCTTTAGCGTATGCGGACGCACGCATTGGACTCAGCGATCTTGCCGACGTTCTGGAACTGCAAGAGGTACTAAACCACGATCCCGACGGAGACGGCAGGATAACCGCTCAGGAACTGGAGCGGATGTTGTCGGATCTATTCGACTTCTACGACAAAAGCGGCGATGCCACTATTGACAAAACCGAATATGAACTCGTTCGCCGGGACGCTGGAATTGTCGAGGCCAATAAACGGAACCGTCCGAACTACGAGCAACGCCAGGCTTGCAACCTTCCGCTTCCTGCTTCGCAG
The DNA here is from genome assembly GCA_028285305.1 of Alphaproteobacteria bacterium. Lineage (GTDB taxonomy): Bacteria > Pseudomonadota > Alphaproteobacteria > SMXP01 > SMXP01 > JANQPV01. The sequence goes on along the minus strand of JANQPV010000024.1, from coordinate 3,691 downwards.
GACCAAGTTGTTATGCTGGGAACCGAAGTGGGAGAAGCCATATCCAATATTGCCGTAGACGGATTAGACGGTTTGACGACCACCGGGAAACTCGTTATCGAACCGGGCGCAGGGCCTCTCTACCTTTATGTCACTGGTTGGGACTCTATCATCTGGCAAGTAGAAGGAGCCGTGCACCGTATTTCGAAGATGATTGTGGCGCCCTACAAGTTCCGGGGCGAGAACATGGGTGTTATCGGCGTGCCCACGGAGAAGGTTCATTTTCTATCCGCTCCTGGATGCTTCCATGCCTTCAATCCAGGCGGAAAATTCGCTCAGGACAGAGCCGAATATGCAATGGAACGAAAGTTCAGGCGAGAACTCGCACCCTTTATCTCGGTCCGCAGCTTTACACATGTCTCGCTTCCTTCAGGAACGGTGGTTTCCAATTGGGAAGACGAGGGGCCTGGGTGGCCCGTGCGCACTGCAAAAACTGACGAATATCTACTGAAGCGCGGCAAATCCACGTCACCGCTCAAAGACTCGCCGTCTGCCGCCGACCCTCCGCCCGGCGTTCATCAGGTCGATTGGTACCTGTTCAGAGCCCATTTCCCGAACGGAGTTATCGACTTAACGGGGGAGAAAGTTGTGACCAGCGGCAATGCTCAGCCCTATGATGTTTTACCAAGCCTTGCCGGCATCGTACAAATGTCCGAGCAGGGAAAGCTCGAGTTTGCCGATGTCGGGTATCACCGAATCATAGGCAAACTGCCCAGAGTGCCGGGCGGTCTGCGTGAACGCTGGGCGGACTTTGTAATGGCCAAAGGCGTCGAACTCCCGGGCGGCTCGCCCATGTCCGCATGCATATACAAAAAACGCTACCGGTCCGCCGTTCAGGGGTGGGATCTGCGGTGCAGGTACCGATAGTCCGCGTACTGAACACTTGCCTACTCCAGCCGAACCAGCTTACAAACTGCATTCCGCAGTGTCATAAAATCTCGTCAGAATGAACCATTCAATCGTACCAATCCGCATCGCCAATTAACACTGCCGGACCTTGCCAGAAAATGGCTTTGCCTCGCTTTTTCACACCAATGAAGGTTGACCGTGCGTTCGGTCCTCGTCGGTGTTAGACACAGAGCGACGTGTGCAGCACCGCCCAACCGAGGACGCCCCATGACAGACAACACCTCTTTCTCTCTCGACGTGGTTGCGCCGGTGTTTCCGGTTACGGACATCAAGCGTGCGCTGAGCTACTACACGGAGAAGCTGCTTTTTGAGAGCAGCTTCGAATGGGCGGACAGCGAACAGGAGCCGCTCAATTATGCGGTACTTCGCAAGAATGCCGCCGAGCTGCATCTGACAGTGTCGAAGGACCGGCACGCGACTGTGGCCTATATCTTTGTGGACAACGTCAAAGGCTATTACGACGCCATAAAAGACACGGGCGCAGAGATCACTCACGAGATGGCAGACTATCCCTGGGACATGCGCGAATTCGAAATCGCGGACCCCGATGGCAACCGCATCATCTTCGGCGAACACCTTTCACGTATCAAGACGAACTGAACTGGTGACTTCGGCCAAGACATCCAACCAGTCACGGACGCACTTATGCGCAAGCTAAGTTGGGACCGAAACTTCAATCATTCAGCTCACGTGCATATTTGGCTGCCGTCTCGCCCGCGACCTTGCCAAAGACGATACACGGCCCGAAAGATCCGCCGCCACCGATATATCTATCTCCATGCAGATTACCCACAGTTTCGCCGGCTGCGTATAGCCCCCGTATGGGTTTCTCAGCCTTGTCCAGAACACATGTGTCCGCATCAATGCGCAGGCCCGTCCCCGTCCAGCAAAGGATGGCCGGTCTGACTTCCACCGCATAGAACGGCGGCTCTGTGATCGGCGCAAGCGACCCATATTTGAAGAAGGCGCTGTCTTCGCCGGCTTCGGCATCCACATTGTAGCGATCCACTGTCCCCTGAAGCCCGTCTGCATCGACACCCGCCAAGTCCGCGAGCTCGGCCAAGGTCTCCGCCCGATGAATACGTCCCTCCTCCGCCTTTTGCTGAAGCACATCGGCCACCCAATACGCCTGGAAGAGAGGATTGGGCTTCGCCGCTGCCCGGGCCGCCTCGTCAAAGACGGCGTGGGCGCGCCCGCCCTGCTTTTCGAGTAAACCGGCCATCACAGTATAGTTCACCGTTTCATCGCAAAACCGTCTGCCGGCTGAGTTGACCATAATCAACCAACTGGGCAGCATCACCTCAAGATCCCGGCTGAACCCGGGCGTCGCCAAAAGCAGCCCGCGATCCTGGCCGTCAACAACACCGCCCACGGATTTTCCAAGCTCAATGCCATCACCCCGCGCCCCTTCGGCACCGATATACCAGCGCCAGTCTCCGGTCGCCGCCGCCTGGGGGTAATAAGTCTCGATCATGTCCGGGTTCGCCCCGAAGCCGCCGGTCGCCATGACAACAGCGCCGCAGCTTGCCTCGTCCTCGCCAATTCGGATGCCTGTCACCCGCCCCTCTTCATTTGAGACAAGCCCGGTGACGCGGGCATCCAGCACCAGATCAACACCTTTGGTACTGCGATGGCCCTCAAGCACATTGATCACTTCCTCACCGTCACCTTCAGGTTGATGTCCGCGCGGGATCGATCCAACGCCGGAGCGATAGACGCCTTCTTTTGGGAAGTTGACACCCAATCCCTTGAGCCATTCGAAGGTCGGTGCGGAAAGATCGCAGTAGCGGCGAACGACGGCCGGATCCACCAGGAACTGGTTCAGCGTCATATAGTGCTCGAACATGGCATCGGCGGTATCGCCGGTGAAACCAGCTTCGCCTTGAACAGATGTGCCGGCCGCATAGAAGTGACCGCCCGACAAACGCGACGAGCCCCCTACTCTCTTCTCGCTCTCGACAACCAAAACTCTAGCGCCAGCATCTGCCGCAGCCACGGCCGCCGACAAACCCGCAGCACCCGAACCAATGATGATCACATCATAATCCCGGGCCATGGCGCGTCCTCCTCTTTTAATGCCTTGCCGGAAAAGCCTAACATTTCAGCACGAGCGGCACAAAAGAATCTTGACATTGTTAAGATTGCGCGTATAGTTGCCGGTGAAAGATCAGGAAGTGTTCTATGTCGCTCGATCCCCTATTGACCGTCCCCGTAGCCATTCAGATTCACGCCTTAGCCGCTTTTGGCGCCTTCATTCTGGGGCTCGTCCAGTTTGCGGGGATCAAAGGCACGACCATCCATCGCCTCATGGGCTGGCTCTGGGTGGGCCTCATGACCATTGTGGCGGCCACGTCTTTTTGGATTCGTGAGTTGCATCTTTGGGGGGAGTGGAGCCCGATCCATCTCTTGTCGATCTTCACCCTGGCCTGCTTGCCATGGCTGGTTGTCGCCGCCCGCGCCCATCGCGTTGACACTCATCGTTGGGTAGCGGTGAGTTTGTTTGGCGGCGCCCTTGTGGTTGCGGGAGCCTTCACCTTCGTCCCAGGGCGGATCATGTTCGAAGTCGTTTTTGGCTAAGCGTGCGTCTTAGTCTAAGGATGGTCTGTCCATAAAGATCGTGAACGGCCCTAGAGCGTTTCCAGGTGTGAGCTTACGAGTCGATTGATCGAGGATCAATCGACCAAGCGAACGGAATCGTTCGGCGCAAATGCGCCTCACCACCGTCAGGAAACGCGCAAAACAA
>JANQPV010000018.1 GCA_028285305.1 Alphaproteobacteria bacterium | reverse complement strand
GTTCCCAGACACCGTGGCGGGGTAGCTCAGGTGGTTAGAGCAGCGGAATCATAATCCGCGTGTCGGGGGTTCGAGTCCCTCCCCCGCTACCAGGAAATTCTTTTAAAATCAGATGGTTATATCTAGTGCAATTTGGGCGTCATTGTCTGCAATGGGTCCGGGGTTGCGAATGGGTTTCAGTTGCTTGTGATTGGATGCTCGATTCCGAGTGAAGGCGGTCATTCGTAGCGGCGCATGACAGTGTATACTTTGCAGCCAGTAAGTTGCCATATGGAGGCTAGTTCAGATCTATGTTGGGTCCCGAGAAGGTGGTGTTATTGCGAGTTAGAAATTGGGATCTGTTTTCGCCGGAAGGCTCTAGAAGTTAGGGAGCGACCGAAAGATCAAGCTGCGACAATCCCAGACCTTTTTGAAGGCCCAAGAGGGGGAAGCCGATAATCGCTGTAGGTCGAACGAAAGTCTGCTTCGAGAGAGTTATCTACTTCACTGTTGGTTGTGGGTGTTACAAAATTAGTGTGCTCTGATCGAATGGTGACTAGCGACCAAAAGCAAAGAGGTCACACTTATTGGCGAGGAAGATGCCTTATGCGAAGAGATTTGGTGCAAATTCGTGCACCAGATAGGATATGACTCATGTCCTCGTTTTTCAAAGCTTCACAGGACCAAAAAATAGCGTTATCGTTGTACGGCAAGGCGTTGCAGCCGGCGGGGTTTTGCCAGGTCCATCGCGGGGACCTATGCTCATCGCCCGATCCAGTCGGGAAAATTTTCGCTATCTTACGGTGAGCGCTTGATGACCCATTTAGTCCAACGCGATTGTGCTGCACCTTCCTCACTCAATGCATGTGATATCGAAATCAAACTACTAAAAGTCCTGGAGGCCAAAAGCAGCGATCCGGACTTTTGGTCTTCAAAAGAGCGCGATCGCAGCGATAGTGCACATTGCATTTTCCAGTATCCAGCCATGATGGTTCCGATCGTTCAAAGACGTCTGTTGGGGACAATGATGGAGGTGCGGCCGGACATCCATTCTGTATATGACCCATTCGTGGGCTCGGGAACATCGTTGGTGAGTGGAATGCACTACGGGATGGATGTGTACGGCAATGACATCAATCCGCTGGCCGTACTGATCAGCCGTGTTAGGACGGCCCCGACTGTGAATTCCTCGGTGGATGCCGTCATTGAACAAATCTCGGACTTGGCAAAAGCAGACCGGCGCCAAACCATCGAGACCTCGATGGAAAACCGCGAGAAGTGGTTTAAGCATGATATCGCAATTGAGCTATCTCGACTCAGGCGCGCCATCCGCAATTGTACCGACCTTTGGGCGCGGCAATTCCTCTGGGTGACGTTAGCAGAGACTGTCCGACTGACCAGCAACGATCGCACGTCGACTTATAAAATGCATGCCCGACCCGCGGACGAGATTCTCAAACGCAAACAATCGCCAATATTAGTTTTCCGTGCGCTAGCGAGAGAGAATGCATCCAGTTTCTCAACCTTCCGCCGCAAGTTAACGGACTCCAATTGGATCAAGTCGGCCAAGTACGTTGGTCAATCCGACATTCGGCTCGGCGATGCACGCCAAGTCGCTAACAGTTTGGCAGATGTTGGTACCTTCGACGTTTTGATGACTTCTCCGCCGTATGGAGACAATCTGACGACCGTTCCATATGGTCAGCACTCCTACCTTCCGCTTAATTGGATAGACTTTCAGGACATCGATGCCACTGCGGACATCGCGATGTTGCGCACGACACAGGAGATTGATCGCAGAAGTCTGGGTGGCACTTACAGTAATGGAGCGTGGGAGGAGACAAAGCTATTGGATGCTTCGCCACAACTAAAGCAATATGCCGATAGGCTACCGACAAAGCCGGAAGACGGCCGAACCCGGCTCCTTCGCTTCTACCGAGACTTTGCCGCCAGCCTCGACAGCATTGTTGGAGTCATGAAGCCGGGCGGTTACATGATTTGGACAGTCGGCAACCGCAGTATCGCCGGTCGACAGGTTCCTACCGATTTGGTACTCAGCGAATTACTACAAGGCCTCGATTCTAAAGTGATCACCACTCTAACACGGCGCATCCACCATAAGCGTATGCCAGATCGGAATGCCAATTCTGCGACAATGCGCGAGGAGAAGATCCTCGTTGTTCGCACGGGTAGGCCCTAGCGGAATGGCCGATCCCCATTTCAATATCAGTGCTTCAGTTGTGCGTCAGCTGGGAGACGAGTTGGTCTCCGACGAGGTCACTGCTATCGTCGAGCTAGTCAAGAATGCCTATGATGCTGATGCTGATTACGCGCATGTAGTAGTCGACACCAACGACTCTCCTGGCGACGGCAGCAAGTTCCCTGAAGCTGCTGGATACATCACGATAGAAGATGACGGTATGGGTATGGATCGCGCCGATATCGACCGTGGCTGGTTGATGATCTCGCTCTCCGGCAAACGTACACTGAAGGCAAGCGGGGGTGTGACACCGAAAGGCCGCACCCCGCTAGGCGACAAAGGTTTGGGGCGGCTTAGCACACAGAAGCTAGGACAAAACCTAGAACTTTACACGCGCAAGGACGGCGAAAGTGAGACAGAACATGTAGCCTTTGCTTGGAGTGCCTTCACAGACGACAAGAGCCTCAGTGAGGTCCCAGTTTCCATTGAGCCTGCGTCCAGCAGTCGCCCGAAGGGGACCAAGCTGGTTATCTCAGGTCTGCGCAATCCTGACGTCTGGAGAGGCAGCGCTGCAAACAAGCTAATCGCCGATTTGTCTCAGATTATCTCTCCGTTCGCTGAGGCTCGACCGTTCCTAGTGACGTTGCGTATAGATGGTCGGCCAATAGACCTAGAGTTAGTCTCGGCGAAGGTGCGTGATGCAGCCGTTGCCAAATTCATTGTAGACTTCGAGGACGGCGAGTTGAGCCTGACAGGCAAGTTTCGGCTTGCGAAGTTACGTGGCAACCAGGACCATGATTCCTTTGAGCATCTACTGGCTCGCGACAATGGCCTAGCCTTTTTTGAAGATTTGAAGACCCGCAAAGGAGCACCGGTAGAGTTTAGCTACAGCAAGGATCCAAACTACTTCCTTGAGTTCAGCTACCGCTTGCGGCTCGCGTCTTTAGCCAAGGTTGAGATGGTCTCGGGGCTAGTCGCAGACTCTGATCCTATTATCGCAGATCCGGGGCCGTTTCACGGAGAGATCGATGAGTTCCTGTTTCGTGGCGACGAGTTGGGTGCCAAGCTGGGCGGACTTGCCAATGCAACCGAGGTTCGCGAGATTGTAAAACTCCATGCAGGCATCAAAGTATTTCGCGACGGCTTCGCCATCAAACCCTACGGACTGAATGGTGAGGACTGGCTTCGGCTAAGCGCACAACAGACGAGCGCCTCTTCGTACTATGGTCTGCGACCACAGAATGTGATGGGCTTCGTGTCCATCAGTGAAGCGGCCAATAGGAACCTAAAAGACAAGACCGACCGCGAAGGGTTCGTAGCTAACGCCTATTCTAATAACTTCCAACGCTTGATGGTCCACGTCACAAAGGTGATCTTTGACTTCTACGACTGGACGCGCCGCAACTTTAACAGGTACAAAGCCGATCTGCCGGAGCGCTCGAAGCCATTTGAGGGCAGCCGCAAGGCAATCGCTGATGCAGAGGTTGTCGCCAGCCGGCTAGCTACCTACAGCCGTTCCGCCAAGGCGATGGAGGCAAACACCGCCGCTGCTAGTCGTAAGATCGCTGCGGTTACGACCAAAATCAAACAGACCCCGCTCATGAGCAGTGCCGCTGAACGTGAACTCGCGGACCTTTTGGACGAGGCTAAGCAAGCGCTTGAAGGTGCTCAAGAGCTCTTTGATCAACTGGCTGGCTATTCTGAAGATGCCAAGGGTCTAGCCAATATCGTGGCAACTCTTTCGCCACGGCTGGACGTGCTGAACGATCAACTCCAAGATTTCTCCGAGTTAGCCGGTCTTGGTCTCCTGGCAGAAGCCTTGTCACATGAAGTACAGAACCAAACAGACAGGCTTATGCAGAAGGCAGGAGCAGCTATCAAACGGGCGCGGAAAACTTCGCCACCGAACGCCGACCTGTTGGTTCTCGGTCAAGATGTAACTGCTTCGGCCTCAGCGCTTCGCCGACAGATTGGACATCTGTCGCCATCACTGCGCTACCAGCGCGACAAGATCGAAGGCTTCACGGTCTCCGAACTCATCGACCAAATCCTGGAACATTTTGCTGATCGCTGGGCCGACCGTGATATCGTAAGCGAGGTCGAACCGAGTAGCGTCGATTTTAGGGTAAAGACCAATCGCGGGCGACTAACCCAGGTCATCGACAACATTCTGTTGAACGGCGAGTATTGGCTCGTCGATGCTCTCTCCCGTGAAAAGAAATTCCAGCCAAAACTTTTTATCGCGTATGCAGCGCCTCGGCTTCGCATTTGGGACAATGCAGGTGGGATTGACCCTGCCGTCGAGGATATTTTGTTCGAGCCATTCGTCACCTTGAAGCCGAAAGACGAGGGTCGGGGTCTTGGATTATTCATCAGCGCCCAAATTTTGGAGTCGATGGGCTGCAGCATCGCACTGTTGACTGATCGCAATGCACAAGACCGTAGATACATTTTCGAGTTGAATTTATCAGGGATTATCGATGGCTGAAGACCGTAAACAGAGTGCTGAAGCCGCAGCGGCGCCCTACACACGCGAGCCAGCAACGGCCGAAAATGCCATCGCCGCAGAACCAGCCATTGTATCAGAAACCGTGGAGGCGGTTGATGCGAGTGAAAAGCTTTCACAACTTTTCGACCACCTGAAGATCGCCAAGATTGTTTTTATTGACGACAAAGCCGAACTCCAGACCGACGCAGGAGCGGTCATCAAAACCTTAGCGGCGAAACCTGAAGCGAGCGAAGCTTTGGCAACTTTCTTCAAAGGCGTTGCCCTCGACTTGAGCAATGAGGCTTTACAAGAACAGCTGACAGCTAGGCTCGCGGAACTCAACGGCGACAGGCTGGCGGAGCTTCGTGCGGTGCTCTCCGCTCAAAGCGAGGATGCAGCCGAACGCGAGGCTTTGGGTCGTCTTCAAGATCTTTTGCCGGAGGGGGCGACAACGCGCCTATTGACGCCGCAGGGTTGGAAAGAGCACCGGGCGGATTTGATAGCGGAGTGTACAGAGGGCCATCGCACACTTTTTTTAATCGACCAGGAATTGGACGTGGATGACGCGGACCTTGGCTTCAAGAAGGGTTCGGATATCATTCGCGACTTGGCGAATAGTGAAGAAGCTGGCTTTGGTACTCGATGGTTCTGCGGCATGCTGACCCACACAGTCGAAAAGGGCGAGGAGGTGAGCTCCTGGCGTGCGTTGGAGAAGTCAGAGAACCTTGATCTGCGCTTTTTTATGCCCATTGCCAAAACCACTCTTGACGATTCTCTTGCCTTTTATGCTGCCGTCTATCGGACACTCATAAACACGTATTGCCAGACGATGAAGAGTTTGGCAGCAGATGCTTTCGAAAAAGCTCTAAAGGATGCGTTGGAGCAGTTTTCCGATCTTGATCCGATTGACTTCGAACACGTGATCGTCAAGTCATCCGAGACTGAAGGTGTCTCGGAGTTGGAGACTTTGATCCGCGTCTACGGAATAATTCACAAAGACAAAATAAAGACCCAGATTTTGCAACAAGCCACTGTCAAAGAGTTTTCAGCAGCCGCGCGACGCGTCCTGGATATTGCAGATATTGCGCGCGAGATTTCTGCTACGTCGCAGGAGCGGCTGCATAAGCTACGTTTGGAGGAGCTCTACGAGGGTGATGACCTAATTAATGGCTTCAACGACCCTCTTCGCAATGGCGATGTATTCGAAATCGGCGAGGGAAACGATGTCAAGCTGTGGGTTCTCATTGCTCAACCATGTGACTTGATGGTCCGCAGTAAGGGAACAAGGGCTCGAGAGAACAACTTCAAGGTAACAGTTTTGGCGCCTTTGCGTATGGAGGCGTTGGGCGAGAAAGTCGAGATGAAGGAAGGCTTGAGCTTCTCGCTCGAACACTTCGACCACCATGGTGCACAGTCGGCCTTGGTGCAGTTTGCAGATGCTACACCTGCCAATTTACATGTACTCGACCTCGCGGTTTTGAACAGCGACGGCCAGTGCCATCTGAGCGCGGCGGCCGATCCCGAGCTTAGCCTCCACAGCAAGGCTTGGGAAAATCGGGACAAAAAGCTTCGGAAGTACTTTAAGAAAGTGACCGATAAAATCGAAAAGGCGCGAAAGCAACACGATGACGAAGTCGCCAGCCTGATAGCCGCAGAGGTGATCCCTAGGGCGTCGCCAAAGAAGAGTTTTGCCAACTTTGGAACTTACAACAATGGTGAGTACAGCTATCCGATCCGTCGGTGCCGAAGGGTTCGCGACCCACTGGCGATCTCGCTACTCAGCGCCTTCGGCCGCTTCTTAGCCCGAGACGCTTACGAGCATGATTTTTCTCGACTTGGTTGAACTTGCCCGTGCTCTATCCAAGAAGTAGAAACAAAGTGTTACACCCTGGACATTCTCGCTCTTGGTGGCGTTGGTCTTAACTGCAGAATTGCAATATGGGAGGCTAACAAATTGCCAACGCAGCTCTGGCTTCCTTCTCGGCAACAGACCCTTTTACCCAACTCCACGGTGCGCGCGGTTTGTGCAGTTTTGCCAGTTCGGGAAATTTCTTTGCATCACGGATAGCAGACCGAAGGCGTTCTCGTGCTTCGCGTCGATTGATTTTCAGTTCATTGCAAAGCTCTTTAAGAGTGATGATATCAGTCATGATCGTCTCCATTTTGGGTTTAAGACGATCAGTCCAATAAGATGAACTCGCATGGTTTGTCAGGGATAAACTCTAGTCAACCTTGGCTCTAGCAATCATCAGGTCGGCAATGCTGATCAACAATTCTCTGTCCCTGTCGTTCAGGAACCGTGCTTTATTCCGGATGTTTTGTTCGACAGGGCTTTCATCAATCTGCAGCGGAGCGTGCAGAAATGCTCGACACATATTTTAACAATCCCAAGGCCCAAGGCCAAATTTACGATATTTCTACTAATCCTTTCTATATTCGGAGCTATTGCACTCGTTCAACGAGAGGATTTAACAAAATGGAAATATTGGCAGGAGATTGGCGGGGAAAATACGCAAGCATCAGCGGTCTAACTGAGCCACCTCAGATCACGCTATTTCACGGAATGATCAAACACGATATTATTTCATTTACTGAAATTGCCCAATTTGAAGTCATCACGGAAGAGAACAAAAAATCCATCGCAGGGACTCTCGGCTGGGGCGCGGTTGGTGCTGTTGCTCTTGGTCCTCTAGGCTTACTTGCTGGTGTCCTAGGAGGTGGTAATAAGAAGGTGCGAGTCATCGCAATTACATTCAACGACGGCCGAAAAGTTCTGTTGAAGGGAACTCAGAAAGACGTCGAGCAGATGACGAAATTTCGCTTCAACCAAAGTCTTGCGGCTCCGGTTGAGCTGCCACATGCTATCAAGACAGAGCCCGAACCTGAGCCAGAAGTTCCATCAAATAGGGAGCCGGCCATCGACCGAGCCATTCAACGGAATGACCTTGTCGGCGATTTTGGAAACCGAGGCGGCGGATCCGAGCCAGTGTTTGGCCGAAGAAGGTCATAAAGGCGCGGAGGTGACCGCCTTTTCCGCCATCTGGTGAAGCTGATCGGCTCCGCCCTGACCTGCCGTCCGGACGGTCACACTTCTTCTTATTGTGAGGCAACTCCATAGAGTTAGCCGAACCGGAGCTACGGAATACTGTCCGATCGTTGGCGGCTTCTTGGGTAGACTAAACCGTCGTCAAAATTTCCAGATTTGAAACCCATGCGAAACCCCAAGTTAGGTATTTAAAACTGGATGAACATTGCCCGTTAAAGAGCGGCTTAGGTCCTCCGAGTGGGCGCGCAATGAGCTGATTCTGAGCCTGTAAAGACCTGGTATTGAAACCCATGTGAAACCCAAAATCGAGCGCGACAAGCTAGGGTAGGGCAGAGAGTTTGATTTCGTTGGAAAAAACCCTCCGATCTGAGACCATACAGGCTGACAATTAGACCGCGTGTCGGTTTCTCTCTAAAACCAATAATCAGTCAGAGGCACATTGAACTTTAGATCTGCGTACAATTGAGCCGATCGGCCTCTCGCAGGAGTGGTCGATTGCCACCTTGATGAAACCGGCTAACGTGTTTTTCGATGTGTCGATGCAGTCGCAAAGTAAATGCCAGTCAAACTCGGATGCCGGCCATTCAGATATATACCATCCTACAGCAAGACCATGACAACCGCAGCGTGGCCGCTGCGTGCATGGGGCCGGGGAGCTGAATCAATGGGCAAAGGTGAGAATAACGCCGTGTGCGTGTTTAAACTTTGGTAGTCTAGATGATGATCCGGATGTACGCACTGGTATGGGATAAGCCAACGAACCGACCGCAGACCGCTGAAGAAACTCGACATGTGAAATGGTCTTCAAGCAGGCGTCGTATCCCCGTCCGCAGGAATGACAGGCACAAGAAGGTGGGCGTCGAACCTTCCGCCAAAATGCAATACATGGCGACCCGCGTTGAGGCTGGCGTCCTTGCCGAAGATCGGTGCGTGGACGATCTCGGTGGGAGACACGATTAATCTGAGCCCTTCTCCGGCGGCGAAGAATGTGCTCGCAGGGCAAAGGGCGATGTCAACCTGGACGATGTCGCCGGGTGCCAGTTTCTCGACGCTGTCGCCGCGCGCCACCGGACGCCACTCGGAAGACCTTGCTGTATCAAGCGCCCGGCGCGACACCCGGATGTATCCACGCGTAATCATGTCGTCGGTTGAGCCGACTGAGCCGTTGAACCGGACAGACTGTCCTTGTCGGTCACGCTTGTCGAGGAAGCAACACAGGATCATGTCGTCTGGGACCGTCGCGCCCTCCGCACGGGCTTCGACCCAGAGGTGCAGCGCCATGGGGCCGCTGAGTTCGGTATCCTCAGCGAAGGTGATGTCGAATGCCACAGAGCCATCCATTCCATAGGAGACCTCTCCCGCGTGTTCCGGCAACTCCGAGACAAGCCGGTCCGCCGACAGGAAGAGCTTGCGGAACTCGGTGCCGGGCAGCGGCCAGGAGGTCTCGAAGCGCACGCCATGAACAGCGTCGCGGCTGGAACGGGTCTCGAGCCGAACAGGTTTAAGCTCGTCGAACCGATTGGACATTCCCTTTAGGTGATGATCCATAAAGTCCCTGAGCAGCGCCTTCACCTCGTCGGAGTAAAAGGAGACCCATTTACCGGTCCGGTGCGTGTAGAGCCATTTGCGTTCAGCGGCCGCTTCCTCAAAGGCGCGGATCGAACCTGGTGTGTGTAACTCGTGATCGGAGAAGGAGGCGCAGACCAGCATAGGTGTCGTCACCTTGGAGAAGTCTACCGTCTTTTCCGCCCAATAGGCGTTGAAAAGCGGATGGACATCGAGAAGATGCTGTGGCAACGCGCCTTCGCGCGCGGCCAGATCCTCCGATCTGTTGTTGAGCGCTTCCTTGACTTCGGTGTGCCACCAGAAGTTCAGGAAGGTGGAATCCTCCACGCCGCCCCGGCAGGCGAGATCTCGGTAGAGGTCTGAAACGCCCTCCCAGGGAGATATGCACTTTAGCGGCGAGGTGTCGCCGTCGGCAGAAGCCGCCATTGCGGCGTGGTACTTACTAATCGCAAGATAGCTCACACCGCTCAGACCGACATTGCCGTCGCACCAGTCTTGTTCGGCGACCCATCTGATTGCAGCATAATAGTCCTCGCCCTGCTGATGAGACATGATCTCGGCATCGCCCACGGAATTGGCGTAGCCAGTCAGGTTGAGGTTAACCAGCGTGTATCCTGCAGGCACCCAGAAGTTTGGATCGGGCGATTCCCAGCTCGTAAGGGTAGAAAATTCCGGCTCGCCGCCGGCTTGAGGAATCAGGCGGTATTGCTGCGGCGGTCCTCCGAGCGGCGTCTTCTTCAGCACGGGGATAAGGTGGTTGTTATAGGGGTGGGCACACATCACGACCGGGTCGGAGATGGCGTCGGTTGCTCGGGTTTTCGAACGAAAGACATTGCAAGTCAGGACCTTTCCCGCTCCGATCGGCACGTCGACATCGTACTTGCATAGTATATCAGGGTCCGGCTCAACCACTTTGCACTGCGGGCGGAAGAGCTGGCCGCTGCGGATTGCCCGGCGCAGCATCGGCCAGGCAGCTTGCACGGTCTTCAAGGTCTCTGACATCGGTCAACTCTCGTTGCTTTCGTTCAGTCTTTCACTCGGCGATGATCCGGGATGATGCCGGCAAAGGGTATCTGTAAGTAATCACCGCCGATTTCAGGCTGTTTTTTGTTTGTTGGTCATGAACATCATCTTGCCACGTGACTGCTGTCGCTGCTGATTGTCTGGATGCGGCTCACGGCAACTGTTTCGCACGTCTTCGTCAGATGGTCTCGTATAGTGTCGGAGAGGTCATCCAATAGTTGTTTGCTTCGCTGCTCCGAGGCAAATGTTTGCACTTCTGCGGAAACAAGCGGCTGATTATCCGCCCCAATCGTCTGTATGATGATCACGTGAGCAGCTTTGATCGGCACTCCAAGTGTGTCGCACATCATGGACTTGAGCACAGGTAGGCTTCGGGCCAACGGGCCTGCCTTGCCTTCCCATATGGAGTGATCTACGTAAATTTTCATGTTTGGCATTCGGCAAGCTCGTTTCCGTTGTCGCGTTCGACGGCGTTGCTGTCAGGCGGTTTCTTCGGAAACCAGCACAAAGTCATAAACCGAACGCCATTCCGTCTGTTGACCGTTCAGCTTTTCGAAGTGTGCAATCAGCGGTTCCTTGACGCCGAATACGGCATCCTTGTCGATGTGGGGATCGTCCTCGACAAAAGTGTGAGTCACGACCTTTTTGAACCCTTTGGCTTCGATCATGAAATGCATATGAGCAGGGCGCCAATACGGTCGGTCTGCCGCCGCCAGCATCCGGCCTACCGTCCCATCGAATGTGATCGGGTAGGGGACGGGTTTGA
>JANQPV010000012.1 GCA_028285305.1 Alphaproteobacteria bacterium | reverse complement strand
AAGATGGCGACCGTGTCATCCCCATCCCCGCCGAGCACATTGGTGTTAACCGTCCCGGCTGTCAGGTTGATGGCGTCGTCGCTGAGCCCCCCATCGATCGCAGCCACCGAGCCGGTGGTGTTGATAGTGATGGTGTCGCCGGTATCGACTGCCGCGCTGGCATCATGACCGTCGGCGCCGCCGAACACGGTGCCGGTGACCGAGGCGTTGCCGGTGATCGAGATTGTGTCTGAGCCGCCCGCGCCCTCCACGTTGTTGGAGACCACGGTGGTGCCGGTCACGGTCAGGATCTCGTCATTGATCGAGCCCAGCAAATCGGCCAGCACCGAAGCGCCGGAAAGCGTTACGTCGCCGCCGGTGACATTGAGCGCGGTGGCAACGTTGTTGTTGCCAATCGCGTTCACCCCGTTGAGCATGACCGAATCGAAGTTCAGCGTCGAATTGACTGCGTTGGCCACCTCCCAACCGATGATCCTGTTCGAATTGACGTTGGCGTTGGCGCCACTGAAGGTGAGTGTGTCGACGAAAGTGTCGGTGACCGTGAAATCGTCGGTCGGGTCGAGCGGGGTGCCGTTGTTGTTGATGAAAGTGTTGAACTGACCGCCGTCCAGAATGTTCGTACCGTCATAGGTGGGGGCGCTGATATTCGCGGTGTCGTTGCCGGTATTGCCGGTGAACGATCCTGCCAGCGTTCCGTCGGACCAATTGAACGTATCGTTATCGGCACCGGTGTCGATATTGCCGTCAATCGTAGCGCCGTTGAGATTGACCGTGTCATTGCCGGCGAAGCCGCGCAGCGACGTGCCGTTCTGGATCGTGCCGCCATTGAGATTAAGCGTGTCATCGCCCTGATCACCCTCGATACGGCCGGTGATCACGCCGCCGTTCATCGTGAACGTGTCGGCGTCAGTCCCGTTATTGGCGCCGATGCCAAGAAGCACATTGCCGTTGATGGTGCCGGCATTGAGGGTGAAATTATCCGAGCCCGTGCCTAGTGTCAGCTGGCCCATGCCGGGCGTGGCCGTATTGCCGAGCGTAATATTGGTGAGATCAAGCACGCCCGTGTCGTCGCCAGCGCCGGCGTCCACAAAAGTAACGCCGCCGCTGGTCAAGTTGATCGTGTCGCTGTCGCCGCCGGATTGAATGCCGCCATGGAGGATCGTGCCGTCGAGGTTGATGACGTCGGCGCCGGTAAAGGTGCGCACGCCAGTGCCGTTGAGGATCTCGCCGCCATTGAGGTTGAGCGTGTCGGCGCCCTGATCGCCCTCGATCCGACTGGTGATGACGCCGCCATTCATGGAGAAGGTGTCGGCGTCGTTACCGCTATTGGCGTTCACGCCGAGGATCACGGCGCCGCCCACCGTGCCGGCGTTGAGCGTGAAATTGTCTGAGCCTGTACCGAAGATCAGGTTGCCGCCCAGGGTGACATTGGTGAGATCGAGCACGCCGCTTTCATCGCCGGCTTCCCAGTTCACATTATTGGTGACCGTGCCGCTGGTAAGCGTGATCGTATCCACATCCGCGCCAGCCTGGATCCAGCCGACCGTGGCCGTCCCGTCCAGGGTGATGACGTCGGCGCCAGAGAACGTCCTGACCTGCGTGCCGACGGCGCCGCTGTTGAGATTGATCGTGTCAACACCCTGGTCGCCTTCGACGCGCTGGCCGACCGTGCCACCTGCGAGCGTGAACGTGTCCGCGTCATTGCCATTATTTGCGCTAATGCCGAGGAACACATTCTGACCAATATGACCTGCGGTATGGGTGAAATTGTCAGCGCCCTGGCCCATGCCGATGCTGCCGCCAAGGGTGACGTTGGTGAGATCGAGCGTCACGGTCTCATCGCCCGCGCCCCAGTTCACACTACCGGTAACCGTACCGCTGGTGAGATTGATCACATCTACATCCGCGCCACCATCGATCCCGCCAACGCTCGCCGTGCCGACAAGATTGACCGTGTCGGCGCCGGTGTTGGCGTAGACGATGCTACCGATGGTCCCACTGTTGAGATTAATGGTATCGGCGAAATTGCCGCCCCAGATGCGCTGAGTGATCGTGCCGCCATCAAGCGTGAAAACATTGCCGGCGGTGTCATTATTGTTGCCAGTACCGAGATAGACGTCGACCCCGACGGTTCCGGCGGTATGGGTGAAGTTATCCATGCCGCCGCCCATGAAGATGCTGCCACCCAGCGTCACATTGGTCAGGTCAAGTGTGTAGGTTTCATCGCCATGGCCCCAGTTCACATTGCCAGTCACTGTGCCGCTGTCGAGGTTGATCACATCCACATCCGCGCCGCCATCGATCGAAGCAACACTTGCATTGCCCAACAGATTGATAGTGTCGGCGCCGTTGAAACCGTTGACCGTGGAGCCAACCGTGCCCCCATTGAGATTTATGGTGTCAGCCTGGCTGCCGCCATCGACACGTACGCCGATCGCACCACCGGCAAGCGTGAAAACATTGCCGGCTGTATCATTGTTGGCGCTGCTTCCGAGCAGTACACTCCCGCCTACGTTTCCCGCATTGAGCCTGAAATTGTCGGCGCCTGTCCCCATGACGATATTGCCGCCCAGCGTCACATTCGTAAGGTCGAGCGTCACCGTCTCATCGCCCGCGCCCCAGTCCACGCTGTTGGTTACCGTCCCGCTGGTGAGGTTGATGGTATCTACCCCACCGCCCCCGTAAATACGGAACACCGTCGCCGTGCCGGCCAGATCAATCGTGTCGTCGCCGTCATTCGTCCTGACCTCGAAGACGTCACCACTGTTCAAATTGATTGTGTCGGCAAAATTGCCACCGTCGATGCGCAAGTTGATCGTGCCACCATCGAGCGTGAAGATGTTGCCCGCTGTGTCATTGTTGGTGCCGGTTCCAAGAATCACGCTTTGGCCGACCGTGCCCCCGGTCAGCGTGAATGTGTCCATGCCGGTTCCGAAGGTGAGCGAGCCGTTTACCGTGACATTGGTGAGGTCGAGCGTCTGGCCCTCATCGCCAGCGCCCCAATTTACATTGGTGACCGTGCCGTTGGTCAAGTTGACCGTATCGACATCATCTTCGCCCTCGATCGAGAAAACCTCAGCGCCGTTGATCAGATTGATCGTGTCCATCCCCGTATCGCCCCGCACGGCGACAGTCGGCGCCGTCACGCCGTCGAGGGTGATGGTGTCGTTGCCTCCGAGGCCGTCGACAATCGTCAGATCCGGAGGATTGACCACGTCGCAGGTGATGACGTCGACGCCTGCGGTGCCAGTGTCGCCCCCCAAGCAGGCCGCCTGTGTGGGAATAGCCGTCAGCGATAGGATCGGCACCACGCCCGATATAGCCGCGCCCAGTGTCAGGCATAGACCGGCAAGGGATGCCGATGTCAGAACATGCTTGCCGCGCTTAAATATGCGCCCACCGCGGATGACCTTCATGTCTGTGAATTTCGTACTTTTCATTGTGCGCTATTGGCCTCGTAACTTTTGCGCAGAAGTCTCCTAAGAACTCGTCCCTGGATATCGGGTACATCTCGCCACCGCTTGAGCTGGCGACTGCTGTATTTTGTTCGAATTCAATGTGGATTGTGGGAGGGGGCTGGTGAGCCAGTGCATTGGAGTGCCCTTATCCGCATCAGTGCACGTCCAGTACGCAGCGACTTCGACAGCCACAATTCTACAGAAAGTCCTCGAAGGCAGCCAATTCGAGAAAAACGTTTCGAACGTCAATTGTTCCAGTGCTTCCGCAACTGCCATGTACCCATCCCCTCTCGGATTCACCCCTCACTGGTTCGAATCCTTCTCTAAAGAAGATGGTTAGAGGAATTTCGCGCAAAAGTTTCGTACAATCTTGGGCCCGACACGTACCAAAATGATACCTTCGATTGCTAGAAGCTTAACTGGAAGTTTTAACACTTTACTCAACGGTTATAATTCGATCATCCAATTACAAATACAAAATACTCAGAATTTCAAACTCTTAGCTCGCCAGGGCTAAAACCATGAAGCCAGTGATATTCGAGATCAATTTTCTTGTTCGTTTTAGACAACCCATCACCAACGACACCAACAATTTCTCCACGAGTTGTTTCGATTGGGCAACACCAGCGCTAGTGAGCTCAAACACACATACAGGAACGAGTACATTTTAGCGCTGTCAGATTACATTTGACCTATATCGTGCATAGTTGCTGACCTGCCCACAGAATCTCCCTCGTTTGTTGGGAGAGTCCGTCACTGATTGAGGAGACAGATTGTGAGGAAGCCACAGTTTAGCGAAGAGCGGGCCATTGACGTAGTTAGCTCTCCTGCCTAACTTAAAAGGCGAGAGGGGCTCTCTCGTAGATCATCGCTCAGGCAACAGTTCGTTGATGGTCTATAAGTGCTACGTGGGCGGCAAACATGACGAGTGTTACACCGAATTGGGCACTACCCAAGCTTCTGTGCGCGCCAGATGATGATGTCGTTGGTCCGGATTTCAGCAATTTGGCTCTTTTGGTTTTGCGGGAATTGTATGACGAGTTTCCGAAGCAAATCGATCTCTCGAAACACAAATCTGTTGTTGAGCACAGAAAAGAGTTCGGACGGTTGTGGGAATGGTTGAGGGAGCATGGTGTCGTAATTGGCCCATTGTCCAGCTGCGCCCTTACGTTCTCGGGCAAGCATTCAATTATGACTGCGTTAGAGTACCAACCTCAGTTTGCGGATGAATTGATGCAAAAGAAGGCGGCGCTCGACGAACGGTATGCGTTCAACTTGCTCCTGACTCTGTTGAGGCATCACTTCGACGAGTTTCATAGATAGGTCAAGACCTTGCGGTTCTGGTTTCACAAAGGCGCCTGGATACTTGGAGAATGTGAGCTACGAAACGCTCTTGTCCAGCGTCAAGCTCAAGCTGTTGTTCGAGGGCCAACAATACCGTAGGCAAGAGACAAGCCTGAAGGACCTTAGCCTGGGCTATTGTGTGGCATGACCTATATTCGTTTTGTTTTCGGAGACTGGTACCGAATTCGATATTGGATTTGATTTGGTGTTCTAAGGCAAATGAACTGAGATGCTCAGTCACGGATATTCTATTTAAATTAGATATCTAAAGTGCGTGAGTTTCCCAACACTTTAAAATCAATGTTAGTCGATACAGTGGAGGTCTCCACAAAAAGCCGTGGAACGCTTGTATTAAGTTTTCGCTTGCAAATGGCAGCACATGTATATTTACTCATATATAGAAGTACAGAATCAGCTGACTAACCTGTCAGTTTTGGCGCAGTTGAAGTGCCGCCAGCGGCTCCTTTCAATTGTGAATAGCTGCCCATTGACGAGCGCAGACACACGTGCGTAGTCTTAGATAGGAGAGGGGGCTCTCTTGGATCATCAGGAAGGAAAGAGCTATCTCTTGATGATTTACATTCATACTGTGGGCGGCTGTAATGACGAAAAAAGCGCCGGATTGGGCATTGCCCAAGCTATTGTGCTTGCCAGATGATGAGTTCGTTGGTCCCAATTTTAGTAGTCTGGCTCTCGTAGCTTTGCATGAGTTGTATACGGAATTTCCGAATCAAGTTGATCTCTCAGGCCACGAATCTCTTGTGAAGCACGCAAGAGAGTTCAGACGGTTGTGGGAGTGGTTGAGGGGACATGGTGTTGTGGTTGGACCGCTGTCCAACTGCGCTCTTACGCTCTCGGGTAAGGATTCACTTGTCGCTGCATTGGACTTTCAGCCCCAATTTGCCGACGAGTTGATGCGGAAAAAGGCGGAGCTTGACGAACGCTATTCATCCGCCTTGCTCATGACGGTGTTGAGACACCACTTCGACAAGTTCCATAAGTAGGCACGATTTCTCCGTTCTGGTTTCAAAACGGAGGTCGAGTACCTGGAGGACAGAGGATTGTGCATCACGCTTGGGATGCATCGATCTCGCAGTGATGCTCCAGGGCCACCAGAACGCCGTGCAGGAGATAGGCCTCGAACGTTAGATTGGCTTCAAGCGCCTTCATCTGGGCAGCCCGCGTCAATTCCGCCACGGCTTCTATACTTGCCGACTTCGTGTTTGTATCTTCGCTCATTGGACCATCTGGGCCTTCAGAGGGTAGATCGGTTTTGATAAGCTATCGAATGCTCACGATCAGTTCATATGCAGTGAATTAGACCGGACTCACTGCGATTTTTCTTCGTTATAACATAACGATTCGCAGCGAAACAACTACCCACCGCAAATCTGGTATACCAAAAACATAGACGTTTTGCCCCGCTAGGGCAAGTTGCGGAGAGTGAAAACTCTGTGATATCCAAAATGTAAATTAAGAAAGACTTTGTTTTCGTCGCAACTTGCCATTTAGCTAAGAATTTGTAGGAATTCGGACTCGGCGTTAGCCAGTGATTAACTGTCCGCACTCTATTAAAGGCTGCACAAGATAAGTTCGCACGCATTGCTTTAGTGAGACAGTGGTTTCTGTAATTGGATTATTAAGCGCTCTCAGTATCGGAAGTTTTCCTCGACCACCGACCTGAGACCGGAGGGCCTCCTTGCATCCTGAATGTAAATGTTGGGAGGCCCTCCGTAATCTAGTTCGTGATCATGGTCTCTTCGAGTAATGGTGACAACTCAGAGCACTGATCGAGTAAGCCCGTTGCTTGGCGGATGTGCTCCAGCCCTTCACTGCAATACTTCTATATAAGGTTCGCACAAGGCCTATTGAGATAAAACGAGATTGCGTCGCCTACACACCGGCGCGCGAGCCTCGACAAACCAGACAAGGCAATCTTTTCATGATTTCCTTTGCGCGTGCCTTAATCATTGAAAAGGAGCCAGCTGTTCAATCGATCTTCAAGTGCTTTCTGACCTGCAACCAAGTGCGAGACGTGTCAGTCGCCACGAGCTGCCAGCAAGCCCGGCAAATGATTTCATCTGCCGACCCAGCATTTCGGCTTATTGTGGTCGATGTTGACACGCTGGGGCCAGACCGTGGCGCGCTTTTTACCCATCTCAAGGCAAAACGGTATTCAGGTCAGATTGTTATCTGCAGCACATCGCACAACATTGCAGTTCAAAATGTGACCATGATTGCAGGAGAGCACGGTTTGGATCTAAGCGGTTGGGTTCAAAAGCCTCTCACCAAGAAAAAATTGGATGACCTTGAGAAATCTCTCTCAAGGAGCACTGCCGATTATCCAACTGTGTATTCGCCTCGGGCGCTTTGACAGCAACGCGCCCCCACTGCACACTATTTTCTCGAACATTCCCCTCACGATGTCTTAAGACTGGGGGTGTTCGCGCGTTTCCAAAGCAAAGCGGATTAAAATAATATGCAAGAAATCACACATAGAATAATGTAAGTATTTGTACGTATTATCTGCACACAAGATGACTTTTGCGGGCAAGATATTGTCTAGAGATCCTGATTCATTTTTAGACACCGAGTAACTTAATCTAACCCGAAGGTCGCCTTCCGAGCATCATTGAACAGCACTAGGGTTTACAACTCTCGTAGTTTGCACGGTGAAGGTGCAACGATCAGGATACAGCATTCCTTAAGAGCAATGGAAAGCCGATTAGAAACGGAGCGTTGAGCATGGCACCGGGCCCTGCTTCTCCGCGCATGAATCTTAACGATTGATGTTTGCCGCGCGTAAGCCGCAGTGGATTTAGGCTGGTACTTAGTTAGGATCGGTGCGTGCCCGCCGCGGGTTATCATTCAGCGCATTCCATGCCGGCAGGGGCACTTCCGGTAATTCAAGAAGCGGCCGCACTTGCTCATCGAGCTTTCTCTTGGTGAGAGGTTTGGGCATGAATTCCGTGCACCCAATCCCGTGAGTTTTCGCAAGCGCAATCGTACTACGCACATTTGCATCGTATTCCCAGCCGCAGAGTAGTAAGCTGCCACTGTATTTCCGTCCATCTAGGTGTCGAAACAACTCCACTCCATCCAGCTCCGGCGAGTTTATATCAGCAATGATGACCCGGATGTTCGCGAACTCTAAGGCGAGCATTTCCTTTGCCTCGCTGCCGTCGGTAGCAACAAGCACATCGCTGAACGGTGTGCAGGCAACAAAACATCTTAGTATCGTTTGAACGACAGGATCATGGTCAACAACCAAAATCTGGCCAACTGTTCTCATGGACTCTCTCATAAATTGCGCTTGTAACTACCTATATTGAAGCCGCATTAACATTCCATTTTGTTAGTTGTGTTTGCCCAGAGCTAAACCATTCCGATTAGCGCAGCTCTCTTCTTGTGTTGATGGCTAACGGATCAGTTATCTCCCCAAATTTGCGGGCATAAGTTCAAACTTCGTCAATTAGTTGTAGGTATGCTGAGTGGAAAGCCCGCTAGGAACAAAGAGGATTGGGTTGCAGTCAGACGCATGAAGCACAGTTTCAGTCATAGATTGGTTGCATTTGTAAGGAGTGAGCAAGGAAACTCCGCAATCGAATATGCACTTCTGGTTTCGCTGATTTCAGTTGCCATCGCCAGTAGTGTTGGCCTGGTTGGCCAGGGTCTTGGCGATGTCTTCGATTCCATAGCAGCTCCGAATTCCTCAGACCCAGGAGGACCGCCCCCTCCCTCTTCGGATGACCCCGGAGGCCCTCCCCCCACAACTGCAGGTCCGGGCTAATCGTGCGACCGTTTATGTCAAGCTCGGGTAGACGGTATTCGTGAGTTCCGTTGGTTTTTGCTTAAGGAAGGAAGCGTAAGGTTCGGGTTGCGTAGGTTTGTCGAACCAACACGAGTTCGAAACGCTTTTTGTAATGTGAACACAATGAGCCTGGTCGTGGCGCAACGCGAGCTTCAAGTTTATGCATAGGTTCGTTCAAGGTCGTAAGATCTCGCTTTTGCTCCATATCATTGTCTACCTGTTTCTGTGTATGGGGATCATATTCACCCCCCAAATCACAAACATGAACCTGCGGATAAATGATGCCATACAGAGGTCAGAGAGCCTCCCTGTGGGCATAGATATCCTGATTGTTGAGATTGACCGTAGTACCGTCGAGCAAGTAGGAAGCTATCCGCTCCCCTACGAGTTTTTGGCGCAACTGATAAGGCACTTTGATCATGCTGGCATTGCCAAGTTGTATCTTGATCGACGTCTTGCCGCGCGGGTGGAGCCCAAGCAGGATGCGGCACTTGCGGATGCATTGGCGAGGCTCGGTCCATCGAAAGTCGCCGTTCCGGGATACAACCCGACAACTCGTCGGATGGCCACCTATCCAAACAACTCATTTGCCGAGAGTGTGAGTATTACTGGCGCAAGCTATTTCGCAGATTCTGATGGACGTTTCCGCCTCTTGGCAACAGGTAATCAACCAAACGCTGTACATCCAAACCCCGCAAGATGGCTTGCTGGTCAGGCTAGCGTTCAAGACGTCCTAATTGACCAAAGATTCGATGCGGCGACAATTAGGCGCGTTTCGGCCTGGCATGCCCTCAACATGCCTGGCGGGAAGCTTACGGGGAAAACAATCTTGATGGGTAACGCCCAATCATTGGGCGGCTCTGGCCTTACCTATCCTGGCGGAAATGTCATCAGTCGACTGGAGATATTAGCACTGGCGTACGAAACGGTAAGGAGCAATACCGAGCCGCTCAGAATGAATAAGTTTTTCCTCTTTCTCTTTATGATCGGGATTGGGGTAATCGCAATATTGGCCCGGCGTTTCACGATACATGATCGCACGAAGGGTGCATCGACGTTCCTTTTTTCAGTAACTGGTGTGTTTGTCCTGATTTTCGCTGGATTTCTTTTGGTCAAAGTGTTTCGAGTCGAAGCTGCGATCCTCACTTACCTGATCGCATTTGCGCTCTCCAATCTTATGTTCATCACATGGAGAGTGCATTTGTTAGAGATCCTGCGCGATCTGCACCAAGGTAATCTGTCCGTGGAAGATTCTTGGGCATGGCAATCTGTTTCGCGACTTTCTGAACCGTTCGTCCTGATGAGCTTCAACGGGCCAAGACGGCTGAACGCAGCTGCTGAACAAACGGGCTTTTTCGCTTCAGACAATCAAAAACTGGAATCTAACGTTGCCCATCTAATCGGGGCACTTTCTGAACGGGAGCAAAAAAAGGATATCCAACTTGAGAATGATGGTGGCCTCAGGATCATCCGGTGCTTCTATCCTCATCCTGATGTACCTTTGATCAGGCTGGATGACATAACGGACGAGGCCGCTCAGCTTAACGAGCTGAAGTCCGCACTTCATACGGATGCATTGACCGGCTGCTTGAACCGGGATGGTTTCCTAGCAATGTCCAAGATCCAGACGGATGAGTATTCTGTTATAATGATGGACATGAACGGGTTTAAGGCGGTCAACGACACTCATGGGCATGCAGCAGGCGATGAACTTCTTCGCATCGCCGCGGAGCGCTTCGGTGCCGTCTTGTGTTCGGAATTTTCTCTGGCGCGGCTTGGAGGGGACGAGTTTTGTGTTCTGCTGCCGGGCATTTCGGAATCTCGCGATGTTCAGCGGGTGTGCGACGACTTGGAAGCGTCCCTCTGCGGCGAGATCCAGCTTGGTGACACAAGTGTCGAGGTTTCCGTCGCTGCAGGCTTTGCAAGGTCACGGCACAGCGAGACCTTCGAAGCCGTGTTAGATCGATCGGACAAGGCAATGTATAAGAGAAAAGAGCACCTTAGAGCAAAGATGCCCGATCGGCGGAACACCTGTCAGAGCGTTGCTGAGGACAATGTTATTCTACATGGCGCTGCAGGATTTTAGTCGGAGGCTTACTGCTTCCCTAAGATGTGTTGCGATTGCCTGTAAACACCATTTGCACTCCGATGAGATTGGCATAGCTCGCGCCAGCGTTTCATTACAACTTATGAGCGCTTATACGACGACCCGGTAAGGTCCCAAGCTGAAAGCCGTTGGGTCTCTCTCCTTAAATGCTGCCAGGCGCCTGATGCTATCAAGACTGTGGATCTCCAATTTCCTCGATGGATGTGGATACGCGCTTGGCGAGCGTCTTCGCCCATGCTCTGCGGTCAATCGCATCTTAAGAGAGAAGTTACAAAGTCGTGACAAGATTCGGGCAGACGTCGCTATGGGTTAGATCGACCTGCTAGGGAGCAGTGACACACCAGTTCTGCAATAAGTGATGGTAATGGTTTCTGATGTCCTTAACACTAATTTAGCCGTTGATGACCAAAACCCACCGTCGGAGGTGTTACCTCCAAAATCGCGTACGTATGTCATATATCAAACAGCAAAAATCGTGATTTTTTCTGTTTTTTTGTCGTTTGTGCTCACGACATCCTCTTATTATCTGATGTACGGAGCTGATGACGTTCTTTACAGCGCAGCGCTGTTTTCAATAATCATACCGGCATTATGTAGCCTGCCAGTAGGCTGGTATATCACGCTTCAGAAGCAGAAGGTCCTCGAGCTAAACAGCAATCTCGTTCGCTCTAGCTTCGAATTGGAGCAGCTAAATGAAGCGCTGCAGTATGAAGCAACTCATGATGCGATGACAAAGCTGCTGAACAGAGGCAGTTTCCTCTCAAAGCTCGAAGACCGGTTCAATAGCTCCGCAAGCGATGTGCTGTTGTTGATCGATATTGACCACTTCAAGAGCATAAACGATCAGTATGGTCATCACCAAGGTGATGAAGCGATCTTGATCGTCACCAGCATCATAGACCAGATATCTGGACCCGACAGCAGTGTTGGACGTGTTGGTGGTGAAGAATTTGCTGTTTTACTGCACGATGTTTCACTGGAGTCCGCCATTAAAGTAGCCGAAATGACCCGCAGAGAGATTGAACAGGCCAAATTCACTCCCAAACAAGGCAAGGCGCACAAACTAACCGTGAGCATCGGCATAGCATTATTGAAGGATAGCGACAGAAGGTACCCGATGCGAAAGGCCGATGCCGCACTCTATGCTGCCAAGGAAGACGGACGTAACAAGATCGCTGTACATTATTATCCCGGGGATGGTTACAAACTTGCGAGCTAGGAAACCGCCCCAGCTTCACTCATCTTGTTGTCTGGCCCCCAAAGTCTGGATCACTAGCTTTGGATTTCTCTAACGAGGTTTCTGGCGGAAGTGGCTGCTGTTTGAGAGTCTGATGAGGCCGAATATGGTTGTATTGTCTTAGCCAGCGATTGATGACCGGTCTGGCCGAACTCTGCATCTAACGTTACCGGGACAATGGCTGCTTTGCTTGTGGTCTAGCGAATGTGCATCGTGGTAGCATTACCACTCGGCTGGTCCAGCATAACGAGCGGGTATCAAATGCCTGAAGGAAACGTACTCACGAAAAAAGTGCCAACTTACTGCGCGCTTTGCACATCGCGCTGCGGAGCGATTGCAACCGTCGAAGAAGGACGCTTAACGAAGCTGTCTGCTGACCCATCGCACCCAACGGGTCAAGCGCTCTGCATCAAAGGAAAAGTGGCCCCAGAGTTGATTTACAGCCCTGATCGCCTATTGCACCCCGTGAAACGCACCAAGCCCAAGGGGAATGACGATGCCGGATGGGAGCGGGTTTCCTGGGATGAAGCACTGAGTACGATTGCCGCCCGGCTGAACGCACTCCGAAGCGCTCATGGCGCCGAGACGGTTGCCTTCAACAGTGCTTCACCTTCAACCTCGGCGCTGGTGGATTCCCGACACTGGGTGCAACGGCTGCGCCGCGCATTTGGTAGCCCGAACCAGGCTGTCTCTTTTGAGCTATGCGGGTGGGGCCGGTATATGGCCAATATCTATTCGTACGGCACCGCCTTGCCCGCCTCTGTGATGCCGGACCTGGACAATGCCGGCTGCATCCTGTTCTGGGGCTATAATCCGTCTGCTTCACGTATAGCCCATGCCACAGCGACAGTTGCCGCAATGAATCGTGGGGCAAAGCTGGTCTTCGTGGACCCTCGTAATGTGGGGCTGGCCCATCGTGCGGACGAATGGTTGCAGGTTAGGCCCGGCGCTGATGGAGCTCTGGCCCTTGGCCTGTCGCATGTGATGATCGAGAATGAGTGGTACGACGACGACTTTCTGCGGACCTGGACCAACGCGCCGTTCTTGGTGCGTGAAGATACCGGCCGCCTGCTGCGGGTCGGTGACGCCGGTTTGGTCGGACCCGGCGATGCGTATGTCAGCTGGGCAGAAGGGCCGGTGCCTGCCAGGCCCGGCGTTGCACAAGGCGATACCGCCTTGCTGGGCCAGATGGACGTTGAAACGGAAGGGGGGCCAGTCAGGTGCAGAACCGTGTTCCAGATTTGGCGAGAGATGTGTGCCCGCTATGATCCGGCCACGGTTGAGGACCTCACCGGAATTCCAGCCCAGCAGGTCGAGCGCACGGCAACGCTCCTCTGGCAATCTCGACCTGTTGGGTACATGACGTGGAGCGGTCTCGAACAGCTGTCGAACGCCACGCAGATTGCCCGCGCAATCGGGCTGCTCTATGCGCTGACCGGCAACTACGACCAGCGTGGTGGAAACCTTGAGCTGCCCGCCGTGCCCACGGCGGACGTGACGGGCGGAGAGTTCCTGCCGCAGGACCAGCGCACCAAAACTCTGGGGCTCGATCGGCGTCCGCTTGGCTCCGCACGGTTCGATGAAATCATCTCTGCGGATCTCTACCGCGCCATTTTGGATCATGATCCATACCCGGTACGTGGCTTGGTCAGCTTCGGTTCAAACCTGATCTTGGCGCACGCCGACGGAGAGGTCGCAGCCAAGGCTCTTGAGGCCTTGGATTTCCACGTCCATGTGGACCACTTCATCAATCCCAGCGCCCAGTTCGCCGATATCGTGTTGCCGGCGGCAACGCCCTTTGAGACGGAGGGCCTGAAGATTGGTTTTGAGATCAGCGAGGAAGCCTGTTCGCTGGTCCAGCTCCGCAAGCCCCTGGTCGCGGCTGAGGGGGAGAGCAGATCTGACACCGCGATCGTTTTCGATCTCGCCGTCAGGCTTGGTCTGGGCGACAGGTTCTGGGATGGCAACGTCGATGAAGGCCTTCGGGCAATGCTGGAACCCAGCGGTCTGACTTTGGAGGACCTGCGTGCCGCTCCAAACGGGAAACGCGTACCACTCCGGACGAAGTACCGTAAGTTCGCCGAGATCACGGAAGACACCCCACGCGGCTTCAATACGCCATCTGGCCGGATAGAATTCTTCTCCGAAACTTTGCTCGAACATGGTTATCCTCCGTTGCCGGACTATGAGGAACCGTTGATCAGCCATCATTCACGGCCGGATCTGAAGACCCGGTTCCCGCTGATTCTCACGTGCGCGAAAGACACGCTTTACTGTGAAAGCCAGCACCGCAACCTGCCCAGCCTGCGCCGCCGTGCGCCCGATCCGGTAGTAGATCTGCATCCCAAGGCCGCAGAGGATCGGGAGATCAAGGAAGGAGACTGGGTCCGAATACTCACGCCACACGCCGCAATACGCGCCCGCGCGCGACTGACCCCAGACCTCGACCCAAACGTTGTTTGCGGCCAGCATGGATGGTGGCAAGGGTGCGCTGAACTTAATGCGCCAGAATTCCCGGCAACTGGACCCCACACCGCGAACTACAATCTGCTCATCGGCCACGATGCTGTCGATCCAATGAGCGGATCGGTTCCTCTGCGCGCTTACGTCTGCGAGTTGGCGCCAGAGTAAGTACCTGCAATTTTAAGTGCGCAGCACACTAGGCGCTAGAGGCGCAGATCGATTCGTGATTTGCTTCGTTTTTCGGAAGTCTCCGTTCAACCTCTGATCGGGCATCAAACTGCCTCTTGGGAGCTCCGAAAATACTCTCCTGAAACACGATTTCCGGAAACCACGCGCCCTGATGAGATTTTGGAAGCCCGCCGATCGTTCTTCTTCGTCTTGGAAACGAGCCTTGGTCCAGCACCAACTCTTCGCTGAAAGCCATCGCCCCATGCTTGGGTCTCAACGTCAAACTGGGGCGGTAAGCAGACATTTGCTGCAGGCGCGAGCTTTCCGGGCCATGGTCATTGAGGGCAGACATTCAGATTTTTATCAAAACCCGGTCATCTCTGCTCCGCCACAGGTCTGCTCCGGGGCAGGTAGCAGACATTACAAAATCTTGATCTGACCCTGGAAACCAGATCCCTCGAGTTCTTCCCTGGGAACGGCCTTTTCCTAGCCGGAACCGACTAACGAACCTTGGGTAATAAAGCGCCTAGCGGACTTCAATCCATCCGTTTTTGGTTCTCTTACCGAGGGCGTACTTTCCAACAGTTCGCACGGCCTCCATTTCAAAGAGAATTCCTAAGTATCGGGTGCGCATGCCTAAATATGACTTCACGCTACAACTGACCGCAAGGCACCATTGATCGGGCGACAGTAAAGCCGCCTCTACTTTGCATTTGCCACTCTTCATAAGCCCAGAAACTTGGTGCTCAATCTTTTCCCAGGAATGAACCATGTCCGAGTACGGATCATTACCTTCAAGCAGGGTTACCAGTGGTTCGAGCCTAAATGGTTTTGAGCCGGTCGCGCATGAAACATGGATTGGAACACCCGTTAGTTCGCAAGTTACGACGTCCATTGGATGACTTACTCGGCCCGTCCATGTGCACTGGATCGCTTCGTCAGGGCAGCAAAACTCGCCGTGGAGAGAAGCAACCGCGAGCTCATCAAGTACTTGTCTTTCAGATATGCTACTCGTAACAAGCCTGCTTCTAAGAACTCGCTTACCACTCGCTAGGCACCGACCCAGTTCTGATGGTAGAGCCCTTTTATGGGTGTTTGTGCACTCCTCCAGAATCCCGGGTCTTACCAACACCCCAGTAACTTCACATTGCTCTGCCTCGGTTGATAGAATTGGTTGGCGGGTTTCATTGCATTTTACAAACTCAGTGGTATGGCCGCTCTGGCCCGAAACAACTGACGTTTCCTTTTGATCTGCCCTATATGTTTTTCCAGAGACTTCGCTGGTGGCTAGTTCAGAGTTCAAGCCCACGGCCTGAGTGAACGCGCACTTTCCGCAGTGTTCAGGCTCCGCACGGAGGTTGCTTATTTCCGATGTCAAAAGCAGATCGGAGGAAACGAAACTGCCGCTTACTGCAGATCGCTCGGCCTCATCTGCAAGAACTCGCTTTCCACTCAGCGAACATACTAGAGTGTTTCCTGGCAGGCCGTACCTGCCGCTGATTTCTGAACGGGACAGCAGGTGCCGCATAGTTGTTGTCCCGGAAACTTCGCACTCCGAAAGGCAATCTGCGGGAACCATTCTTGATGACAAAGCGCATAGTTCGAGTGCGGGGCTATCAGTGATAGTGTGGTCGTGGGGCGAAACCGTCAGCTCACTTTCATACTTGCTGCCTTGACCTAAATCATAGTCGACTCGAAGGACAATGCGTCGAAAGACGTCGCCATCCAATGCCACAATTCTTGCCTCCACCCTCGGTGTGAAGTCATCCTCCAATTTTTGACGTTTTTGAGCATCGGCGGAGGCAGCCTCCGTCTCCATTTCTCGTCGCTCTAAGTAAAACCGTCTGAATTCAGCAACATCTGGGTTTTGCATCACAGCTTCCATCAACGCCGATGTTTTGATGCCCACCGATTCTGCGTCCTCAATCAACTTGGGAAGCGATAGCGAGAGGTTTTTGCTTTCATGTTGATGAACTCCTGGCGAACATGAAACCTCCACGAGCCGTTCGTAACTGTCATGCGCTACCGTTAATCGCGCACGCACGATGGCCGAACCTTCGAAGCAAATGCACGTGCTTGATGGAGTCGCATTGGCGTTCTGGCCTCCGAAGCTCTTGACCCAATCAAATGCAAGCGTTTCGGCGGAGTTGCGGCCGGACAGGTCTCGGTCCCTAACTCGATGGATTCCTGTTCTAACGATTTTGTCGACAAGCGTAAGAAATGCCGGCGAATCGGGAGAATACAACATCGCGTCTTTATGCGGTTGTGGCGTCCGTCCAATCTGAATGAGACGAGATTTACCTTCATCACGGCACATGTAGAGCCCGTCTCCGCGAGGCTCCAGTTCTGCTCCGAGATGCCTGAGAGCTGATGTTGCAAATTCACCCAACTCCATCGAGCGATTTGGTGCAGTCAGATTTGGGGCCTGAGGTCCGGCGTATTCAGCGCCGTCCATCCCACCGAGCAGCTGATTTATGTTTTCTTCTTCGCGCTCAAGCTCGGATTTTGCAGCCTCTATGCTGCTCTCAGCTTGGCGCATCGCGAGCTCATAATCTTTGCCAGTTAGCGCTGCTAGTACCAGTTTGCGAACTTGTTCCTCAAACCCCTTTGCGCCACCTTCATCATCGCCGACGCCCGAAGCTTCGAGCAATGATTCGATGTCCCCAATGGCGTGAGCAGCCAGCTGGAGTTTTTCCATAAGGCGGCCAACGATGTATTCCTCAAAGGTGCCTCCAAGGATAATGTTGAAGATGGCTACTTTTGCATGGTCCGAAGCCAGCCTTTGAATTCGGCCGATGCGTTGCTCAACGATCATCGGATTCCAGGGCAGATCGAAATTCACTAATACATTAGCAACTTGCAGATTTACACCTTCAGACCCCGCCTCCGTCGAAACGATTACATGTAGATCAGGAGTGTTGTCACGAAATCGCTCGAGCGTTTCTTGATTTCTCGGACCTGTGGAACCATTGATGACACCAACATTCAATCCGCGCTCCTCCAGAAATAATTGAATCGTGGTTTGTGTCTCTATGCGGCCGGTGAAAACAACCAATCGCCAACGAAGTGGGTCTTCTTGGCTCAGCGTGTCGATAAGCAGTCCAAGCCCCACAAGCTTCGCACTGGTGCCCATGCCGGTAACGATGCGGCGAACCTCGAATGCTAATTCCTGGGGAACTGTTTCATTCTTCGCCATATTATTGAGCTGAGCCATGAGTGCATGTGGGCTGCTCGTTAGGGCTTGCAGTATTGAGATTTGCGCAAGGATGTTTAGGTGTTCAATGTGCTCCTTTAGAACCTCTATTAACTCTAGCTCCGCACCAGTCGGAACCACACGTCGAAGAAGTACTTCACGTTCGGGGAAATAGAGATTGGCATCTTGACGACGCACTCGTGACATGTAGCCGTACACAATTGAGCGGAATTCCTCCCTTGCTTCCGGTTTTATTTGACGTGCTTTGTCTCGACCGTCGGCAATGAAACGTCGTGCAAACAACCCCTCGCTTCCAAATGGATTTTCGTGACCACGAGCAACCGTCAACAACTCGACCAGTGAATAAAGATCCCAGAGGCGATTGTGGATTGGGGTGGCCGTCAACATCAGCACAAATCGAAAACGTCTTTCTTGGAAAGCATCTCTAAAACACAGTGCTACTTGCGGAGGTTGGTCCGTACCATAGAGGTTTCGGAGCTTGTGAGCCTCATCCAAGACGAGCATCTGAAATCGATCGACAGGAATCTTCTCCAAGTACATGCGAGCCGATTGGTACGTCGTGATTATGGCACCCGGTTCTTCGGGCTCGGCGTGGATTAAATCGCCACCAGTCACAACTTTTGATTTTAGTCCAAACTTCGCATCTAGCTCTTCTTGCCACTGTGGTCCCAGCAGTTTTGGGCAAACGACTAGAAGCTTTGAGAGCCGAGATCGTGCGATCAATTCGCTGGCGATTAGTCCCGCGCTGATTGTTTTGCCAAGTCCGACGTCATCGGCAAGTAGAGTAACGGGTAATCTCCGACAGAATGTCATGAGGTTGGTCACCTGATGATGATAAGGTTCAACTAGACCCTTCCAATGCTGCTCCGACCGAAGATCATCCCGCGATCCAATTACGATCGGCTCAGCCACATTCCATTCCAAGGCTGCTTTGTAGAGTTCATATTCCTCCGACGTCTTTGCCTTGCGAAGAATTTTCGATTGAACTTGTGAAGGTTCTGCTTGCATTTCTTCGAAGTGATCCCCTCGTAACTTACTCCGAGCTTCACGTCGCTTTCTTACCACCAGCTTAGTATACAGCTGCATCCAATCGACAAATAGCAGGTACAATTCTCTCTACTTTAGGTGGTCGTCCTCCAGACGTCGATGATTTACATCAAATGACTATTTGCTCTGTCCCGCGAGTAGTTGAGCTAAATGGCAGTTGATCCCATTCGCCCGACCTCGGCCTGCGCTCTACAAAAAAGTGAAAGAGCTTTTCGGGTCCGCAGCACCTTTACTTTGGGAACCGTGAGAGTTGGTTGCGCATGTTGCCGTCCCAAAGAACCACAAAAGCCGGTTCACGCCTTGCGGCCTTGCCCCTAAAGGTTGAATTCGCTCATGAAACGCGCAATCATCCGCACTGCGTGTACATCGTTTTACGGCTCTAATCGGAAACAACAAGGGGGCTAGATATGGGCGTTGAAGATTTGATCACATCGGCTGAAAGGGCACGCTTATTTCCCGTCCTGTCGGAGAGTTCTAAAGAGGGGCGAGCAACATCAGTATTCTTATCCTGCCTGGCATCCGCTCCCGATTTGGCTCGTTCCTTGTTCGCATCGATTGGTCGCCGAGTGGGCGTGCGCACTGAAATTGACGTTTACACTGAGGTGGGAACTGAAGGCACTTCTTCACTCCGACCAGATGGACTGATCGTCCTGAGAACGGGTGGCACAATCTGGTCGGCTCTATTGGAAGCGAAAGTCGGTAACTCTGATTTGGACCAAGGACAGATTGAAGCCTACTTGGACTTGGCCAGATCTCACAAGATCGACGCTGTTGTCACCGTTTCAAATCAATTTGTTACCAACCCTCAACTGAGCCCGGTTTCTGTTTCTAGAACAAAAACTCGCAGCGTGGATTTGTTTCACTGGTCATGGATGTTTGTTCTGACACAATGCACACTATTGTTGGGCAATGAAGAGGTCAAAGACAAGGATCATGCACACATTTTAGCTGAGTTTGTTCGATTTCTCACTCATCGTAGCGCGGGCATCCAAGGCTTTGAATCTATGCCGAAGTGCTGGGAGGATGTGGTGAATAAGTTCAGCTCAGGCCAACGGTTGAGAAAGTCCGATCCAACAGTAGCTGAGCTTGTTTCTGCGTGGCACCAAGAGGAAAAAGACATTTGCCTCATTCTAAGTCGATTGATCCAAGGTTCGGTCCTACCGAGGCTACCTCGCGCAATACAGAATGACCCATACGCCCGACTAAAGAGGGACGGTGACAGTCTCTGTAGCGATGGCGTTCTGCGAACAACCCTTAGCGTGCCGAATGCTGCTTCCCCAATTGCAGTCACCGTGGATCTGGCTGCACGCGTTATCCAGGTTTCCATGAGATTGCAAGCGCCAGGAGATCGTGTGCAAGGAAAAGCTCGCGTTACTTGGCTTCTTCGCCAACTTGCGCAGATTGACCCAATTGATATCGCAATTGTAGCATTTTGGCCGGGCAAAGCAGGTGGTGTTCGAGTGTCACTAGAGCAAGCTAGGGAGGAGCCCGAGATCGCTCTGGATAGAAACAGATCGAACGTACCAACGTCTTTTGAGGTTGTGCTTTTGGACGCGGTCAAGGCTGGCCGCTTCAAAAGTCGGAAAGGATTTGTGAGTGAACTAGAAAACGTCGTCACCGACTTCTACTCGCGAGTGGGCCAAAGGCTAAAGGCCTGGCAGCCGTCAGCGCCTGAGGTAAAATCATCCTCTCCGAAGGCCGTTTCGACTCAGACAATTCAAGAAAACATTGAGGGATCGCGGAGCATCGATGACTAGGCAAATACCAATAGGAGTTGGTCAAACCCTTTCATCGTGCGCTTCGTGCAGCACCTGTGCGATCGGTGCTCAGACCATGCAGCCGGCTAACTGACGCAGTCTAAACAAGTGTGTTCGGAAATGTGAGATTCATTAATGCCGTTCGTATACTACGATTTAGAAACATCAGGTCTGTCGAAGCCGTTTGATCAAATTCTGCAGTTCGGCGCGATCTATGCAGATGATGACCTAAACGTAATTGATCAGATCAACCTACGATGCCGACGACGACCGGAAGTAGTTCCGTCTCCAGCTGCGATGCTCGTGACCAACTTGGGACCAAGCGACCTGGAGGAGCAAAACCTCTCACATTATGAGATGATGCGTGAAATCGTAAATTGGATTTCTGACAAGGTTCCGGCCATTTTCATCGGTCATAACAGTCTTGACTTCGATGAGGATTTTCTGCGCCGTTCTTTGTATCGTACATTGGAGAACCCGTATCTTACGGTACGATATGGCAGTGCGCGCGCGGATACGATGATCATAGCACACGCTCTACATCATCATGATACGGATCAAATTGTGGTACCTCAAGTTGGGGGGAAGCCCAGTTTCAGACTGGGTCCGCTCGCACGCGCAAATGGCATAAATTTTGGTGAAGAAACAGCCCACGACGCTTTCGCCGACATAGTGGCAACTCTTGAGTTAGCAAAGTTTATGCGAAACGCGTCACCCGTCGTTTGGGACCAGATGCTAAGCAACGTCAATCTGGAAGGAATAGACAAACTGCTGTCAAAAAGCCCATTAAACTATTTTTCCGCAGTCTACTTTGGTCGTCCCTACGGATTTGCCGTATCGGAGATCGGTCGAAGTGTCTCAAATGCAAAAGAGATTGCGCTTTTCGATCTCGCGCATGACCCGAATGAGTATGTCAACCTTGATGTCATGGATTTGATTGGTGTCTTGGGCAAATCTCCCAAGGTCATCAGAGTGGCACAAGCTAACAAGCAGCCGATATTGATGCCTCCGTCACTTCCGGGGAACTATCTGAAGCCCGATGTCCCAGATGTTCCCGAACTGAACCGTCGAGCAGAGTTAGTTGCGAACTCAACCCACTTCAAGGAGGCGGTTGGCGAGGCGTTGCCCCAACGATATTCCCCTCGAGATCAATCTGCTTATGTTGAAGAGCAAATATTTGATGGTTTCTTTAGCGATGAAGACTTGAATCTCATGAAAGAGTTTCATGCGGCAGATTGGGGAGAGCGCTCGGGACTGGTACGTAAATTCTCTGATGAACGGCTTCATGAAATTGGCACTATCATCATGTGCGAAGAAGCGCCAACGCACGTCACCGAAACTCAGCTAGACGAGCACAGACAGTGGGTTAGCTATCGTAAAACTACGACTGACGCAGTCCCGTGGCTTACCATTTCTAAGGCGGTTGTCGAGGCAAACGATTTGTTAAACGCGAATCCTGAGCAGGCCGGAAAAATTGAAGAGATCAAGGAGTATCTAATATCTCTTGCCGAAGGCATTTTCGAGTAAGCTAAGATTGAGACATCAAATTACACTTCCGGAGCGTGTTGATACGCCGGCAGCGCTGAGGGTCGCGAAGGAACTTGTGGCCCACTCCAGCGTGGACGCAATCATGATAGACTTCGGAGATGTTACATGGATTGAACCATTTGGGATGCTGTACATCTCAATGACAATCCAATCCCTTCGTGCCAGTTTTCCGCGATTGCGTGTTTTTGCCCAAAAATATCACGCTCAGGGCTACGCGATCCACATGGGGTTCCTGCAACACTGCGGCATTTCTGTCGGCAGTCGATGGCGGTCCGCTACTGGCAGCGATACATATTCGCCGATTACGGAGATCAAACTCTCAGAACTAAAGGCGAGAGCGTTTTCAAACAAGATGGTTATCCAGGATGAGATAGAAGCCGCGGCGCAAAAATTGGCGGCTCTTCTGATACGCGATCGCGAAGAGGAAAATCTATTCAACGTCGTTCAATACTCGATCCGGGAACTAGGTAGAAATATTGCCGAGCACAGCGACTCCTCCAACCTATTGTACTGTGCGCAGTTCTGGCCTGCAAAGAAGAGGATCGAAGTTTGTATGGCCGATCGTGGGGTCGGTCTGTTTGAGACTCTTCAAGCGAATCCCCATATCGAGATTGAAACAGATGTTGATGCGATAAAGGCCGCAATTTTACCGGGCATATCGGGCAAACCAATATTAGAGAACGCAAGCTACGATGATCCGTGGGCAAATTCAGGCTTTGGGTTGTTTGTTCTAAGCCAGCTGTGCGCCCGTGGCGGAAACTTTTTCATTGTTAGCGGAAAAGGCGGCCTTCTCATCGGCCAAGGCTCAGAGCACATTGTGGAAACACAATACTCGGGTACTGCAGTTCGGCTTGTTCTTTCTACCGATGAAATCGGCGGATTGAGCGAGTCTTTAAAGCGTATTACCGAAGAGGGCGCAGTTATCGCAAAAGAGCTTACCGGAAGTGAGTCAGTGGGGCCATCAAGGGCATCATCAATGGTGCGTCGAGCTTTTCACATCGGTGAAGAACGATGACAAAATCGCGGTAACGGTCTGATCGTAATCGCGCTCCCCGTTGCCCAAGCTCGATGCGTTTAAAAAGACGCAATCCGCTCAATGTCGCTACAATGTTCGCTTTCAAGACCAAGCGTGCATCGGGATCATTTCCTGTAGTATGAAGATCCGAATGACTGCTTCCGGATTGTAGCATCGCACAATGGCTGTGTAACGTGAATGGCTCCTTTGGGCCGACATTGCGAATACGCATGCCCCCAGCCGAGTTGCTGATGCTAAAGCCCTAGGGCAAGTTTAGCCGGCATTTCCGCTTCAATTGAACATCTTCGCTGCCACATGTTTATTTCTAGAAACATGAAATGTGTATTAAGGAGGCGGAGAAACCCAGTAAGACACATCCAAATCCAAAACAAGTTATGCTTGCAGTTGGCTAAGGAATGTCCGCGATTACTCTGAGCTCATGGGCGGCAAAAGTTTGTCATGGATCACACCCATCAGATCACTAGATCTCGCCTGTCGGGAGTTCTTCTCTCGTTGATCGGCAAGAAGATGCACGGTGCAAGTTTGGATAGGTCAGGCGTAACTTTTTTTGAGCGCCATCCGCGACATGTCGCCTACACTGACATCTCACAACCTGTTGTTGTTAAGCGGCGATTTGGCTTCTCAACAATTTCAATCGTTTTGATGGAAGGTCGTAAGCTAGAGTTCTCCGGCGCTAGGTGGCACGATGCAGAAACGTTCGTCGATAAACTAAATACTGGCTGGAAACGACACTTTGGGGAAATAGTCAAAAATCACATCGAGGAGTTAGCCTCGGTCTATGAGGCCGTGCAACGGCTCTCGAGACCGCGACGTTATCCAGCCGCATGTCTCGTTGAACCATTCCTTCATCGGGCCAACGCTCTTGTCGGCATGCTGCCCCAGCAAATCCCACGTGAAGCAATCACCGACGAAACTTATCGTATGATTGAGGCGGTTCGAGCGTTCCAAGAAGACCCACAAGCATTTCGCAAAACCGCAATTCCCAAACTGCTTGAAGCAGAACTCACGGAGGCAGGCGAACTATTCGATACCATAGAAACACATCCACTGACGCAGGAGCAACGGTTAGCCGTCGTCACGGATGAGGATGCAACCTTGGTGCTTGCAGGCGCTGGCTCCGGAAAGACAAGTGTAATTGTTGCAAAAGCTGCCTACCTGATCGAGAAGGGCATTCGTAAGCACAGCGAGATCCTTCTCTTGGCCTTCGGGAGAGATGCTGCAGCTGAAATGGCTGACAGAATTCATGAGCGAGTGGGTTCGTCCGTAGATGCCGTAACCTTCCATGGTCTTGGGTATGAGATCATCCGCCAAGTCGAGGGAACAGCACCAGCTCTCGCGCCTCATGCTACCGATGAGGCGTCCCTCCGCAATCTGCTTGTTGACATCTTGATTGAGGATATAGCCCAGCGCCCAGATTTGTCCGCAATCCTCTTAGAATGGTTTTCAGAGTTCTATTTCCCATACAGAAGCGAATGGGAGTTCGAGACGCGGGATGAGTACTTTCAGCATGTCGAAGCAAACGAACTTCGCACACTCAAAGGCGAGTTGGTCAAAAGTTTCGAAGAGTTAGAGATCTCAAACTGGCTCTTCCTCAATGGCATTGACTATGAATACGAGCCTGATTACGAGCACGACATCCCCGACAACGACCGTCGCACCTACACACCAGATTTCCGTCTGACCGAGAGTGGCATCTATATCGAACATTTTGGCGTTCGGAAATCACGTGGA
This sequence comes from Alphaproteobacteria bacterium, assembly GCA_028285305.1. Lineage (GTDB taxonomy): Bacteria > Pseudomonadota > Alphaproteobacteria > SMXP01 > SMXP01 > JANQPV01. The sequence goes on along the minus strand of JANQPV010000012.1, from coordinate 1,810 downwards.
CCAGACGGAGAAATACGGTTGGTCACCGCCCCGCACGTCAACCGCGACAAATACCTCAAAGAGATGGAATGGAAACACAAAGTCCATGAGCGCTTCGAAACAACGTTGATTCAAACATTCAGCTATGAGCGTGAAGAGGGAAGACTGAAGGAGGCTCTTGCTGAACAGTTGGCACCCTTTGTTACAATAAATCCACCGCCTACGGAGGAGATTTTCGCAGACCTCCGTGAACTCGGCCTAGTAGATTCGTTCACACAGACCCTCGCCACGTTTCTGAAACACTTCAAGTCCACGGGCGTCTCAATTGAGGAGTGCCGTGAACGTGCAGCGGCGCTAGACAATCCAAAAAGGGAGTTGGCATTCTTGAAGATTTTTGAGGCTGTGTACGAGCATTATGACCGACGGCTTGGGGATAGGATTGACTTTGAAGATATGATCATCCGTGCCATCGAGCATGTGGACGATGGGCGCTATCAAAGCCCCTACCGCCACTTCTTGGTTGATGAATTCCAAGATGTCTCGGTTTCGAGAGCGGACCTGTTACTGGCGCTCAAAGAGCAGCATCAAGACGCGCGGATTTTCGCAGTCGGTGACGACTGGCAGGCAATCTACCGGTTTGCCGGTTCGGACATACATCTGATGCGTAACTTTGGCTTGGAGTTTGGAGGAACTCTAGGGGACGTTGAAGGCATTCATGCGACCGTCGACTTGGGACGCACCTTTCGGAGCGTAGACAAAATCGCACTGCCTGCCCGCAGCTTCGTGCTGGAGAACCCTTCGCAAATAACCAAAGAGGTGGTTCCAGCCGGGATCACGTCTGATCCTGCGATCAAGGTAACCTTCTACACACGCGTCTCGGAAGATGAGGTGCTTAGAAGTGTACTCAGCGAGATCGAAAAATCCAGCAGTCCGGATGACAAGATCAGTGTTCTGCTGCTTGGACGATATCGCTTTGTCGGCCCTGACAATCTCGCGAACCTGACAGAGAGCTTCAGGAAACTATCGCTTCAGTTCATGACCGTGCACTCATCCAAAGGACTAGAGGCGGACCATGTGATTGTCTTGCACGCAAACTCTGGTCGACTTGGCTTCCCATCTGAAATTGTTGACGATGAAGTGCTGGACATGGTTCTGCCAGAACCTGAGAAATTCGACCACGCAGAAGAGCGTCGTCTCTTCTACGTGGCGATGACACGAGCGCGCAAGTCCGTAACAGTTTTGGCTGATAGGGAGCGGCCTTCAGTTTTTGCCCGCGAAGTCATTGATAATCCAAGCTATGGAGCAATTGTCATTGGTGAAGCTGGCGTTGCGAGCCACCGATGTGGCGAATGTGGAGGGCGCATGCTCTCACAGACGCACAAGAATGGACGCCAGCAATTCGTTTGTGAACATCGGTTTCTATGCGGCGAGGTCCGACCGCCGTGTGGCAAATGCAAATCCGACTTACCTGTCGAAGATGAGACAGAACTCGACACGATGGTCTGCAGCTGTGGCGAGCGCTACATGAAGTGCCCAAAGTGCTCCGACGGTTGGCTGGTTGAAAGAAAAGGGCAGTACGGTCCGTTCTTGGGCTGTGTGAAGTTCCCCAGTTGCAAAGGCACACGCAAGCTTCCCGCAGCGAAGGTCTAAGAGCCTTGGATCCGGTTGCTTGCTCGACCGCCCAAAAGAGGTCGCGGCCACTCGCCCGTTTTCATGGCAAGTGGCCGCATTTGGTTGCTATTCCCGGACAATCTTAGCGTATGCACCGCCAAGCTTTAAGGTAACGGTCACGTCTGATTTGTCGCGGTTGCGCCAGAACCAACCATGATTA
>JANQPV010000063.1 GCA_028285305.1 Alphaproteobacteria bacterium | reverse complement strand
ACCTTGGGCGCCAACCGCGCACCAGCCAAGGACGGCCGCATCGGCCTCACCCATGCCCTCACCCCATCCGGCGGAGTGTTCTCAGAATTCACAGTGTGCCGCCTGGCTGCGGACCATGTCTTGCTCACCAGCGCCGCAGCCGCCCGGCGCCAGGACGCAGCCCTGTTGACGGCCCATGCCAAAACCCACGAAGCCGTAACGGTCAGCGACGTCACCGAGAAGACCGGTATTCTGGCCGTGATGGGCCCTGAGTCCCGCACCCTCCTCCAGCCGCTCACCGACCAGGCTCTCAGCTCAACCGCATTCCCCTGGCTCAGCGCGCAGCAAATCCAGGTGGCTGGCATCGCCCTCACAGCTCTCAGGGTCTCCTACGCGGGCGAATTGGGCTGGGAGCTCCATGTGCCCATGGATCGGATGAAGCCGCTCTACGACGCTCTGGTGGCCGCTGGCCGCCCCTTGGATCTGGCCCACTTCGGCGCCTTCGCGCTGAATGCCATGCGCCTTGAAAAGGGCTACCGGGCCTGGGGCATGGATCTCTCCACAGAGCGCACGCCCTTGGAGGCTGGGCTAGGGCACCTTGTGGCACCGGACGCTCGCAAAGCCCTGGAGCGCGAAGGCGCTTTTTCCATGAAGCTGCTGGAGTTGGAGGATGGCGGACCTGATCCCTTCGCCCTGCACCCGGTGTTTGCCGGGGGCGAGGTTGCCGGTCTGATCACGTCGGGAGCTTTCGGTCATCGCACAGGCAGAACCCTCGCGCTGGCCTATCTGAAGCCGGCAGGTCAGGCCGCTGGAGCGTCCCTTTCAGCACGAGTCTTGGGCCGCAAGGTGCCGGTCCGGGTGCTGGCCGAGGCGCCCTATGATCCCCGAAATGAGCGGCTCAAGGGGTGAACTCAACCATCAAGGCCAAATAGCCCGGATTTCGCTTTTCCGTCAGAGGCTTACGCGAAAATGGGTTCGTTCGGATACTGCACCAATAAGTGGCCAAGAAAGTAAACCAAAAGGTGGCATTACCCTCGCATCCCGGTGGGCGCGGGGCGCCTCTACTTGCCGATCCCGGTCAGCATAATCGCGCCAAGACCGCCGGCCGCATTGAAGCCCGTGTGCGCCGAAACGCTGACCGGCTGCAGGTTCACCGAACGCTGCCAGCCGCCGATCAACACGTTGGCGCCCAAGCCCACGCCCGCAGACGCTTCTGCCGCAGCGCCCACATAGGTGCCACTCAGTGCGCCGTAATCAACATCGTGTGAAGGCGCAAACACGGCCCAAACGAGATTGCCCTTGCCGGCATATCCCACATCGGCACCGATCTTGATGATCTTGCCGGCATAATGCTCACTCAGCCCTCCTGCCCGCTCAAACCGGCAGGAAAGCTCTTTCGAAGAGCCGATAATGTAGCCAAAGCCAGACTCAATCTGACATTTCAAAAGGCCCACCTTGATGTCGGCCTTCGCCGACCCTACGGCGGTCAAGAGCACGCCTGCCACAAGCAGGGCGTACCCGGTCACGCGACCCAGTTTCATTCTTTTTGTCCTTACAGAAAGAGATACCGCCCCAACGTCTAATGTTTCAAAGGCGGCTCCATATCGTTGTGCGCCTTAGACATCAGATTCGCGGCAAGACTTGGGCACGGATAGGGCATTTTTTGAGCGCCCGTCATTGCCTCTCAAAGTGTAACATTATTGTCATATGAGTTGTGACGCACGCACGTTGTGCGAACACATTTGGTCCCCAAATGCGCGGTCCGGCGTTTTGAGACCGACCTCATGCGCCTTGTCATGAGTTTCGGGATCGAAATATGAAAATCGCGTTTCTGCTTAATCACTATGACGTCCACCAGGTGCCCCACGTGGTGCCTTACGCCTTTGAACTCTCCATGCGCCACCCCGCATTCAAGGTGCAGATTCTCTCCCCCGCCGACGATCAGTTGAACTTTGCCGCGCAGATCGGCCGCGCCCATCCAGGTCACACGGTGAAACTGGTCAAGCTTCAGGCCTCCGCGCTGGCCCGCATGGCCGAACCGTTGGCCTCCAAGTTCGTCTTCGCCCGCAAGGTCATGACCCTTGTTGAGAACACCGCTCTGTGGAGTGGCTTCGACGCCCTGGTGGTGCCTGAGACCACCACGGCACAACTGCGCCGGAGACCGGAACTTGAGCATGTGAAACTGATCCGGGTCTGCCATGGGGCCGGTGACCAGCGCGGCCTCGGCTCGTTCGACAACCGGATGAAGGAGTTCGACCTAGTGCTGGTGCCGGGCCAAAAATATGCCAAGGAACTGGTGGCCGATGGACATTTGGAGCCAAACCGGTTTGCCATCTCCGGCTACACCAAGTTTGAGCTCAAGCCCCCTGCCCGAACCATAAGCGCCCGGGACCACTTCCAGAACGACCGGCCGGTCGTGGTCTACAATCCGCATCACCGGCGCGATCTGTCTTCCTGGTGGCGGATGGGCCGCCAGGTTCTGGACTTCTTCTACAACTCCCCGGACTACAACCTCATATTCGCGCCCCATGTGCTTTTGTTCAAACGCCCCTGGGGCAAGGGTGCGCGGCTGCCCAGGCGCTACAAGAACGCGCCCAACGTGCTTATTGATGCAGGCAGCAAAGCCTCGTGCGACATGAGCTATCTGGATGCCGCCGATCTTTATCTGGGCGATGTGTCCTCGCAGGTTTACGAGTTTATCCGCACCCCGCGCCCATGCGTCTTCCTCAACGCCCACGAGGCCGACTACCGGCGCGATCCCTCCTATGCCAGCTGGGCCTTCGGACCTGTGGTGGACGATGTGGCCACCTTAGGCCAGGCCCTCAGCCATGCGCGCTCCCGGCCTGAGCAGTTCGGCCCCATTCAACAGGCACGGTTCGCCTACACCTTTGCCGATTTTGGTGCGCGCCAAGCCAGCTCCCGCGGGGCCGACATCATTGCCCAGTTCCTGACCACCGGCACCGTGTCGCCCCACGCGGCCGCCTGGCCGGCCACCGCCAACCCGTCGCCACTTGCCGCTTGAGGTTTTGAAATTTCGGTCTCAAGGATGCTACAAGCTGGCCATGAGCGAATCCGGGCCAGACAAATCGGCGAAAGATGCGCGCGACGAGCGCCTGAAGCAGGCCCTTCGCGCCAATTTGAAGCGCCGCAAGCAGCAATCCCGGCTGAAGCAGCAGCAAGACCGCAAACCTGAGCCGCCGAAAGCTGATTAAGCGCTAGAGCAGCCCACGATCAGACTGAATCGTCTGATCGGGGATAAGTTGCTCTAGAATGTGACAAAGCGCACTTGCCCGAAAAGCGCCGTTTGTGCTTGTTAGGGACAACGAACGGCACCACGTGTCAGCGCCGGCGGGGTCTGAGATTTGCATCACGCAGTTTAGGCGGCCTCTTTGGGCCACATCACACCTGGCAACGGCCGCGCACATTTAGAGCAGGACAGATAAAACACATGGACAAGATCCGCATTCGAGGCGGCAACACGTTGACAGGGGAAATCCCGATTTCCGGGGCCAAGAACGCCACCCTTCCCCTCATGATTGCCAGTTTGTTGTCGGATGAAACCCTCACCTTGCGCAATGTGCCGCGGCTGGCCGATGTTCAGCTCCTCAACCGCATCCTGGGCAACCATGGGGTGGATATGAGCGTGGACGGCAAGCGCCCCGGCAAGTGCGGCCTGTCCGGCGACACGGTGCATCTGACCGCCCGGCAAATCGTTGACACCACGGCGCCTTACGAGCTGGTCTCGAAAATGCGCGCCAGCTTCTGGGTGCTGGGACCCCTTGTGGCCCGCTGCGGCGAAGCCAAAGTCTCGCTCCCCGGTGGCTGCGCCATCGGCACACGGCCCGTGGACCTGCACCTGATGGGCCTGGAAGCGCTTGGCGCCAACATCGATGTGGTGGGCGGCTATGTGGTCGCAAGCGCGCCAAGCGGGCTCACCGGCGCCCACATCATCTTTCCGAAAGTTTCCGTTGGGGCCACCCACAACGTGCTCATGGCTTCGGTTCTGGCCAAGGGCCAAACCATTCTGGAAAACGCGGCCATGGAGCCGGAGATCGGCGATGTGGCGGAATGCCTCAACAAGATGGGCGCCAAGATCAGCGGCATCGGAACCTCAACCCTGACCATTGAGGGGGTCAGCCGGCTCAACGGCGCCACCCATGAAGTTCTGCCGGACCGGATTGAAACCGGCACCTATGCCATGGCCGTGGCCATGACCGGCGGCGATGTGATGCTGACCGGCGCCCGCGGCGATTTGCTGGAGTGCCTGTTTCCGGTGATGGAAAAGGCCGGCGCCAAGATGACCACGACGAACCAAGGCATTTCCGTTTCGCGCAACGGCCAGGGCATTTCGCCCGTGGATGTGGACACCAGCCCCTATCCCGGCTTCCCCACCGATCTGCAAGCTCAGCTCATGGGGCTCATGACCAAAGCGCAAGGCACCTCGCGCATCCGCGAGACCATTTTTGAGAACAGGTTCATGCACGTGCAGGAGCTGGTGCGCCTGGGCGCGGACATCAGCCTGGATGGGGACACGGCCCTGGTGACGGGCGTGGAGCGTCTGCAGGGCGCGCAGGTGATGGCGACGGACCTCAGGGCGTCCGTCTCGCTGGTCATCGCCGGCCTCGCCGCAGAGGGTGACACGTTTGTCAATCGCGTCTATCACCTGGATCGTGGCTTTGAGCAACTTGAGAAGAAACTGTCTGCCTGCGGGGCGGATATTGAGCGGGTCAGTGCCTGATAGGCCCTGGGGCCCGGCTCTGGTTTAGGGCTGGCGGCAATGGATTTACTAAAGCTCGGTGCGCTTGACGCGGACGATCTTAAGGTTATTTCCGCGCACATGCAGGATGCTCTGGTGCGCGTTGGCGACATTAAATTTCTGGCCGGCGCACAGCGCTTTGCGTTGCTCGCGAACCGGTTCAACTGGGCAGATGCTGCCGGTAAGCGCGGTGAGTTCACCCGCCGGCGCACAGGGGTGCATTTCAACACGGTGAAGGCGGTGCGCTCGTCGCGGATCAAGCACACGGCTGACGATGCGATCCTGGAGCTCCTGGCCATCAATTTCGAAGAGACCGATCCGCCTTCCGGCAAGGTGCGGCTGGACTTTGCCGGTGGCGGCATTATCGAGCTTGAGGTGGAATGTCTGGACGCCTGGCTCGCCGATCAAGGCTCTGAATGGGGCGCCTCGCGCAGGCCTGAGCACGACCTTGATGCAGAACCAGGTTAGGGCAAACCCATCATGGCCATCCGACTGAACAGCGCCGATTCTGGCTTCGATACGCAATTTTCCGCCATGCTCGGCGCTAAACGCGAGGAGGCCGAGGATGTGAACGCGGCCGTGGCCGCCATCCTGGCCGATGTGCGCGCACGCGGCGATGAGGCCGTGATTGACTATACCGAACGGTTTGACCGTTTTGCCGTTACTGATCTGGGCCTGACCATCACCGCGGACGAAGTGTCTGCGGCGGTTAAGCGCTGCCCTCCTGAGGTCTATGACGCGCTTTTATTAGCCCATGAGCGCATCCGGGCCTTCCACGACAAACAGCGCCCGGAGGCCATTCAGTATACCGACGACGCCGGCGTGGAGCTTGGCCAGCGCTGGACGCCGGTGGACGCGGCCGGCCTCTACGTGCCGGGCGGAACGGCGGCTTACCCGTCTTCGGTTTTGATGAACGCGGTGCCGGCAAAGGCCGCCGGCGTTGAGCGCCTGTGCATGGTGGTGCCAACCCCCGACGGCGTCACCAACGACCAGGTTCTCGCCGCCGCGGCCATTGCGGGCGTGGACGAGATTTACCGCATCGGCGGGGCTCAAGCCGTGGGGGCGCTGGCCTACGGCACCCAGACGGTCCACCCGGTGGCCAAGATCGTTGGCCCCGGCAACGCTTACGTGGCCGCCGCCAAGCGCCAGGTGTTCGGCACGGTGGGCATCGACATGATCGCCGGCCCCTCTGAGGTGCTGATCCTTGCCGACGGTGAGAACAGCGCCGACTGGATCGCCGCCGATCTTCTGGCCCAGGCCGAACACGACATCTCGGCTCAGTCGATCCTGATCACCGACAGCGCAGCCCTTGCCGATGATGTGGAAATCGCCGTGGAGGGCCAACTGAAGACCCTGCCCCGGGCCGACATTGCCGGCCAAAGCTGGCAGGACAATGGGGTCATCATTGAAGTGCCCTCGCTGAAAGAGGCGGTCAGCCTGGTGGACCGGATCGCTCCGGAACATTTGGAGATTTCAGCAACTATCGAAGCAGAGCTGCCCGCCGCGGTGCGCAACGCGGGCGCCATCTTCCTTGGGCCCCACACGCCCGAAGCGGTGGGCGACTATGTGGGCGGGCCCAATCACGTTTTGCCCACGGCGCGCTCGGCCCGGTTTTCCTCCGGCCTCGGGGTCTTGGACTTTATGAAGCGCACCTCGATTTTACGCTGCTCGGCCGATGCCTTGCGCGAAATCGGGCCGGCCGCCGTCACTCTCGGCCGGGCGGAAGGCCTGGAGGCCCACGCCCGGTCCGTGGCGCTCCGGCTCAACATGAGCTGACATGGCCATGACCGAAGCTCCCTCAAAGAACCGGCTGGTGGCCATTGACCTGGACGAAAGCGCGTTTTCCAACCCCTCTCCCGACATCGATCATGAGCGCAAGGTCGCCATCTTCGATTTGCTGGAAGAGAACGAGTTTGCCGTGGTCGACGAGAGCAAGGCGGCGGAAGGCCCGTTCCATCTGACCTTATCCATCGCAGACAACCGGCTGGTGTTCGACATTGCCGACCACCAGGAGCGCCAGTGCGCGGTGTTTGGGCTGTCCATGTCGCCGTTCCGGCGCATCGTCAAAGATTACTTCATGATCTGCGACAGCTATTTCCAGGCCATCAAGACCGCCACTCCGAGCCAGATCGAGGCCATCGATATGGGCCGGCGCGGCTTGCACAATGACGGCAGCGAGATTCTTCAGGCGCGCCTGGCCGGAAAGATTGAGGTTGATTTTGACACTGCGCGCAGGCTGTTCACGCTGATTTGCGTCCTGCATTGGCGCGGCTAACCGGCCGCCCCATGGCGCAAGACCTCCCCTCCGCCGTGCTCTTTGCCTGCACGCAAAACGCCATCCGCTCGCCCATGGCCGAGGGCCTGATGCGCCATTTCTATGGCCACCGGGTCTTCACCGCATCCGTGGGCGCAATGACCGGCGAGCTGGACGGTTTTGCCGTGGCGGTGATGGAGGAACTGGGCATCGACATTTCCGGCCACCGGCCCACCAGCTTTGATGATTTGGAGGACACCTCGTTCGACATCATCATCTCGCTTTCGCCCGAAGCCCAGCACAAGGCGGTGGAGCTGACCCGCACCATGGCGTGTGATGTGGAGTATTGGCCGACGCTCGATCCCACGTTCGTAACGGGCAGCCGCGAGCAGATCATCGACAGCTACCGCTCCACCCGCGACGGGATTTTGCAGCGGATCCGCCAGCGCTTTGGCCAGATTTCGGCACCTGTTGTGTAGAGGGGCCTTAAGGTTATGCACTCTGTGACACCCCGGTCCCTTGATTTTCTCTGCGCGGTTCAGCATTGTCCGCCGTTGTTGTTCCCCGAAAAGGTATTGAGTCGTTCATGAATGACGTGCGCGTCAAACTTGTCCTCGCCAGCGCCTCCCCGCGCCGGCTGGCGCTATTGGATCAGGTGGATCTTGCCCCTGATCTGATGCATCCAACGGACATTGATGAAGAGCCCAAGAAGCGCGAGACCCCGCGCGCCCTGGCGCTTCGCCTGGCCAAGGCAAAAGCCGAAGCGGCGGCCAAGGCCACCCAGGTGCGCGAACTGGGCCCCAACACGTTCATTCTGGCCGCCGACACCGTGGTCTCTGTGGGCCGGCGCGTGATCCCCAAGCCGGACCGGATTGAAGAGGCCGCAGCGGGCCTGCGCCTGCTCTCCGGCCGCGCCCACAAGGTGATCACCGGCATTTGCCTGATCGCCCCGCAGGACCAGATGCGCAGCCGGCTGGTGGAGACCAAGGTGCGGTTCAAACGGCTCAGCCGGGACGACATTGAGACCTATCTGATGAGCGATGAGTGGCGCGGCAAGGCGGGCGGTTATGCCATCCAGGGCCGCGCGGAAGCCTTTGTGCGCATGATCAACGGGTCCTATTCCAATGTGGTGGGTCTCCCGGTGTATGAGACCATTGCGCTGCTGCAGGGCAATGGCTATCCGGTTTATTTCTCCTGGCTGAATGCCGGCGATTGAGGGAGATGGTTTGATGTCTTCAGAGCCCACCGGCAGCGCCGAACCGATCCGGCTGAGACCCCGGCGCGCGTGCCCGATTTGCCAGGCACCGTCGAAGCAGAAGTACCATCCATTTTGCTCTGCCAGGTGTGCGGATGTGGATCTTCACCGCTGGCTTGGCGGGGCCTATGCCATCCCGGCGGAGGACCCGCCGGATTTCGAGGAGACCACCGGCCCGCTGGAGACGGAGGGCCCGCAATAAATATTTCCGTGAACGGGTGGCGCCACGGCTGGACAGATGCACTACAAAACCCTATAAACGCGCCGCTTCATGAACGCTGGCTGGAAACGGCTGGCGGAGATCTTAGCAAGCCCAGGTAGCTCAGTTGGTAGAGCAGCGGACTGAAAATCCGCGTGTCGGTGGTTCGATTCCGCCCCTGGGCACCATAAACGTTTCCGACAAATCAACGAGTTGGCGCTAAAAGCTCATTCGCATCAGGATCGCGACTTTACGCATGGTACCATAGTGGTACCAACTGCGCGAGATTTGACCTCACATTTGGGGCTTTTGAGCCCTGTTGTATCCCGAGTTTGCCCACTACCACTAATTGAGTTAGCTTGAGACCAGTAGCCAGCAACGCCACGCATTGAAGTAGCAACGCACGGGGGCTGATGGACAAGAAAGACCTCACAGAGGCTGATATTCGTTCCAAATTCTTAAAGCCGGCTATCGAACGAGCCGGCTGGGACGACATACATCAAATTCGCGAAGAGGTGTCCATCACAGATGGGCGGATTGTCGTACGGGGCAAGCTGATGTTCCGGGGGAAATCCAAACGTGCTGACTACGTGTTGAACTATCTTCCGAACCGGCCTGTTGCAGTCATTGAGGCAAAAGACAACAAGCACAGCATCGGGGCCGACGTTCAACAGGCGTTGAACTATGCCGAGATGCTGAATCCCCCATTTGCATTTTCATCAAACGGCGACGGGTTCATCTTTCATGACTGCACGGGCATGACCTTTTGCGATCGGCTGGAGACCGCCCTCACCCAAACAAACGCCTCCTCCACGAAACCTTCAACCCAGCCCTTCAGGATCAGGAGGCGGCGGAATGAGCTTTGAGATCCAGCCGCAGATTTTCAAGCAACAGTTCGAACGCTTCAAAGCGCTGATCGCCAGCAACGGCAAGGGGCACGAGTTCGTCGATTTCACAGAAGGCGTAGCGGCGGCGATGGAAGGTTACAAGCCGCGCGTAAGGTCCCACGCCCTCGAACTGCTGGATTATTCGTCCTGGAAAGCAGACGATGTTGGTTCGGGCACGATCATTGAAAGCGCAATCGCATCCATTGAGATCGACGACCGAAAGAAAAATCTGAACAACAATCTGGTGCTCTGGCAGAACCTTTGGGGCCATGCAAACCGGGACCATCGCGGTCTTCTGGAGGCACGCGCCGACAGCCAACTTTGCCGCAAGCTGGAAGAGTTGCTGTTCGCTTTGTTCCGAACCGAAGCAGATGAAGGCGTGATCTTTGACGATCTGGCCGAACTGACCCACAAAAAGTACCCTTTGGTCGGGTATCTCTACTTTCTCAAGGACATGGACCGCTTCATGCAGATTCGACCCACAGCATTCGATCAGGCGTTCAATGACTTGAGGATCGATCTAGTTACGGTTCGGCAGTGCTCGTGGGCCAATTACTCCCAATACAACTCAGCCCTCTTGAGCGTCCGGCGCGCCCTGGAAGAGATCGCCGGAGTTCCAAACGTCCGACTGATCGACGCCCATTCATTCTGCTGGTTGCTCATTCGCCTGGAGCCAATGGTCGAGAACGCCTCTGAAAGCACCGCCAGCCAAAGCACTGATCCTGGACGAATTCTCGGCAGCCGGGACAAATCGATCCTGGAGATGAAATACTCGACCCTTCAGACCGTGAAGCGGGCAACTGGTCGCACGCGCGAACAGTCCACAAAGGTCAAAGAGCTTCGGATGACCGAAGAGCAGTTGGAGGGCCTTTTGCGGCATCTCATGACCCAACAAGAAGACCGATGCGCCCTGACCGGGTTGCCGTTTCAATTCAGGGGAACGCATGAAGATGAGAACATGCTCCCCTCCTTAGACCGTATCGACAGCAGCGGTCATTATGAGGCTGGCAATCTCCAAATTGTCTGCCGCTTCATAAACTTCTGGAAACAAGACGCGGACAACGAGGAATTCAAGCGGCTGCTCATGTGTGTTCGGGGCATTGAAGAATGATCCAACCGGGAGATCGCACAGAGACTGTGCATGAAGCGGACTGGGATGAAGTGGCTGAGTTGCTGAATGCGCTCTATCAATCTTCAAGTCGTCTTGAGCAGACACTTCCAGGTCGCAAGTTCACATTGGATGGTCACCTCGTAGGCAGCACCGGAGAGGTCATGGCCGCCCACATGTTTGATCTAAAACTTAATCCGGCGTCCACTCTTGGTCACGACGCTGTTGCCCGAGATGGACGCGACGTCGAGGTGAAGTTCACGCAAGGTAGAGCAATTGCGATCCGGCATGAGCCAGACCATCTCATCGTGCTCCAGAGACCCAAAAGTGGGTCTTGCCGGATAGTATTCAACGGCCCGGGCTCAGTCGCCTGGCAGCACGCAGGCCGAATGCAAAGTAACGGACAGCGGCCTATATCTGTCAGCAAGCTTTTGGAGCTAGATAAACGAGTCCGAGAGGATGAAAGATTAGTGCAGATGCGAGCAGCACCCGTCTGAGGGGGAATCAATGACGCTTACAGGCGAAAGCCAACTTGGCAGACTCAAACGCGTTGACCTACGCGACATTTGGGCCAGCGAAGCGAGCGAGTTCACACCATGGCTCTCCCGAGTGGAGAACCTCTCAGTCCTCGGCGAGACATTAAACATCGACCTAGAGTTCGAAGCTCAGGAACAAGCGGTGGGTCCCTTCCGAGCCGACATTCTCTGCAAAGATATGGGCACGGACACATGGGTTTTGATCGAAAACCAGCTCGAACGAACCGACCACACGCATCTCGGCCAACTGCTGACATACGCGTCCGGTCTTCAGGCAGTTACAATCGTCTGGATTGCAGCCAGATTCACCGAAGAACATCGCGCGACACTCGATTGGCTGAACAAAATCACGGACGAGAGCTTTCGTTTCTTTGGACTTGAAGTCGAACTGTGGCGCATTGGAGATTCTCCCGCTGCGCCAAAGTTTAACGTCATCTCCAAACCCAATAACTGGTCTCGATCCGTGGCTAGGGCGGCCAAGGCGATTGACGACGCGGAGCTAACCGATCTCAAGCTAATGCAAAGACGATATTGGGAAGGGCTTCATCAGGCTCTCGACTCAGCAGATGGTCCGGTCTCGGGAAATCGGAAAGCGCAGCCACAATCGTGGATGAGTTACAGTCTGGGTCGCAGCAATGTGACTTTGGGTGTATCGATGGCGAGACCGAAGCGCAGAGTTCAGACGGGGGTGTATCTGACCGGCGCACATGCAAAGGCGTTCTTCTTCTTATTGCAGAGGCAAAAGACTGAAATCGAAACAGAGATAGGATCCTCCCTCGAATGGGAAGAATTACCCGACGGCCAGGATGCGCGAATTGCCCGCTATCTCGATGATGTTGATCCTGAGGACGAAAACGACTGGCCAAGACAGCACGCTTGGATGGCAGAGCGACTGAACGAAATGCACCGGGTGTTCTCCCAGCGCGTTAAGGAATTGAATCCCGTGAACCAGCAGCCGTGACAGAGGGCCACTAAGAACTCCGCCAATTCGGATTCATATCAATGCGCTGAACGATCTCCATGATCCGGTCGATTTTGCCCTCATCGGGATCAGCACGGCCGGCGTTCAACACAAGCTCCCCCTGGCGGTGCGCCGGCACCTGTCCGTAGCTTGTGAATGTTGTGAGCGGACTCTCGTGCCCCAGATTCTGCGACCAAGCTTTAAATTCCTCCGGCGTCTTACAAATCCGCTCCCCCAGCAGCGTCAACGTGGAGCGAAGGCTGTGGGGAGTGAAATACGGAAGACCAGCGAGCGCGAAGGCCCTGCGGAAGATCTTTCTAACCGGCTCCGCCGTTGACCAGCACTTTGGTTCAAGTCCATCCACAGCAAAGACCTGGTCAGCACCCACCGCTATGCGCGTCTGGGGAAACAGAGGGTCGTCGTCGCCATACAGCTTGTCTTCGCGCAGATAACGAACCCAGGCGGCGAAGACTTGCTCGAACTCGGTGCCTACCGGGAAGAAGTATGTTTCGATTTTCTTCGAGAACTTCGTTCGGACCTCTGAGGGATCCTGGGTCACCAACCGGGCAGCAAGATCCAAGTGCTTGAGTTTTAATGAAATCAAAGCGCTGTCCCGCACGCCCGTTAGGATGGCAAATGAAAAGATCGCTCGGTCCCGACACTCCACTTCACTGTCAGCCGGCATCGCGTACAAGGCCGCTTTGATCTGCTCCAAAGTCGGCACTTTGCGGGTACCTGTCATCTGCGCGACGGCAATGTCATTTCTTGAAAGATTGAGATACCTGATGTCCTGTGGGTCAATCTTGGATCTGTATCCCGCTTCCCTTGAGAGCCAGCGCAGAAAATCCTGTAGAGATCGCATCGTCGTATGAACAGTTGCCCGACTGAGCGGACGATCTGACCCGGTTTTCTTTGTGGTGAGCATATGCTTCTTGAAGGCCATCGCCTGCTGCTTGTTGAAACCAGCGAAATCGGCGAAATCAGTGTGGCTCTCGAAGCGATGGATTGCTTTGCGGATCTGGTTGATGGTCGTTGGGCTCTTCTGATCTGCCTGTTCCAGTAGTTGGAAATAGGCACGCTTGATACGCTCGTTTTTTGGGTTGTATTTCGCCATGTGTTCGGCTCGTCCTTAGAAGTGACACTTAACGATAGGTTTGACTCACTCAATTAGGCGTTCTTCCAGACCCGTTTGGATATCAAAGACACGCTCATACTCGGGGCGTTTGCGTAGCGTTCCCGCTCGATGCATTTTCGTGCTGCACTCAGAGCAAATAGCCTTCAACATGACCTTACTAGGCGGCACAGGAACCAGGTCAACAAGGTTTTCCCAAGGCCGGCGCGGTGCCCTGCAACGGCAACAATAGAACTCACCCTCCGAACACTTTTGCTTCCGCGCCTTTTGCCGATTGGTCACAAAGGCACGAAGGTCACTCCCGTGGATCAGTATCGGACGCGATGTGTCAATGGTCTCTAAGCCCGCCTTAATCCAGCGCCGGACCGCGTTGGGATGGACAGAGAACAGCTGAGAGATCTCATCCACTGTGTACGTCCAATCGGTCTTGATCAAGCGAACATTATGCGTCCGCCGTCCTGTCGCTGAGGGCATTGCGAGTCATCCAAATCTGACGCTCATGGAGAAGCGTCCGCTTCCGCCGAAGGCAAAGCCTAAGAATTGTGGCTCTGCTGCTCGCTCAGATACATGTCGATATCTGACGGGCGCCACCGGAGCGCCTTCCCGATCTTGATGGGCAAAATCGGCCATGTGCCGTTGCTGAGTTTGTTGCGAATTGTTTTCGCCGGCACCTTCAGAATGGACGCCAGATCGTTAATATCAATCAGTTGCTCGTTCATTGTTTACGCCTTGGAACAAAGTGAGAATTGTAATGACAGGTCACGCAAAGTCCCGCCAATGCACTTATTGTATCGTAGATTCCTGTTGTAACGCAATGGCCATACATGTACAGTACGGGACAACACGGGAGAAAGTAGGCATATGGCACCAGAAAGATCGACCCGGGCAAAGACACAGACGCTGTCTTTGCGGCTCGACCCGAAGACCCGATTCGTCCTTGAGTTTGTCTCCAGGATACGCGGTCAGAGCATCACGACGGTCGTAGAACGGGCGATAAAGGACGCCTCCAGCGAAGTTAGCGCAGGGGAAGTTTGGCATGAACAAGGCAGCCAGTTTCAACCTGCTACATGGCAGAATTTCTGGGATCCCGACGAAGGCGTGCGGGCACTAAACCTCCTGGCAAGTGAATCATATCCAACCACATTCGAAGAGGACGAGCTGAGAGCATTCACACTCGTGCATCACGAATTCTTCTACACCAGCGAAAACGGTCACACGCCCCAAAAGGCTTCGACAAACGTGTTGTGGCCAAAGATCGACAAGTATCTGGAACTGTGGCGCGAGACAAAATCAACGGACTATTGGGCTTGTGGAAAACTTATGGTCGAAGACTTGGCAGCTGCAGGTTTGAGCCCCCCACATTGGCCAACTAGCTTCGGTTCTCCTTCTAGAGATTTCTCCAAGGATCTGGATGATGAGGTGCCGTTCTAGAGGTCGAAATGAGCAAAAAACAGACATTGAACCCGAACTCAATCTCCACGCTGGCGCCTGGATGTTGGGTCTGGGATAGAGGCGTGGGATATCGGCGCCACAACACTGGCAACGGTGGCACTTGGTACATTAAGTACCGGGCTCCAATTCCCGGGCACTACGCGGCTAACATCTCACCACCGATGAAGCAGGTTAAGGAACGACTTCCGAATTGCCGGAACAAGTCCCAAGCCGAGGGCGTTCTCATGGCTAGGAAGGCGGCAATCTTCGAAGGCACCTACCAACCCAAGAAGCGCGCGGAACCGAACACCTTATCAAGTTTTGCCCCACAGTTCCTGGACACGAAGAGGCACCTGCGTACCGTAAAGAAGTATCGCCAGCAGTTGAACCAGCACATCATTCCCCATTTTGGAAATAAGCAACTTGAAGCCATTGGTGGCCAGGACGTCATCGCCTATTACAACCAACGACTTGATACTGACGCCGCCATCTCAACGGTGAACGGCGAACTAGCTTGTTTGAAGTCATTCTTTAGCGAGGTTGTCAAAGTCGGCATCGTAACCGTCAATCCGGTCCGGGGGATCAAACTGCAAAACCCAAACAATGTGCGTGACCGGCTCTTGTCCTCAGACGAAGCAGCGCGCCTATTCGCAGCGGCAATGGAGTTTCCTGACTTCGTCCGACCGCTCTTTCACGTCCTTTATCATACAGGCATGCGACTTGGAGAGGCACTGGCACTGCAATGGTCTGACATCGAAACGGAGCATGCTAGGATAGTTATTCGTCGCTCAAAGTCAGGAGAAGGTCGCAAAGTTCCGTTGCGCGATGTGCTTCAGGGCGAACTTATTCGCTGGCAGCCTCGAACAAGCGGCAGCCAGTGGCTGTTCCCGGCACGTTATGATGCTTCGAAACCAATGCAGAGCATACGCAAGGGGTGGCTTCGCTTGTGCGGAGAGGCGCAAGTGTCCAACTTCAAGCCGCATGACTTGAGGCACAACTTCACCAGCCAGTTACAGGCGGCCGGGGTTTCCGATTCCACCATCATGGCGATCACGGGGCACAAAACGCATGTTATGTTGCACCGCTATTCCCATGCAGCAGATGCGTCGAAAGTCGCCGCCGTTGAAGCTTTGCCAGTCCCAGTTCTAAAACCGAGCGACAATATCGTCAGGTTGGAAGATTCACCACAAACACGGCAGCTGAGCAAGCCCTAGGCCGTGTACTCATAAAGGCTAGCTGGCTGCGAGTTTCTACTCTCGCTCACGCGATCTACAGATTGACTTTGCACGATGGCGATTGAACCTTCAGCGGCCCTCCGAATTAGGCTGGTGGGCATGATCGGCGAGGGGCTGGCAAGCCAAGAACATTGTTGAAGAAGCTACATGATCGCGCCAACGTCTATCCTTGCGAGATATCGCTACAGTGGCCAAAATAGCTCAAATGGCTCTTCAGGATTCGCGCATGAAATCGATGTCTGCCAAGAAAGCCAAGGATGGCTTCGGCTTGCTCTTGGATACCGCAAGGGCAGAGCCTGTGACCTTAGAGAAGCACGGTCGCCCAATGGTCGTCGTTCTCTCTACCGAAAAATACGAACGGTTCGTCAATCAAGCGAACTCCAAGCAGAAACGGCGAAACGCGGACGAGCCGGATATTCTGAAGATGCAATCCGATAAATAGGAAGGCCGGGCTACACCAACATGCTGTTGGATAACAAAAAGAACGGAAAGGTTGGCGATGAACTTCGACGGCATATGGAGGCCGGCTCGAAGCTGTCAGTCATTTCCGGGCTTTTCTCGATCTACGGATTTGACGCACTAAAAAAGGAACTGCGGCAAATAAAGAGCCTACGACTTGTGCTCGCGCAGGACCCCGTCAACAGCAACAGGCCAGGTGCAGGCTTTAATTTTTTGGCGGGAGACAATTTCGAACTGCGTCTAAAGAACCAGCTCAACCAGGCGCAGATCGCCAAGGAGTGCGCTCGCTGGATAAGAGACAAAGCCGAGATTCGCTCTGCCGCGAACCCGACGGCGCTCAGCCAAAACATGTTCCATGTTCAGGGTGCGGACGGAACCGCCGTGGCGGTTCAAGGGAGTTCGGGCTTATCCGCCACAGGGCTCGGCGACGTTGAGTCCGACCTCTACCACATGAACATGAGCACGACAGACGCACCGAGCACGGCGGCGCTTCTGGAATGGTTCGAGACGATCTGGAACGATCCGGCCGCCGTGCACGACGCCAAGCAGATTCTGCTCCGGCAGCTCGACAACCTGATTAAGGATCAATCGCCCGAGTTCATCTACTTCCTGACGCTCTTCAACATCTTCAAGGACTTCCTCGAAGAGATCGATGAAGAAAACATCATCAAGACGAAAACGGGCTTCAAGGACACGATAGTCTGGAACAAGCTCTATAAGTTCCAACGCGACGGCGTGCTGGGAGCCATCGACAAGCTTGAAAAGTATAACGGCTGCATCATTGCCGATAGCGTCGGCCTTGGCAAAACCTTCGAAGCGCTTTCGGTCATCAAATACTACGAACTGCGCAACGACCGGGTGCTGGTTCTGTGCCCTAAGAAGCTCCGCGACAACTGGACGGTCTACACGATCAACGACAAGCGGAACCTGCTCGCTGCGGATCGCTTCAACTACGACGTATTAAACCACACCGACCTGACGCGCCTGCAAGGCCGCTCCGGAGAAATCAATCTAGAGACGCTGAACTGGGGCAACTACGACCTCATTGTAATCGACGAGTCGCACAACTTCCGCAACGCCAATTCAGCGAAAGAGGGTCTGACCCGCTATTCCCGCCTTATGGACGAGATCATCAGGTCCGGCGTGAAGACAAAGGTGCTGATGCTCTCTGCCACTCCGGTAAACAACCGAATGAACGACCTTAAGAACCAAGTCGCGTTCATCACCGAGGGCATGGACTACGCCTATGCCGACTTCGGCATCGCCAGCATCGAGGAAACGCTCCGAAAGGCGCAGGCGCGATTCAACCAGTGGCTCAAACTCCCTGACTCCGACCGGACGGTCGAAGGACTGCTCGACAGCATGAACTTCGACTATTTCAAGCTGCTCGACATGCTGACGATTGCGCGCTCGCGTAAGCACATCGAGAAATATTACGACATTGCAGAGATCGGCGCGTTTCCCGAGCGCCTCAAGCCGATCAACGTCAAGGAAGACATCGATACGGAAGGCCAGTTTCCGCCGCTGCGAGAGATCAACCGAACGATCCGCCGCCTGAATTTGAGTGCCTACTCCCCGCTCAAATACGTCCGGTCCGACAAGCGGGACGAGTACAGCCGGAAGTACGATATTCAGGTCAAGGGCGGCACGTCTGTTTTCCGGCAGGTGGACCGCGAACAGAGCTTGATACACCTGATGCGCGTCAATCTGCTGAAGCGCATGGAAAGTTCGATCAATTCCTTTGCCCTGACCGTGGCGAAGCTTCTGGCGGAAGTCGATAGTCTGCTGGAGAAACTTGAGCAACACAGCGGCGAGGACATCGAAGAATTCGGCATCGAGGATATAGAGGTCGATGAACCCGAATTCGAAGCCTATCTGATCGGCCGCAAGGTCAAGGTGCTTATCAAGGACATCGACGAGGTCCGCTGGAAACAGGACCTTCAGGAGGATCGCGCCAAGCTGGTCGATCTCCTGGCGGAAGCTCGGAAGATCGACGCTGGTCGGGACGCCAAATTGCATCGCCTTCGGGCGATGATCGACGAAAAATGCCGCAATCCGATCAACGACAGCAACCGCAAGATCATCGTCTTTACCGCCTTCACCGATACGGCGAACTATCTCTATGAACATATCACGGAATGGGCAAAGGATACGCTCGGCATTCACGCCGCGCAGATCACCGGCAGCGGAACGAACAAGACCAACAAGCCGGGTATGGGCAGCAACTTCGACTCATTACTGGCAGCTTTCTCCCCTGTCTCCAAAGAGCGCAAGAAGATCGACGAGGATGCGACGGACGAGATTGACCTGCTGATCGCGACCGACTGCATTTCGGAAGGCCAGAACCTTCAGGACTGCGACTACCTGATTAACTACGACATTCACTGGAACCCTGTTCGCATCATTCAGCGCTTTGGGCGCATCGACCGTCTGGGCTCAAAGAATGAGGTAATCCAGCTCGTCAATTTCTGGCCCAACCTGGAGCTCGACGAATACATCAATCTGGAAGCCCGCGTCAGCGGCCGGATGGTACTGCTCGATATCTCCGCCACCGGCGAGGAAAACGTCATCGAGCAGGATGAGACCAGCACGATGAACGACCTGGAATATCGCCGGAAGCAACTTCAGCAGCTTCAGGAAACTGTGGTCGATCTGGAGGATATGTCAGGCGGCGTGTCGATCACCGACCTTACGCTGAACGACTTCCGCATGGATCTTTCGGCATTTATGAAGGAGCATCTCGGCGAATTGGAGCAGTCACCCACCGGCCTGTACGCTTCGTCGACGATCAATTCGGCGCTAGAAGACGACGGGCTTGAGCCGGGAGCGATCTTCTGCTTGAAAAACATCGGCAAGCCGCTGGCAGACGAGAACGGCTACGCGCTTGCACCCTATTACCTCGCCTATGTCAGCGACACCGGTCAGGTGAAACTCGGTTACACCCAGTCGAAGAAGATACTCGACATACTCAAGAACCAAGGCCTCGGAAGCTCGGAGCCGAATTCCAGGGCGGTCGATCTGATGAACGCCAAGACGCGTAACGGCAGGGACATGAGCCATTACCGCGCGCTTCTCGAGACGGCCGTAAGCAGCATCGTCGGCAAGTCGGAGGAAAAGGGCGTCGAAAGCCTATTCAATCGGGGCGGCACAAACCTGACGCGCGACAGCTTTCAAGGCATGAACGACTTCGAGGTCGTCAGTTACATGATCGTGAGTCCGCCATGACGACACCGGCGACGCTCGATCAATTCTACGAAAACCTCGCCGTGCCGGGCAGATGCATGCTGGGAAAACGCCTGTTCAAGAAGCAGTTTTACGAAAATGCTCAGCTCAACGCGACCGACCGGAAAGCGTTCTCCGAGGACATTGATTCCATCGAATGGCGCTACACGCTGAAACCCTCCACGATCAACATCCCGAAGTTCGAGGACGAGACGCGCGAGTACCTTGAGGTCGCGCTCCTTCAAGTCGGGCTCAACGCGACCAACCGGCATGAGCGGATCGCGGGGATTATGCAGAAGGCCATTCCCTACCCGGTAGTAATCGTCTTCGCGTCTGGCGAACGGATCGCGATCAACACCGCCGAAAAGCGCGTCAACCGCGCCGACGCAAACAGGATAGTCGTCAAGTCGAGTCATGACACTGGCTGGATCGACCTTACCTCGCCAGAGCCGTGGCAGACGGCGTTCCTTGATGACTTCCGGATCGTGAACTTTTCGTACCGTGACTTTCTCGCGTTCTACGGTGACATCGTGCAGCGCATCGTAGCGCTGAATTGCGCAGCTCACACCGAACAGTACGAGCTTATCACCGGCGAAACTGTGTCCACCACGGATCGTTTGCGGGCGCTAAAACAAATCGAACAGCTACAGCGGGAAGAGACTGAAACCCGCAACAAGCTGAAGAAAGAAAAGAACATGGGGACGCAGGTGCAACTCAACACCCGTGTCAAGGAAATCAGTGATCGTATCGAGGCGATCAAGCAAGCAATGTGAGGACGAAAACTATGGAGCCGATGAAAGAGCAGGATGGTGAGAGCCTTGATATCATACGCGAGAACATCGACGCGCTGAAGGCGCTTTTCCCGGAAGCGATCACGGAAGACGGGATCGAGTTCGAGACGCTACGACAGTTGCTGGGCGATGACGTTGCGGATGCCGAGGAAAAGTTCGGCCTCAATTGGTTTGGCAAAAAGAAGGCGCGGCAGATTGCACTAACCCCGTCTACCGGCACTCTACTGCCGTGCCCTGACGAAAGCATCGATTGGGGCAAGACCCAAAACTTTTTCGTAGAAGGCGACAACCTAGAGGTTCTGAAGCTCTTGCAGAAGAGCTACGCGGGAAAGGTAAAGCTCATTTATATTGACCCGCCGTATAACACAGGCGGTGACTTTATTTATCCGGATGACTATCAAGATAATTTGGATACATACCTCCGTTACACAGGTCAGAAGGGCGAAAACGGCTTTAAGAAATCTAGTAATTCTGAGACTTCAGGTAGATATCATACAAAATGGCTGAATATGATGTACCCAAGGCTGAAGCTTGCAAAGTCGCTTCTGTCCAATGACGGGTTCATATTCATTTCCATCGATAACCATGAGGTCGGTAATTTACGATCTATTTGTACAGAAATTTTTGGTGAAGAAAATTTCAGAAATATGATAGTTGTCAGACGGGGTGTAAAGAATGTTCAGTCACAATTTGAAACGATTTCGAACCTCTCGTCAGGGCATGAATACTTGCTTTGTTATAGCGTGAATGCAGATGTCCGTTTCCCCAAACTTTCACATGATGTGGAAGAGTCGCAAGCTGGCAAATGGGATACGTTTTGGCGAGGGACTGATCGACCAACCATGCGCTATGAATTGTTTGATCAAAAGCCAGACACTGGTCAATGGCGTTGGAGTGAAGATCGTACAAACGAAGCCGTAGAGAATTATAAAACCTACTTGTCAGAATTTTCTGAATCGATGTCATTGGATGACTATTACTTGGAGCACCTTCAAAGCACAAATGTGAAACTAAATTTCGTAAGACTAAATGAGGATAATGTTGTTCAGTATTATGTCCCTCCTAGAGATTACAAATTGATCAGCGATAACTGGATGGATGTGTCGATAAAGGGAAATGAAATTGGTTTTGATACAGAAAAACATATAAATTATCTATCTCGAATTATTAAATGGATCGCACGTGAAAATGATTTGATACTCGATTTCTTTGCGGGTTCCGGGTCAATAGGTCATGCAGTTTGGGCTGTAAACAACCAAGACGGAGTAAGGCGAAGGTTCGCATTGGTTCAACTGCCAGAAGTTATTGAAAACGGCGAGTATGAGACTATTGCGGAGATGACAAAAACACGTCTGCGAAACGTCTGTAGCGAGCTTAAGACATCGGGACATGAAAATTTGGACCTTGGGTTTAAGGTCTTCAAACTTAGTAGCAGTAACATTCGTTCCTGGAACCCGGACTCAGATAATCTAGAGAAGTCTCTACTGGATTACACCGAGCATCTGGTCGAGGGCCGTAGCGAACCGGACGTGCTTTATGAGCTTCTGTTGAAGCGTGGCGTCGATCTAACGGTGCCGATAGAGAAACGGGAGATTGGGGGCAAAACTGTCTACAGCATCGGCTACGGTGTGTTGTTTGCATGTCTCAATGAGAGCATCGACAAAGCCGAGATCGAAGCGCTCGGTCAGGGGATCACCGATTGGCACGCGGAGCTTGAACCTGCCGGCGACACGCAGGTGGTGTTCCGCGACAGTGCCTTTGCAGACGATATCGCCAAGACCAATATGACCGCCATTCTCGAGCAGAACGGCATCGCGCATGTGCGCAGCCTTTAAGGGGAGGGCGCGCCGTGAAGCTGCATTTTGAAGACAATCTCGATTACCAGATCGCCGCTGTTGAGGCCGTTGCGGACCTGTTCGGCGGACAGGATATTTGCCGGACCGAGTTCACTGTTACCTACCGGCCCGAGGATGGGCCACAAGGTTCGTTGGGTATCACTGAGAACGAACTCGGCATCGGAAATCGGCTCCAGTTGCTGGATGACGAGATACAGGAGAACCTGCGTGAAATTCAGTTCCGCAATGGTTTGCGCCCATCGGAGTCGCTCGCCAGTGGCGACTTCACCATCGAGATGGAGACAGGGACGGGCAAGACCTACGTCTATCTCCGGACCATCTTCGAGCTGAACAAACGTTATGGCTTTACGAAATTTGTGATCGTCGTGCCGTCAGTCGCGATCAAGGAAGGCGTCTACAAGACCCTTCAGATCACCCGCGATCATTTCGAGAACCTTTACCCGATAGCCAAGGGTAACGAGTACTTTCTTTACGATTCAAACAAGCTCGGCCAGGTGCGCAACTTCGCGACCAGTCCGAACATCCAGATCATGGTTGTGACTGTCGGCGCCATCAACAAGAAGGACGTGAACAATCTTTATAAAGAGAGCGAAAAGACCGGCGGCGAAAAGCCTATCGACCTCGTTCGAGCGACGCACCCGATTATCATCGTCGATGAACCCCAAAGTGTTGACGGGGGCTTGACCGGCAAGGGCAAGGAAGCCCTCGACGCCATGAACCCGCTTTGCACGCTGCGCTACTCCGCAACGCATGTGGATAAACACCACATGCTTTATCGGCTCGACGCGGTAGATGCCTATGAGCGTGAGCTGGTCAAGCAGATCGAGGTCGCGTCGCTGGAGGTCGAGGGGGGCCACAACAAGCCGTATGTAAAGCTGGTTTCGACACATAACCGGCAGGGATCAATAACGGCCAAGATCGAGGCGGACTTGATGCGCGGCGACAATGTCCGTCGGGAGGTCATGACCGTTGAGGACGGCGACGATCTTGAACAAGAAACCGGGCGGGCGATCTACGAGAATTTCCGCATCGGGACGATCACATGCGGCGCTGACAACCAGTCGATGGAAATCAGCATGCCGGGCGGCGAGTACACCTTGCGTCCGGGCGAGGAAGTCGGCGGCGTCAACCCCGATGACCTTAAACGCCTGATGATCCGTCGCACGATAAAGGAGCATCTCGACAAGGAGATGCGCTTCGCCGCCCAGAAGCGCGAGGTCAAGGTGCTGAGCCTGTTCTTCATCGACAGCGTCGAGTTCTACCGTTCGTATGACGAAGACGGGAACCCTGTGAAGGGCAAATACGCCCTGATGTTCGAAGAAGAATACCGAAGGCTTGCAAAGCAGCCGGACTATCAGACACTGTTCGAGAAGGTGGACCTCCATATTGAGGCCGATGAGGTCCACAACGGCTATTTCTCAATCGACAAGAACCGCCGGTTCCAGGAGCCGTCGCGCAAGGCAAACGGCGAGATCGCCGACAACGCCACAAACCGCGACAATGCCGAGCGCGCCTATAACCTGATCATGAAGGACAAGGAGAAGCTTCTGAGCTTCGAGTCGAAGCTGAAGTTCATATTCTCGCATTCGGCCTTGAAGGAAGGCTGGGACAATCCGAACGTGTTCCAGATTTGCGCATTGCGGGATATGGGCTCCGAGCTTGAGCGGCGGCAGACAATCGGCCGGGGCCTCCGGCTCTGCGTCAATCAGGAGGGGCACCGGCTACGCGGCTTCGACGTGAATACACTGACGGTCATTGCGACCGAGAGCTATGAACAGTTCGCCGAGAATCTTCAGAAGGAGATAGAGGAAGATACCGGCATTCGTTTCGGCATCGTCGAGAAGCACCAGTTCGCCGCTCTCGCTGTCACCGAGGAAGACGGGACGACGCAGCCACTCGGCGTGCAGAAATCGGAACAGGTCTGGGAATTTCTCCGCAAGAACAAGCTGATCGACAATCGCGGCAAGGTGCAGGACAGCTTGCGCACCGCCCTGAAGGACGACACGCTTGAACTTCCTGAGGAGTTTGCCGAACAGGAAGAAGGTATCAAAGAGCTACTTCGGAAGCTGGCTGGCAAGCTAGAGATCAAGAATGCCGACGAGCGCGTGACCGTCCGTACCCGTCGCGCTGTACTGGAAAGCGAAGAGTTTCAGGCGCTCTGGGATCGCATCAAGCACAAGACCACTTACCGGGTCGATTTCGACAATCCGAAACTCATCAAGGACTGTGCGCAAGCCATCCTTGACGCGCCGCCGATTACTCGGACGCGAGCGCAGTTCCGAAGCGCCGATATCGCCATTGGCAAGGGCGGCGTTCTTGCGACCGAGACATCCACGTCCGGTTATACGTCAATCTCCGAAAGCGACATCGAGCTGCCCGACCTGCTCACTGACTTGCAGGACAAGACGCAGCTCACACGCCGTAGCCTTGTTACGATCCTCACCGAATGCCGCCGTCTCAACGATTTCAGGAAGAACCCGCAGGAGTTCATTGAGTTGGCCGCTGAGGCAGTCAACCGGACCAAGCGCCTCGCGCTTGTTGACGGCATCCGCTACCAGCGTGTCGGCGACAGCCACTACTACGCACAGGAGCTTTTCGAGCAGGAAGAGCTCATGGGCTACATGAAGAACACGCTCAGCACCCAAAAATCAGTGTACGAGCAGGTTGTCTACGATTCCGCTGGCATCGAGAAGCGGTTCGCAGAAGAACTTGAGGCGAACGAAGCCGTCAAGGTCTACGCGAAACTTCCGGCATGGTTCAAAGTGCCGACCCCGCTCGGTTCATACAATCCCGACTGGGCTGTGCTCGTGGAAATGGACGGTCACGAGAAGCTCTACTTCGTCATCGAGACCAAGGGCAGCACCTGGTGGGACGACTTGCGTCACATCGAGGGGGCCAAGATCAAATGTGGCGAAAAGCATTTCGCTGCGATTGCCGAAGGCGATGATCCGGCACGCTACATCCGGGCGACCTCGGTCGATGACATGCTGAGGCACGCTGAACCATGATGCCATTCATTTGAAAAAAACCGCGCAGTGTCGGAAGGATTTTTGCCCCGTCGCGCGCTGCCCTGGCTTCACTTGAAATTTGTTTAGGTCCCGCGCAACAGCATCGGATTCTATAGCGCCCCCAGAAGTCAACTTAAGTACGAAGACGGCTCATGCAATACACCAAAACTGACTTCATCCAGTATCTGAACCGTTGACAAATCGTGCTATAACTGATTTCTAAATTTTGGATACTATTGGCGAATGGGCACGCCATTTAGGGGCTGAATATGTTTGAATACAGGCCAAACAACGTTTTTTCATTTGCCTATTTTTTTCTACTGGTCGCATCATTGTTCAAAATATGGGACGGCTTTGATATTGAATCGTTCAACGTTTTTGACGGTTTATTCTCAGAGAGCGCGCAGGAATTCGTTACCTACATTATACAATTTCTAGTAATATCTTTTTGTTTGTATGTGTTTTCTTCATACATTTTTTTAGAAAATTCAACATCTAAAAATGTATTATTTGAATTTTCGCCAAATATTCTAATGTTATTGATTGCGAGATTCATAAGGTTAATTCTTATAACACTTCTTTCCGTTAAAATCTTTTTACCAACAAGTGCTAATTCAATACTTTTATTTTTGATAACAATATCTTCATTATTGATAACTGAACAAATTTTAAGATGTCAAACGATTGAGGTAATCCGTCGATCAGGTGGATGGGCTAACGCAAAAATAAAATTTTTTCCATTCACAGATGTATACTGTCTATTTCTTTCTTTTTGTTCGATAATTCTAATAAATGCCACTTCTGGGCCGTATTTATTTATAAAATTAATAACTATGGTAGCGCTTTTTCTATTTTTGATAGTATGTTTTGTGTGCTCACTAATTCGGCTGATATACTCTTGGGGCACACTGAAGGACATGGCGGTGTGTCTTACCGAGCGCCCAAAAGTCCACACTCCAAGAACCAGGTGAAAGACGATGAACAGAAATTACAGCGATGGAGTACAGCCACTCAAATCCGGGGGCGCAGGGTTCGCGGAAGAGCATTTCACAATAATACTGTTCCTCACCTTTGCTGAAGGCGAATTCAAACTCGTATGGGTGCGAATTGGCGATGGTTGAATTGCTCACGTATCTGTTTTTGGCGATCTTGAGTGCCTACCTCATCATCGCCATCTTTTCATTTACAGAGTCAAGCACGCCTGCGGGGTTCTTTACCGTTCCGGACAACACGAGAATGAGGTTCTCCGCCATATTTGGCGGCGTGACACTGGGGACAGGATTTGCCTACCAAAGTACGTCTGGCACGACATTCGGTTTTGGGGCATTCGTAAGCCCTGCTGGGGTTTTGCTAGGTTTTTGGGCATTATCACGCCTTGAAAAACTGATAAGCCTGTCAGAGGAGCCCAAAGGTGGTAAAATTCCGAGCTCAAAAAAATTGAACTATGCGAGTTATTTTGATCGAAATTTTAAATTTAGTAAAATAATAATAGTTTTTAATATTGTGCGTGTTATTGTATTTACCGCGCTTATCGCATTTGAACTTTGGGTTTCAGCGCAATATATATCGGCAATTTTTAATTTACATAATACACATTATGATGTATTTTTTATTGCATTAATACTAGGTGGAATTGCGACAATATATACAGTAATAGGCGGATTTCCAGCGGCCCTTAAAACTGATATTATTCAAGGTATATCAGTAATTGTGCTTCTACTACTATTAGGATATTTTAGCCTCGCCGGAATTGGCAAATCAGAGTCGAACGGAGTTTTTAAAATATTTTTAAATTCTACACCTCAACTATCACTTACATCTCTAATTGGCATGGTCGCTGTATTTCTTACTGCATTTTCAACACAATTGTACAGCATTATAAATTCAGTTTCATCGCGCACTCGGACGAGCCTAGAAAACGTGAAAAATTTTTGGATTAGTGGCGTTTGTCAGAGCCTGTTAATATCAATAATTGTGATAATTGGCCTTTCTTTTACTATAAATGGAAGCGATGGATTGGACTCGTTCGTGAGAAAATTAACTCAAACCCAAAGTTTATCAAATATGTTTTTGAGTGCAATTATATTGTTCGGATTCACTTCAATAATATTCACTACAATTGACACTGCCATTGTCGCAATTTGTCAATTAACTGGAGACAGCTTCGGTTTTGATCCAAATTCGGAGAAAGATGAGATTTGGCCGCGAATATTTTGTGGCTTGATAGGATTGGTAGCTACTCCTTTAGCACTTGGTCTTCTTTATCTTCAAACAGGTATTTTACAGACACTTTTTACGATATTGACGCCACTAGGTGCCATTGCAACATACATAGCATCTTGCATCTTTTTGAACTTGACCAAGGGATCGAGTAAATCTGACAGTAATTTGGATTTTTTAGCTCTTGCGTTTATTGTTATAATTACAATTTTTTCGTCGATAAATTTGATTAATGAAAAAGGGGCATTGACGCCAATTTTGACTGTTATCGCATTTGCCCCAGCGATCGTTGTCTTTGCAAGAGGGCTGTTCTTAAGACGTAGAATGACGATCAGTTAGGCAAAAGGCTTTTAGCGTCGTTTATTGTTGTTTTACTAGCCGCGAAAAGCTGCTTCCCAGTGAGCGCAACAGCCAAACAACATTGAAATGGATAGGGTATTCCCTTCAGATCTGACGTTTTGTTCCCAAGAATCAGCACTGACGGAGAAATTGAGCCCTTGCAACTTGGAGGTATCTATGTTGCCCGTTCTTAGAATTGCCTTGGCCTTCGCGGAGGGCATGTTGCATTGTTCATTCCCCAAAAACGCTTAATCCAACAAAGCCGACATTGGAAACGTTGAAAGCAACAAACAAAGCGGCAATCTGCAACGACTGGCTAAGGTGTGGTGTTGGTGATGACGCTCACGATGGAGGCACTGGCCCCGATACCCCGCACCAGTCCGGATCAACAGGCTGGGTCAACGACGTAGTACCGCGATGGTACCATCGTTCGGAGCAACGCAGGGATGGTTTGGGACCGATCGGGCGCATGGGAGGCTTGGTGAAGGGCCACAATGAGCCCAAGAGGAGATAACGGGGAGAGATGGGAAGGAACTCACCGAGAACTGAAAATCCGCGTGTCGGTGGTTCGATTCCGCCCCTGGGCACCAATACCCCTTCTCATCATTGAATATAGCGCCCCATTCTTGCGAGGAATCCCTATTTTCTGGGGTATAGGGCGCCTCATACAAGAACATACTTTGCTCTTGAAGCTCATTAGGAATGGGGTATGCTGTTGGGGTATCGTCCATATGAGCTCAGGACCATACCCCCAAGATGGCGCTCACAGACCTGAAAATACGGAAAGCCAAGCCAGCTGATAAACCCTACAAGTTGTTTGATTCCAATGGCTTGTACATCCACATCCAGCCGAATGGCTCCAAGCTTTGGCGCTGGAAGTACAGATACGCCAAAAAGGAGCGACTGCTTTCCTATGGGCCCTACCCCTTAATCTCGCTCGTAGAGGCCCGAGAGAAACAGATGGAAGGGCGGAAACTATTACTGGATGGGATCGATCCTTCCGTGAGGAGAAAGCTCGACCGGATCAACGCCGAAACGGCAGCCAACAACACATTTGAGCTTGTGGCTGCCGAGTATATCCAGAACATGGAGGCGAAAGGGTCAGCAGCAGCAACCATCAAGAAAACGAGGTGGATGCTTGAGAAATTGGCAGCTCCCATCGCCAAACGCCCCATTGGTGAGATTAGTCCGATTGAACTATTGGATTTGCTGAAACGAATCGAACGCAGCGGTCGCCGAGAAACCGCACGACGTCTCCGCGGTGTGATGGGATCAGTTTTTCGGTTGGCTGTTGCCACACTACGTGCAGAGACTGACCCCACAATGCCGATCAGAGATGCGCTGACAGCTCCGGTCGTCAAAGGCAGACCGGCCCTGACGGATGAAAAGGAGTTTGGTAGGCTGCTGTGCGCATTAGACGAATACGACGGCTGGCCGACCATATCGGCAGCCATGAAGTTTCAGATTCTGACTTGTGTCAGACCGGGTGAAGTGCGAGGTGCCACTCGATCAGAGATCGTTTTGGCCGAACGGCTATGGCGCATTCCCGCGGAACGGATGAAGATGCGTAGGCCGCACGAAGTTCCTTTGTCACGGCAGGCCATCGAAATCCTAAACAGTGTCTGGCCGTTATCCGAACATGCTGAGTTGGTATTTCCATCCATACGCTCAAATCGGCGCCCACTTTCTGAGAACGCCTTCAATTCGGCATTGCGGCGTATTGGTTACACAAAGGATGAGGTGACTGCGCACGGGTTCCGTGTGACTGCCAGCACGATCATGAATGAGCGCGGATTTGATCCAGACGTCATAGAAGCAGCCCTAGCGCACCAAGATCGCAATTCAATTCGGCGTACTTACAACCGCGCAAAATATTGGGATCCAAGGGTTAAACTGATGCAGAACTGGGCCGATTTGCTGGACGAGTTTCGATCGATGAGCTAGTTGGAGCACCATCCAACCGGACCTAAGGCCAACACGAGCTTGTTCTGAGAAGCGATCGCCCCTTGCGTTTTCCGGAACGTCAAACTTGGGCGGACTGCAGACATTCGCTGCGGTAAAAGCGAACGTCTGTTTTGGGGATTCGAACAGACTGTCAGCTTCCTACATGCTTGACCAGCCCGCGGCGGAGGGGCATCGGCAACTTCACCGAGAAATACGGGGCCCGGTAGCAAAGTATCGGCCCCACCCGCGGACGCCCAACCCAATCAAAAGTGTCCTCCAGTGCTACCGCCAGGACGAAGGGTTCGATCTCGCCAACCCGATGGTGTTTAATCCCATCACTGCGCCGGTCAATATCTAACTCAAGATCAAAGGCGAAAGCAATTTGTCGAACGATACCCAAGGCGTCAATTTCATCAATAGTGTTGGAGTCATCGTTCCAATATTACTAGACTAGATGTCGTCAGATCTTGGCGTCACGCAATCTAAGGCATTACTCACAGACTGCTTATGATGAGTATGGACAAATAAAATTGGAAAAGCGCAAATGAACGAACCAGGAGCGCACCAAGCCGTTGGGGCCGATCCACTTAATCCTGCGGAACGAGCGCGCTCTGACTTCGTGCGCGAATTAGTGCAGCGGCGTGATCGCTCTCCCTGCGCTTCATCTTCGTGGCCCGGCCCGACGCCAAAGCGCATCGTGCAGTTTTGGGACGATCTCCAGCAACTACCTGAAGACGTCAAAGTTTGCATGGATTCTTGGAGACAGCTGGAACGACAGGGGTTTGAGATAGAGGTATTTGATAAGCAGTCTGCGAGTACGTTCATCCGAACCCGCTTAGGGAGTCGCTACGAGGATGCTTTCAGCCGATGCTACCATCCTTCGATGATGTCGGACTACTTCCGTTATTCGTACGTGCTCGTGGAGGGTGGTTTCTACATAGATGCCGATGATGTCTACCACGGCACGTCAATTGGTCATCTTTTCGCGGATGGACGGCTAAAGCTTCAACCGTTCTGCTACGACCTAGCAACTGCCCAGATGGTAGCACCATCGATATTTACAGAGCCCGGAGTTAATCGGCCGGAATGGATTTTTTACTTCAATACGACGCCTCTGATCGCGTCGCGCCACCACCCCATCGTTGAAAGAGCCTTGTTCAACGCCACGGCATCTTTGGAAGCCGATAGAGCGAACGGGTTGCCTGAGGTCCAAGCTACGACTGGGCCAGGAAATCTCACGCGATCGGTATTCGAAGTTATTGGCGAAGGATGTTCATCAGATGCGATGGTTGTTGCCCATGATTGGGAGCTTACCTCCACCAGCCAGTGGCCGCTTAGTTACCGCAACGACACGAGGAACTGGCGGTTATCCAATCAGCAAGCGTATCGCGCACCCACGGCCTCGGAAGCGCAATGAATCTGGCCCGCACACCCTTGGCCATCCTTCGCTGGGCGCTTCGCATAGGATACGACCTAAGCAGAATTTTTCCTAAACAGACTTCAAGAGCGTTCGGGCCGCGCCTGCGTACAGATTGTCAGACGATTGAAAAGATCTACGTAATCAACCTTGATCGAGAGCAAGATCGATGGTCCCGCGTTAAGAGGGAGCTCAGACGTATTCGGGATAGATTCGGCGATGATCTCCTTGGCCTCACGGAGCGGCATGCCGCTGTGGATGCGAGGAGCATCCCGCAGGATCTGCCCAAAGATGCAGACGTGGATCCCTTTTACACGTTGGCAGATCAACTTTTTGTCGAGCCCCAGCCTAGGACACTTCCGACAAGGTTTGAACTTGAAGCACCGATCCGAATGAGTAGCGCTGAAGTTGCTGTTGCAAAA
Source organism: Alphaproteobacteria bacterium (assembly GCA_028285305.1). Taxonomy (GTDB): domain Bacteria; phylum Pseudomonadota; class Alphaproteobacteria; order SMXP01; family SMXP01; genus JANQPV01. The sequence goes on along the minus strand of JANQPV010000063.1, from coordinate 12,673 downwards.
TCACACATAGAGGTTTGGAGGCGAATTGCGCAGGGTACGCAAGAGCAAGTTCTCATTCTTGAGGACGATATATGGTTTCACCCCAGTTTCGCCCGTCATCTTGACCAAGCTTGGAATGACATCTCGGTCACAGGCGGAAACCATGACGGCTTCGATGTCCTTTATGTTTCATACATGGAAGCTGCGCACGGCGCTCCAAAATCCTTCATATCGAGCCATGTGTTCAGGCCGGTGCGCGGACTGTGGTATTTGTCAGGATACATCCTCTCCAAAAAAGGTGCAGAGAAGCTTCTTCGTTTACTACCCTGCCGTGGTCCGGTCGATCTTTGGATCAACCACCAGTTCAGCACGTTGAGCGTATTTGCAACAAGACGCCTCATTGTCCGCCAAAGAAGAGATGCCTCCTCAACCAACTCGTACTCGATTCTTCCTACCCTCACTAAGATCGGTGCGATTGACAGCGAGGGCGCAGCTTTATTCAACGTTCGTCCGACGCAGCTGCCTGTGTTTGCTTTTGGGTCAGCCAACTCAGGCCAGACGTCCCTTGCGATGGCGTTGTCCATGCTCGGGTACAGATGCTGCAGCGATCTGGAGCGGTTGCCATTGCACGAGTTGAAGCGACTTCGTCAGGGTAGTGAAGATCGGGTCTTTGGTGCGTATGTCAATGTCGGGTGCCTCGAACCAATGGTCGAGGAGCTTCAACGCAGCTTTCCCCAAGCCAAGTTTATCGTAACGGTGCCTCCTAGCGGTGCATCTAACCAAGTCGGCAAAGGCATTATAGCAAGACTCCAGGGCGCTGATCTCATTGTGCTTGATATTAACAACGCCAATGCTTGGCGAACTATCTGCGAGCACCTAAGGTGTGTGCCTCCAATCAGCCCCTTCCCAAGGTTGGAAGATCTGGGGCAACGGCAAATTGTTGAAGCCCACGGGCAGCCAGTCACCGCCCACAAGCGCATAACTCCTAAGCGGGACCAGTCCCCGTGGGTAGTCGAGTCAAATCACCGTACTTGGGTAGGCATTCGGGCCATACCGCAGGCTCTTCAGGGTGAAGCAAATTGGGTAAATGTCGACGATAGCTCTGGTGGTCTCGACCCGTTGCGTTGGTCCGTACGGTCCGATACATTCACCGGCAACTTGGCTTTGTTCCGTCCACTGAACGTCGAGTTCGACGACGTTGAGGGTGCAGTATTACATGTCCGACAAGAGGAGCTGGGCGTTCGACAATATAGTGCAGGTGCCCTGACCAATCATGCCGACTATCTTTTTGGGAGGTTCGAGGCAACTTTCCGAGCGTCTGACGTGCCAGGAGTGATTACTGGGTTCTTTCTTCACCGCAACTCACCACATCAGGAGATTGACATCGAAATTGCAGGCAATTTGACGGATCGCCTGCTTGTCAATGTCTTCTACAATCCGGGTGACCACGGTGCCCAATTCGACTACGGTTACCGCGGTTCTCCAAGCCACATCGAGCTGGGCTTCGATGCTTCGCGGGGTATGCATCGGTATGCTATCGAATGGACTCCGTGCGAGATCCGATGGTTAGTGGATGACCTACTGGTCCATCGACGCGTGCTTTGGGATCCAACCCCGATTCCGCATTTGCCTATGCAGCTGCATTTTAACGCTTGGCCCTCTCGCTCTTCTCATCTTGCGGGGCGCCTCAGTCCCCGCCGACTTCCGGCCAAGGTCCACGTCCAATCGATACGAGCGCTTGCGCTCGGCCCTTCGGCACCCGAGCGAGAGACCAGTGCTTCTATCGATTTGGATGGGTCAAGTTTTTGCGAACCCTCAATATGAAAATACTTTCCTATAACCCGGGCCATGATGGCGCATTTGCGTATGTCGAAGACGGCTGCTTGGTTTTTTCCATCGAGGCCGAGAAGAGCTCAAAGTACCGACACTCGTCGATATCTGTCCCCGATACATTCGATGCCATTGCCGAACTTCATGCAGTTCCCGACGTGCTGTGCCAAGGGGGCTGGTGGCCTGGCGACTCTCCGCGCGGAGGAGAGGTAGTGGCTGGCTACCGCGGCAATGATGGCGATCAGGTGATTGTCAGCAAAAAACGCTTTTTAGGAAGGACTATCGACTTTTTCTCTTCGTCCCATGAACGCTCGCACCTTCTGTGCGCGTTTGGGATGTCCGAGCTGCCGAAGGGCACTCCGTGCTATGCGCTGATTTGGGAGGGCATTATCGGTGCATTCTACGAAATCGATGCAGAACTGAATACCGTGAAGATAGCTGATGTGATGCCAGAACCCGGCCATCGATACGCCATGCTCTACGCTCTAGCAGATCCCACATTCGACAAAAGCACTGCGGAGTTTTCCCGATTATCAGATGCTGGAAAACTGATGGCGCTCGCCTCGTTCTCAAAAAGAAGTCAAGCTTCGTCCGAGGAGGAGATGATTGCGTCCTTCCTGTTGCAAGATTGCAAGCACCTTAAGCCCAGAGATTGTGAGGCGCTGAAAGACCTGCGTCACTACAATGTAGGCTTGGAAGATCAAGAATTTCGGAACTTTGCCGGCATCTTCAGTGATCGTCTATTCGAACGCTTTCATCGGTTCGCCGAAACTAATCTCAAACGGGGAATACCCTTGTTGATAGTGGGGGGTTGTGGGCTTAACTGCGATTGGAACACAAAGTGGAAAGACTCAGGATTGTTCAGCGATGTGTTCGTTCCTCCCGTCGCTAACGATTCGGGTTCCGCGATTGGTACAGCCATCGACGCGCAGTTCTATTTCACCGGTGACCCAAAAATTAAGTGGGACGTATACTCCGGACTGCATTTTTTGTCTGACGAAACTGTCGATACCTCCCAGTTTGACGAATGGGAGCCAAGTGCTACGACCGTAGCGACAATGCTGGCCAACGACCTGATCTTGGGGTGGGTAAGCGGCCGATACGAAATTGGACCGCGCGCTCTTGGTAATCGTTCTATCTTGGCGGCGCCTTTTAGAGCCAGTACCAGAGAGCGACTGAACATCATCAAACAGCGGGAGCAGTTTCGGCCGATCGCGCCTGTCTGCTTGGAAGATGATGCTGAAAAATGGTTTGGATGCAGTTCTCCAAGCCTATTCATGCTTTACACCTATCGGGCGTCCACGAGTAGGCTGGCAGCGGTGACCCATGTCAATCAGACTGCGCGCATTCAAACGGTGTCTGCACTCAGCAATCTTCCGTTGTTCGAGTTACTGACTGAGTTCAAATCGCTAACAGGTTACGGAGTGTTGTGTAACACGTCCTTGAATTTCAAAAACAAGGGTTTCATTAACGCGCTATCTGATCTCTCGGCTTACACGTTGCAGCATCGGCTTGACGGGTTTGTGATCGACGGACGAATATACATGCTGAAAACGTCGGTTGGGTACCAAAACTACCTGCGTGACAACTGTTGAGCCCGGCCGAGTTCTTTTGTCCGACGTTTAACGCCTCTCCTTTGGCTAAAATGCTTAACATCAGCCAATGGCACCTCATGGCAGTATCGGACGTCTTGAGAACACACTCACCGACTTAGCCCCTCTCGTGAGTGCAACGTAGAGATGCTCTTTCGACATCGTATTACCAGGTCGATCTGCATCTAGGATCACCACGTGATCGGCTTCTAAACCCTTTAACAAAAGGGTTGAGCCCACTGCTTTCGGCGGGATGCTGCGTCCTGCGTGCCGGCGTTTCTCTCGAAGACTGGCTATGACCGAAGGTAAATCAGTACCCTGCGTTGCCGCCGTAGTTTGCAGCGCCTCAACTGTTATGTTGAAGGCGCTGTGGCGATATACGCGCCTATCCCGGTCCGATGCCATCGATTTCAGGAAGTCAACGGCCTCTACATAGCCGCCACCTTGAACCAACGAAATTGCCGCTAGCTCCGGACCATTTGGAGGCGTTCGGTTTCGATTACTCAGGATCGACTGAACGCGCGCTTTGAGCTTGTCACCATATACGTTTGTCATGACCGCAATCAGGAACGCTAAGCATGCTTCAAAAAGCTCGTGCCCTGTTTTTCCGTCCATCTGATTTGCAAATTGTACAACATCACGGAAATCGACCGGTTCTACGACGCCCACGCCCTTTGCACGACTGGCAAAGCTGTGCCTAGAATTGGCTTGAATGGAATCCCCTATTATTAGGATTGTCTCGTCGGGATAGGCTTTCGCAATTTCGTATTGAAGCGATATCTGCGCCGCGGAATTCGCCGCGTAATCCGTACCCAGCGAATGCCAAGTCACACGTGCAGGGAGCGTGCGGATGTCGATACGCTGATTGGCCGCCAGCATATCTCGAATGGCAAGAAGCCAAGACCCAAGATCGCGCGCCCCGGCATTGTTCCAGCGCCACGGGGTTTCCAGTCGCCCTAGTTCCGGAAAAGTGGGGACCACCTGAGTAGCCCAGTCCGGAAGAGGGTCACCACCAAAGCCAAAGATCGCCTGCATCGGATCGCCAAATACGACCGTCGGAATTGCGTTGGCGAGGCCAGAAATGATCAAGTGTTGGCTAGCTGAACAGTCTTGGTACTCATCTACCAAAGCGCGTGAGTAAGTGGCATTAATCTCTGGATTGATGTCACCAGATGCGCAAAGTGCCCCAATCGCGTTTTGCACAGCTAAGTAATTTGGGGCGTCCAAGGGATTGTGTAGGTATCCACCGCGTTCCGGGAACATTGAGATCAGGTTCAGTGCCCAACCTGCAATCGTGTTAAGCCGGTAGTTTGAGGGGGGAACGCCATCTCGTTTCAGCCTTTGCCTCAAAGCAGCAACACCAGCCGTAGTATGGGTAAGAACCAGCATCGGCTTGCCTTTAGCCATAGCAATTGTCTTGGCAATCAACTCAGTTTTGCCACATCCGGCAGGAGCAACGACATGCCCGCGCTGAGCCCGAAGAATGTCGGGTATGTCCACCATCGGAACCTAGCGGTGCCCAGCCGGATTAGCGGGTTGGACTGTTGGCGAAGTATTGATCCACTGACACAGCAAGTTCAGCGGCGCCGTTAATATCTGATCGGCGCCTTGCCAGGACGGCGCAATAACTTCTTTCATTACCCGCTCAGCTGGCTCGATGTCTTTGAACCATTTGCCCTCACCCGCACATTGTCCCAGCACAGGCCGCATTGCGTCGACAAAGTTATGCCTGCAGAGCTGCAGATTGTACTGACCGTTGCTGGCGTGACGGATTTTTCCGTCGACTGAGTCCTCTGAGCGCCAGTCGCAGGCGATGGAAAGAAGATCAGAAACGTGTAACGCGGGAACGGAGGCGAAGATCGCGGCTTCTGTCGAATACCCTTCTTGCCAACGAATCACGTAGACACCGTGCGTTGCTAATTCCGCGTATAGCGCCGCATCGTATGCAACATCAGAATCCATAAACAAGGCGGTTCGATAACCCATGCGTGAGAAGATCTTGGCACGTTCCATCATTGACGACCCACCACCATCAGCCCAGTGGCAACCATTTGCTAAGATGCTTTTCTGGTCTTGACTTTGCCCCCATAGGTCCAACCCCCTAATCACACCGATTTCGGTTTTGCCCTCGCAAACAATGACATTGGGCGCCAGAAAGGCCTCTGCACAGGCTCTTAGAGCCTTTTGGGCTTCTGCTGACGCGCCAAGAGGGATGATAGTGTTGGAAGTTGCTTTTGTTTCAGGCTGGAGGATTTCTCAGTTATTTATAACCGCTGGGGTCGTCGTTCGGGTTGTTCGAACTGCATGTAGTTGAACTGACGAAAGCTCTCGTAATACAACGGGGGAGTGCGTGGTCATGAAGACTTGCTGAGAGGTGTCGTTTGATTTTGCTCCGAGAGAGTCGAGCAATCTAATGATGCGGTATGGTTCGAGTCCGAACTCTGCCTCATCGATAATGGAAATGCTTGATTGACCGGCAGCTTTTTGGAGTCCGGCGACAAGCAAGCGCATAGAGCCAGAGCCAAGGTTCTTCAGAGGCACCTGGTCTTCGTCATGAAGTGCGATAGCGCCCCCAGAAAATGTGACGCCCTTTACATCAAGCAATGCATTCAGTTGCTCCACAGGGATGCCCATACTATTGGCAATACGCTTAGAGGTAGTCAGCACTTCGTCCACACCATTGCAGCCCTGTTCAGCGAATGCCTGCCGGGCCTGCCTTGACGCAGCGGCCAATGCGGTTGAAGCCTGCGTTTTGTCTAGCGATAGTTTTCCCAAAACGGACCTTGGACCTAATGCCATGTGATGTGACGCTACGGTGCCAAGGCGAGTTGGCGCGACAAGTTGACGGTGTTTCCATTGGAGATTGCGTTCGCGGCCTTCGGCGGACGGTCCTTCGGAAAACAGAAGCCATTGCGCTTCCAAGTCGTCTCTAACAATCAGCCTCACAGTCAGGACCGTTTCCAAGGCTGCCGAAGTCTCGTTGTGAATAACCCCAGTCTGCTGATCCCAGCCACGTAAAAAATGACCATAGGCCTCAAGATTTCTAAGCTCGTCGGGAAGCGCACCCAATGTCACGTCAATGATGATCGGTACATCGACATGACATCTGTGGAAGTCAGCGTCGGTGAAACCGAAGCTTTGTCTTGTGCCCAGCGTCAACTCAATTGCATCCAGAACTGTCGACTTCCCTCCATCACCGGGCCCAATCAAACAGTTGATACCCGGGTTTGGCCGCCATTTGAGAGAATGAACTCCACGAAAGTTTGAGATCGCAATTTCCCGAATAACTGTCATACCACACCTCAATTTCCGGAATAGTAGCATACCGAGAGGTTTCCCTAGAGTTGTGTTCTAGAATCGCGACCAGGGTGATTTGTCGTTAATCGAGCCAAGTGACGTGTCTGTGCCAGTTGGCAGCCTTGGAGCGCTTTCAAGCGTCACCCGCTGTCACTCGACGTTGCGTTGCTCACTAGCTTCTGCGAATTTCAGCTTCTGGATGCCGCACTGCAACAAAAGAAGGGCGATCCAACGTCCGCTATGGGCCGATCACTCCTTCCGCGCAGTTTAATCGTCATGTCTGAAGATTGGTTGCAAACGGACGTAGTCGAACGGAGACTTTGTGCCATAAATCTCCGTGTGGCCAATTCGCCAGCAAGGCAACAAATGCCCCACAAGAGAAGCAGCTTCCATCGCTCATTGGCGGAAGTTTTCCCACCCGAACTTGCCCTCTGCAAAGACATCCAAAGCCGTGGGCCGCTGGTGCACTATTCACGAGTTAAGCACCACTCCGACGATGAGTCCTAAGCGCTGGTTTCTACCGTGTATAGATGACACTCCGCACGCCCGTAGTTTAAGCTGAACTTGCCGCACAAGCCGATGCAAGCACGTGCAGCCGGGCCAGCATTCACTCTCAAACTTAGAGTTCCGGTGCGGCCAAATCAAACTTTCACTCCGCGTTCTCTATCCCAAGATCGGCACGCTTCTTGTCGGCAATCTTCTCGAATTCCTCCAGCGACAAGTTCTGCTCTGCGACGGCCTTGAACGCGTTGATTGTCGCGTCAGCTTGCGCGTGATCGTAGCGCGGCTTGATCCATTTGTGATCGACTTGCTGTGCGGTGACATTTCGGCTCTGCTTTATGCAGCCGGCCCCGCAGAGTTCAAACGGGATGTTGTTTGGCCACGTCCAGCGGGGTCCGAATGTCCTCACCGCAAGGTACATGATGCGCGCCTTGACGCGATTCACGCCGCTCGCGATCAACGCGTCATAGAACATGCGATGCACATCTCTCCAGGGACGGACATTGTTTTCCTTGTAACAGTAGTGATCGTGCAGAATTGCAGCCTTCAGATACGATTGTTCGAACGGCTCCCCGATGAACGGCTGGGCCCAGCCCGGGATCGATGCTCCGTCCGTGGTTCCTGACTGCTGTCCGCTTCCAGGCCAGGCGTCACTCTCCCAGGCTACATTGACAGATTGCTGAAACCTGATCGGCTGTCCGAGTTTGCATTCGCCGTTTTGCTGGCATCCTTCCGGATAAAGTTGAACCTCACCACTGATCATGGGCACAAAGCGCCGGGTGGGATCCAATGCCACCACGTTGGAAGGCCGCCCAGTGCCTGTGGACCGTTGTGTGCAACCTTCTTTATGCTTGCGTTCGCATGCAATGACCGATTTTTCCAGCCAGCGCTGGTAATAGGTAATTGAAGAATAGATCCCAGGGAAACTCTTAAGAGCACATCCCTCTCCCCAGCTGACCACGCCGGCAAGGACCGCTTGATCCAAGAGCTGTTTATGATGGATCTGCTTGCCTCCAGAATATGGACGGAAGACGAGCGAGCCTCCGCTATCGCCCTGACAGGAATCGAACTCTCCGCGCGCATAACCGGCACAAATCATACCGTCCAACACATCGGCGCCGATCTTCTTGTAGTTCTTCCTGCAGAGATCATCGTCAAACCTAGGAATGCGCACTTGAAGGAGTTTTTCGCTTCCTGCTTTAGTGGCCTCGGTGGCGCCCCAGCCCAAGGCATAGAGCTGGAGGTAGGGTTCATTGATCCAGCCGAGTTCGTTTTCACGCGGCAGCCCAATCGAACCGCGCAGGGACGTTTCCCTGTCCTTTTTTGGGGATTCGAGCAGCAACAGAGCAATATCATTTTCGAGCGTTGTCTTGTTGTAGTGCGGGTGCTCAATGACAGCCTTAAGTTCTATGTCTTCAGATAGGTGGGAGCCCGTTCGATCGAGCGTCGCTGTGCGGACCTTGAGCCGGTTCATCGTCAGTGGCGGGCTGCCCGGGACATTGTCGTACAGGCAATGAGCTGCCGTGATAACCCAGCGCGGATCTTTCCTGCCCCTGACCCACTTGACGAACTCGTCGTCGAAAACCTCCGGTGCCACCAAAGAGCCACCGCAGTAAAACTTGCCATCCTTTAGCAGGACCACGGCCCATGGCGCTTGCGTCTCCCGGACCCGTTCGCCGCCATGAACTCGATCCTGGCCACGGGCGTTCATGGCCGCCCTGCCGTCTGCCTGAGCGGCTCCTGCGGAGCTGAAAAGAATCGCGGTTAAAATGAAGAATGCCACGGCCAATCGGCTGGACAAGGAAAGCTCGAATGTTCTGATCATTCTTTTTCCACCAAGGATACGATCTCTTTTTTCGTGGAACTCACGATCCACTCTCTGATGCTTTTGTCACGCAGATCGGCATAAATTCCACCCTTGCCACACTTGTTTTTCTCATTCTCTTTGGTCCCCTTGATCACAAGGCCAGCGAGATAGTGGATGCCGTGCTCGTCAACCACCATGAGCGGACCACCGGAATCGCCGAAACAGGAGTCGGCGCCCTTGTTGTCCTTGGGTGCCACAGCAATGAATGATTTGCCGGCCGTACACCGGCGCTTCCCGTCTCCATCCGTGACGCAACCATCTTTCTCAATCTTGAGGTTGACGATGTTCTTGACGCCAGTTTGATCTGATTCATCTGAGGCACCGAAGCCAGCTACATAGGCGCGCACGTACGCCTCGCCGTTCCAGAACTGCGGAACCGGCAGCACCGAGTTTCTGATGTTTTCCGACGAAATCGATTTGGCCAGCCGGAGAATGGCAATGTCGTCCTCTGGATAGGGTCGTGACTTGTCGGCTTGCCATTCCCGGTACTGTGTGCAGAAGTCGGAATTCTTCTTTTTTCGCCACGAACTCAAGTCGACCGAGGTGCGAACCGCATTCGGGGTGTTCCAGGCCTTCTCGCCGAAGAACGCCGAATCCGCCTTTTCGCTGCCGCAAAGACAATGGGCGGCGGTGAGGAGGTTCTCTTCATCAATCAGGGTACCGGTGCAAAACGTTACTTTGGAATTGCGGTCAATAATGGCGACGGCATTAGGTGCAGAATTAGGTTCCAAAATCAGCGAGCAGTTGCGGACCTTGTTGATCCCCTTCGCGGCAAGCTCATCGTTCGCCTTTTTGCACTTCCCCCAGTTCTTTTGCGCCGTGGTCTCTTCCTTGGCGCTACCGCCGCCGCCGACACCACCACCAGCCAGGCCGGGCCCAACGCAGCTGACCGGCGGGATGGCCGGAGCGGGACTGCCGCCACATGCGCAACCAGGGCATGATTTTTCGCATGATTGGTGTTCGAGGAGGCGGTCCCCAAACGGCAGAAAGGGTCTGGAGGTGATGGGTACATTTGTGCCGAAGTCCCTTATAATGTTGTCATACTGGTCTTCAAAAAATTTCTCATCAACTCCATAGGTATTATTGTAGTGATTCTTAAGTGACTTGAAGTTCCAATTCGTTTTGACGCCTTTCACAATTTCCGTTTTGCCAAACAAATTATTCTTGTCGAAAAGGCGTTTCCATTGAGGATCAGGCATCTGCGCAATGTTTCTTGCATACAACGACGTGTTGTTGGGAATGTGGACTTCCCAAGCCTTTTGTATTTGTTTTACAGCACTCCAGTCGTATTGAGCGTACGGTTTGAATTGAAATCCGTTGTTGAAGGCTGGATTTGTATTCCAGATATTCTCGATATTTTCAAAGGTGGAGGTAATGCCGGGGCGGGACCGTGTGTAGGCAATGACTGCAGCATTTCCTTGTTTGAGGCTTTCCGTCCATTTTGTTAGGGGTTTATTCTCCGCAATCTCCGGATCGATGTCGATGTGCCATTCCTGTTGGATGCTGAGTTTTCGTGTCTTTGTCTGCAGATCGCACGGCAGCGACCAGGCCGCAGCGTAGTCATGCTGCCATCTTCGAGTTATAATTTGTCCAAAAAGTACCCGGTTCATGTCTACCGGCAAGAAATTACTGTGCCACTGAGGCGCAAAGTTCAGGACGCCAGTTCTTGCGCCCCCAGAGGCCCCGGCAACAAGTTCTGGAGTTTCGGCTTGCGGGACCGCGTGGACAAACGGTTCAAGCGAGTAGTCAACCGCTTTACCAAAACTGTCTATATATCTGGCGCTGGGTGCAGATTTCCGCTCAACGAGGAATTCACTAGCGGTTGCCCCCTCTGAGAGAACATTCGCACTCAAAACACTCAGCACAAGAGCAGATATTGCGAAGTGCTTTCTGCAAACTGGAATTTTGTGAAAAATTCTCATGAAACACACCTTCATTAATAGTAATTTTTAACTGAATACTTGAAAAATTTCAATCAAAATCGCACGATACTACCAGCAACAATGTACGACAGGAAAGTACCCTTGAGATGGCGGTCGTTTTTAAGGGTGAGGCAGAAGCAATTCTGCTGCGCAGCAATATTTTGTTGTGAGCATGAGCCACCTTATTTGGTGCAGGAATTAGGGCTTTTGCATCACGTATGAAATTTGCGCTTCTGCGTTGTGAACCTGGTGCAGTTTCAGACGGGCATTTCCGCTGTTCTCTCAGCAACAGGCATGGCGCAAGCCAATTTGGCACGGACAGAAATAGCGCATTCCAGAACTGCTGAGTAGATTGCCCGACTTCCGGGTTGGGTCATTTTCACCCGTAAGTGAGCGGCACGGCTCAGGCGAATTCGAGACATCTTACTGCGGCCCTCGGAGTTACAAGCAGCTTGATCGAATGACTGCTTTTGGGATGCTGCTCTGCAGTGATCGGTTCCAGCTTGAATATCCGCTAAGGGCCGCCAATGGTCGCACAATGAGTCATCCACTTCTTCGGTCGCACAAAGAGTTGGGTGTGTCCACTTCTGCCCCGAACCGAGCACCAGCCTCAGTCGATTGCGCAAGTGGCTTACTTGCCACTGCGGTGATTGCATACCCTCCGTTCGAGTCACACTCACATCGTGCTAGTGTATAGCCACCCTAGGGCACATCAACCCGAGGGCATCGCGATGCTCCTCATACTGAGGAGATATCGTGATGAAGATGTTGAGCAAACGGCAAGTGAAGGAACTGGTTCTGTACTCCCCCCAACACATCGCGCGCCTGGAGGCTGCAGGTCAATTCCCCAAGCGGGTAAGACTGGGCAGCAACCGGGTCGGATGGATTGAGGATGAAGTGTTGGACTGGCTTCAATCACGTATTGATGCCCGCGATCAACTTCACTGAAGCTCCTTAATTGAGAGCGAAGAAAGCCAGCATCACCGCTGGCTTTCTTTTAGTTTGAAATGCAATTCAGGGGGATAAGCTGGGGGATACGGTATCCCCTTCCATTTCCAAAATTTGATTGAACAGACTTGCTCATAGCTAAGTATAGAGATACCATTTTCCTGATGTTATTGGTAGGAATCACAAGAGACAGAATGTTTCTTGTGATGATGGGGGCGATATGCAGCTACTGCTTGATCGCGAACAAATTAGTTCGGCGCTTTTTTCTTTGGTTCCATTGCGAATTGGGAGTGGTGTCACGTTTGTATTGCATGCCACTTTGGAGCTTGATGCGGAGGAGCAAGCGCTCATTCAGAAATTCAATTTCACAAAGTCACCGTTGGTTGTGAGTGATCCCATTGAGGATTTGCTGAAGAGCTTCCGGCCGGCATTGTTCGTTGGCATCGTCGCGTTCTTGTTCATCTGGATTGTTGCATCGTTCGGTAAAGCGCTTGGCGTTGGCTTGCTTGTTGTGTTTGTGATGACGATTGTCTATTTCAAAACACTCCGTGAGCAGATCATTGTGAGTGAGCTGCTGAGTGGCGGTCGAAAGTTCAGATGCGATAGCATCGTGGCACTCATCCACAAAGAAGCTTATCTGTGTCCTTCCCCCCTAAAACTGGGCCATAGTTAAGTTAGTTCAGGAGGAGTTGGTTATGGCCCGGAAGCGTCATTCAGATGAGGATGTCTTGCGTCTT
>JANQPV010000059.1 GCA_028285305.1 Alphaproteobacteria bacterium | reverse complement strand
CGATGTACGAAAACACGCCCCGGCCGGAGAACCGGACCAACACCGAGGCTGCCGTCTCGCCGCCTGTGTTGTGTTCCGTGTTTTCGCCCCTTCGATTCGCCTTGAATATAGCGCAAATTAGAGACGACCGCCACGCTTTCGCCTCATTTCAGACACGACAGGGTCATTTTTATTCTTGAGCTGTTGCGCAAATGCGACAGGGTGATTTGGTTGAATGAAGCCCTGATTTAACGTCTCAACAAAAGGGACATGTCGTTTGAGCAACAGATTTCATATTCGCCCGTTCGTGTCCGATGATCTGAGCCGCTTGCATGAAATCCGCCGCGCGGCTTTCAGGCCGGTCTTTGAGTCATTTCGAGAGATCGTTGGCGAGACAATCGCTTCGGTGGCGCTGGTCAATGCCGAAGACGAACAGGCAGAGCTTCTGGACAAGATCTGCGCGGAGGACTCACCTCAAGACATCCTCGTGATCGAACAGGACGCAAAAGTCGTCGGCTTCTGCGGCGTGAAGGTCGACCCGGATACCAAGGTCGGCGAGATCGACCTCAATGCGGTGGATCCGGATGCTCAGGGCGACGGCCTGGGAACCGCGCTATACGAAGCTGCGCTTGACCATATGCGCAAGGCCGGCATGCGGGTTGCATCTGTGGGGACCGGTGGCGACCCGAGCCATGCTCCCGCCCGTCGCGCATATGAAAAGGCCGGCTTCGGACCGAGCATACCGAGCGTTTGGATGTACAGAACGCTGTAAAGCGTAAGCGCACTGAGTGCGTTTTTTTGTTGACTGTGACAGTCCGCCAGACTTAAGTGGTCTTACGCGTCACAGAAGTGACACATGTGCGCAGGCGCACCCGCGCGCCGAGAATACCGGCGATGCGTCGCAGCAACATCGATTTGCACCCGTTAGGAGGACTTGGAAATGCCAGGAGCAGCGTCCCAGCTCAAACGCGAATACAAGCAAGGGCGGATTCGTCTCGACGTCGATTTGCCCAAGGGTGAGAAACTCAAAGGCGCGAAAGCGGAACTCAGCGTTGGCGAAAACGTTTCCGCAAAATTTAAACTAAAGAGTGGCAGAAACAGCTTCACCTATTACAGCCGTCCGGCTGACAAGATTGCGCTGACGGTCAAGGGTGAGCTGAGCAATGCGCTCGGTGTGTTTGAAGAGAGATTCGATATCAAGGGTGGGGCCAACAAGCCGACCGATATCACGCTGGCCTTCACCAAACTGCCGAAGCCGGAGAAAGTGCCGCAAGCCAAAGCGCCGGCCCAGCCCAAGGCGCCGGCTCGGCCTAAGGTGGTTAAGACCGACGAAACCGCAGCCGCAAAAACGCAGACGCCTCCCAAATCGCCGGCCGTCGCCTAAGGCAGCCGCAAGAAGCTCTTGTGTTGATGGGGTTCAGATCCGGCCCGCCTTGCTCTGGCTTGGCGGGCCGTCTTTGTCTTTGCACGGAGGCGTGTGAACTCAGCTCCTTTTAGCAACGACAAAACGCGCCGGGGGCTTGCGCGGGTAGTATCCTGTTTCTGTGATTTCGAAGCCCGCGTCTCGGATGGCACGTTCGAGATCGCGCGCCATCAGAAGATTGACATAGGGTGCGTATCCAAAGAGGCGCATGAGGCCGATGGGAATTGCCCA
>JANQPV010000069.1 GCA_028285305.1 Alphaproteobacteria bacterium | reverse complement strand
GCGCGTACTCCGCATTTCGCTCGCCCACCAGCCAGGAGACGATCAGCTTGGAATTGTCGATGGCCGTCCACGTCCAAGTGTCGCCCGACCCCTCAGGCGCGGCCTTGGCCTTCTCCACGTTGCGCTCCTTGGCATAGGTGAAGGTCCAGACTTCATCGCACTGGATGCGCTTGGACTTCACGCCACGGACGTTCTCATCGTGGAAGATAGAGCAGAATTGGCCGGCATCCACCAGCAGCTTTGAAACCGTGTTGATGGAAACATCGGCGATCCGTGAGACTGAGCGCATGGACATGCCTTCAGTGAGCATGGCCAGGATTTGGGAGCGCTTCTCAACGGATAGCCGGTTCATACATTTATGATATGAACTTTTATGCTTAGTGTCAAGAATTTATTTTCTGTTTAGAAGCCCTATTTCATAAAAAAGGTCCCCGAGTGGGGACCTTGGCTTTTTTGGGGAATCTAATCGGTCAGTTGCGCGGGGGCGATTCTCCTGCCTCGTTCGAAGGTTCAGTCAGCCAAAAATCATCGCTAATTGCCCACTTGCCACGAGTTGACGGCTCAAAAACCGTGGGCTTGTGGACATACGGTTCGATTTCCTCAAGAATTTTCTTTAAATCCTTAGCTGCACGTTTCAATTCGTTTTTCCTGTTACTGCTCATTTTCTCTTCCCCCAAATTTAACCAATTCGTGGAGAGTAAAAACCATTGTCCTTACTTTCGACCGCTTTTGAAGTGAATCTGGTCACATAGGTATCAATTCTTACATAAAGTTCGTACAAATCCTTCCAGATTTCGGTTTTGACATCGAGGTCTTCAATGACTAAACCACAGCTTTTCGCTTCCGGTGCATAGATTGGCCGCCCATGCGAGACTGTGCCCGCAGATGGATCTAAAAAGACCTTCACTCCCTTCTTAATTACGGCCTGGGTTTTTCCCTTTAACATCCCAGATTTTAGGCATTTCAGCGCGATGTCGTCAGACAAATCAATATACGACTTATATTTTGCAATGTCTCGAACATCGAACCTCGCCAGTTGCTGAAGGTAGGGCTGCAAGTTTCCCTTTACGCGCACAGACCCGCGAAATAGCTTTTCGTAGGTATCTACGATGCTATAGGCGGAAAAAACTTTTACCTGACCATCTTCCTCCCTAATGATTTGTGGATCGACCGGCCCCAACTCCGAGGACGGCGACATCCAAATTTTGCTAGGGGTCTGCGCCGTAGAACGGGCATGAGATAATGGATCCATCGGTATTGTTGATGTCGGTTTTGCCATGCCCACGAAGTTCAGACCTTACGCGCCGGACCAGGATTTGCTGCTGCCTTCGAGCCTGAAGGAGTGGTTGCCGGAAGATCACGCGGCGTATTTTATCAGCGAGATGGTGGAGGAACTGGACCTGAAGGCGTTTTATGCGCCCTACGAGGGCGATGGCCGACGGCGGATGCCGTATGAGCCGAAGATGATGCTGAAGGTGTTGTTGTACGGTTACGTGAGCGGGGTGTTTTCTTCACGCAAGATGGCGGCGAAGCTGGAAGAGGACGTGGCCTTTCGGGTGCTGGCGGCAGGAAACTTCCCGAGTCACCGAACGATTTGCGAATTTCGCAAGCGCCACCTGGCTGATTTCAAAGCGCTGTTTGTGCAGGTGGTGCAGATTGCACAGGCGGCAGGCCTGGTGAAGCTGGGCACGGTGGCGGTGGACGGCACCAAGGTGAAGGCCAACGCCAGTAAGCGTAAGGCGATGAGCTACCAACGGATGTTGGCCGAGGAGCGGCGGATTCAACGGGCAGTGGATGAGTTGTGTGACCGGGCCCATCGGGTGGATCAGACAGAGGATGCGCGCTATGGGGAAGACCGTCGAGGGGATGAGTTGCCGGAGGAGTTGCGTTACCGCGAGGACCGGCTGAACAAGATCCGGGAAGCCAAGGCGCAACTGGAGGCCAAGCAGCGTGAGGCGGACAGGAAGAAGGGTCGGCACGAGGACGATGACCGGCGGCCGCCGAGCGGCCGGGGTCGGTCCTACCAGCAGGAGTTTGGGGTGCCTAAGGACAAGGATCAAACCAACTTTACTGACCCTGAGAGTCAGATCATGAAGACGGCGCAGGGTTATGAGCAGTGCTACAACGGCCAGGTGGCGGTGGATGACGAACAGCAGATGATTGTGGGGAATTCGCTGTCGGCCAACGCCAGTGACCAGGGGGCTTTGCTGAGCTTGCTGGCCCAGATCAAGACGACCTTGAAGGGCATACCTGACCGGATCTTGGCCGACGCGGGTTACCGCAACGAGCGTGATTTTGAGGCATTGGAGTCGGCGGGGATTGACGGATATATCTCGGTGGGCCGGGAAGGCAAGGCCTGCCAGGCCGTGGATCCAGATCGCCACCCCGCAACGGGTCGGATGGTGGATAAACTGGCGACGGCTGAGGGGCGAGAGCAGTACAAGGCGCGCAAACATCTGGTCGAGGCGGTGCCGGGCTGGATCAAGAACGTGCTGGGATTCAGGCAATTCAGTGTGCGGGGACTCGAAAAGGTATCCGGCGAGTGGGACTTGGTGTGTCTGGCGACCAATCTCAGGCGAATGCACCCGCGCATCGTGTTCGAATGAGAGACCGACAATGGCAGCGATACCGCCTCAGTGGGGTTCATGGCCCTTCATGGTGATTGCCAGCGCTATTGAGAGCCGAAGATCTGCCCGATTGGGTCATTTTGCAACGAACGACTGAGAAGGAAGGAGCCGCATTGCTCAATCAGTCAATCAAAACGTCCTACGGCGCAGACTCCTAGATCCCATACAAATCATTGTGGCTGCGGATTTGGCCTTTCCTGGCACAATTGTCCAAAACTCTCCTGTCCCAGAATAGGATCGACAGATATTAACAATGCGTTCTGCCGCCAAGCCGTCGCCTCCTGGCGAGTTTATGACGATGGCAAGTCCATTCGATAAATCCATATCGCCCAGAACGCTTTGTATAATGTCGGCATCCGCGTCTTCAATCTGAACAGGTTGATTGAAACTGGTAAAAAAAGAACAAACGGGTCGGCCGAGCTTCTTCTCCAATCTCGCATAAATTTCTTTGCGAATATCGTGATTCTGGCTTATCTCCACCTGAACTTTTTCGTGAACGTTCACCCTATCCGAACTCATTTTTTGTCCTTTGCCGCCCATCTGGTGGCCGCAGCTTTCTTTGCTATCTCAGTACGCTTTTCTGCACTCATTTTTTCAGCACGCGCTTTCCCGCCCTTCTTACCAAGGGCCTGAGCAGCCTTGTTCTTCCCGTCATCGGTCAGTTCTTCCTCTTCCTCGCCAGTAGCGATCCGCATCACCTTGACGGCGTTGCCGATGACATCAGCGGGGCGCTTTTCGCCTTTGGGGCCTTTGGGCATGTTCCGTCCTCATTTGCTTAACGCTAAGCATATAGGATTGGACGGTGAGGCGTGAAGGGAGTTCAGATTTCAAACTGAGACACTACCCTGGGTTGACATCCTTGCGGCGGAATCGAGCGTTGCCGACGAATGGGCTAGCCCGGATATCGCACCTGTTTCGCGCGTCAACGCCCAAAAGTTTTGAAG
>JANQPV010000067.1 GCA_028285305.1 Alphaproteobacteria bacterium | reverse complement strand
CATATGATCCAGCGCTTGCTAACGATTGTGGCAAAGCACTGCTTGAGCGGATCTGGTTTTTCCAAGATTGCGTTGAAGCCAGGGCACCCTTTGCGTGAGTTCTTTTCCCGAGGAGGTGACACTCTGAAAAACTATCTTGTGCTAGATGACGTTGTACTCATGGGTGCGATTTATGAAATGGCTTCGAGTGAGGATCGCGAAATTAGCGAAATCGCGAAGAGGCTGATGGATCGACGACTATATAAGACATTGGATTTGAGCTTTGTCGGGTCCGATGAGGGTACTCAGAAGCTTCGTGCGCGTCGTATTGATAATATGAAGTTTCGAAAATATCACTTTAAAGATGAAAGTGCGAAGAATAGGATATATTCTGAAATTGGGGGTGATGAAGATCGTATGCATAAGCGATTGCATGTACTTGATGGCGATGTGCCCACTGAAATCAGTCGGCTTTCGAAAATCATTGATTCTTTGGCCCCCCAACGGACTTTCACGAGGTACTATTTCGAAAGCGAATCAGATCGAGATAAGGCAATGTCAAAATAGGGTGACTTATGACTGAGCGAGAGGAAGTGGTCGCTGCGGTTGTGTCAGCGGCGGGAGGTCAAGTCGTTGGGAGAGTTCGCTTGCAGAAGCTTGTGTATTTGCTTGAACAGCTCGGGCTCGATAGCTCGTTCGAATTTGAGTATCACCACTACGGTCCATATTCCAGGGATCTTGATAATGCGATTGCTGACGCCTGGGCATTTGATGTCGTGGATGAAAAATTCGAACACAGAGTATCTGACGGAGCTCGATATAGTGTCTTCACGATGAATAAAGATGCTGAAGTTGACGATCCCGCTTACGGTAGATTAGGGCGAAGAGGAACAGAAAAGTTGATTTCTCGTATGAACCGCTATGGTTCTACTGTACTTGAGCTCGCCGCAACAATTCATTGGCTCAAAGTTCATGAAGGCTTAACCAACTGGAAGTCTGAGTTGGAAATTAGAAAGGGATGGAAGGTCAAAGGCGGTCGCCTGGACCAGGCAAAGAAGTTGCTCGCTGAAATTCATCTGCCTGTCTAACTTTTCGAGTATCAATGTTTGGAGATCTCGCCTAACTTGTTGTAGGCGACGGGTTATTGGATTATCGTATCCAATCTCTTTCATCGGTATTGCTCAAACCAACATGCTCTTACTCAATATGCAGTATGCCCCTTCCTAACGAACTATCTCTGTCCGAAAGAGACAGGCGCTATCTTCTTCATCCGACCACGCACCTCCCGCAGCACCGAAACGTGGGCCCGATTGTTGTTACTGAGGGCAAGGGTGTCTTTGTTCGCGATACGGAGGGCAAGGAATATATCGAAGCCATGGCAGGCCTTTGGTGCACCGCCCTCGGTTACGGTGTGGAGGAGCTGGCCGAGACGGCAGCTGAGCAAATGCGCAAGCTTGCCTATGGGCATCTCTTTGGGGGACGTAGTCACGAGGCCGCGATCGCTCTCGCAGAAAGGCTCGTCGATATTGCGCCTTTTCCCGCGTCGCGCGTCTTTTTTGGAACGTCCGGATCGGATGCCAACGACACCCAGGTCAAACTGGTTTGGTACTATAACAACGCGCGCGGCAGACCTGAGAAGAAGAACATCATTGCCCGGAAGGGTGGCTATCACGGGGTGACGGTGGCCAGTGGGAGCATGACAGCTCTTCCCGCAATGCACACGGCTTTCGATTTACCCATCGATAGGTTTCATCATGTGAGTTGTCCTCATTTCGCAAAGTTCGCGGCCGGTGGAGAGACGGAGGAGGACTTCGCTACGCGGCTTGCGGAAGAGTTGGATCAGAAGATCAGAGAGCTTGGGCCCGAAACGGTGGGCGCCTTCATAGCCGAGCCGGTGCTGGGGGCCGGCGGCGTTGTGCCGCCGCCGCGGACCTATTTCGATAAAGTGCAGGAGGTGCTCCAAGCGCATGATGTGCTCTTCATCGACGATGAAGTGATTACCGGTTTTGGACGCACCGGAAAGCCTTTTGGAGCGGACACCTATCAATTGAATCCCGATACGATGAGCCTCGCGAAGGGGCTGTCATCGGCCTATATACCCATCAGTGCTGTTCTTCTTACTGAGGATATCTATGAAGTGATTGAAGCGGCCGGCAACAAGCTGGGCGTTTTTGGACACGGGTTCACGTATACGGGGCACCCGGTCAGTTGTGCCGTGGCCCTCAAAAACATCGAGCTGATGGAAGAGCGCCGGGTTATGGCCCATGTGGCGGACGTAGCGCCATTGTTTCAACAGCGCTTGCAGTCACTGGGTGACCATCCCCTTGTCCTCGAAGTGCGCGGGGTGGGGCTGATCGGCGCCCTCGAATTGAAGGCGAGCGCCAAGGTGGGTGCCGTCGGGGCACACTGCGTTAAGGCCTGTCTGTCCGAGGGTCTTATCGTGCGGGCGCTTGGCGACTCTGTTGCTTTGTGCCCGCCGCTCATCATTACTTCAGATGAGATCGATGCCGTGTTCGATCGGTTGGAAACAGCGCTCGATGAGACTGCGGTGTGGGCGAAAGCTGAGGGACTGTTTAACTAGGACGTGAGTTTTTCACAGGTCCAAGGGTTGCCGCGATTACAGTCCATGTTTCGATGTTCACAAGGAGCGTGAGCGGCCTCCTGTTTAAGGACAATAGAATAATGCTAAACTGCGAACGACAAATCTGGATCGACGGCGGGTTGGTGGCGTGGGACGACGCCCAGGTGCACCTCCTCTCCCAGAGCATGCAACGGGGTACTCTGATTTTCGACTTTATGCGGGTGACGCATCCACCTCGAGGGGCAGCCGTGTTTCGATTGTCCGACCATATGCATCGATTCCTGGCGTCGTGCGCCTTGATGGATTTGCCTGTGGGCTTAGATCATCAAGCGCTCGTGGATACCGTGTCTCAAGTCGTGGCGCTTAATCCTGATGCGGATTTTGCAAAGACGTGCGCCTATCTTGCATACAATGAAGCTGAAGGGACGCCTCCCGGCAGGCCCGTTTCGCTGGCCGTCTCCGCCTACAAAATTCCCGGATTAGAGCTTGCCAACGAGCAAGGACCGGACTTTGTGCCGGCGTCGTTGAAGATAAAGATCGAGACCGAGCGGCGGAACCGGCGCCCGGATATCATACCGCCGCAAGCGAAAGTCGCCGCCAACTATGCCTCGCCTCTCTTAGCCCAATGGCACGCGAAACAGGAAGGCTATGACGAGGTCATCCTTCTCGACGAATTTGACCAGGTGACCGAAGCGCCTACATCCAATTTCTTCATCGTTGATGAGAGTAGTGCGATCTTAACGGCGCCCGACGACATCATCTTGCATGGGATTACCCGCCAGGCGACGCTCGATTTGGCGGCCGCCGAAGGGATTGCCGTTACTCAGGTCCCTTTTACCCGGGAGAAGGTCTTGAGTGCCCGCGAAGCGTTTGTTTCCAACACGCGGGTAGGCATTGTCCCGGTCCAGTCCGTGGACAAACAAACGATAAGAAACGGTGAAATCGGCGAGGTGACGCATCGCCTTCTTCGCCGTTACAACGCCATTCTAAATGGGGAAGATCCACTGTCTACAGAGTGGTTGCACTTTGTCTAGACCGTAAGTGTTTGAGCGACATAAGACGCCGAGAGTGTACATCGGCATTTTGCGGCTAGCCGACCTTTGCGCTTTGGCCGCCGTCCACGGGGAGCAATGCGCCCGTTACGAATTTGGCTTCGTCAGATGACAAATAAAGGGCGGCGTAGGCAACATCCCAAGCCGTGCCCATTTGTTTTTGTAACGGCACCAACTTGTTTCGCCCTTCACGAACTTCTTCGCGAGAGACGCCCCTTGCTTTGGCGTATCCTTCAATTGCCATGGGCGTGTCCATCAACCCGGGCATAATCACGTTCACCCGAATGCCGTACTTGGCATTTGACATGGCTATGTCTTGGGACATGGCGTTCATGCCGGCTTTGGACGCTCTGTAGGCGGCTGTCCGTGTGGCGCATATAGCGGCGACGGACGAAATGTTTGTGATGCACCCGTAACCTTGTTCGCGCATGATTGGAAGGTCTGCGTGACAGCTTCGGTACGCGCCAGTCAGATTCACGTCGAGGATCCGCAACCAGGTTTCTTCATTCACTTTGTGGACGGGCGCGTCGCCCGCGCCGATGCCGACATTGTTGTGGAGGATATCGATGCGTCCAAAGCGCTCTTTGCAACGGGCGGCGAATCTCTCGCAGTCGTCCATCGACTGCACGTCCGCTTGGACGGCTTCGGCCGTTCCGCCTTCGGATTGCACGAGGGACGCCGTTTCTTCCGCCGAGGTCTTATCTTTGTCTACCAAGAGCAACTTGGCCCCTTCGCGGGCAAACAAAAGGGACGTCGCCCGGCCGTTCCCCAAGGTTTCGCCCGGCGTCTGACCGGCGCCGACGATGATGGCCACTTTGTCTTCAAGACGCATGCGATTTGCTCCGTTTAGAATCCTTCGAGCCTGTCATCCAACTGCACGCCGAACGATTTGAGCGCCATGGAGACGAGATTGTACTGGCCCACGGTGAACACAATGTCCATCATTTGATGACGGTCATAGGTTTTGCTCAGCGCGTTCCATGTTTTGTCAGAGATAATCGCATCTTTGTGGAGTTCGTCGGTCGCTTGCAATAAAAGACGGTCCTGTTCGCTCCACGCGGGCGCCGCTGGACCTTCCTTGATGTCGGAGATTTCGCCGTCGGTAAGACCGGCATTTTTTCCGATCACAACATGTTGTGCCCATTCGTACTCGGCTTGGCAAAGCCAACCAATCCGTAGGATGAGGACTTCCCGCTCTCTCGCAGGAAGCGTTGACTTGCCGAGAATATGATTGGCAAAGACCATCCACCGGCGGCAGAGGTCTGGATGCTGGACCATGGTGCGGAACACATTGTCGACATTGTCCCGCTTGAGAATGGGGCCCAGAACTTCCTTTTGAGCTTCGGTCATCTCGGCATCGGTTACCGGGGGAATGCGCGGATGGGGCAGGGTCATGGTTTCCTCTTTGTTTTTTTGAATGTAGTGAAGGAGTAGAGCGTTTTGCGGAGATCTGCGCAAACGAAAAACGAACTGATTCAGCGCGCCCTGGGCCTCATAACACATGATCTTCGCCGAACGCTCTTTGCTCCCAGGGTACGGTCAAGACGAAACGTAGAGGGTCAACATCTTCTCCAGCTCCTTTGCCATTTTATCTGCAGATACCGGGGCGCCCAATTCGTCAATGATCCAGCGATGAGCGAGGGCGTCGGCCGCATCGACAAGAAGTGCAGCTTTTAAGTCATGTTCATCGACGTGGGCCCTTAGGGCCGATGACACGATGTCTATTGCGCGTTGGCGAAACGCCTGAATGCGGTTCCGTTGTTTCGCGTCGAGAGGCACTTCTGTTGAGAGCGCCTTATGCAGCTGCGGATTATCCTGATGCACACCGACAAATCCGGACACGAGCAAATGCACTATCTCATTCGGTTCCTCGTTTCCCTTTAGTGCCGAAGCGCCTGCCTCTAGCACCGCCTCACCTCGATCCAAGTGCTCCGCAATGATCCGGTCCACAATTGATTTCTTGTTTGCAAAGTACTCGTAGACCGAGCCGATAGAGACGCCGGCCAGTGCGGCGATCGCATTGGTGTTCAATCCACGCCACCCTTGTTTCGCCAAAATCTGAGCAGCGGCCTCAATGATCGAGTCCACGGTCGCTTTGGACCGTGCTTGTTTTGCCGCTCTTAAGCGACGTTTGGCGGGTTTTCGTGCGACGCCGGCCACCGGTCAAAATCCGAGTTTAAAAATCTGAGCAATCACTCAATATTAGCAGAATGGATACGTTCGACAATAGCAAATCTTGGTCTCAGTACCGCCGCCTCCTCAAAGAGGAGTTCGGTATTGATTTATCAATGGAGCCGACTGAGCGTTGGATAGACGTTCGGGGGCATCACCTTCGGGTCGATGAGTGGCATCCTCAGACGCCATCAAAGGGCACGCTTGTGCTTGTGCACGGAGGAGGCGGCAATGGACGTATTCTTGCACCGTTTGCCGAGCCTGCAGCCGCTCTCGGTTGGAAAGTAGTCGCGCCGGATCTGCCTGGATATGGCCTGACCAAAACGGCGCGTTCCTTCAAGTGGGATTACGCGGAGTGGCCCGCCGTCGTTGCCGAGATTGTGAGATCTGAAGACGACCCGACAGCGCTTATGGGGCTTTCCATGGGTGGTATGACCGCTGTCCTTGCTGCCCAGATCGCGCGCACCGTTCGCGGCGTTATCGCGACAACGCTTCTTGATGCATCGGACCCAAAAGCATTCGCAAGTGCCGCCAGGTGGACGTGGCTTGGACACATCAGCGTGCTCGCGATGAACACAGTCCCGTGGATCTTTGATCGACTTGTGCTGCCACTGTCACTTGTGGCGCCGTTTAAGGCCATGAGTAGCAACCGACGTATGCAAAGGTACTTCGCGAAAGACCACCTGATTGGAGCGAGTTGGAAGCCCGTTCGCTTCCTGCGCACTCTCCATCAATATCCCGTCTCTTCTTACACACTAAATTGCCCGTTGGTGCTCATTCATCCTGGTCGGGATGAATGGACTCCTCTGGAACTCAGTCTGGAGACGTTTGACAAGATCGAATCCCGCAAACGGCTCGTGGAGTTGAGCAACGGTGCGCATTTGCCCCTTGAACAACCGGCGTACGACGAATTGAAGAATGAAATGGCGGACTGTCTCACGGAAATCTTGGAAACTCCGGGTGGCGTTCCAGTGACATCAGCCCCGAACACCGGAGGCTAAACCCCGTAACTCTCGTTCGAACGTGGTGACTTCCAGAGCCGTCACGCAGAGGTTCACACCGCTCCTGCTTTGAGACTGGTTCAAATTGCCGAATGTCGTTGGAGTCCGGATTTGGTCTATTCAGGCTTCTTCCGACCAGTTTGCGATGAGCGCGATGTCCAAAACCATCATGAGTTCCTTGTCTAGACGGAAGAGGCCGTTGGAAAGCTCACGCCATTTGGGATCAATCGTGGCAGGGTTGGGTTCACAATCGTTCACATTAAGTTCGATGACTTCGCCGACTTCATCGACGAGCAGACTATAGGCCTCACTGCCATGCTCGACTACAATATTCATTGGCTTTTGTTCGTCCGTAAAGGGATCGAGTTCGAGCAGAATACGCATATCAATGACGGTCACGATGCGGCCGCGAAGGTTGATTGAGCCGCGTATCTGTGGCGGGGACAGAGGTATTGAGGCTACTCTTTGATAGGACAATACGTCTTGGACTTTGAGTACGGGAATCCCAAATGTTTGACCACCAACAAAAATTGACAAATACTCTTCAATATTTGATGTGGACTCTATTGTACTCGTAGATTGTATAGGAGCTAACGTGCTCATGCCGCTTTTCTCCGTTCAGCGAAACATTCCTTTAGTCGACTGAGAAACGTCTCTCTGTTCAGCTTTTCGACGTGCGATGTAAATCCTGCTTCCATACAACGCGCGATGTCTTCCGGACTTGCATGGGACGACAAAGCGATTATCGGAGTTTCTTCAAACTGAGTTTCCTTTCGGACATGAGAGACGAATCCGAATCCGTCCATTATGGGCATCTCCAGATCGGATATGATGAGATCAAAGCTTTCTCCGGATTGACAAATCTCAAGGCCGTTGGCTCCGTTGTCCGCCTGCGTTACTTTGTAACCGGCACTTTCGAGAATCGGCGTGAGCAGATTTCTAAAGAATGAACTGTCATCCACCAGGAGAATGTGTTTTTCTCCGGTGTCGCCGAATGAGGACTCGCGCTGAACATCAAACCAGTCGTCGCAGGCCTGCCCTAGAAAGTGAGTCGTGTCGATGAGGTCCGTGGCAGTCCCCCCTATGATTGCTGTACCAATCAAACCATTACTCTCGGTCTTCATTTCTACCGAAACATCTGTTTCGACAATGTCAATTATCTCGTCAGTTACAAGACCAACGGATCTTCCGCGATCGGAGAACGCCAAGACAGGTTGCTTGGATTCTTTGAAGGGTTGCTGATCTTTTGTAAGCGTCACAAGCGGCATCAACTGATCCCGGTACTGGACCGCAGGTTGGCCGCCCGCGTTTTCAACGTCGTCCAGGCTGATGTCTTCGATCCGAGAGACGAGCGCTAAAGGTACTGCCTTCGGGGCACCTTGGCCGGCTTTGAAAATCAACATGGACGTTTTTTCCCGCAGATGCGCCATATCTTCCGTAGACTCTTCGTAGCTGTCTTCGCCGCTGGTCGAAACACCGTTCACATTCGCAATCCCGATGGGGTCGAGTATCATAATGACGCTCCCGTCTCCCAGAATTGTATTGCCGCTGTAGATCGGGAGATTCCTCAGTGCTTCCGCGACCGGCTTGACCACAATTTCTTCGGTATCAAACACCCGGTCCACGACAATTCCGAACATCTGCGTTCCGACTTGTGTGACGATCACATAGGTTTCGTTTTGGCTTCCTTGATTTTCGATTTCCAACAGCGATTTCAAGTTTACAAGCGAAAGCAGTCTGTCCCGAAGTCTTAGGACTGGCGTCCCTTTCACCATTTCAATTTTGTGGGTCGAATTACTCGTGATGCGAACAAGTTCAATGACGCTGTTTTGGGGTAGCGCGAATCTTTGTCCGCCACTTTCAACAATGAGCGCAGAGATTATCGCAAGAGTGAGAGGGATCTTGATGGTAAATTTGGTTCCCTTGCCGGCAGAGGAGCTCAATTCGACAGTTCCCCCGATCTTGCCAATATTGCTTCGGACAACGTCCATCCCAACACCCCGGCCGGAAACGTTGGTCACATTCGTTGCGGTCGAGAACCCCGGCTTGAAAATAAACTGTTGGATTTGTTGTTCGCTCAAATTCTCAATCTCAGATTCGGTCGCAAGCCCATTCTTGAGTATCTTGTCACGAATACGGTCTGTGTCGAGGCCATGACCGTCGTCAGATACTTCCAGTATAATGTGTCCACCTTCATGGCGTGCATTGAGTATTATGTTGCCAGTTTCGGATTTACCGGCAGTTCTTCTTTCTTCAGTTGTTTCCAAACCATGGTCGGCCGCATTGCGAACCATGTGGGTCAATGGGTCTTTGATTTCATCCAAAACTTGGCGATCTAGTTCCGTCTCGGCGCCCTTCATCACAAGGTCAATCTTTTTGTCAAGTTCCTGGGCTAGATCGCGGACAATCCGTGGCAGCTTAGACCATGCATTTCCAATGGGTTGCATGCGGGTCTGCATGACACTTTCTTGTAATTCTGAAGTTACCTGATTAAGCCTTTGGAGAGGGCTTGCAAATTCACTTTCTTTTTGTGCACGGAGGATTTGCATGAGCTGATTTCTCGTCAGTACGAGTTCGCTCACCACAGTCATCAAAGATTCGAGCACATCGACATTCACGCGAATCGTACGGGCGGACGCCTTTTTTGACTCACCGCCAGACGGCGTTTGGGGTTTTGAGGGTTCGTCTACGTTCTGCGATTCCTGATTGGCGTGCACCTCTTCGGTAACCTCGATGGGATCGCTGGGCTTGTTCAATACGTCAGAACGGGTGCTCTCCAACTTTGTAGCCATCGCCTTAACAACGTCTTCCGGCACATCCAATTCAACAAGCGAGCCTAAAAGGTGAGCGGCTACAACATCGAAGTGCTCATCGTTCAATCCCTTTTCAACCAAATGCTCATGGGCGGCTCTCAAATCCCGGCCCTCGTATTCGTCTGGACCTCCTAGGACCATCGACAAGAAAGCGCGTTGCATCCCTTGAAGTCGATCCATATTTACGTCGGTGAAATACTCTTTGACTCGATCGTCGTCGAGCAGCCGCTCATAAAAGATCTCGACCGCCATATCGATCGACGATAGTCCGCCAATCCGAGTGTAGAGGTCCTCTTGCGTGTGTTGACCGTTGCGTTCGGTTTCTTCATCGGATGCCAATTTGACGCCGGCGTCTTCACCTTTCGCAACTCTGTTGAGCTCTTCAATCAGGTCGCTGTCATTCCCGCTCGGCTCTTCACCTGTTTCTTCAAGGGTTGCTACGAAAGACCGTATGCGGTCTAGGGCTTCAAGAACCGGATTCATAGCGGTAGGTGTAACGGTTATCGAGCCGTCCCTAAACTGACCGAGCACGTTCTCACCAGCATGAGCCAAAGCGGCTAAGCGGGGAAGGCCCAAGAACCCACACGTTCCCTTTATTGTATGTAAGACTCGAAAAATGTGCGAAATTAGTTCTGGATCATCCGGGTTCTGCTCCAATCGGACCAACTCGCCATCCAGGAGTTCGATGCCTTCATTCGTTTCTGCAATGAACTCTCCCAGAATATCGTCCATTCTTTCCACACCCTTTCTCGATTCGCACACCGGTCCACACGCACCGGGGTCGCAGCAGGTTGGGGGGAAATGGTTAATGCGTTTTGAAGGAAGAGATCACAGCGCCCAAATTGAATTGATCTATGTTAATGATGTAAGCAAATCAACTATGTTTTGGTTCCCGATAAATAACACAATCTACACTATGATGTGTAGGTAATCCCTGTACAGAGTTAAGTCCTTTAACCGAATTTTCATTACGAATGTCTTATTCGATAAGAGTGCTGATCGCTGCGTGATGGTTTGTAGATCAGAAAACTCAGTCAGGGAGAGTTAGAATGGCTGTTGATAAAAACATGCCCGTACTGATCGTAGATGATTATTCATCCATGCTTCGAATCATCCGCAACTTGTTGTTTGAGCTCGGGTTTAAGAATATCACCGAAGCAACGGACGGACGCGAAGCTCTCAAGAAACTAAATAGGGATGCTTACGGACTTATAATATCCGACTGGAATATGGAGCCGATGAGCGGCTACGATCTTCTGGTTGCTGTGAGAAAAGACGAACAGATGAAAAAGACCCCGTTCATTATGGTCACCGCCGAGAGTAAGGTCGAGAACGTGGTCGCGGCCCGTGAAGCCGGCGTCGATAATTACATTATTAAGCCCTTTAATGGCGCGACTCTAAAGCAAAAGATGAAGCGCGTGATTGGAGATTTCTGATGTCCAACGAGGTAGAGGAAACAAACAGTCTCAAACTCGTGACGCCGGGACATGCCTCATCTGAAACCGAGGGAAGATCTGTAGACGCCGGGCCTGGAGATGCGGATTGTTCTCCGGATGGCCGCGTTCCCTATATGATGAGCCAAATACAAGAGACTCTGCAGACGCTCGATACGGCGGTTGACACCATTTTGGGCAAGGTCGAAGAGCTTCACTCCAAGTATGAACGAGAAGGACTTGCCGAGAACCCCGTTCTAGATGCTTGTCGAGAAATCACGTTTGCTTGCTGCTTTCATGATCTGTGTAGTCAACGTTTGAATATCGTATTGAAATCACTGGAGGAGTTCGGTGATGAGCTTACAGATGGGTCTAATGGTACGCGAGAAGAAGCGAGCATATTGGCGAGCGTTGGCGAATCCGAGACCCGGTCCGCGACGCAAGACGTACAAGGCGGTGGTTCGCTTTTGAACGGTCCGGCCATGACGGGAGAGGGTCTGAGCCAAGAGGACGTGGATGAGCTGCTCAAGAGTTTCGAAGAATTCAATTGATTGATGTGCGGAAGAAAACGGGAAAGCCTCCTTGGTTTGGCGATTGATCTACAGATGAGTTCCGCGCGGAGAATTAGAGTGGTTTGAGGAATGGCGACTCACAGCTTGAAGCGCGGCTACGGCTCAAGCGCGGGAAATCCTGTTAGCAGCCTTCGAAGTCAAAGCGATCACGCGCTCATCCGGGTGCGAAACTTTAACGCTGAGCTCGACCGATTACTCAATTACCAGAGAGAGTCCGAGCCAGATCTCATCGACTTCGTTCGGGAGTGTACACGCTCGGCCTCGCACTCGTTGGACGTCGAACGCGTCAGTTTCTGGATCTACAGCGATGACAGCGATTCGATAACATGCTTCGACATGTACAACTCGGCACTTGGAACGCACGCCAGTGGCGATGTGCTTCTGGCCCAGAGTTATCCAGCATACTTTTATGCCTTATCGATCAACCGGGTCATCGATGCAAGTGATGCCCATACAGATGTGCGAACACGTGAATTCCGTACAGAATATCTTCAACCAAACGATATCCGATCCATGTTGGACGCTCAGGTTCGCACATCGAACAAATTGCGCGGCGTCGTGTGTTGCGAGAAAGTTGTAGAGATGCGGCAATGGACTCCGGATGAGGTGTCCTTTGTCGCTTCGATAGCCGATTTCATTGGCTTGGCGCTTGGAAACGAAGACCGCCGTCAATCCGAAAAGGTACTGGCGCAGGCGCATCGCTGGGTTCACAACAACGCAATCAAATTGAACAGGCTGGCATTGGTTGCTGAACACGCCGATGACGTCATCATTATCGCAGACCCAGAAGGCAGAATAGTGTGGGTGAACGCGTCCTTTGAACGCCTCACCGAGTTTACGTTGGAAGAAGTCAGAGGCCAGAAGCCGGGTTCGTTTCTTCAGGGCCCTGGCACAGCGGAAGCGGATAAACAAAAACTCACCTCCGCATTATCGAAGCATGAGACAGTCAGAATGGAGCTTCTAAACTATTCGAAATCTGGCAGAGAATACTGGTTGGATATTCGAATTGACCCGATATTCGATAATAACGGGGGTTTAGAGGGTTTTATTGCTGTGGAAAGGGACGTGACTGATCGGGTGCTTGAGCGCCAACAACTGGCTTCGGCTTTGGAAGATGCACAAGCTGGGATCAAGAGCAAATCTGAGTTTCTGGCGAACATGAGCCATGAAATCCGTACTCCGCTCAATGGGATACTCGCAACGGCACGGATGATCCGCGCACAGGGCTATTCTTCTACCGATGTGGAAAAAATAGATCTCATCGTGCGATCTGGTGAGACGCTTCTTTCCATGATCAACAATGTCCTAGATCTCGCGAGTCTTGAGTCTGGCAAGCAGACGATTGACCGTGAAGATTTTTCCGTGAGCGATGTACTGAGCAATACGATTGCATTACTGCGGGACTATGGTTCAGAGAACGGCGTCCTCTTGACATACGACATAGACGCGCGTGTCCCCCCAATACTCAACGGTGACTCCGGCAAGCTCTCACAGATAATCTTTAATCTCTTGGGGAATGCCATCAAGTTTTCTGAAGGCGGAGGTGCGAGTGTCAGTGTCCAATCTCGTGAAATGGGCGGGGAGGCAATCCAACTCAGCGTTTCGGTGGAAGACGATGGGCCGGGAATCCCTCCCGAAGTGCTCGATAACCTATTTCAGCGATTTCACCAGGGAGACAATTCAAACTGCCGCGTACAGGGCGGCTCAGGGCTGGGGCTATCGATCTGTAAGAATTTGTGCGAGCTGCTAGGAGGAGATATCAGCGTATCCACCCGGGAAGGACAGGGCAGCAAATTCACCTTCACGGTCATGTGTGCTCTGCCGAAAGATGTCGAGGGTAACGAATTGAGGGACATCGATGCGGAGTGCCGCGGACCGACCGATGTTCACTCCCCGGGGGCCCATCCAACCGTTCTGGTTGCTGAGGACAACGCGATCAACCAGAAAATCATTATGATGATGTTGGAAACGATGGGGATGAAGGCCGATTGCGTGGCAAATGGTCAAGAAGCAATTTCAGCACTCGAAGCCAATTCGTATGATCTGGTCTTAATGGATATCCAGATGCCGGTCAAAGATGGCATCATGGCAACTCGTGAGATCAGAGACTCTGACGAGGCGTTCAGCAAGGTGCCGATCGTGGCCGTGACTGCGAACACATCCGCGAGTACTCGAAAAAAGTGTTTAGAAGCTGGAATCGACGGCTTCGTTGAGAAGCCCATCAAACCGTCTGATTTGATTCGGGAAATCGAGAGTGTGTTTGGCTAGGCGAGGGCGGATTTAAACGGTTTTTTTTTTTGGAAGATGTATTGAATTGCACCTCGTCACAAAGGTTCGGTGGGGGTGCTGAACGTTAACGCGAATATGTCTTTGCATTTGATCAGCTTAGGGATTTGAATTCCATTTCCGTCATACCAGCTGCTTCCAACAGCAGCTCCCAGTTTCGCACTTCAAGGTGGCCATGATTGACATAGACGATTTCGCTCTTTCGCAACTGTCTCAGTGTACGGTTGACGTGAACAGGGGTTAATCCTGTGGCGTCGGCAATTTGGTTCTGCGTGAGCGGAAAGGGCATTTGGCCAAGGGCTTCCTTGTCCGTGTAGCCGGTACGCGCAGCTAAATACAACAGAAGCCGACTAATTCGCTCCATCGCCGAGCGCCGCCCAAGATCTGTTACGGTGTTCTCCAGTCGCGCAGTGGCTTTTATTAGAGTCCTTACCAGTTCGGCGCCCAGTTTGATTGAGGACCTCGCGAGTTCTAGGAATTTGGCTCTGTCGATTGCCAGCCTTTTGACTGGTGTGATCGTTCTGGCGAAATCATTGCGTGTGGACCGGTAAAGGTTTGATGCCCCGACCATATCACCGGGAACACATACCTGGAATATTTGCCTCGTGCCATCCGAAAGCAGGTCATACTTAATCACCCAGCCCTCCAACAAGATATTCAGTTCGTTAACGGATTGCCCCTTTCGATACAAGAAATGGCGAGCCGGATCATCTATTATCTGGGCGTTGGTCTCGGCAAAGATTGACTGTAACTGGTCAATACTTATATCAAGTCGCTTTGGCTCAATTTCTGCCAGTGCCCCGGACTCGATCAGATTCATGTGGATCGCTCCCAATGGTTGTTCTTATGCACGCTAGGTACGTATTAGTGGAATGTGCCACCCAAATTGGGTGGATCAATCGCCCTCGGGGATGTGATACGTGAAAATAGTTACTCAGGATTAGCACCTCAAGTTGCAAGCCACATGATCAGCACTTCAGTAACGATCATGCATTTATAAAATACACTATTTATCTCTATAGTAATCATGCGTATGTGCAATGCATGATTGATCTATGTTAGAAATCCAGTATACGGCGTTTGTTGGTCCTGGGTGAAACAAACTCGCCCCCGGACCGGGCGATTAAATCTCTTTTAGCATTTGTCAACCAAAACTCGAAGATGCCGAGTTGCACTTTTACTAAGTATACGAAGTAACTGAGGCGGAATTTTTGGGGACGTCCATACAGCGATAATCCATGTCGACGGCCCCGAGCTTTCGGACCGAACAGATCTAGTTGGGTAACTAGAAACGAATTTATGGAGTCAGACTATGCAATCTGCGTTGGCCATCGACGAATCAAAAGTAGAACAGGACTCGGCCGCATCGAGCGAATCCCCCACAAAACCACAGCTTGAGAGCAGATTAGCGTCGTTGGAGCGCATGGTTGATGACATGCCCATCAACATCATCACTTGCGATTTGGACAACTTCACCATCAACTACGCGAATGCGTCAACGATCGATACTCTACAGAGAATCGAGCATTTGTTGCCGGTGAGAGTGGGTGAATTGGTTGGGCAAAGCATAGATATCTTCCATACGAATCCGGAGTATCAACGGAAAATATTGCGGGACGAGCGCAATCTTCCGCATGAAGCAAGAATTCGACTTGGGGATGAGATTCTCGACATGGTGATCTCGGCGGTCCGTGATACTGCCGGTAAGTATATCGGTGCGATGGTGACCTGGAATATTGTAACCGAGTCTGTTCGTGCCGAAGAAGAAGCCGCGCGTCTGACGGAAATGGTTCAGAACATGCCGGTCAATGTCATGATGTGTGATCCCGAAGAGTTCACGATTACTTTTGCAAACAACACGAGCATCGAAACCTTACGTCAACTCGAACACTTGCTGCCTGTTCGCGCCGACGAATTGATCGGTCAGACTATCGATATTTTCCACAAGAGCCCTTCTTATCAGCGAAAACTCCTTGCGGATCCCAGAAATCTCCCTCATCGCGCTAATATTCAGCTTGGGGATGAAATCCTCGATTTGAACGTTTCGGCGATTAAAGATAGCGACGGAAACTATCTTGGTCCAATGCTCACCTGGAGCATCGTGACGGACAAAGTGAAGGCTGATGAGGAGAATGCAAAATTGGTCGAGATGGTGCAGAACATGCCCATCAACGCAATGATGTGTGAACTGGAAGACTTCAAAATCACATTCGCCAATCAAACGAGCATCAATACGTTGCGGAAGCTCGAACATCTCTTGCCGATCAAGGCCGATGATCTGGTTGGTCAATCCATCGACATCTTTCATAAGAATCCAACCCATCAACGCAAGTTGCTCGCCGATCCCTCCAATCTACCTCACCGCACGACGATCAAAGTTGGGGATGAGACTCTCGATCTCAACGTTGCCGCCATTCGCGACAAGTCCGGTGAGTATATTGGGCCGCTTCTGACCTGGAGTATTGTTACGGAGCAAATGCGCGTAACAGATCGCGTGAAAGAGGTTGTGGGAGTTGTCGCTTCCGCGTCGGATCAATTGAAGTCAACGGCAGAGGCGCTCTCTGCGTCAGCAGAGGAAACGAACGGCCAAGCGGCCGCCGTGTCTTCAGCGGCTGAACAAGCTTCCGCGAACGTTCAAGCGGTTGCGTCGGCGGCAGAGCAACTGTCCGGTTCGACACAGGAAATTGGTAGACAAGTTACTCAGTCTGCTGAGATCGCCCGATCGGCGGTTGAAGAAGCAGAGCGCACCAACGAGGGGATCAAGAATCTCGCAGAAGCCGCCGAAGCGATCGGTGAGGTTGTTGGACTGATTGATGATATTGCCAGCCAAACCAAGCTGCTTGCATTGAACGCAACGATCGAAGCCGCACGAGCCGGGGATGCGGGCAAAGGGTTTGCCGTTGTCGCGTCGGAAGTTAAAAACCTAGCTGATCAGACGGCGAAAGCCACCAAGGAAATTGGTGATCAGATCACGGGTATGCAATCTGCAACCAAAGGAGCCGTCACGTCTATCGGAGGAATCGGTGAGACCATCTCTAAGATAGACGAGAGTTCCAGTGCGATCGCTTCTGCTGTTGAGCAGCAAGGGGCCGCGACGCAAGAGATTTCTCGGAATGCGCAAGAAGCTTCAATGGGTACGCAAGAAGTCTCCAGCAATATCGCTGGTGTCACGGAAGCGGCTTCTCAATCTGGAGCCGCTTCAACGGAGATGCTTCAATCTGCGACCGAACTTTCCACACAGGCTAATGAACTCAGTGTAGAGATCGACCAGTTCATCGCGAATCTGACGGGTGCGAACTCTTAGTTGGGCCCTCTAGAGTAGAGTTCGGACGCTTGGGTGCAAGAGTTGAATATGAATAGAGCCACGATCACGCATGCGCATGTTGGGGTTCAAACGGCGCAAAACGAGGTGTTGCCTTCACCGAAAGCGCATTTGTATCGATGGATCTATCTTGGTGCTGGATGGACGAGCTTTGCCGCAGGCGTGGTGGGAATAGTGCTTCCGGTGATGCCAACGACGGTCTTCATGCTCATGGCCCTATGGTGCTTTTCCCGGGGGTCTCCCAGAATTGCAAATTGGCTCTTCAGTCACAGTTGGTTTGGAAAGTCCCTGCGAGCTTGGCATCTCGATAGGGTGATACCCTTGCGCGCGAAAATCATCTCAGCGATCATGATGCTGAGTAGTTTGGGTTACTTATGCTTTTTCGCTAAGGTCTCCAATTTTCTGCTGATCGGGCTCGGTGTACTTTTCGCCGCTTTGCTGACCTACATCTTCAGCCGTCCGCATCGCCGCCTTCCTCTCGTTTCAAAGGGCCCCCTTTCGTGGCGTTAGCAACATCGACCTCCAAACAGGAGAGATCCCGTCTCGATCCCGTCCGTGTAATGCTTGTCGACGACTCGGCGGTCGTACGGGGATTGATTACCCGAATATTGGAGAAGGATGGCCGGTGCCGTGTCGTTGCCTCTGCTTCTAATGGGAAGACTGCGATAAATACATTGAAGCGTCATGATGTTGAGGTCGTGGTTCTCGATATCGAGATGCCGGTGATGGATGGTTTAGAGGCTCTGCCATTATTGTTGTCGGCGAAGCCGGGCATACAAATTGTAATGGCGTCAACCTTATCGCTGACTAACGCGAAGATTGGTCTGCAGGCGTTGGAATTAGGGGCGCAAGATTATATTGCAAAACCGTCCGCCTCAGAGGAACTTCGAGAAGGCAGGTTCGCAACCGAGCTCATTCGCAAGGTAGAAACGTTGGGACTCGGCTCGCGCCGAAAGCCGGTCCCGTCCCGTTCTCGCCCAATCAAAGATCGTGATGCGGATAAAAAAGGCGTCACAGACGGACGCGCTGTTCCAGGGATATATCAAGGCAAGACGGTAAATCTGCGGACAGAAGTCCTAGTCGCTCCCAAAATCATTGCGATAGGCAGTTCGACAGGCGGTCCAGCGGCATTGAGCCGTGTGCTATCGGACTTGCCGCCCCACGTGGATCAACCCATTCTGATTGCGCAACACATGCCGCCCACGTTTACAACGATATTGGCGCAAAGGCTCTCCAAGGATTGTGGCCGTCCCTGCAAGGAAGGGGAGCATGGTGAGCCTGTTCTAGCTGGTCATGTATATGTAGCTCCGGGCGACTTCCATATGTCCGTGGAGGGTTCCGTCACATCGCCAAAGATTGTTCTCACCCAAACGCCTGCTGAAAATTTTTGTCGGCCTGCAGTTGATCCCATGCTTCGTAGTCTAGCTGATGTGTTTGGAAAGTATGCCTTGACAATCATCCTTACAGGAATGGGAAGCGACGGTTTGGCAGGCTGTCAACGATTGGCAGAACTGGGAGCCCCCGTATTCGCGCAGGATGAGTCATCGAGCATTGTTTGGGGCATGCCCGGGGCAGTGGCCACAGAGGGACTGTGCAATGCGGTCCTGCCCGTCGATGAAATCGGGGCAGCAGTCACTAAAGTTATCGCGTAGATAGGAGAATGAGTAATGAGTCCGGATCAATTCAACCTCTTAAGTGAGTTGCTATTAAAAAGCTCAGGACTCTATTTAACGCCCGACAAAACCTACTTGGCTGATGTTAGGCTGAATCCAGTTGCAAAACAGAATGGGTTCGAAGATGCCGACGATCTTGTTGCGTCTTTAGGCGTGTTTCCAAAAAAGGAACTTGTTTCGCAAATCACCGAAGCGATGACAACGAATGAGTCTTTCTTTTTTCGTGACGGAGCGCCTTTTGAAAACTTCAGGGACGTGATTGTTCCTCATATGATGAAGACTCGTGCGGCCTCGCG
The DNA here is from genome assembly GCA_028285305.1 of Alphaproteobacteria bacterium. Lineage (GTDB taxonomy): Bacteria > Pseudomonadota > Alphaproteobacteria > SMXP01 > SMXP01 > JANQPV01. The sequence continues at coordinate 45,360 of JANQPV010000067.1, read as the reverse complement.
GCGTATGCGTATTTGGTGTGCTGCCTGTTCAAGTGGTCAAGAGCCGTATTCTTTGGCTATGATCATTGATGATCTGGGTACGCAGTTTGATGGATGGCACATAGATATTGTAGCGACGGACATATCTGAGGAGATGCTTGCAAAGGCCAAGAGAGGTGAATACACAGACTTTGAGGTGAATCGAGGATTGCCAGAGTCCTTCCTGCAAAAGTACTTTGAACGGAACAATGCGCACTGGACAATAAAGCAAGAAATCCGTCGGAAGATCGACTTTCGAGCATTTAATCTGTTGGACGACCCAAAGGAGCTTGGGTTGTTTGACGTTGTTTTTTGCCGGAATGTCCTTATCTATTTTGAGCCGGACACCAAAGCGGCCGTTTTGGATAGGATTGTAAAACTCATGCCGGACGACGGTTTCTTGACGCTTGGTGCTGCGGAAACAGTTGTCGGGATTTCGGAGTCTTTCCTGTTGTCGCCGGTGGGTAAAGGGCTCTACCGACCTAATCAAAAAGTTCGGATGGCGGGATGAGACGTAGGGACCTGCCGGCTGGGAACCAATCGTGAGAACTTCATCGTTTGCTTAAGATCTGGAAACGGCGAATGGAGATTTATGCTCCAATTGGCTCGCTTCGTAACACCTTCAAAAAATGATGAGCTGGTTAACGAAACGGCCTGAGCTCATTGTGTCTAGCAGAATTCTTTGAACAGACATTAATCCCGGGAAACTCAGGTTCATACTTCCCGCACGACGCACACTGCGCATCAAACCTGGTGTTCTGATCGACACCCTGCCTGCGCTTGTTTCCACATTTTCGTCACAAATCAAAGGGCAAGATGCTTGTTGTTCTACTTTGGGTAGATCCGTAAGGTGTCATGTTGCGTAAGAGTATTGGAAATACAGTAGCGCACTGTTTTGGATGATCTGTGTAGGATCTCTTTGATTGGACAAGCCTAAAAACACCAGCGTGTCTTCAGCCGACTTCTTGGTCATTTGCAGTCCAAAATGCTGAGCTAATCAAGTGAGTACAATACTGGTGGTGGAGTATTCTAAAACGAGAGAGGATTGGCAAATTGTCGCAGAACGAATCTCTAGAAAAAGAAGTCTTGATGCTGGTCGAACGCTTGGATCGCTTAGAGCAACGGACGCATACGATCTACCAGAATCAGATACGATTACAGAATAGCGCGAGTTTGCCACTCGTAGAGCGGTCCAAACTCATCGCTATTCCCGACTTCGAAGAAGCGGGCGCTGTTGCCTCATTTCTTGAAAGGATTGCGGCTTCGATTGTCTCGGAACCCATTGCTTCAGCCTCAAATCCGATAGCGCAAGGTGGGCGGGGTCTGGCCGCATCTAAACAGAATACGGATAAAGAAGTGAAATGGATTGCGGTCTATAAAGACAGTGATGGAGCATTGGCCCCCACATGGAGCTTTCACGAGTCGGCCGATGATGCGCACGATTATGAAAGTGAGGACTATGTTGGTGCCGTTGCCGTGAATTTGCGTGCGTTGATCAGACCGAGATGCCGGACTTGAAACCGGCCCGAGCGGGTCGGGCCTGAAAGTGGAGCCTTGATAAAGGGTCCACGCACGGTTGACATAACGGTGATGAGAGTTTTGGGAGATGATTTTGGAAGGGGGCGTTCAAGCCTTTGCAAACGTTACAGCACATGTTGGCTGCGGACGAACCTGAAGACGGTGTGGTCGTCTGTAGAAGGTAACACTCACGATGCAAATGCACGTATTAGGCGCATCACATTCAACCAATTGGAACTAATTTGGGCTCAGCCTGATCTTCCGCGATGCGGAGCAAAAAAGCCTTTCAATTTGAGCGAGGGGATGTAAGCGGGGACTGCTAGGCCCATTCGACAAGGCCCCCCTCGACAAGGTCTCGTGACTGCACGCGCACCTTGTACGGAATGCGGAGATCACGATCGAACTTCCAGCATTGGCCAGTCCAAAAATGTGCGAGCCACGATCATGGATAGACCTAAAATTTGTAGAGCAATGTTGGTGTGCGCGTCCAGAATGAGATTTCATTGATTGGATTGCTGGAAAGGCAGAACAAGCAATCTCTCTAGGAGTACCTGTGGTGTTCACGGTTCAACACTGCGCAGTCTAAGTGCGCTTCGGTGATATGGGGCCTACCCATTTGAGCACTGTGGAAAGCGAGTCATCAAAAGACGAAAGACATCTTTTAAACGACACAGAAATACCTCGCTATGACACACAGCCATGACGCACCCAGGCGGCACCTCAACTTGAACCAGGGAAACACAAGGTCCTTCTTACCGCCGCCTGCGGATTGAGCACCGCCCACGTATTGTGCTCTTAGCAAAGAACACTTCGAGCCTTGGCATCAGCTCAAGGACTTGAAATCAGCCTCGGTCATGCCTGCCGCCTCAAGTAGTAGATCCCAGTCTTTTACCTTCAGGGATCCGTGATTGACATCGACAATCCTACATTTGCGTAAGTGCCTTAAAGTCCGATTGACGTGAACAGGCGTGAGTCCTGTGGCATCGGCCATTTGGTTCTGCGTTAGAGGAAAGCACATGCTATCGTCCGAACCCAAATCCCGTTCGCCCAAGCGCGCAAACAGGTAAAGCATTAGTCTACTGATCCTCTCTACTGCCGGGCGACGTCCCAGATCTGTTACGGTGTGCTCTAATCTTGCTTGTGTCTTCAGCAGTATTCTCATGAGTGTCGTTCCAAGGTTCATGGACGAATTTGTTAACTCGAGAAATGGAGTTTTGTCGATCACCAACCTTCTTACAGGTGTGATGGTCTTTGCGAAATGAGCGCGTGTAGGCTGATCGATATGAGATGCGATCAACAACTCGCCCGGCAAGCAAAACTGAAGGATTTGTCTTGTACCTTCCGACAACAGATCGTACTTCATGACCCAGCCCTCCAGTATGATATTCAGTTCGCCTGCGGATTGCCCTTTTCGATAAAGAAAGTGGCGGGCGGGGTCATGGATCATCTTCGCGTTGGTTTCGGATAAGATTGACTGCAATTGTTCATAATTCAAATCAAGACGTTCCGGCTCAGTTTTGAGCAATGTCTTGAAGTCCATCACACTCAATTATAACTCTCCTCATGCAGTTTACGGTTACGGCGGAAGCTGGCACTAGCGACTGCTTCCTACCAGGAAGGTTCGATCACTTAGAACAAGTACCCAGGTTACAATAGTTGGGGATCCTTACCTTAAGTTGCAAATCCGATAAACAATCACGCTCATCACAATTTCGTGTTTGAGCGGTAGGTATTTGATCTTATGGCAGACGTTTGGAACGGAGCAATGCACGTTGGATCGTAGTGGTATTCTCCGGGTAAGACCTTTTGAACAAAAGGTTATTGTACAGGCCCTGATTGTTTGTGGAAAACGCCGTCTAATTCATACACGTTAGGATTCTCTTGAGCCTGGGCGGGCGCCCGCCATCGGGAGGCATTCGCGAATTATGATCCAATCGTCTTTTCTCGCCAAAAATGGAAGTTTGCGGCTAAAGATTTCGGACGTGAATGGCGTTTTCAACCGTTCAAAGAAAGTCAATGGCAGATCTGTTGGCCTTCAGATCCGCTTCCCTCATATCGACAGCGACAAAAGTCGAGGCGCATTGGATGGAGACATATTCGAGGCGGAGTCCATCCGCACTCAGATTGAAAGCTTAAGCTCTCAATTTTTCATCTTCGGCTGCTTTGAAAGCTGCTGTCCGTTTGGAGGAACATCAGGGCATGAAACTTCTACAGCGGACAACTCGCGACATCAGCTTAACACTGGAAGGTGAGCGGTATCTCGAAGGCGCATAGAAAGCCCTGAAAGACTTGTCGACCTTTTTGATCCACAAGGCGAGAGGTTTGACTTAGATCGTTCTTCCTTTTGCCTACCGTTGGAAAGCGTCAATAGTGCGCACTTTTTTTGGCGGCGTTCATCAGAGCTGCTGCAAGGTGGGCCCGCGTTCCTGTTTCGTATGAGCTTATATGAGCCATACGGCCTAAACGACGAATGCAAATGGCGCACCCGGCAGGAGAAAGTTCGAACTCTTTTGCCGACATTTTCAACGAACTGGAAGACTGGGAACACCAGCTCAAACATGCGGATATTGACTTTGAGGAATTGGGACTATGAGCGCACCCAACCTCCAAAAGTCCTTCGAGTCCGCGGTTGGAGCCAACGATAACACTCCGCGGCGGCAGCAAAAGCCCTTCTCCATTCGTTTCAACGAAGCCGAACGGGCGGAGCTTAGCCGGTCGGCGGGAAAGCTCTCTTGGGCTGCCTACATCAGATTGAAATTGTTTGGCGAGGCCGTCGACCCAAACCGCACCAAGTCTCGAAAGCGACGTGAGCCCTCTGTTGATCGAACAGCGTTGGCGCAAGCCTTGGGTCAGCTTGGTCAATCCCGCCTTTCTTCCAACCTCAATCAGATTGCCAAAGCGGCGAACCTTGGGATCCTTCCAGCGACACCCGAACTTGCCGAAGAACTTCACGCCGCGTGCGCCGATGTGCGGGCCATGCGCAACGCTTTGATCGCTGCCTTAGGCCTCAAACCGAAAGGGGACGATGGATGATCCTCAACGGCAATGCCCGCGGCGGTGCCGGGGATCTGGCTCGGCATCTGATGAAAGGCGAAAACGAACATATTGAGGTTCATGAACTTCGTGGCTTCACCTCTCAAAACCTGGAAGGCGCCTTCAACGAAGCCTATGCGCTGAGTTGCGGGACGCGCTGCAAGCAGTTTCTCTATTCGCTTTCGCTCAATCCTCCTCAAAACGAACGGGTTGGAGTGGACGCCTTCGAAAGCGCTATCGACCGGGTTGAAAGAGATTTAGGTCTTACGGGGCAGCCGCGCGCCATCGTCTTTCACGAGAAGGAAGGCCGGCGGCATGCCCATGCGGTCTGGTCACGGATCAAGGTGGACGAAATGAAGGCGGTTCAACTGTCCTTTGATCGCACCAAGCTCAAATCGATCTCGCGAGAACTCTTCTTGGAACATGGCTGGAAGATGCCGCCCGGCCTGGTCAACGCCCATGACCGCAGCCCAAGAAACTTCGATCTGGCCACATGGCAGCAGGCGAAGCGTTCCGAAAAAGATCCCAAAGCCATCAAGGCAGCGTTCCAGGATGCCTGGGTGATCTCCGATTCAAAGTCCGCCTTCATCAATGCGCTTGAGGAGCGAGGCTTCAAAGTCGCGCGTGGGGACCGCCGCGGCTTTGTTGGTGTTGATCTAAAGGGCGAGGTGTATTCGATCCCGCGGATGACCGGCATCAAAACAAAGGACGTTCGCAAACGGTTAGGCAATGAGGATACGCTCCGGAGCGTTGCGCAAGCCAAACGTGAGTTCGCCGAGGAGATGCTGACCAAAGTCGAAAATTGGCAAGAAGAGCTTGAGGCGCAGAACCAGAAACTGCGTGCCGATTTCCAGAAACGACGCAGGGACTTTGTGCAACGTCAGAGAACCGAACGCCGCTCGCTCAAAGACAAACATGAGAAACGGCTGGTCCAAGAAGCGAAGGCCCGCCAAGGTGAGTTTCGAAAAGGATTCCGTGGTCTCTGGGATTTTCTCCGAGGACACAACAAGAAACTCAGGAAGCGCCACGAACAGGAAGCACAGAAGTCTGTCGCCCGAGATCGCAAAGAGATGGACTCTCTCATCTTCAAGCAACTGTCCGAGCGCCAGAACTTGAACGTCTTCAAACTCAAGGCGCGCGAGCGTAATGCCGCTTTGGGCCGTGAGCTGAGACAAGACGCGGAGATATTCAGAGGCATGAAGGTCAAATCCGAAACTAGTCCCGCATCCATTGAAGGTCGCGGGCGACCTCGGGGGCCCACACCGGAGCGATAAACCAAGAAAGGAAGTTCAGACATGTTACCGGAAGACATAAAGCGATTGCAGCGGGAAGCGGATATCGCGGCAGCCATTCGCGGTCCTGATTACCGTCAGCGGGACGAAGCGGTTAGGGCAGTGAAAGCAGAAGCCGCCAGGCGAGCCCATTGGGCGGGTGAAGTCAGGGCGGCCGAGCAAGCGGCTTATTGGGAAGCGGTCAAGAGGGGCGACCTGCCTGCCTACGATGAGTTTGGCCGGATTAGACCGGGCCGAGAAGCTCAGAGACAGTCCGTCGAACGCGAGAGGCTCGCGAAAGAGGAATTGAGTATGCGCCAATCTAGAAAGGGGCCTCACCCATTGCCATAACCCTCAGGAAGCATTCGCATCCAATTGAACGATCGGTTGTAATTCTCGCGCCAACCCACCAATTCAGTTGAAGAAATATCGATCCGAACGATCTAGCGCGAATTCGGTGCGAACAACACCACTGAGGAGCGTTTCGTAACCCAATTTCGTTTGTGCATTGATCAAATGCGAACCGGATAAGAGGAGTGCAGTGAACAACACGAAGAAACAAGTTTCCGCGGTTTCATTTCAGGTGCTGGGCCGAGAGTTTTTGGACGCGGCGGAAGCGCTACAGCCACCGCCGAAGTCCCAACTGGACGAACTGCGAATGACGTCTAGTCGCGTTCCCTACTATCTTCTTGGACATTCAATTGAACTGTCTTTGAAGGCATTTTTGCGGTGCAAAGGCATTGACGTCGCGAGCTTGAAACGTATTGGGCACGATCTAAAGGAATTGCTCAGCGTGGCCTCAAGAAACAAGCTGGATGACGTTGTGAAATTGTCCCACGATCAGAGCCGAGCAATTGATGTGTTTTCTGAGAGGTATAGTGCCAAGAAATACGAATATTTCATCGGTGCGGAGATCTACGCTGAAGTTAGATACGGCTTGCTCTTTGAGACTGCTTCGGTTCTCTCACTCGGAGTGAAACCATTGTGTGGTGAAGATTACAAGAAGAATTATCTGTAGCACAACTGATTTCAACAGCCAGCCTTCGCTTAACCGGAATCGTTGTTTGATATCATTGCGCGATTCATTTGGTCGAGCTGACGTGTCCCCAAATCGTCGCTGATCTGGTGGCCACGTGCGCATCGTTTGTCGTAACGACAACTATCACTTCTTCGTCTGCTTGCGCTTCCTTTTGGACTCATTGAGAGTATCCAGCTTTGAATGAAAGAACAGCTTAGCCGTCATCTCCTCAATTTCATTGCGGACACCTTTAAGCCGGATTTCGATACTCTCGAGCTCCCCCATTGCGTCAATGGCGTAATCTATAATCTGGTCCAGTTCCGGTCGCTCGATTTTAGCCATTGATCTCGTTTATTCCTGTTATTGGATGAACACGGCTGCGACCATAGCCAGAATGGCGGCAACAATGCTGATGATCACGCCTAGTATCCAGCGATTCTGCGCATTGAACTTTGAATCGAGATATGTCGTCTGTTGGTGAAAAGCTTTCTCTATGCGGCGTTCTGTGTCCATCAATTCCTTTAGCACCCAATCCTGTGTGGCAAGCGTGACTTTCGGCACTTGTGGCTCGGGTTTCTCCTCCATGAGTTCAGTGTAACACTTAGTTGCCCATTTTTGCAATAATCAGTATATTAATTATAATGCATTTTGATTTGGTTTCTATTGAAAAGTCAATTCTCCATATTATGGAAATAGGTATACAGAGCAATTGCCGAGTTAGAAAGCGGACGGTTCGGGCGGTCAACCAGCACAGTCCGGCCCGTCCGTTGGGAGCAAACGAGCGGGCCGGGTAGCGCCGCGAGGAGACTTAAGCGGCTTCGGCGAGGCTGGATTCCGGTGTCAAAGTTGTGTCTTCTTCCTTCACCTCATCTGGATCGATGGCCGGGAACTGCATAGCTTCAGGCAGCCAGTCCCGGGCCTGTTTCTGATCGCCCTTAGGTTTGGTCATGGTCCGGACCTTGTTGAAGTATCGGACCATCATGGGCACAAGCTCCGTCTTCTTGAAGTCCTTGCCATTGCCGTAAAGCCGCGACAATCCGCTTTGCGAAAGAATATTGCCAAGCTGGCTCATGGTGCGGCGGCCTAAGAACCACTCATCGGGTGTCCAGTAGCGGCGCATGTCCACGCCAAGGCTCAGAGCGACGCGGTTGAAGACGCTGTCTTCGTCCGTATCGAGCGCGTAATGCCGCGTACTGCCGTAATTGGAGAACGACGGTCCCTGACCGAATGAGATCGCGCTCAGGAACACGAAGAGCCGCTCAAGCTGGTCGTCTTTGAGTTTCTGAACCAGATCGTAGGCGCGTTCAAAGGAGTGCGCGAGCGAGCCCAGGCTGCAATACTCTGCGCCTTCCTGCAGTTCGCCAAGCATGCCAATGATTTCAACCGCTTCGGCGTTGATGGCATCAAGGGCGGCGCTTTCAGTGCCCTCTTTTCTCAGATAAGAGAGGCAACCATGGGCGCTGGCCCGGTAGAGCATCTGTGCAACGCCAATTTCTTTCGCTGTGCGCGGATTTTTGATGAGTTCGGCCTGTACCGCTGCGCTCTTGTGCATGGCAAAGTACTCGCATAGGGGCTTTGCGTAGGTCGCTTTGGGCGTGGCTTTTAAAGCATCGGAGACGGATGTATCGATGTCCTGCCGGATGAGGCCCTTATGCACATCCACCCGGCCTTCAGGCGAGAGCGACACGATCACGCCGCCTGCTTCTCCCTTTTTGGCTTGGCGGTATCCGGCAGAAGAAAAAGACCCTTCAATGAGTTCAGCCCAGTCATGGTCCTTGTCGAATGCCTCCACCATCTTCTCGGCAGCCACCTTTTGCAGATCATAGAACTGGTCCGCGTCATCGAAATAAGTGGTTTCATCATCGGCCAGAAGGTCGGCCGTATACGTGCCTTTGTATTCGGCCTTGTCGAACACGGCCATTGCGACGCTGGGCGCATCTCCTAAAATCTGCTCTCTGATGTCTTCGGCGCTGGAATACCAGCCCCCAACAATGTGGGGCAGGAGCGTTTCCTGTTCCTCATGGCTTGCAAGGCTCAGGGCTTCGGCCTGCGAAAGTGTGATCTGCTCTGAAGATAACGCCTCTTTCACGGTTTCGCTGAGTTCAAGCAGCACAAGGCGGCGCTTGATCGTGCTTTCCGAAAGTCCGGTTTGTGCAACAATATCGCCGAGCTTTTCGCCATCATGGGCGAGAACTTTGATGGCTTCGGCTTCCTCGAGGGGGCTTAGGTCCACGCGCTGCACGTTCTCAACGGTGGCGATCCGCAAGGTTTCTTCTTCGGACAGACCTTCGCGGATTTCTACGGGGACGCTCACATCGCCGGGCAAGTCGCCCGTATCGATAAGATGCTGCAAGGCCCGGTAGCGGCGCTCCCCGCTGATGATCGGGTATTTGCGTTTGCGCCCCTCTGGTCTGGCGACCACAAGATTTTGCAACAGACCATCGGTTCTGATGCTCTGGGCCAGTCCGGCTATCGCCTTTTCATCGACGCTCTTGCGCGGATTGGCTTTCGAGAGCTGCAGTTTCGTGATGGGGATCATTTCTATGGTGTTTTCAATCGTCATTGTCTTTCTCCTTTGTGTCGATTGGGTTTGATGCGGAATTGCACCTGTGAAGGGCTGGGAAAGCCCTTCTGTGCTGCAATCCTTCAGCAGTGTGATGAACGGGGATCATGCCGCGCCTCCTTGAAGCTCGCGGAGATAGTCGGAGGCTTTCGCGGCTTGTGCGGCGGCTTTGAAGATGTATTTCTTGTCGCCCTTAAGCGCCTGCAGCCAGTTCTTGAGATAGTGGGCGTGGTCCTCTCGCGGGGTCTGGGTGATGCCGAGTTCAGCACACAGAAAAGCCGCACCAAGTTCGGCGATGAGTTCCTCAAAGGCGTATTTGTCGCGCTCCGACTTGGTCTTGGCCTTGTCCCGATGGAGCCTGTGAGGCGCTCCCGTCCAGTGGGTCAGTTCATGGAGCAGGGTTGCGTAATAGTTCTCCGTGGCGCTGGCGGTGCTTGTCTCCCTGAAATGTATCGTCTCGGGCAGGTTGATGAAATCGCCCCTGCGGTCATAGTAAGCGCCCGCGCCGCCGTGGCGGATGTCTGCACCCGTGGCTTTACAAAAGACGTCCGCGTTTTCGATGCGGGTGACAAGGTCGGTTTCGTTGGCCGGGGCGCTTTCGTGGTGGTCGTAGCCCTCCACTTGATCGGCATTGAAGACCGTGTAAAACCGCATCATGGGGATTTGGATGTCTTGGCGTTCGCCGCTGTCGTTTTCTTCTTCCCGCGTCAGAGTTTTGTAGAAAATGATCGGGCTTCCCTTTTCGCCCTTGCGCACGGCTGCGCCTTTGTCCTTCCACTGATTGAAACTCGCCCACTGATTTGAGGCAAAGCGTTTATCCTGTTGGTCGAACCATAGGGAAGGGATATTGATCCCCTGATAGCGATGGTTTGTGATGGGGTTGAGGGGCAGCCCCTGCGCCGCCAGTCCGGCAAACGGCGGTTGCCAGTCGTTCGGGCTCACCCGGTCCAGCACACGGACAATCTTGTCGGTGACTTCCTGATAAATGTCTCTTTTGGCCATGGCTTTGCTCCTTTCTTTCCTGCCACCGGGTTTTGCAGCAAAGAGGCTGGGTGTGTGTTGGTGAGCCTCTGCGCCTGACCCTGAGCCCGCCCGCCCGCGTTTTTTCCGCTGGGAGGGGGCGGCTCTAAGGAGATGAGCGATGCAGGGCCATGGTTCTGCCGGCACCGTTTACGGCCCCCGACCCCTTGCGGGTTGCCGGCACGGTTCTGGCTATGCGAGCGTGAATCTCGCCGCCCCCGACCTTCGCGGAAAAAAGCAATGATGAAGTCCGCCGTGTGCGGCGGTCGATATCTGCGCAAGGGATGGATGCCCGGAGGGCCAAGACCCTGCGAAGCTTTGGCAAAGCGGGGGCTTGGTTTACGACAGCCCGGTGCCGCCCGTGGCGGCATGCGCCCGGCTACACGAACGGAGAAAAAAACAGACGAACACCTGCTACATTCCCTTTTAGAGAGTGGTTCCTAGGCACTTGAGAATATGTGACTACGGGCAGTCTAGTTTGGTGTTGTTGCGTGAAATAGAGAAACGAAGTGATGAGTATCTCGCCTGTTTTTAGCAAAACCAGACATACGAGTTAGGAGGATGTTATGGAAGGAAATCGCCAACCTTTGTCGTTCGGCTTCTCAAGCTGAATGCCAGCAATGCGCGCAAAAGCGAACACAACAACTTCTCGACTTCAAAAAGCGTGATCAGTGTATACAAGTGAAGAAGCGTTAGCTCGCCCCCACAGCACTTGATATGTTTCTCTGGCATGACTGAGTCGCCCACCCCCTTTGATAAGCAACAGTTTGAGACCAATGTTCTTGCAGCGAGCGCTGTGAATGACCTCCTTGTTTGGCTGAACGAAGCCGACTGCAATTCGGGTGATCCACATTTCGAGCAGATGTGCCAGTCGTTAGTAGAACTCCACAACTCAAATCAGATGGATTTCATTTCGCATATCATGAGCGAAAAATTGGAATCAGATTCCCGTCGAGATTTCTGGTCGACCCAGCACCTTTTCACCAAATTGGCACCAGACCTCAAAGTCGACGTTGATGCCTTGATTGCGGCGGTGAATAGACTGGTCACAACTGCTGGTCAAGATTTGGCAGATGATCAACCAAATTCTGCGCTCAGAGAATGGTTGAAGCGCCGACCTAAAGAAACCGCCAAGCTTCTAGAGCGTTTAAAAAGGGGCGATGACCATCTGTTACCAATGCTCACCTTTGTGCTTGAAGCAGGAGCCTCTTTCGATCTGGGAAGATATCACAAGGCTGCAATTGAACTCCTAACCGATGCAAGATCTCAGGCAAGACAGTCTGCCATTACAGCGCTCGGGAGAATTGATGCGAGTTCCGATGAGAACCTCCATTTGCTCGGATTAGACACGTTGGCTCAGTATATCGAAACTTCCAATGCCGAGGACGAAACGGTGGGAGCCGTCCGAGCCCTGCTCGATAACTATGCTCGCGCGCAACTTATAGAAGACTCTGAAGTAATTCACTTGATCGAAATAGCAGGTCAAAACGCATCACCAAATTTACACTATCAACTGGCTTTGATGCTTGCGCGTAATCACCAATCTTTCAGCACGCCATTGAAGGTAGCTATAGTATCGTCTCTTGGTGATGCAGATCCATCCATTAAAGGCGTTGTGGACCAGATCGATTTTGCGTTCTCAAAATGCATCAACGATGAAAACCGTGAAGCCATTGCGACCTGTTTGCAGCAGCTATTGGACCACGCAGTTACACCCTTGCAGCTGTCAGACCTGGATAGCTTCGTTCAAAACTTGATCGCAAAACACCCAGACAGTCTTGGTTGGTTGGTCGTGTATTGGCTTCGTCATGGTAATCACGCTGCTAGATCTGCATTACCAATACTTTTTCGTCGGTTTGCTCCAGAAGGGTATGTACTCAACGTCTCTATTGATGAATTCGATTTCAGTGATGCTGAGCTGACATTCATCAGCCGGAAAACGCTTGGTTATTTCTTGATTGAAGCGGCTACCGCTGCGTCCTTGCTCATCTCCTTTCTGCGTGCCGCGAGTGGAGACGACGATGCCAAAGAAATTGCTGGTTTGTTGGTTGATCCCCTAATGATCAACTTCTCTGGTCAGGCACGTGAGGTTGTCGAAGAGGCTGTACAAATAGACGATAACGCGCAACCACATCTGCAAGCCGCGTTAGCGGCACATGATCAGTATCTAGAAGGTCTCCGATCTGTTCCGAAGATACCGGAATTATGGCCTTCGGGAAAGAAGCGGCAAATTCAAGCTGAACGGCAGCGAAGGAAATTTTCTCAGTCTTTCAAAGATGCCCAGTCAGAATCTGTTTTTATCAACCTGGTAACGAAGCATGTACTGCTTCATGGAGCGGGGTCGGTAACTTATGTCCGAGACTTTGACGGTGGACTTCGTAGAATAGAGTCCATGCTTTCCTCGCATGGTACCTCAATGGAGTTTCCACGCTTTGAGTCGATAGATCCGCTTCATTTCCAGCACCTCGTTCTTGGATTTCGTAATGAGACCTTTGATTCATGAAGCTACTAATCAAAGAATATCTGTCGGCTTTGAAAGAACGGGGAGAGTTAGATGTAATCCTTCCTGAACTCTTGAGCGAGATGGGGCTCCATGTCTTCTCAAGGCCTGCGGTTGGAGTCCGTCAAAATGGTGTAGATTTAGCCGCCGTTGGTGTGGACGAAGACGGCATAAAAAAGGTCTTCCTATTCACTGTAAAATCTGGGGACCTTAAAAGGCAAGACTGGAACTCGACCACCCAAGCGGTCCGACCGTCATTAGATGAAATGCTCGATAGCTACGTTCCACGTCGTATCCCGAAACAATATGCAGATCTGCCCGTGGCTATCTGCATCGTCATTGGTGGGGATGTGGATCAAAACGTTGATACAGATCTCAGTGACTATGAACGTCGGCACACCACCGATAGCATTGTATTCCAGCGGTGGGATGGTGACCGCCTTGCAAACCTCATGCTGAGCGCTGTTCTGGGAGAGAACGTTTTATCGGGCGAGGCCCGCACGTCATTTCGTAAGTCCGTTGCAATGCTTGATGAGCCCGATGCGGCATATCTATACTTCTCAGAAATGCTGCGGAAACTACGTTCGAATTTGGGCAAACGACAGAAAGATCGGGTTACACTAGTACGCCAACTGAACCTCTGTTGCTGGGTACTGTACGCTTGGTCGAGAGAAGCAGAGAATCTAGAAGCACCGTATCGTTGTAGCGAATTAGCGATGTTGTACGGTTGGGATATATGCGCTCCCTACCTTCTTAGAAGGACAGCTCCCGGTAAGGCGATGGCTGGAGCGATGACAAACTTAATTCAACTTCACCTGACTATCGCGAATGAGTTTGTCGTCAAAAGGCTACTGCCACACGCTACTGTGCGAGACGGTCTCGCTACTGCCGTAAACAGTAGTTTTGCACTAGACGTGAACTTGAGCCTATTTGAGTCGATCGGACGCCTAAGCCTAACTGGTATTTGGGTGCAGTTTTTTGTGGAGCGCAACGAAGGCCTTACGGATGACGACGTCGCAAAAATTAACCGCGATCTGAACGAATATACTGATGGCTTCATACAGATTGTGAACAACAACGGAGCTCTTTGCTCGCCGATCCGCGATGATCATTCGATCGAAGTTGGATTAGCGTGCATTCTACTCGCACAGAGAGAAAGAATGGATGTTGTCCGCGATTGGACCAGCCAGTTACTTTCAGCGAGCCTTTTCGCCCTGCAAACAAATGGTGCTTATCCATGCGCTTTGACCGAGTATCATGAGTTAGCCGAGCACCCAAAAAGTCGATCGGACAAGGAGTACTTCGAAAGTGCCACAGCGGGCAGTACCCTGATACCGACGCTTTGCGTTTGGCAAAAGCTCGCCAATCCGAGCGCAAGCTTTGCTGGGGTTCCAGATGTGATTCAGGAACATCTTAGTCATTGCACGATGCAGCTCTGGGTGCCGAATGAGATTTCGGAGGAGCACCTATATATTCACTCGCAAAATCATGGTCTGGCTGTTTTAGGGTTACCAATCACGGAAACCTGTGACGAGTTGATGGAGATCGTTTTCTCTGAGTGCAAAAATAACGAAGAACGCTTAGGTTCGCTGACGGCTATCGGGATGGGCCATTGGCCAGTAATATTGGCGGCCTGCCGTCACCATCGCATACCAATTCCGTTGACCTTTTGGCGCCATTTCGATCCTTTAGTTGGGGAAGAAGTTGATACCCCCGAATCCTAATCATGTAGCCCCATGAGGTGGTGACCGAGACTTTTTCTTGTTTTTCACAAAAATCACTTGGTTCCAGGGTGTTTTTTTGAGCGCTTGTGAGAGTTGCCGTGTGAAAACCTGCACGGAACGTCTGCTAATGGGATCAAGGCGACCAAATTCTGAAGGTGCATTGTGCTCCGCAAACCGGTTATTCACTTTCAGTGGCGCAATGTCGCTAACGCGCCGAACACTGTCGAAACCATTCTATTCGCGGGGATTAAGGGAGCCTCTTCAGGTCATCTCCAGGATCTGCCGTTGGAGTTTGAAAACCCTACGGCAGCTATGCGCGCAAAAGCCGACATTCTAATTTTCAGCGCCAGTTGGCACTTCTTTCCAAATACGGCCATAGTTGGGTCTGAGTTCCTTAAATTTCGTGGCTGTAAAACCTGCAAGAAAGATGGGAAAGATGCCGCTTTCATTCACGCCCATTTCGTCAGGGAATGACTGGCACGGCGCTACTTGGAGCGTCGATGATGAAGACACGCTCGCTGAGATGATCGCGCGCATCGCGATCGGCCAATCGCGCGTGGTCGGAGGGGTTCTCAAGAAGCTCAACGCCGAACCGCCGGGTTTTCCGAAAGGCGGCTTTGCTGGCGCCAGAGCATTGCTGACGCTCAAAGACGAGGACGACGATCCTTACCATCGCGATGGCTGGGTGTTTCAGGCGATCTCATGGATTGCATTGAACATTCAGGAAGAGAACGCGCTGATACGGGCGCCTCAAATCCGTAAGGCCGACAAGGGTCTTGATGGTCTCCTGATCCGGCGTGATGACGATGACGTCGCGCACGTCGTGATTTGCGAAGAAAAAGCGACGGAGCATCCCCGTCAGAAAGTATACTCACAGGTCTGGCCGGAGTTCGAAGATTTCGAGACCGGCGCCCGGGACCATGAACTTGTCGCAGGCGCCACCTCGCTGCTGGCGACATCGGCTGAAGACGATCCTGACGCGGTGGTTGCTGATATTCTGTGGGAAGATGTTCGGGCTTATCGGGTTGCTGTGACGGTCAGTGTTAGCCACGCCACGACGGCTGGCCGCAAGCGGCTGTTCAAGGGCTATGAAGAGACGGTTGATGGAGATGTGGAGCGGCGTCAGGCCGAAACTCTCTATCTTGAGGACGTTCGCGAGTGGATTGGTGCCCTTGCAGCCAAAGCTGTGGCCGTAATCGACGCCGCAGAGGCAGCTTTTGAGCAGGATGGCGCGTATGTATGATCCCTCAACAGCCTCGCTCATTCGCCTGACGCCGGAACTCCCGGAGCTTGATCGCGAAGGATTGCCGGACACCTTATCGCGCGCTTTTGCCGAAATCGCATCCGCGCGAGTCGCCTTGCGCGACGGCGATGCGGAGCCTGAGTCCTTGCGAAACACGCATTCATTTGCGCGGCGGCTCGCGCACACAAACGAAGCTCTGGTGGCGATCGCGCCAGATCGCGAAGACAAAGCCGCTGCGGCTTTCGTTGCCGCTACGGCATATCAGTTGATTCGTCAGGTCGATGCGCTAACTCGCGTCAATGAGGATCGCGCGTTCGTCGAAGCCGACGGGATCAGTCCCGACCTCTCAGCGATGCTGCTTTTTTTGGTCGCGGAAGCATCAGCGGACGCCACAGAAATAGCGCGTAAGATGAAAGTGCCGCGAGGCGTACCTTTGCAGTCTGAATTGATCTTGGCTCTGATCATGCTCGCGCAAGGTCAGGTCGGACGTCTGACCGACCGGGCGCCGCCATCAGCGGGCCGGCTTGTTCGCGCTGAAGGGGCTGAACGCGCCATTGAGGCGTTGTACTTTGAGCTTCTCCAAGGGGTTCGCGCGCTCGCCTTTCGGCTGCAAGGCCGCCGTAAAAAAGGCATGCACAATCCGGTCTCGGTGTTCCGGAACGTACAAGACCTCGCAGCGCCGCTCACAACTACAGAGGTGGGTGAGATTGAGCATGGCCCAATCGCAGTGTTCCCAGGCCCTTATCAACTTGCCGGGCTGTTGATCGCGCTTGGCGACACGCTGCTTGAAGGAGCATTAGTCAATATTCCGCCGCCTACTGACGTGCCTGGAGAACCATGGCGCAAAGCGAAGCAGACGATCGCGGCGAGCCGTCCTTATCTTTGGCGCAACCACCAAGACGCGATCGAAAAAGGCTGTCTGGAACCAGGCGTCTCATCCGTCATCGGATTTCCGACCGGTGCCGGTAAGTCGACGGTGTCCCAGCTCAAAATTCAGGCTGTCCTTCTGGCAGGACGCACAGCTGTTTTTCTCGCGCCGACCCATGCGTTGGTGGACCAGACCGCACGGGATTTGAGCAAGGCGTTTCCGAGAGCGCGAGTTCGGGGTCAGCGAGAAGATGAATTCGGCGCTGACGGCGCGGAGGAGTTGCCGGACATCCGCGTGCTGACGCCGGAGGCCTGTCTGCTGCTTTCTCATGTGGACCCAGAAGCTTTTGAAGATTTGGGCCTCGTCATTTTCGATGAGTGCCATCTCGTCCATCCAAAGACCGATGGAAGTCGCCGCGCGCTTGACGCGATGCTTTGCATCCTCGCTCTTGCACGTGTGGCGCAGGGGGCGGACTTTGTTCTTCTTTCCGCGATGATGCGAAACACCGACGAATTGGCGGGTTGGATCAGTGAACTTACAGCACGTCCTGCACTTTCGCTCGACCACCCGTGGAAGCCGACGCGGCAGCTACGCGGGTGTATCGTATACGATCTTAACGCGATCCAAAATTTAAGTGCCAAGCTGGTTGCCGCGCGAAAGGAAAAGCCGAAGGGGAGAGCGCCAGCGGCGGTGGCGCGAAGGATGACTGCACAGCCGCTCGGTTTTTTCAGCGTGAAGCAAACATGGGCGTCTCAGGCGCGCGCTGATTACGCGTTGCTGCCCTTTTATCCCGACAAGCTTCTGCTCGGCCTCAACGAACGTTGGGGCTTCACCGCGAATGCCGGCGTTCTCGCAGGATCGCTCGCGGCGGCGGCGGCTAAAGCTGGCGTTCGCACTTTGGTTTTTGCGCCGACAATCCCTATTGCGGCATCGATCGCGGAACGCGCGGCAGGTCTCATGGGCGGGGTCGACGTCGAACTGACGGAGGCCGAAAATGCTGCGCTGCAGACCGCGATCGATGAGTTGGGCGGAGCTGATCAACTTTACGTCGGCATGGAAGAAGGCCGCCTTGCCGCTCCGGCAACGTGCCACCACGGACAGCTGCTGCCTGAAGAGCGCCAGGTTGCTGAATCGCTTTATCGGCGTGACGGTGCCGTCAGTGTCCTCGCGGCAACATCGACATTGGCGCAGGGCATGAATTTGCCTGCCGAGCTCGTGATCTTATCCACCGACAGTGAATACAATGCCGAGACTGGCGGGCGGAGTATTCTCAAGGCGGAGGATTTGTTGAATGCGGCCGGGCGCGCAGGGCGGGCAGGCGAAAACGCCACGGGCATGGTGGTGGTGATCCCGAGCAAAGTCACCGGCATCAATCTTGGTACCAATAAAATTGGTCGTCAGTGGAATAAGCTCCGCTCCATTTTCTCGCAGTCCGATCAGTGCCTGGATCTCGACGATCCACTCACGGAAGTCATGGACAGAATTCACGACCGCCGTGATGAGACCGGTGATCTGGAACGCTATGTGGTCACACGCCTTGTCGCTGAGGAAGGGATGGAAGCTGAGGATGATAGGCGTTCGGACCTTTCAAGAAGTTTCGCCGCCTATCGCAAGCGTCAGGCTGGTGATGCTGAGTGGGTGCAAACGCGTTTGGCCTCGGCGCGGGCGCTGCTGGCCGATGCGGCTGAACCTGGTGATGACGCTGGGACGCTTCGGAAAATTGCCGCCAAACTAGGCCTGCCAGAAGGCGTTCTTCGCGATTTGCGCGGCGCGCTGGAAGGAGATGGACCGGGGGACGACGCGGCGCTGTCGGATTGGTGTGACTGGCTGTTCGGCTGGCTTGCGGCCCATCCCGACAACATGTTTCGATTGATCCGTCAGGACACGTTAGAATATCTTTTTGGGTCTGCGTTTAAGAAATTAGACGACAATACCGCGCGGGCGGTATTCGCGGTTCCGCTCTTGCGGGATGCGCTTCTGGCGTGGACGTCGGGTGCGACTTTTAAAGAGATCCAAAAGCTCTTACCCGGAAGAACGCAAGACAAAAAGCGAAGCACCAGTGCGCGGAAATTCGTGATCCGGGTCGTTCCTGATCTAGCCCATATTTTTGGTGCTGTCGCCGATTTGCTGCAACGCGCCGCTGACGGGGACACGCCGGAAGTCAAACCTCCGCCAGTTGCAGAACTACTCAATATCAGTATACGTCGCGGCTATCCGAGCGCCGAGATGGCGGCTTTTGCCGCCTATATCCAATCGGGCGGATCAAGATTGGCACGGCGCGAGGTGCATCGCCGCTTTGACGAGATCAAAGATCATTTAGACGGCAGACCGGAAGACGAGACCATCGAACAGCTTTCGCGCCGTGTTGAGCATGCGATTGAGGCAGAAATCAATGGTCGGATGTGGCAAGACTTCGAGTAGCGATTTCATTTCGCATTATTGAAGGAACCGGTGTACGCGAGCTTTATGTCCGGTATGAGGATCAAGGTGATCAAATTCTGATGGCACAATAGGCTGCGCAAACCGGACCTTCGTTTGGAGAATCAGAAGGGCCGTTTTGGGCCGATCTTGGTATTTGAGATTAGCTGACAGGAACGTCCGAAGTTGAGTTGCCCTAAAGCAAGCGTTCATTTCGAAACTCGCAACCAAGAAGTACTTGATCCAATTTGACTTCAACACTGCTCAACTTAGGTTTCGCAGTTCTCAATCCAAACCAAGACGTTTTCAAGACAGGTGAACGATCCTACAACTTTTGTCTAACAAAATTTCAAACGGAATCATGCAGCGGCAGGGGGATGCAACGGGGGCCGCAGGCCCCCTTGCCAAGGTTGCGTGACTACACGCACACCTTGCATGGTTCTTACCATGCCTAATTCATTGCAAAACTTCGGCAGTTGAAGAGGCCTTCAGAGGATGATTTGGATCGGGCACACCTTCGGTCTTTGAAGACCGTGCGCAAACGGGATCGGGTCATTCAAGGTGTTTTTTCTGAACAGACAAAAGGGAACGGCTTTATGCCCCGAATGCAGGAAGAGCTAAGGTCCTCCCGACCACCCGTCTTTGGCGGTATCGATGTCGGGGCAAGAAGCATTTGGACATTTTTATCCATCCGTTCAATATCAAACGACACATCAGGCGTTCAACTACTCATCCGTCTGTGTCTCGAGCATCAGGTTCATCTTGGCGCTTCGGACGAGAGTCACATACTACCGTCAAGCTTATGAAAGGCCCCGCGCGGCAGGTGTTCCCATCGCAGTGATCGATCCGTTTTGCAGCTGACAGGTCGCCAACATTGTAAGGAGGCCGGACAGACGGGTTGAGCATAACCTAGTTCTATTGCCAATCACCGTTTCGTCCGGATCAAAGGAAATGCAAAGTTCATTCTGGCTCCGCGTCGAGATGCTCAATAGACAGAGTATACTCAGAGACTGTTTGGGATACGAAAGCCAGTGCTTGTTGTGTTAAGCTAGTTTTTCTTTAGGCCCTGGATAATTAGGGCTTGCGCTTCTGCAACGATGAGCTCCCCATCTAGGAACTGATCTCGCCAACGGTAGGGGGCCAGTATAGTTGCGTAGATGAGCCGACCGCAGTTCCGAAGGTCGGCGGACCTAAACTGACCATTGGACATACCATTCTTCAAAACGGCATAGATATTTTTCATAAATTCAGATTCTTGCCGACGGACTTGTTTGTACTGAGTGCCGTCAAATATGGATTCAAAGAACTGGCTCTCCTGGAAATACACCCGGGTCAAGTCCCGGTTCTCGATGATGTAGTGAATTGATTCTTCGATAATAAAGTTCAGCGCTTCTTCCGCGTCGGCCATTTTGGAGGCAACCGAGACCACGCGGAAATGTTTGGATGTTGCCTCTACACAGATATCGTAAAGGAGTTCCTGTTTGGAGGTATAGTAATAGTACAATGTCCCTTTATTGAGTTTGGTAGAATCTGAAAGCATGTCCATCGTAGTACTATGGTAGCCATGGGTAGCGAACAGGTGTGCTGCTGTTCGTAGTATGAACTCGCGCTTGTTCTTTCTTTTCTGCTCAACGAGGGGGCTTTTTGTTGCTGTGAGCTTGCTGGTGCGTTGTGAAGTCGAGTTCGACAAAGCTACATCCTCATTTTGAGACTAAGATGGACATTTCACATACTATTGCGTGTAGTTACAAGACGTTCAAGTAAGGTTATCAAGAAACCAGTGTTGCCAAAAATCAAATATTTGGTTGAATTTTTTGCGCGAAGATACTAGAGAGATTGCGGGGTAGAGCAATTTTCCATTTTTTCGCTTTGCCTTCCTCCCTGGCCCGCCTCCGATCTGCACCGAGGCGGGCATTTTGCGGTCGGAGTGCACAATCTCTCGCACACCTAACTTTCGAGGGGGTGTCTAGCCCATAAACTGGTCAGAAGATCAGGTAAGATGCGACGGAATTGAGAAAGTACTTTATCGCTCCGTTGGCCAGATTTCGGGCTGTTTTTTTCGATGAATTTGAACCGTTAGACGCGCGAAGCATTCGATCCTGTGCCGTGAGGAGACTCTGTGTGCTGAGAATGGGGTCACTTCGCTAGAGCTGGTCTAGAGATTCTTTCTTGAAGCCCTTGTGCGGTTGTTCGCGTGGAAACTTTGGTGAAATCATGCAGCGTAATTCGTCTTTGCGGTGCGATGCCTGCCTCGTAATTGCGATGAGTTCTATGCTTCTCGATCACACGAAACTCCAAAAAAATTCAACTATTTGTTTGACAATAACGCAATGGGCGTTCAATTTCTCTTGGCCCGAAGAGGATGTGTAATTCATGATGATACAGACGGAAGCACATAAACAGCTGGCCGAAACTATTCTTCCGGATGGAGGGTTGCTCATAAATGGTCGGCGCCGTGTAACTGATCTAATCGGTGAACACATAAATCCCTCAACCGGAACGGTGCAAAAAGAATTTAGTATTGCCGGCGCCAAAGAGGTTGAAGAGGCTCTCATCGCAGCCAGGAAGGCATTTCCAGGTTGGCGAGATATGCCAGGCTCGCAGCGCCGCAATATCCTGCTAAAGATCGGAGATCTGATGGAACAGGGACGCGACGACCTCGGAAACTTGGCTGCCATAGATAATGGTACGCCGGTTGTCGTTGGGCCGTCGATCGCTTCGGATGCGCCAGCAGAGTGGTTTAGGTACTATGCGGGCTGGGCGGACAAATTCGATGGCAGCGTTCCACCCTCTGGGACCGAAACTTTTGGCTTTGCCTCGCGAGAGCCGTATGGGGTGGTGGCAGCTCTCGTCGCGTTTAACGCACCCATGTCGTTCATGGGCCTCAAGCTCGCAGCTGCGCTGTCTGCTGGCAACACCGTGGTCGTCAAACCCTCCGATCTTGCGCCCTGGGCGGTGTTAAAATTTGGTGAGATATGTGTTGAGGCGGGTATGCCGGACGGTGTGGTGAACATCATTCCGGGAGACGGAGAGACAGGGAAAGCTCTGGTCTCTAACCCGATGGTTGATAAAATATCGTTCACAGGGGGTGATGCAACGGCGCGCTCTATCATGTCCGCGGCGTCAAGGAACTTAACGCCGTTGTCGTTCGAGCTGGGAGGAAAATCGGCAAGCATCATCTTCGACGATGCGGATATTGAACAAGCTCTGACCACCGCGCTGCAGATTAGTCTCATTACGCTAAGTGGGCAGGCATGTATTGCAGGAACGAGACTATTGGTTCAGGAGACCATCTATGATTCCGTGTGCGAGTTGTTGAGGGGCGCTTTGGCTACACTCAGTGTCGGGGATCCGCTGGAGGAGTCCACGTTCATGGGGCCGATTATCAGTGAGTTTCATTGTAACCGTATACTGAATGTAATCGAAGATGCCAAAAAGCGAAAAGATGGAAGGCTACTGGGAGGCGGTCAACGTATGAATGGGGATTTTGCCAGTGGCTATTTCGTGGAGCCGGCCATTTTTGTCGATGTGGATGAGAACGGTTGGTTGGCGCAAAACGAAATATTTGGCCCCGTGCTCTCAGTCATTCCATTCAAGTCGGATGAGCAAGCGGTCAACATAGCGAATAACTCAAGGTATGGTTTGTCCGCATATATCTTTACGAAGGATTTGCGTAGAGCGCATCGGACGGCTCGCGCGATAGAGGCAGGATGTGTTTGTGTGAATTCACCTCATACATTCCCGGCGAATTTGCCGTTCGGAGGAATGAAGTCCAGCGGCTTTGGTCGCGAAGGCGGATTTGATGGTATTTTCGATATGACCCATTCGAAGGCTGTTCAAATCGCTGTGTCTTAAAAGACTGGAAAAATCATGACCAGTGTTAGTCGGCATACTGCGATTTTCTGTGGCCAATTGCGTCGCGTGCCAGGGCAAGGTTTGGAATTGATTTGCCGCACCTTAAAGAGTGCTTTGCAAAGAGGAACAGATGTTTGATCTAACGGGAAAAGTAGCTTTGGTCACCGGTAGTGCAAGGGGCATTGGCCTTGCGGCAACATCTGCGCTCGCAAATAGCGGAGCAAAAGTGATTGCTGCCGACTTAGATGCAGATACCCTCTTTAAGGAAATCGAGTCGCTTGATACCGAAAGTGGGAGTGTGATTGGCCTGGAGCTTGACGTGACTTCGAGCAAGGATTGGTCGTTCGCAATTTCAGAGATTGAAAAGGAGTACAATCGTCTTGACGTACTCGTAAACAATGCGGGCTTCATGCACTGCGGACATTTTTTGGAAACATCATTGGATGACTTTCGCAGATCAATGAATGTCAACTTCGAGAGCGTGGTCATCGGGATGCAGACGGCCGTCCCTCTTATGACCAAGACGTCGAACGATAGCAAGGATGGCGGATCTATCATCAACATTTGCTCGATATACGGTCAGGTGGCGGGAGATTTCAGCGCCGCCTACTGTGCTTCGAAAGGGGCGGTTCGCCTACTGACGAAGGCGGCCGCGCTGGATTTAGCGCGCGGAGGGACCAATATTCGAGTGAACACTGTGCATCCTGGCGCCGTGAACACCGATCTTGCACGGAGTTTTCAGAGTCGGATGGTGGAAAACGGAGTTTTGGCAGAAGAGGAGGCCGCGAGCGAGATGGTGGTCGCATCAACACCCCTGGCCAGATGGGGGGAAGTTGACGACATCAGCGGCGTGATCACATTCCTAGCATCGGGCGCGTCCAAGTTTATGACGGGCTCGGAAGTAACGGTTGATGGCGGACTTACGATTGTTTAGCAGGGTGTAAATCTGTTGAGAGATGGGTGCGGCGCCGTAATGGTAAGCACTTTCCAATTTTCTTTAATTGGAAAACTGAACAGTTGCTTTTGCGTGCATGTGGTTGGAAAGCTGTGCTTGAATTAACGCGCGGTTGGGCGCCTCGGCCGTAACGTAGAACTCAATCATGTCGCCGGGATAGGCAGGAGAGAGTAAGCTCACATCGACCGATTGAATTCTATTGCCTTCGCCCACGGCAGCTTCTGTCGCTTTTTGAATCAAGCTCAAGGTTGTCATGATATTCACGTAAACGTTTTCTCCGCCCTTTGAACGCGCGCTGTCGGGATCTAGATGCACATCTTCGAAGTCTCGAGTGGCCATGGATGCCGCGACGATAAAGCGTGTTGTCAGGTCTTGAGTCAGTGTTGGAGCGCAATGCGCTTCAGCGGACAAGCTTCCACTAGTCTGTTTCTGTTGAGCGTTTGGTTTGAACACAAAAAGGGTGAGTTTCGTTGAACCAACTACTCCGTGTTCAGATAATGTATCGGATGCTTCAGTTACAAAATATCCTTTTCCGACGGTCGTATCCTTGAGCGGACTGATGCTTTCAATTCTTGCCCGCCGACGCAATCGGTCGCCGTAGTTGATCACAGCACGGTACGATTGTTGTAACCTCACGGCCATTGTCCCCACATAGCCGCGCGAGGATAAGGCGCGAGCTGAAGCGCGGAGAGGGTCCACTACGTCACCCTCCGGATATGTTTCACGGTAGCCCGGCATGGTCCAACTATGCAGCATGGCTCCAGGTATTTCTCTGCGGCGCACATATCGGTCGTTTCGTATGTCGAAGACTTGGCACCATTGGTGTACTGAATAGGGATCCACAGGTTCCCAAGAGGACATCATGATGGGAATGGCTTCACGCAATTCTCTAAGTATTCGCTCTTCGTTTCCAATCACTTGCATCACGCTCGTTTCCATCGGTTCTCGCCTGCGCTATTCGGGCAGAGGAGGGCGCCTAAGTATCGGCGCCATGGTCTCGAGTGCGTCGGGCGGCGCGGAAGAAGCGTGGTTCGCCCAATGTTGGGCATGGGCGAGGTGTTGCAAGCCCATGGCGGAGCGAAGGGCGACCCAAAACCCTTGGGCGTCTTGAGATTGGTTGACCGCCATCTTGGCGAGCTTTAAGCCCATTGCGGGTTGATCTGCGATCTCGATTGCGAGTGAGAGAGTTTCCCTTTCGAGGTCTTGTCCGGGAACCACACGGTTGACCATCCCGAGTTGGGCAGCCGCCTTGGCGGTAACAGCACGGCCGGTGAATAGCACTTCTTTTGCCTTCCTGGGACCGAGCTCCCAAGGGTGCGCGAAGTACTCAACGCCATTCACCCCATTTGCAACCACCGGATCGCTGAAAGTTGTTTCCTCATCGGCTACGATCAGATCGCAAACCCACATCAGCATTAATCCGCCCGCTATAACGCGCCCTTTAACTTCAGCAATTATTGGTTTGGGTATGTTTCGCCAGCGCCAGCATAATCCAAAGTAAGCCTCCTCCTCGAATGCCATATAGCCTTCTTGTGCAGGTTGATCATATCCGCCCCACGGGCCGCGTGGACTCACCGTGGAAAGCATCGGGTCGAATTCAGCCAGATCATGGCCCGTCGAAAAGTGCTTGCCGTTACCAGCCAGTATGATGGTTCGAGTTTCCGGGTCTCGAGATGCCTTCATAAACGCCTCGTCGAGCTCATATAGGAGGTCATTGGTCTGAGCATTGCCCTTGTTCGGTCGATTGAGAACGAGACGAGTGACGTGGGGAGCGGGTTGCTGATATAAGATGGTATCGGGCATTGTTTTCTCCGTGTCGACGGGCTGGATGTTCTGGCGATCTAATACGGCCTTGAGCGGCAATTTTGGTGGATTGAGTTTGGCTGTCGTTTATATCTGTGGGCGGATCCCCGGGACAGATCATTAGTCGAACGGCAACGCTCATTGTTCAATGGAACCAGAATCTGCATGAGATTGGGCTCCGGTTCAGCGTTGCATGAGCTTTCTCGCACGGCTCTTAAACTCCTCAGAGTCCCACAATACTTGCTGGCGGCGATATTCCGATTCCATGGCGAGTCTCAAGTCTTCGTTACGTGTAGAGAGAATTGCGTCCATGGTAGCGCGAACTGCGAGAGGGGAATGGCCAGCAATAAGTTCAGCGAAGGAATAGGCCGACTGCGCTAGATCGTCCGGATTCGTCATTCGGTCAATCAGGCCAATGTCGAGAGCTTCCTCGGCTTCAACGACGCGGCCGGTCAACGAAATGTCCAGGGCCCTTTGGCTTCCCACCAACCGCGGCAAGAGCTGGGACATTCCAAGTTCAAAACTCAGTCCCAGACGGACAAACGCAGTTGTCAATTTGCACGTACTGTCCGCTATCCGAAAATGATGGAGCAAAGCCAAAGCAAGCCCGCCTCCCGCCGCAATTCCGGTGATAGCAGCAATCATTGGCGTTCGTATTTGGCTGACCAACCAAGCCCAACGGTTCATTCCTAATGAATCTAGTTGAGCATCGACATCCTCCAGTTTTGGCAGCCCTTGTTTGCCTTCATACTCTGACTCGAAGACAGCTTGCATCGATTTCTGGGTCCATGCTTCGAAATTTCCGCTTTCGGCGCCTACGCAGAAGTTCGCGCCAGTGTTGTTTGTGAGGATTGCACGGCAAGTTGGATCATTGTCTGCTTCAACCCAGTTTTCGTACAAGTCCTTGAATATCCCCGCAGTGATGCTGTTATTGTTTTCGGGCCGGTTCAGTGTACAAATCAGCACTGGACCCTTTCTCTCAACTACGACTTCTACCATCGGTCTCCTCGATACTGCCATGGGCTCTGTCTACAGTGAGCCGACCACTCGGAACGGCGACTATTGCGCTTTTAGAACATACGAGCGCCACGTCATTGATCTCACGATAGATTAATCCGAAGCAAGCTCTCAGTTCAACTAGATAGTTGATATTTTTGTCGGTAAGGCGCAGTATCAAAGGCGAGTAGGAGAGCGGATGTCGCCAAAGTAGGGACGATTTCGCCAAAACCGATAGCGATGAGGGCCTCCGGATGTCGGAATCAAACACTTATGTGATCCCGGACTACTACGACGAGAATTTGCGCATATTCCGATCCGCTGTAGACAGGTTTGCCGAAAAGGAATGTGCACCGCATACAGAGGAATGGCGGAGAGAGGGAGAAATTCCACGGAGCATTTGGCGGAAGGCCGGTGAAGCAGGTCTTCTAATGGCAAGCGCTCCGGAGGAGTATGGAGGCGGTGGTGCCAGTTTTGCCTACGAAGCTGCGATTATCGAGAGTTTCGGCCTGTGTGGCGTCCACCAATTTGTCTTATGCGTTCCGAACGCCGTCTTCGGTCCTTACTTGTTCAGTCTCGGGACCGAAGCGCAGAAGCGGGAGTGGATTCCTAAATTAGCGGCCGGGGAATGGATTGGCGCGATCGCCATGTCCGAACCGAACACGGGGTCTGACCTTCGTGGAATAAAAACGACCGCGGTCCGCGATGGGAACAACTATATTATCAACGGTCAGAAGACATTCACGACGTTGGGCTACGTGGCCGACATCCTCATGGTCGCCTGTCGGGTCGAAGGAAGAACAGAAATAGATAAATCTTCCGTATCTCTATTCTTTGTTGAGGCCGACTCGCCTGGTTTTTCTCGCGGTCGCAAGCTGGATAAGATGGGTTTGGAAGCTCATTCAACAGCTGAACTTTTTTTTGAAGATGTACGTGTGCCTACCGATCATCTGTTGGGAGGGGCGGAGGGTCAGGGTTTTGCGCACTTGATGACTAATCTGAACCAAGAGAGATTGATTGTTGCTTTGGAGGCGATGGCGATGATCGATCGTGCCATTCGTGAAACAACCAACTACGTGAAAGAACGCAAGGCATTCGGTCAGCCGATTTTTGATTTTCAGAATACGCAATTCGTGTTGGCCGATTGCGCTGCCAAAGCGACTGCAGCTCGAGCATTCGTGGACGCCTGCGTGAAGCGTCATCTCTCGGATGATCTGGATGCCGTCACCGCTGCGAAAGCCAAATACTGGCTTTCAGAGCTCCAAGGAGAAATCATTGATAAATGTCTGCAGCTTTTTGGGGGGTACGGATACATTAATGAGTACCCGATTTCGGGAATGTATCGGGACGCACGCGTGTCTCGAATTTACGGTGGCACGAACGAAATCATGAAGCTGATTATCGCGCGCAGCATGTGAGCACCATTAGTCTTGTTCAACGAATTCGAATAATCGACCAGTCTGCCGATAGATTCCAGGTATCGCGGTGCAGTGCGCGTGCTCAGCATCGCGCGCGCAACAAGGTCATGTAGCGCAAGACGGTGCCTCGGTCATGCTCATAAATATCAACTGAGCATGTGACAAAAAGAGCACTTTTTCTAATCATTTGTTCCGGCAATCGAGAGATCGATTTGTGAAGAAGATTAAGCATTTGAAAAATATGGATATTATCTAAGACTTAGAAATACCTTCCCTGTTTTTCGTACGCCTTAAAAATTCAAACTACTAGTTGAGAAAATGAAATCGGTTACATAGAGTAGGGCCTCCGATAGGTGCGTCAGTAATCTTGTCGGGAGGGAACCTATGACTAAAGACAGAAAAAAAACTACATTCAGGGAGAGGGCTGATGAATTCATCTCGCAGTTTTTCAAGATGGTCGGTGATTGCATTGGGGGTATCAACTCTTATTGCTGTCGACGCTTTCGCTCAGATCGACGAAATTGTGGTAACGGCGCGTAAGCGTGATGAGGGATTGCAACAGGTGCCGGTCACTGTAACCGCGCTTTCCGATGAGGAAATTGAACGACGGGGTATTGATGGTCTGGAGGATCTATCGACCGCCGTTGTTGGTTTGTTTATCGATGATCAAGCTGCTGGTCAGTCTGGCTTAATCAGTTTGCGCGGAGTTGGGAGTTCTGCACTGAACCAAACCTTGGACCAAGCCGTTTCGATCAACGTTGATGGCATGGCAGTCAGCAACGGAAACGTATTGCGAGTGGGTCAATATGATCTAGAGCAGGTTGAGGTGTTGAAGGGGCCACAGGCTCTCTTTTTTGGCAAAAACAGTCCGGGGGGAATCATCTCTTTGAAGACTAAGCAGCCGACGGATGAGTTTTTCGTTCAAGGGCGCGGGGGGTATGAGTTCAATGCCAAGGAAAAATTTGGCGAAATCATCGTCTCTGGTCCGCTGAGCGACTCATTTGGATACCGGGGCGTTTTCTTCATCACCGATCAAGAAGGGCCTTTTGAGAATGTCGCCACGGGTGACGACAACGCAGAAGCATCAAGGGAGTTGTTCGGTCGCCTGACTTTGCAATTCGATCCTTCGGAAGCATTCAATGCAAACCTCAAAGTGTCATACTCAGACGTGGATTCTGACGCAACAGTTGCTGCTCAGAGGATAAACTGCGATGTGACAACTGGCGGTCCGGGGTCTTTGGAAGAACCATTAGACGACTGTGAACCGAATGAGACGTTTGTGTCTGGGCCGCCGGTGGCTTCTTCGTTTGAGGGTATTGATCCTTCCTTTAGAGATGGTGAATTCTTCTGGGAGCAATCAACTTTCCTTTCCACATTGGGATTAGATTTCAACCCCATTGAAAAGTTAAACATCACGTCAATCACTGGTTATTACCAAACTGATCAAGAATATTTTCAGGAGTTTGTCCGAACTGCCGGTCCTCACATTCCTGCCAACTCCGTGACAGCTTCCAATCAACCAAGCTACCGCTCGGTTTCTCAAGAAATTCGTTTTGCAACTGGTTTTGATGGACCTCTCAACTTCGTGGGTGGCGTGTATTTCGAAGACAACTTCGCCGTTGATCGGCCCTGCCCGGTATTTTTTGGCACATTCATATGCTCCGGATACAACGTTAATGGAGTTGCCTACTCGACGTTTGGACAGCTAATAGCGGACGTTTCGGATACCGTGGAGATAGCGGGCGGTCTTCGATATACCAAGGAAAAGAAGGAAGTCGATGCGTTTGCGTTTGGCCCGGTTGTTGGCCCCATTCCTTTTACGCCCGACGAGCGCACCTTTGACAATGTATCCCCTGAATTCACAATAACGTGGCGTCCTACTAGCGATCTAACACTGTATGGTGCGTATAAAGAAGGCTTTAAATCTGGTAGCTTCAACACTGCTACCGGCGGCTCTGGTGATCAGAACTTTGATCAGGAGCTTGCTGAAGGTGGCGAGATTGGCCTGAAGTCCACTTGGTTTGATCGGACCGTTAGAGCAAATGCAACGGTCTACCGATATAATTACTCAGGATTGCAGGTTAGTTCGTTTGACCCTACGATAAATGCCATCTCGACATCGAACGCTGGCGCTGCCCGTGTTCAAGGCATCGAACTTGAAACGCTATGGACACCGCCGCAGGTCGAAGGTCTAACCTTCAACGCAGCGCTCAATTACAATAGAGCTCGGTATACGGATTTCCGTCAAGCGCCGTGCTATCTTGGACAAACTCCTGCTACCGGCTGCGTTGGAGGCAACTTCCAGGATCTCACGGGAGAACAAATTGTGCAGGCTCCTGACTGGACTGCAAATTTCGGAGTTTCTTTGGATCGATCAATGCCGAACACCGATTTGCGGTTTAGAGTCTCGACAGATGCGGCCTATTCGAGCGAGTACTTCACTCAGTTGTCCGCAGGCCCGCCCAATCTGTGGGAAGATGGGTACTTCATGGTGAACGCCGGTGGCGCCTTATACGACGATACCAATGGTTGGGAGTTGGCCGTGATCGGTCGCAATCTAAACAATGAAATATTTCCAACCGTGTCTAACAATAGCACACTCGGAACTGAGATAACGTCGGCGACGAACAGGCCTAGAGCAATCATATTGCAGTTGACGGTTCGTCCCACAGACATGTTCTCCAATTGAGCAAAAAACGGAGCATCCAATCGGATGCTCCGAGCAAGCTATCGGGGCAAGGGATAGCCGCTTGGTTTTCTGGGCCAGGCGGCTTTCTAGTTACCACGATCTGCACTCGACCATCGCGCGGTAGCCTGACTCGTCGTTTGTAGTCACTGTTGAAGTCAGCATCTGGGCATCGTGAATTCGGGACTTAGTGTTCTTGCATTTCTAACTCGGATTAACTCCGAGTAATGACAGGAATGCTCTTGCAGGCTCTGGCAATTAGGGCGTGCTTCGGGTCAATCGATTGGGTGAAAAAGTTCATTGCTATGTGAGTTGTGGAAGGTCAAAGCGAGATGGCTCTGTGGCGCTAGCCAGAACCGACCAAAGGCGCCAAATGAACAATTAAGGGAAGGTGATGAATACCGTATCGAAGGAGCGTAAGACGCAAGCCAAATATACATATTGTTCCATCTGCGAACAGGCCTGCGGGCTGAAAGTGACGGTGTCGGAGGATGAGATTTTGGATATTGAACCAGACAAGGGCAATCCGTACACGTGGAAAGACTTTTGTATCAAGGCAAAGATGGCCGATGACGTAAGGTCCCATCCCGTGCGCATTCGTACGCCTCTAAAGCGTGACGGCAGCAAATATGTGAAAGCCTCGTATGAAGAAGCGATTGAAGAGATAGGGAAAAAGCTTAAAAGGCTGATCGACGCTCAAGGGCCGGACTCAGTCGGCGTGTACAGTGGAAATCCCGCAGGTTTTGGTTTTGCCAACTCAACTTTTCAATCGGCATTCTTCGACGCGATCGGCTCGAGACAGCGCTTTTGGGTGGGGTCTGTCGATCAAAACGCACTTCATTTGGTTGCTAATCGAATGTACGGTTCGAATTGGGCATCTCTTCAACCAGATATCGACCTTTGCAAATGTTTCCTCTTCATTGGGACCAACCCCGCTATCAGCGGGATGAATTGGGTCGGCAAGGTTCCCGATGGTTGGCGCCGAGTTCTAAAAGCAGTCGATCAAGGTGCAGAACTGATGATAGTTGATCCGAGGCTGAGCGAAAGCGCTCAAAAGGCCACGCTTCACATCGCCGTTCGACCCGAACAAGACTGGGCCTTATTGCTGGGGATGGTTCAAACAATATTCGATCATGGCTGGGATAAACCGGAGGCTTGCGAACAAGCAAACGGAGTACGCGAACTAAGGCGCATAGCGGGATTAGCAGATCTCGATTACTTGTCCCGAGTTTGCGGCGTTGAAGCGGAAACGATAAGAGATGTGGCTCAGCGATTCGCACATGCGTCCACGGCTATGTGTGTTGCTCGCACTGGACCGGCGATTGGGCGTCACGGTGCGATAACCGAATGGTTATCTCACGTACTAAATCTTATTACGGGACGTACAGATCGTCCTGGAGGTAGGTTTTTGCCCGGCAGTTTGGTTGATTTGTTTACCTTAGACGAAGGGCCGAACTTTCCGAACACCCAGCCGAGCAGAGTGAAAGGCCGACCTCCGGTGGCGGGCTTCTACAGCCTTGCCGAGCTGCCTGACGAGATCACAGTGCCTGGAGAGGGGCAGATTCGCGCGCTCTTTATCAATGGCGGCAATCCTGTGGCAAGTGGAGCGCAAGGTCAACAACTGGACGAAGCGCTGGCATCCTTGGAACTGCTTGTGGCGATCGATCTTATGCAGCGAGAAAGCCATCGGCACGCGCACTGGATCATACCAGGCGTACACTTTCTAGAACGGGAGGAATTGCACGTCTCAGCGGCCGGCGTTTCTGACGAACCATTTGTCCAAGCGAGCGCGCAGTGTGTCGAACCGCCGGTTGGTGTCCGTCATGAATGGGAGTTCTTCCGGGATTTGGCAGAAGAAATCGGAAGACCGCTCTTTGGCGGCGCCCTGGAACCGGACCCGAAATTGATCGCGCAGGGAGTTTTGGCTCGCAAAGGCATTCTTACGTATGACGAAATTGTCTCCCATCCGCACGGATTGATCTATGGAGAAAAGAGCTATGGCCACTTAAAGGCGGCTCTCGCTAAACGAGGTCGGACTATCGAGGCGTGTCCTCGGGAATTCAAGGAAGAGCTCGAACGGCTCCTGCATGATGAAAGCGCCAACCGGGGTGATCCTCAGTTTCCCTACCAATTGATCAGTCGACGCCGGTTGCAGATGATGAATTCCTGGCTGACCGAGACGTCGGGGGCCAAGATCTCCGGTGAAGTCGGAGATCAAGTCGAAATGAACGCGGAGGATGCAGCAAATTGCAATTTGACTGATGGCGATCGCGTTTCCGTTAGATCGGCAGCCGGTGAACTAGAAGCCACCGTCGTTGTCTCGGAGAAAATCAGATCTGGAGTGGTGATCATGGAGCATGGCTGGGGGGCGAGGCTGTTCGATCCGATCAGCGGTGAAGAGTTTCAAGAGGCCCGGGGAGTGGCGAGGAACTTATTGGTGTCTCGCGACGATCTCGATCCGTTGACAGGAGTGCCGCGCCTGAATGGGACTCCCGTCGATATTCGGGCTAAGGCATATTCGAAGGCAGTATTTTGCCTAAGGAAATGAAGCCATTAGCTTGACCTTATAAAAACAAGACTGCGATTAGGCTATCAGTTGCGGGGCTCTGCACGTTCATCCGAGGCGGCCAGCCGCGCGCATTACTTGGTTGTGACGCTCGATCGCGAGATCAATCATTTCCGGGTTGGGCAGTACCCAGAATTCTCCCTTTGCTATAGCGTCGAACGTCTTTGACGCGACAATGGCCGGATCGATGCCCGTACCAATCAAATTACGATATGTCTCCCAAACTTCGCGATCCGTATTGGCTTCAACGTCTTTGGGGCTGCGGTCCATATCAAAGATTGGTGTGCAGACCGGTCCCGGACATAAAAGTGAAACGCTGATTGGCGCATTCTCCGCTTCAAGATCTTTTCTCAAGGAGTCAGAGATCGCGAGAACGGCGTGTTTGCTGGCTCCATAAGCACCCATACTTTCGGCAGAGAACAGGCACCCCATAGAGGCGGTGTTGACGATCGCACTTCCTTGGTTCTGGGCGATCATCTCGGGAATGAACTGCTTGAGCCCATGGATAACGCCCATGACATTCACGTCAAAGATCCACTTCCAAAAATCGACTCCGTGCTGCCAGATAAGGCCTGAACTAGCAACGCCGGCATTGTTGCACAGCAAATGTACCTGACCATGTGCCTTATAAGCAAATTCACAAAGGGCTGCGACGCTAGGAAGATAAGAAACATCGGTCAACGCGGTCGAAAGACTTCCTTTGTTCGAGTACACCTTTTCCAACGCCTGGAGCCCTTCGGCGTTCACATCTGCTGCGACAACGTTCATACCGCGTTCAATAGCAGCATCGCACAGCGCTAAGCCTATGCCGCTAGCGGCTCCCGTAATCACGGCCGTCTTTCCACTGAACTCTTTCAGCATACGTGATGCTCCTCGACTAATTCTTCCACCAACACTACATGTATGCCGTCTACTTTGACCGATCGATTCGTCTGGCACTGGGTGACAAAATGCCTTGACGCCCGACAATGTGCCGAAACTTCAACCGTCTATTTGAGTTCTGGCTGCACAGTGTTTTTTGGTTAATGGGTGGGAGAGGGCTGCCAATATAGACCTTACATCCTGCGCAACCCTGCTCTCTTGCAGTGGGGAAAAGGCAATCCTATTCTTTGAGCTACGATACCGATAGAAACGGTCGATCACTATTGGGCGAACAACTTAGTCAGCCATTGCCTCACTAGTAAACCGGATTGGGGTAGAATTGATCAAAGTGTTTACGGATGAACGCGTAACGCGTTTGCTCCGCTTCGCCGGTGAAAATGGGCCGCACTTTGTACATCATGTTGGCCCAAATGTGGAAGTCGTTTCGTATCTGAACGTGTTGCGCTTCCATCATCTTTTTCGCTATTCCTTCTGGCACATCGCCTGTTGCTCCAGGTTCTCTGTTGTGTGTTACGGTACTGAAGAAAGTACAGTAGTCATCATCAATGGGCGTTAGCACAGTGAGGTGGATACAGACACGACCATTGATGTTGAAGCGTGCAATTCCCAGGGAGGCCCCCCAAAAGAAGTTATCGATTTCTCCATCCACTGGGCCCTCAGGCGTCATCCAGGTTCTCTCTTTTCCTGCGCCGAAAGTCATATACATTTTGTTTCCACATTCAGGTCCGTTCACAACATAATCCGTGAATTCAGCATCCACTCCGGACCCATGCACATACGGAAAATGATGGGGGTCGGCACTGTTCTCCATTGGAAATTGCGGTTTGACTCGATGAGGTCCGTCTACTGTCCAATCGATAGGATAGTAGTCACTCTTGTCGCCGATGTAAGGGAAGCCGGGCCATTCATAGGAAGGTGGTTTGCCCTCGTGGTCAAACCACATCAATACAATGCCGTCGACTTCGCGAATATGTTTGGTTTCGATCTGTGCATTAACAGTGGCATCGTCTTTGTAGGGGATGCGTGCGTTTGTACCGTCAGTCTTCCATTCCCATCCGTGCCAAGGGCACTGGATATTCTCCCCACAGATCTTTCCACCAAATTGTCCCCGGTGACCGAGGTGAGCTCCCATATGCGGACAATAAGCGTCCATTGCCGCAAGCACCCCAGATTCCGTGCGAAAGATAACCAAATCCTGATTAAACCATTTTGCGGGCTGGATCGTTCCGTTTTCAAATTCTTTTGAATACCCGATTTGGTACCATCCCGTGGCAAAATCGGTATAAGGCCAGCCCTTCATGAGTCCCATGTCATCATTCCTGCACATTCGACCGTACTGGCGGTCATCGGTTACAAGCCGTCACGACTTGTTTCGGCTCATCGTAGATCATACTTATTGCAAAATTCAACTATTTAGTCAACAAATGTGGAAGACTATTGCTTGTGAGGGGGCGACCTGAGCGCGCACCACCAGCATGGGCATAAAATTCTATGGAGGTTGAAGAATGCGTCCCGACTATTTCGATCATTACCCAACGATAGAGTTCGAGCGTACCGAACGAGGTGTATTGACGATGCGTCTGCACTCGGATCATGGTCCGGTCATCTATTCTGAACAGCACCATGCGGATTGGTGCGGTGCCTTTTATGAGGTCGGTGCAGATCGTGATAATCGCATTGTGATTATCACCGGAACGGGTGATGCGTTTATCGACAAGTACGGCTGGACGGGAACCTATTCTCGTGCTGCGGATTGGGACGATAAAGCGTTTGAAGGGCGTCGGATGATTAGAAACTACCTAGATATCGAGGTTCCGATTATTGCGGCCGTCAACGGTCCGGCTTCAATTCACAATGAGTTGGCGGTGCTCGCCGATATCGTTTTGGCCGCAACGACCGCCACTTTTTCCGATGCGCCGCATTTTCCAAATCGTGTACCACCGGGAGACGGTATTCAGGTCATATGGCAGTTATTGCTCGGAATAAACCGCGGGCGGTACTTCCTCCTGACGGGTCAGGAGCTATGTGCTCGAGAGGCATTGGAATTGGGCGTGGTCTCCGAAGTGCTTGAGCCAGAAGCGTTAATTCCACGTGCCAATGAACTAGCGCAGCAATTGGCGAAGGTTGGAACGATGACGTTGCGAATGTCCAAAGCAGCGTTGGTGCAGGACTTGAAGCGATTGATGGATCAGCAATTGACGTCGTCGATTACAATGGAAGGCATGGCCGTGATGGACATGCTAATGAAGAGACAAAAGGGAGATCAAAACTAGATGTCGAGTAAATTCTGGGATGTCGAGTTTACAAGTCCTGAATGGACAAGTTCTTCCTAGGAACCGCCCTCTGATGAAAGTGCATGTGAGATGAGAAGCCGCAGTCTGCAGAAATTGTCTGCCCGGTAATCGAGCGAGCGCCATCTGACAGAAGAAAGCAGATGATCTCAGCCGTATCCTCAGGACACGCAATGTCCGGCGTTAGAATATGCTCCTGAAACCCTGCAATTATCTTCTCAGGCCACCTCTTTTCAGGTTCCCTCGACATGACCGGCCCTGGACAGACCGTATTACACCTTAGTCCTTTCTTGCCATATGCTGTCGCGATCGAGCGCGATAAAGAATTCAATGCTGATTTCATGGCGCTATAAGCAGCGCGCTCCATATCGCCGAGCAAACTTTGAATAGAGGACACATTGACTATTGCGCTGGTGGGTGATTTCAACATAAGCGGAATGGTCAGCTGGCATGCTACAACTGCACCTCTTAGGTTTGTCTGGTAGGTTTGATCCCATACTGACATATGAGTACGTGCGATGTCAGCATCATGAAAACTCAACGCAATATCCGCGGCATTGTTCACCAGTCCGTCCAAACGGCCATAGCGGTCGAAGACGAACTCCGCCATAGTTCGTATATCAGATTCTTTTGAAACGTCGACCGCCAAAGCTTCTGCACTGCCCTTTGTTTTGGCGACGGCGGACGCTACTTCCTGTGCCCCATTATTATCGATATCGGCCACGAGCACGTTCGCGCCCCGGTTTGCAAGCATCAATGCAGTTGCCTTGCCGATTCCGGAGGCCGCACCAGTGACGATGATCGCTTTGTTTTCCATGTCAACAGCTCCTTATTCAAGTCAGTGCAAAGACTTAATCGCAACAGCGTATATCGAACTCCGCGATCGATGAATTTGTTCGTCGATTTGACATCCTGTGAGCTTTACATTAGTTCAACTGGATAGTTGATATTAAGAAGTGCGTCAAACCTGTCATTTATGTACGAAAACGAATGAGAGTTAATCCGTGTTGACAAATTGTACTTGACGGATTGTGGTCAATCGCCGAGGCGACTAGGTGATGGCGAAATGACGCTTTCGAAGCCTAAACAGAACACATACCATCGTTAGACAAATAGTGAAGCGGAGCATTCCTGTGAATCCACATAGGCAAAGCAGGCGCCGTTTGATTGTCGATACCGCCGTGAGCCTTTTCGCCGAGCTCAGTTATCACGGCACTACAATGGATGCACTTTCGCACGAGACGGGAGTGAACAAAGCCACCATATATTACTATTTCTCGACAAAGCGTGACATATTGTTTGAAATCTGCGTATCGACCGTGGCCGAACACTTGGCTGTGGTAAAGAAGGCGTCCCAAATTAAGGACCCCACGCAAGCGCTCCATTTCATGATCGACACAACGGTCCGTCATGTGGCGACGAATCGCGAGATATGCAGAGTTTACTATCAGGAAGAAGACTATTTCTCACAGATCTTCTCTAGAACGCAGTTCCAAACGATCAAACAACAAAGAATAGAGTTTGCGGAGCATTTGCAAGCGGTGATAGAGCGCGGAGTTTCGTGCGGTCAGTTCAAGACAATGAATGTTACGATCTGTACTCGTCTTATCAACACGCTGATATTGGCGCCACTGCGTTGGACAGAGTCAGATGCTGACATCTTAGCCGCCGCGAAAGATATGCGCGAATTGATAGCCAATGGGATGATCTCGTCCAATGGTCTGGCTATTGTAAGGAATGGTCCCAGCTAAACATCGATTGTACGTGAATCTCCACGCATGTTCGCTTGATAGCTAAAGCACTTATGAGTTCGTCGGTGACAGGTTGCCCAGAGTACTCCGAGTTCCGCTTCGTGATTTCACGCAGGAGAAGCAGTTTACGGTTGTGCTCTCCGATGATTTCAGCTTCGCCGGTCAAAGATACGCCCACCAACTCGTTGTAGTATTTGCCGGAAGAAAACAATACGGAGATTCGATTGTCCTTGTGGAGATTAACTATTTTCTGCGATTTTTCATAGGAATTGAAAACGATAGTGTTGTCTACAATCGCAAACCAATTTGTTGTAAGGTGGGGTCGTCCGTCTTTTCCAATGGTGGCGACTTGCATATCGCGCTGATTGCCGATGAACTCCCATGCTTGTTCATCGCCCATTTGTACTGGACTCCTGCTGTACGCCATAGTCTTCGCCTCGTTTCTGATCTATCGGATTGCTTTGACTAAATCCGGACTTGCCAAAAATCAACTAAGTGTTTGAAAAATATATGATGTGCTGTAAAATGTCTCGACCAGCTCTGCAGCCCCCCTGTAGGAAGGCGTTAGATTTGAGTGTGGGAGGATAAAATGGATATCTTACAAGAAATGCGGGAGTGGCGTGTTGTCTCGCATCGTCTTCAATTCTGGGCCGAGAAAACGCCCGATGGTCGATTTGTCAAGTGCGATTCATCGTGGCTCTCCTTCTCAGAATTGGAACAGCGAACCGATCGATTGGCGGCGGGGTTTCAAGAATTGGGGGTTCGCAAGAGAGATCGTGTCGCCATTATTCTCCCCAACCGCATAGAAATGATCCTCACCATGTTCGCGCTGGCGAAGATCGGTGCCATTCAAGTTCCGCTCAACACATATCTCAAAGGAGAGTTCTTACAATATCAGCTGCATGATTGCTCTGCCGAGATAGTAGTAGGGGACACACCGGCCCTCAAGGAACTGGCTCGTTTGTTGCCGAGCTTGCCGCACATGACGAAGGTAGTCGGTGTAGGAGCCTCTCAGAGTGAACTCGACAATCTACTCGACTGGCCAAATGGCGTTGATGTTTTTTCATTCGAGGACTTGGCGTTGTCTGCAAATTCCTTGATGTCCGTTGATCTCAAAATGGACGATTTGATCGCCATCATGTATACGTCTGGAACGACGGGCTTGCCAAAAGGATGTATGCTGAGCCATGGCTATTATACAGCGATTCCGTGGTTGTTTTACGAGAATGGATTTGTCACCCAGGAAGATAGTGCATTCACTACCATGCCTTTGTTCCATCTAGGATCGGGTGGAATTTATATGATGGAGGCGTTGCAGGGAGGAATTCCCATAGTTTTTGATCCTGTATTCAGTGCAAGTACTTTTATAGGAAGAGCTGCAGAAGAAGGTGCAACAATCGCTCACGGCGTAGGGGCGATGGGCAATGCGATACTCGCAACACCTCCCAGCGATCGCGACAAAAGCCACAGTCTGCGCCGTATGATGATTATGCCTATGTCGGCCGAAGACCAAGCCCGCTTTCGTGAGCGGTTTGGGGTCGAGGTGTTTTCACTAGGCTACGGACAGACCGAAGTAAGCCCCACCACATTCGGCACACCTGAAATGCAACAAAAGAAACCGGACTCGCTCGGCTATCCATCAAGGTTTTTGGACGTCACAATTCGGGATGAGGTCAACAATGAGGTTGCCTCGGGGCAGTTGGGAGAGATCTGTGTGCGACCTAAAGAGCGTGAGGTGATGTTCCAGGGGTATTGGGACAAACCGAAAGAAACAGAGGAGGCGCATCGCGGAGGATGGTTTCACTCAGGTGACTTGGGAATCATGGATGAAGATCGATACATTACTTTCAAAGGCAGAAAGTCCGATTCTATGCGTCGTCGAGGAGAGAACGTCGCGGCAATTGAGTTGGAGGGGGCTATTTCACGCCATCCCAAAATCGCTGGCGTTGCAGCTCACGCCGTCGCATCAGAAATGAGCGAAGACGACATAAAAGTTTGTATCGTACTGGAACCCGATGAACAACTCTCAGCAGAAGAACTGTTTGAGTATTTTAAGGGTGTGCTCCCCTACTTCGCAATGCCTCGTTATGTTGAGTTTTTGGACGCTCTGCCTCTGACCGCCACAGGTAGGGTCATGAAACATGTCTTGCGACAGCGCTCGAATGTAGATGTTATCGATTTTGAAAAACTGGGCTTTAGGGTCGAGCGCGAAGAGCGTCGCTAGTCAGTTCGCTCACAATGTCGCTCTCACAGTCTGGGACGCTTCTCGCGAAGGACTTTGTTCCGTGTGGTGTCCGACAACAGCACCAGGCATAGTTTCATGGGAGCGGCACACTATGCATTATTCGAGACACTGAAGAGAGCCGGGCGGGAGTTGGCTAATTTCAACCTCTTGGCTTTGTTTGGGTTAGGCCCATGAAATTCGAAGATTCGGAAAGTCTTGATGGTGGGGGTCTTGCTGCCAGCGAACGACGGCAAAACCAACAAGGGGTCATCTACTTCAAGCTGCTTGCGAACCCTCTCGCTCCCAAAGGATTTTCGAGGTCAGTCTAAACAAATTAGTAGGTCTTGCCAGAGGGTTGAAACGTGCCTTGTATTCAATCATTGACAATTCAGGTGATGAGCGCACCCAAAATGAATGCGCTGCTACCTGCCTTGAGCAATAAACAGATAGACCATTCAGCGGCCTGGATCTCCGAAATCCTGGAACGCCGCACCCAAAGTCCGACTAAACGGTTGAACTTTTGGTGGGGTCTAAGCTAGAGTGAGTTGTCTTCTTTCAGGTGGTGCGAAGTTTAGCCAGAGATCTAATCGTGAAATGAAAAGTGAGAGCGACTAGAATGGAACCAACATACTACAACGAGACTTTAAGACACGCATTACAATTGGTTCAGAACAAAACGACGGATATGGCGGAAAGCGTTTTGACAGTCCCTCTCGATTACTATCGCAACACTGAACTTCGCTCGCGAGAGCGTGAGCTCATGATGACCACGCCGCTTCCACTTGTATACTCTGCACAAATACGAAAGCCAAACGATTATATCGTACGCAGAATGTTTGGTAAATCTGTACTGATTGTGCGCGGTGAGGATGGTAAAGCTAGAGTTTTTGAGAACTATTGCCGACACAGAGGCGCAAGTCCCGCAGAAGGATGCGGCAATAAGCAGCTATTTGTATGTCCTTATCACTCTTGGTCTTATGACTCCAGTGGTCGGCTGGCGAATATTCCTGGGCGAGACGGGTTTGAAAGTGTCGATCCAGGTTCTTATGGGCTGGTTGAGCTGCCGAGCGAGGAACGTGGTGGTTTCGTATGGGCAGTTCTTACGCCCGATTTGGAGATTGATGTCGCTCGTTTCTTGGGTCCGCAAATTGATGCGGACCTCTCCGCTTGGAACTATCAGAAAGGAGACTTTGTTGAATCACGGGAATTTGTTGCGGACGTGAATTGGAAAGCGGCGGTTGAGAATTTTGCAGAGACCTACCACTTTCAGACAGTGCATGGGCAAAGTATTCCAGGTCAAATACAAGTACCCAATACATCGACGCACGCCGTTTTCGGACCGCATCATTTCATGACATTTCCAAAGAAATCCATCACAGAGCTTGCTGATGTACCGGAAACAAATTGGGACCACGACGTAGGATTGACTACCGTCTACTGGATTTATCCGACTACGATACTGGTCAATCCCCCAGGAGTAGCGCAGATTATAGAAGTGCTTCCGCTATTTGATGGGGATCAAGATCAAACGCTTATTCGATCTTCTTTTGTTGGTTATAATAAAGCTGAGAATGAAGAGCACACCCAGATGTTCAAGATGGCGATCGACATTATATGGGAAGCTGTTTTCGATGAAGACAGGCCGGTTCTTTCGCTTATTGGGAACGCGGTGCGCAACTCTTCGCAAGATCATGTTGTCGTTGGAAGAAATGAAATTGGCGTTCAGCACATGGTTAAAACGATATCGGACAAACTCAACTACCGTTTGTAGAAAAAATTTGTAGGCTGAGTAAGCCAATTCTAGTCAGTTGCGGAAGCAATGCTCATTTTCCATTGTAGAGAAATGAGATCGAACGACGGCCTCTAAGGATGGACGTGAATGGTTTTCTGCCGGATCATTTTCTCAATATCCGTCTCACACAAGCCGAATTCCCTCAGGACTTCCACACTGTTTTGGCCCTTTGTGGGAATCTCTTGGCCAAGTACAAACGGCCGGTTTGACAATCTCGGCGCAACTCCGGACGTTGGACCATCTTTTGCCTGGATTACACTGCATCGATGCAGGTTGTGTTCGTGACCACCGATTTCTTCGAGCTCGAGAACCGGTGTGACGCAAGCATCGACGTCCTCGAAAATCCTCAACCATTCGTCTCGTGATTTTTCCAAGACTCGATTTGCGATGATACCCTTTACACGTTCTGATTCTGTTTCGGACCATCTATATTGGTCGGCAACATTGATAGATTGGTCCAGTTCCAGTGTACGGAGTAAGGAAGAAAAGAACTTGGGCTCAATGGAGCCAACAGCAAGCCATTTGCCGTCAGCACAAAGATAAGTCGTGTAATAGGGACGAGAACCATCCAGAAGATTCGTACCGCGAGGGCCCCCAACACCGAGTTTCTTCATTTCAAGGGCGGGGCCTGCCAACATAGCTGCGCCATCGCTCATAGTTGCATCGACAACCTGGCCGCGCCCGGTTCGTTGACGTTCGATGATTGCCAGCAATATTCCAATGATGAGCGGTAGCCCTCCAGACGCCCAATCTCCGAGCATTGACGCAGGTGGCAACGGCTGATCTAATCCGACCAGAGACAACGCGCCCCCCAGTGCAATCGCGTTGATGTCATGACCTCCCTTTTGGTGCAAAGGTCCGCTATGTCCAAAATTGGAGAACCGAGCATAAATTGTGTGCGGGGACACATGTCGGATTGCTTCGGGCCCCAATCCCAAACTCTCCATTTTGCCTGGACGCATCGCTTCGATCACAACATCGCAATTCGGTACAATTTGTAAGATGAGTTCGACTGCGTTAGGCGTCTTCAAATCGATAACGATTGAGCGCTTGCCACGCCCAAATCCCGCACTCCTAAGTGTGTCCTCAAAGGCCGATTGAGGAGCCTCGACCGCGATGACGTCTGCTCCGTACGCGGCGAGAAGCATTGAAGCCCATGGAGCCGCCAGAGTAGAAAAATCGAGGACTCGGATGCCCTCAAGTGGTCGCGGCGCCGCGATTGCCTCCTCTTCTTTCACTTCAGTCTGTCACTCTATCGAAATTGGGGTCGACGTAATAG
The DNA here is from genome assembly GCA_028285305.1 of Alphaproteobacteria bacterium. GTDB lineage: Bacteria > Pseudomonadota > Alphaproteobacteria > SMXP01 > SMXP01 > JANQPV01. The sequence goes on along the minus strand of JANQPV010000067.1, from coordinate 1,668 downwards.
TCAGCGATACTGCCAAGCAAATCCCATTGGCTGCCAAGTCTGGCGTGGCTAGTTCCGGCGCGCCTATAGAGAAACTGCAATTCTGACTCTCGAGTGTGCCCCATTCCTCCATGATAAAGCGCGGCCTTCACAACTGTCTCTTGAAATGCGCGTTGCGCCAACCAGCTCGCAAGGGCAGCAGATCCAATGCTGGATCGGCCAAGCGAGGCATCGGACAAGCCAGACCACACGGCGAGCGAAGCACCTTCAACAAGGATCTTGGCGTCCGCCAGACCATGTTGAACTGATTGAAACGCGCCGATCTTACGGCCAAATTGCTCGCGTTCGCGCACATGACCAACGACCAAGTTTAGGGCGCCTTCCGCTCCTCCAACCGCTTCGGCGGCACCCATGAGTCTAGTGATCGCAAGCGTTTCTTGCAGGGCTTTGACGTCGCCCGGTAGCCCGACGATGTCATTTCCCGTTACCTCTGCGTCTTGGAGCGAAACAGTAGCTAAGGAGGCGTTATCGAAAGTTTGTCTTTGTTCGACGATTAGTCCGGGTGCGTTTTTATCTAAGTGAACGAGTACTGGCAGGCCGTCCGATTGCCAAGCGAGGATAACGTAGCCGGTAGCGTGGTGAGCCCACTCAACCAAACGCTGACGGAAAGAAATCCGATAGGTTTCTCTAATTGGTTCTATGTGCACTGCTTCCTGCTCGTCCTCGATTCCCAAGGGTATGAGGATTTGCGACCCATCGGACGCTTTTTCGAGCAGGTCCTTTTTTCGGTCGCCCTCACCGTGCCGCGCAAGAATGAGAGAGGCGGCCGCCGCCCTCAAAAATGGTGTTGCGCAAGCCTTGCGTCCAACTTCTTCGGCGACTATCCCCAGAGCAATGACCGTGTCCAGTTCTTCAGCACATGCAGCGCTCAGCCACCCCAGCTCCGCAAATTCTTTCCAAAGTTCGTAGTCGAATGTGCTTGCTTCAGCGTCCAATTCAATTTTGGCTTTTAGCGGCACGCGCTTTTCTAACAATTTTTGTACTGAATTCCTAAGCAAAATGTCTGATTCAGAAAATTGCATATCCATTGCTTCGCCGCTCATCTGACTTTAGGAAGGTCGAGGCCGCGATTGGCAATAATGTCGCGTTGAATTTCGTTTGCTCCAGCACCAAAGTTATAGACGGGCGTAGTTCGATAACCGCGTTCGATCCGGCCAAAGGCAGGCGCCCCTTCTTCACCGAATTTGAGCTGTCCGGCCGGCCCCATGAGCTTTAGTCCTTCAATCGATGCCCGCAGATGAGTTGTTGAGTAAAACACTTTGGAGATACTCGCCTCGGCTTCAGGCACGCGCCCCGTATCCATCATCCAAGCAGCTCGTTGAGCCATTAGTCGGCAGACCTCGATATCCGCGGCGACTTTGGCAAGTGAGCGTCGTTGGTACTGAAATTCAGAATTGTCATTGGGTTGGTTTTGGCTCCACCATCGAAGGAGGGAATAGAATTCTCTCAACATCTCGGAAATGCAGAATAACCGCTCAAAGTTGAGCTGGGCCATAATGAACTTCCATCCTTCATTCTCTTCACCGACCCGCAACTCGTCTTCTACGAACACATCATCTAGAAACACCTGATTGGTTTGCTCGTCAGCCTGCGTAAGGATCGGGTGGATTGTGACACCTGATCGGTTGG